>NVUO01000026.1 GCA_002733155.1 Sulfurimonas sp.
TACTATTTTATGAGTTTAAAGATGGTTAATATAGAATGTTTATGTTATGATTTTTGTAATTTATGAGACTGTTTGGGGTTTAGTTATTTCACAGTCTCTGTGGAGCCAATACGAACTCACAAGGAGTTCTAATACCCAAACCTTTAATACTACAAATGATTTATGGAGTAATATAAACAAGCACTTAAAGTCTATAAATAGTTAAATGCAAATGAACTTAAAAAACTAATATATTTAATACCTGACAATCCTCTAAAATATAAGCCAACTAAATAAAAGATATAACAAACAATTACTTAATCTTCTTTTGATATAATTCATAAAAAACAAGGTGTTATTTTAATGTCAGATTCAATAGAAATAATCTCATGGAATGTAAATGGGATACGTGCTGTAGCCAATAAAGAGGCTCTAAAATGGATAGATGAGCGCCAAACAGATATATTATGCCTACAAGAGATAAAAGCTCTTAAGGAGCAAATACCAGATAGTTTATTTGAAAAAAAATATTTAGACATAAAAGTAAACTCAGCTACAAAAAAAGGTTATAGCGGTACTATGACTTGGAGCACTCTTCAAAGTGATTATACTGATATTTGTGAACACATAGATACTACACTAGAGGGTCGTATAGTTGAGACTCATTATAACGATACTGTTTTATTTAATGTATATTTTCCAAATGGTCAAAAAGATGAACAAAGACTAGCTCATAAGATGAAGTTTTATGATGACTTTTTAAACTACTGCGAGACCTTAAAAAAAGATGGAAAAAGTATCATAATATGTGGAGATGTAAATACAGCTCATAAAGAGATAGACCTTAAGAATCCAAAGGCAAACTCTAAAACATCAGGTTTTTTACCAATTGAACGTGAATGGATAGACAAACTTGTAGCACACGGTTATGTAGATACATTTAGATATGTACATGGAGATGAACTAGATAGATATAGCTGGTGGTCTTATCGCTCAAATGCTAGGGTAAATAATGTTGGTTGGAGAATTGACTATTTTTTCATAAGTGATGACTTGTGCGAGAACCTTGAAGATGCATTTATCTTAGATGATATCATAGGATCTGATCACTGTCCAGTTGGCATACGTATATCTATATAAGTTTGTTTGAACTTTAAAAATAGTTTTTTTACTTAATTTATCATAATCTATACTTATGATAAAATTAATGTATATGAATTAATAAAGGAGTTATTATGTCCAGTGTAACYGAAGTAATGAAAATGCCTTTCGCACACAAAAAAGGTGAGTTTATCAGAGTGATACATGCTGAACATCCGCATGGCGCACACAGTAGTCCAATGATTCAAATAGCAGTCTCAAGTCACGGTGATGATACTGCCTCTATGATTGAAATCTCATACGATAACCTTGATACTCTAATAGAAGCTCTACACCAATCTAAAAATGTTTATAACAGTTTTACTCATGAAACATTTCACGCTGAACTAGGTGCTAGTATTGGAGGTGGAGCGTAACTAAAAATAAACTTATTAAATATAGTAAACGGTAATTTTGATAATATATGTGTTTAAACTTATAGAGTAAATGCTCTAATGAAGCAGGAAGTGTAATGTTTGAAACATACTTCAAAAAGCTGGATATTCACCCTAAAAACTTATCTTTAGACTTGGTTGAAGATATACAAAAAGCCCATTTAAAAAGCTTTAGTTTTAACAATATTGCAGTATTACTAAAAAGAGAAATATCATTGGATACGAGTGATATTGTGCAAAAAATAGTAATAGATAATCTTAGTGGATATTGTTTTGAGCATAACCAACTTATGCATGATATTTTAAAGTATTTAGGTTTTAATGTACGTATGTTAGTTGCAAAAGTCATTAACAATCAAGACATAGATGTACCAAAGACTCATAGATTTACCTTGCTAACATGGGAAAATGAAGACTATTTAGTTGATGTTGGTTTTGGTTCAATGTGTCCAAATAAACCCATAAATATAAAAAATACTAACTATGCTTCAGGCAAATATAGAATAATAAAAAATAAAGATAATGACTACCTCTTAGAATTATGGACAAAAAAATCTTATTTTTCTTTGTATAAGTTCAACTTAGAGAAATATACACAGGCTGATTRTATAATGGCTAACTTTTATTCAGCTAACTATCCTAATGCTGTGTTTATGAATAACTTTATTATCTCTCTTATACTTCCCGATATAACTCTTTCACTAAGAAATCATGCCTACCATAGGATAAGCGAGGATACTACTAAAATAGTAGAGATAAAAGATTATAAGCACCTACATTCTATAATAAATAATGATTTCAAAATAACACTTAGTGAAGAAGAATGTAATATTTTATTTAAAAAGGCAAACGTATAAATATAAATGAGATGAATCCAGATACTGCAAAAAAATTTCTTTATGGCAAACATTTGTAAATAAAGTGCATGTAAACTTCAAAGATGCAAAAAGACTATATACTGTATATTCTAAGGATAAAACAGACTTTGAACATTATATGAGTGAAAATCAGATAAAAATATACATAGGTATAAAGTAAAATATAGGAGAAAATATGAACGCAGATTTTTGGCATGATAAATGGAAAAACAACAAACTTGGTTGGCACTTAGATGATGTAAATCCTATAATAACTAAATATTTAAAAGAGCTAAACCTAACACAAGGTAGTCGTATATTTGTACCGCTATGTGGTAAAACAAAAGATATATCTTGGTTGATGAGTAATGCTTATAAGGTAGTTGGAGCTGAACTAAATGAGAGTGCTATAAAACAACTTTTTGATGAAATGAATATAATACCAAATATATCTAAAGTYTCTGACTTATTACTTTATAGCGCAGAGAATATAGATATATWTGTTTGTGATATTTTTAAACTAGATTCAGGTACACTTGGTCACGTTGATGCTATATACGATAGAGCTGCTCTTATAGCTATGCCAAAAAAGTTACGTTCAAAATACACAATTCATATTAGCAATATAACATATACTAAAGCGCAACTTCTTGTAAACTTCGAGTATGACCAAACAAAGATGGATGGACCACCTTTTTCTGTACCAAACGAAGAACTAAAAGAACACTACAAAARCTATTACAAGCTAAACTTACTAGATTCTGTACATATAACAGCAAAAAGAATCGGTAAAACTGATGCTACAGAAAATATATGGGCTTTAATACCTTTGTAAAAATCTTTTATACCCTATTTTAGATGGGCTTTTTACAAAAAAAAGTTCAGATTTTTCATTTACAATAATTTCAATGTAATCTAAATCTTCTAGTACTAAAAAAGAATCTTTTTTTAATAGTTTATCTTCTATAGTTAATTCTCCATCTAAAAGATAATACGAATATGTATAATCTTTTTCTAGTTTTTCTATATAGGTACCCTTATTCAATATAAGTTTTTGTATAGCTATGTTAGCAGCCTCGGTATATATAGGCCCATCTTCACCTACATAGTTTAACCTTAAAATATGAGCATCTTTTTTAACCTTAAACTCATTTTTTTATAGTCTTTATAAGTAGCATTTTTTTTCATTGTTTTAGAAAAATCGGGATCAAACCAAATCTGAAAAAGTTCAGTACCCTTACTAATTCTCTCAGAATGTTCTACACCTGAACCAGCTTGAATAACTTGAACTCCGCCCTCACCTAATGCTGTCCAAATTTTTGTAGCTGTATCATAATGCTCAATACTGCCCTTAAATACAAAAGTCATTATCTCAAAACCCTCATGAGGATGCAGTGGGAATTCTGATGTTTCATAGGCCTCTAAATGTGCCCAATAAAATAGGTTTGAATAAGCTGTAGTACCCTCCCTATTTGGAAAAGCTATTGGTTTATTTTCTATAAATGCTCCATCAAATAAAGGCATTAGTTCTTGTTCTTCTTTTTGTAAATAACGTAATATGCCCATATTGGACTCCTTATATAAATAAATATAACACTATTATAAACCTAAATAAGCAATAATATAGGAAAAAAGTCTAAGTTTTTTTTATACTTCTTTTTTTAAGTAGTTTTTTCTTAGGTTTTAAAACCTTTTTTTTGATAATTGTTTTAGACTTTAAAAATTTTTTCTTTTTATCAATAGCTTTTTTATTCATAGGTTTAGGCTTTTTTAACTCTTTTAACTTAAGCTCAGCCTCTATAAGATTTTCCATAGTAGATTTTAGCATCTTTAATATATGCGTATCTACAAGTACTTTAACTTTTCCATCAGACTTCTCTACCTGCACCTTGTCTTTTTTAATCAATTTATGAACAAAATCTTCATCTTGTTGAATTAACTTAGAATAATTTTTAATACTAATTTTTTTCATATTTTTCCTTATGCAGATCGTTGTAAATTAACATACCAGTCATCTCTTGAGAAACTGCTACTGCCAACTAAAGATAGTTCAAAAGCATTATCATAATAATTTAATTCTTTAATAACTTCTTCTGGAATTTCTAATTCTTCTATACAATAATTTTCTATATCATCTTTATTATTCATATCCTGCCAATTCCAACCATTTTCCAATTTACTAATAATAAAATTTTTTTCTCTCAAAAAGAACTCCTAATATTTAATTTTAACAATTGTAAAAAAAAAGAATCTCATCAATGTTACACTATTATTGCGAAATGGATACAATAATTAATAAAATATAATAATATTATTATGTATAATAGCAGAATGAAAACTTATAAATTTATAATTACTGGAAAAGTACAAGGTGTATACTATAGACTAAACATTAAAACAAATGCGTCAAAAGCAGGTTTTAGTGATATGTTAAAAATTTAAGTGCTGGAGGAGTTGAATCATGTGTTGAGTGTAATAAGTCACTACTTAATGATTTTATAGATATACTTAAACGAGGATCACCATCAAGTCGTGTTGATAATATTGAACAACTAGATTCTAAAGAATCATGTTTTAATGGTTTTGAAATAAGGGTGTAATATTTTGTAATGGATTATCAAAAAATACTAGAAGAGATTTCTTTAGAGATTAAGCCACTATTTGGTTTAGGCAAAGTTGCAAATTATATCCCCCTACTTTCAAAGGTAAATCCAAATAAGTTTGCAATGGCTATAACCTTACTAGATGGAACTCAGTATAAAATTGGTGATTCAAATGAAGTTTTTTCTATTCAAAGTATTTCAAAAGTTTTTGCTTTTACTTTAGCCTTAGAATCTTATGGGATTAAGTTATATGATAGAGTTGGGGTTGAACCATCAGGTGACCCATTTAATTCACTTATTCAACTTGAATATGAAAAAGGCATACCTAGGAATCCTTTTATAAATGCAGGTGCTATAGTTATCACTGATACCTTGTTAAAAAGCTTTAAAGATGATAAAACAACTCTAAATAAACTATTAGAATTTATTCGTGATATTTCTGATAATAAAAATATAAATTATGATTCTGATATAGCAGATTCAGAGATGTCATTTGGTTACAAAAATATGGCATTAGCCAATCTTATGAAAAGTTTTGACAATCTTTATAATGAACCAATAGATGTACTTAAGATATATTTTAAACAATGTGCAATTAGTATGAATGTAAAAGATTTATCAAGGGCAATGTTATATTTAGTTCATAATGGAAGTGACCCAGTTACAAAAAAAGAGTTCACAAGTCTAAGACGCATAAAAAGAATAAACTCTTTAATGCTTACTTGTGGGCATTATGATGCATCTGGGGAGTTTGCTTTTCATGTTGGCTTGCCCGGTAAAAGTGGTGTTGGTGGTGGTATAGTAGCTGTAGTACCTAATATACTTGGCATTAGTGTATATTCTCCAGAACTAAACTCTCACGGAAATTCTCTTATAGGGACTAAAGCCTTAGAACTTTTTACCACAAAAACAGGTCTCTCAATTTTTTAACACTTCTTAAAAAACATATAAACTACAAAGATTAATTAAAAATAATCAATATTTTTCTACATATTTAAGAGTACCATTAAATATATAGATTTAAAAATAAGATACTAGAGGCTGTTATGAATATACGAAAAACTGTTGAAATATTGATTTATTTTTACATATCTGTAGTTATAATTGTTTATGTTACAGGTATTTTGATAACTATACAGATGCAAGAAACAAGTGTTTTTGACACTAAGTATCTATTTGTGTTTTTAGCTAATCATTCTCCAAATATTGTAGTAGCTATATGGTTATTCTTTTTTGCAAGAAAGATGAAACACAATTATATTTTATGGGTAGCTTTTGCTTTAGTATCTCATATATTTGCCGCAGTAATATTTCTCGTTCTACTTTTACTAGAAAAATATAATGAAAATAAAACTATAAGTACACCTGATTTATTCACTAAGAATTTTGATATTAAAGAAAAAATTCAAGTTAAGAATAAGTCACTTCATAAAAATAATGACTTATTCTTAGATGATATAGGAGACTAAAATTAAAAGGAAATAAAATGATTATTGGTATACCTAAAGAGATTAAAGCAGATGAATACCGCGTAGCGTTAACTCCAGTTGGTGTAAAAGAGTTGGTTCATGATGGACATAATGTATATATTGAAAGCTTAGCTGGTGTAGCTAGTGGTTTTAATGATGAGCTTTATGWGGAAGCTGGAGCTACCTTACTACAAGAGGCACATCTTATTTATGACTTATCTGAACTTATAATAAAAGTTAAAGAACCTACCCAGTACGAATGTCATTTACTAAGATCAAATCAAATATTATTTACATTTTTACATCTTGCAGCAAATGAAGATTTAACTAAACTTTTATTAAAAGAAAATATATATAGTTTTGCATATGAGACCTTAGAAGTAAACAATCATTTACCACTACTTGAACCTATGAGTGAGCTTGCAGGAAAAATGGCCTCACTAATGGGTGCTGTACATCTTGGTGTATATAATGGTGGTAGTGGTATTTTTGCCAGTGGAGTTGTCGGCACCTCAAGAGCAAAGGTAATGATTCTAGGTGGTGGTGTAGCTGGTAAGGCTGCAGCTGAAATTGCAGCTGGACTTGGAGCTGATATAACTATACTAGATATTAATACCAAAAGATTATCATATCTTAGTGATATATTACCAGCTAATGTAGCTACCCTTTTTTCTTCCGAGGAGGCAATATCAAAATTATTACCATTTTGTGATATTGTTATTGGTACTGTACTGATTCCTGGAGCTAAAGCTCCAAAACTGATTACTAACAAAATGTTAACAAATATGAAAAAAGGAAGTCTATTAATTGATGTATCAATAGACCAAGGTGGTTGTTTTGAGAGTTCATATCCAACTACACATGCAAAACCAACATTTACAAAAAATGATATACTCCATTACTGCGTAGCGAATATGCCTGGTGCATATCCACAAACGTCTACCTATGCCTTAAGTAATGCAACTTTAGTATATATAAAAAGTTTAGCAAAGTTTGGAGCTAAGGATGTATGTAATAAGGTAAAGGCTATGCAGAGTGCTTTAAACACCTTTGAGGGTAAGTTGTATAATAAAGCTGTTGGTGAAGCTCACAAGATAGAGAGTTTTGATTGGAAAGCATCATGACTATTGCACTTACTGGCTCTAGTGGCTTTGTTGGCTCTTATCTAAATAAATACTTTAGCAGTAAAAATTATAAGATAATACTTATAGATAGAGCTGACTTTAAAGATGAAAGTTTATTAAGGAAAAAAGTATTAGACTCAGATATAGTTATCAATCTTGTTGGTGCAAATATTATGAGAAGATGGACAGATGCTTATAAAAAAGAGATGTATCACAGCAGAATAGATAATACAAAAAAAATAGTGCAGGCTATAAATGCAAATACTAAAAAACAGTTACTTATTTCAACTTCTGCTATTGGTATTTATAGTGATGATATTGTTAATGATGAGAATTCTTATAAATATGGTGATACTTTTTTAACTTCTATTTGTAAAGACTGGGAGATGGAGGCTAAAAAAGCAAATGCTAGGGTAGTTATCTGTAGATTTGGGGTAGTATTGGGTGATGGTGGTGCTTTAAATAAAATGTTATTACCTTTTAAGTTAGGACTTGGAGGCAAGATAGCTTCTGGAAAACAATCATTTACATTTATACATATCTTAGACTTAGCAAGGGCGCAAGAGTTCCTTATCAAGCATAAAAGCTTAGATGGGGTTTTTAATTTTTGTGCACCATACCCTATTACAAATCTTATATTCACAAAAGTTTTAGCCCATACTTTAAAAAGACCAGCATTTTTACCAGTACCAGGAATGCTTCTTAAACTAATTTTTGGTGATGGCTCTGATATCTTAATAGGTGGTCAACATGTATACCCAAAACGTTTACTAGAAAATAATTTTAAGTTCAATTTTGAGACTATAGAGGGTGCTCTAAAAAACTTGTTGACTAAGTAATATCAACTTCTTAAAAAGGTTTTAGAATGAAAAATGCTGAAGATATAAAAAAAGTTGGGGCTAAACTAAATCTTTTATATATAGAGAGCAGTGATAAATTTAGACTAGGCATATCTAAATTACTTAATGAACATTTTAAAAATATTTATATTGCTAGTGATGACAAAAACAGTATTTTTTTATTTAAAAAATATCATCCACAAATTATTATTATGGATATTGATATAGATATATATTATTTTGATTGGATAAAAATATCTAAACATATTAAAGAGATTAATCCAGAAATAAAAATCATAATCCTATCTACACGTGATGATACAAAAAATCTCTTAAATGCTATAGATTTAGGGATTATAAAGTTTTTAGTAAAACCGATTGAGAATTATCAACTATCTAATGCCATAAAACTTGTTATAAAACAACATGAGCATGAGAATAATATAAAAATATTCTATACATATTTACATAGTATTTTTAACAATAGAAAAACTATGATAATGCTGATAAAAGGTACTGAAGCTCTTTTGGTTAATTACGTCTTTTTGGACTTTTTTGATGTTGAGAATATAGATGAATTTAGTGAAAAATATAAAGATATTGGGGGACTTTTTTTATGGCATGAGGATTATTTATATACAAATGCTCGCCCAGATTGGTTAAATGAGATTAGTGAAAATCCAGAAAAACAATATAATATACAAATGAAAAATAAAGATGAGGATATTAAACATTTTTTATTTAAATATCATGCAATATTAGAAAAAAAAGATTATGCAATCTTATCATTTGATGATATTACAGAGTTAAATATGGGCAATATTAAATATACTAAAGCTGGTGATAATAAAGAAATTTTTAATGATAAAAATAGTATATTAAAGTCACTTAAATCACTTCAAAAAAATGAAATAAAGATACATATGTATAATTACTACAAGGGTTTATCTATTATACATGATGCATTTATTATAGATGTGACAAGCGATACTATAGTTCTAAAAACTGATTATTTGCAACAAATGGCTGTACAGATTGAAGGTAAAACTATTTTGTCTTCAGAGTTATTACCTTTTGCTATAGCCTGTGACAAAGTTAGTAATATTAGTTTTGAAAAACGTAGTATTGAACTACAAAATATGCATTTCTCACGTACATCGCCTACTACAAGAAAAACAATCCGTTTAATACCAAATTCTAAAGATAGTGTTAATATATTTGTAAATCATAAAAGAATAACTGCAGAGATAAAAATATCTGATATTTCTTTAGATTCTATTTCATTAACCTTTGATAATGTACCTAAGCAATTGCATAAAAATACTGAACTAGTTATAAATATGAAACTTAGTTATAAAAATAAAGAACTTAATATTAATAATATAGAGGCTATAGTAGTAAAAGAAGCCAAAAAAGAGCATAATTCGAGCATATCTTTTGCGCTTAATTTAGATAAGCAGAACAAAGAATCTATGTTGGATTACATAAGCTCAAGACAAATAGAGATWATWWAWGAATWNAWARYATTAAAAAAATAAAGTTTGTATTTTCCTCTTTTACTGAAAATACTTTTAATCCATATACAGAAGTTTTCTTAAATAGCCTAGAAAAAAATTAAAACTCAATACTTTGATTATTTACACTCAACTACTTCAGATAATTTACTAGAATTATATGCTAATAGCTTATTTGGTATAATTACTATATAAGGGGATTTGATGATACTAAAAATAGCAGACTTATCAGATATAGAGCAGACTTTAGAGCTTCACTACAAGTATCAAATAGATTCTATCAACGAAGATGATAAAAAAGATGGTTTTGTTACAACTGCCTTTACAAAAGAACAGTTAAGTGAACTCATTACTAAGGAGCAAGGTTTATTTATAGCTGTTGAGAATGATAAGGTTATAGCTTACATAATGGCAGCTTCTTGGAGATACTGGTCTGCATGGCCAATGTTTGAGTTTATGATGAAAGACTTAGGTAAACTTGAATATATGGGACAAAAATTAAGTGTAGACAATACCTACCAATACGGTCCAACTTGTATATATAAAAGCGTAAGGGGTACTGGTGTATTAGAAAAAATATTTAATTTTTCAATTGAGCATATGTCAAAAAAATATCCAATCTTAATTACTTTTATCAATAAAATAAATCCAAGATCATACGAGGCTCACAAAAGGAAAATGGGCTTTGATGTAATACAAGAGTTCACATATAACAATAATGATTATTATGAATTGGCTTATGATACTTCAAAAACTGTCAAAACGCATTAAGAAGTTAGGTACCAAGGCGACTTTTATTAAAATTTGTCWATTTCCAATATTATAAAAAAAGGTATAACTCCAACTTTGCCAACAATGGATGGATATATTTCAAAAGAAGTAGTGCCCCAATATGAAGATGAAAGGTACTGCTGTATAGCTACAAATTCAAAAAGGGTAACTTATTTTTCAACTCCACCGTTATGTATTAAGTTTTTACTCAAAGATGTTAGAATACGAAATAAATAAAATTTAGGTAAAATCATGAAAAAATCAAACTTATTGGCAACCACTGATCCTTCATTCAACGATATAATTGGAAATGGAAAAATATATAGAGTTCCAGAATTTCAAAGAGATTATTCATGGACACAAGATAATTGGGAAGATTTATGGAACGATATAATAACAATAAAGAATAATGAAAATTCGCATTATATGGGATCTATCGTATTGCTTAATAGAGGTGGTTCTATTTACCAAATAATTGATGGGCAACAACGATTTACAACATTAAGTATATTAAGTCTAGCTATAATATTTAAATTAAAAGAATTAGCTTCAAATGACATAGAAAAAAATGACAACACAGAACGAGTAGAAAATCTTATGAAAGATTATATTGCCAAAAAAGATTCTGCATCTTTAACATACTCAAGTAAATTATTTTTAAATGAAAATAATGATAGTTTTTATCAAAGACTGCTAGCATTTAAAAAACCAATCAATATTAACAAGTTACTTAGTTCAGAGAAATTACTTTGGGGTGCGTACGAATTTTTCAAAACTAAAGTAGATGAACTGTATAAGGGCATTAATAATGGAAAAGATTTAGCTTTGTTTTTAACTAAAGTTATTGGRGAAAGGTTATTGTTTATTCAAATTACAGTTGAGGATGAATTAAACGCATATACAGTATTTGAAACTTTAAACTCAAGAGGAGTTGAATTAACTTCAACTGATTTATTAAAAAATTATCTTTTTTCATTGGTTGCAAAAAGTACATCAGATTTAGATCATGCAAAGAAACAATGGAACAAAATTATTAATATAATAGGATTAAAGAATTTTCCAACTTTTTTAAGACACTACTTAAATAGTAAAATGAAACTAATAAATAAAGGATATTTATTTAAAGCAATTAAATCAACTGTTAAAATAGATGAGGATGTTTTTGAATTATTAGATAGTTTAGAAGAATCTGCATATATTTATATAGCACTAGGAAATCCAACTGATGAATACTGGAAAGAAAATAAAGACTTGGTTGATTCAATTGATGCTTTGAAATTGTTTGGTGTAACACAACATAAGCCATTATTGATGATTTCACATAAATATTTAGAACCAAGAGATTTTGAAAAATTATTGAAAGCTATAGTTGCAATCTCTTATAGATATAGTGTTATTGGCAGACACCAAACAAATATAATGGATAAGATATATAATAAGGCTGCTGTTTTAGTACATAACAATCATGATGAAATTGATGTTAGTAAAATTATAAATTCCATTAAAGAATTGTATATTTCTGATGATGATTTTAAAAATTCTTTTGAAGGAAAAACTTTTAATACAGACAATAGCAATCATAAAAAACAAGCAAGATATACTCTTTATAAAATTGAAGGACAAATTCAAAATGGTAGTAAATATGATTATACTTCAGATTCTGGAACAATAGAACATATATTACCAGAAAATTTAACAGAAAAATGGGAAGAATTTTTTTCAGAAGATGAACATATAAGAAATGTATATAAAATAGGTAATTTTACATTACTTGAAACGAAGAAGAATCGAGATATAGCAGATGATATTTTTAGTGTTAAAGAAAAAGTATATCATACAAGTAAATATGAAATTACAAAAATTATTGAAGCTTCTCAATGGAATATTAATGCATTAAAAAACAGACAATCAAAATTAGCTAATATAGCTTGTGGAGTATGGAAGATTCAATTCAACTAATATTTATAACACAACAAAACCTAGCAACAAGCACTAAGGTGTCGTTGTAGTTCGCCAATTCAAGTTTAAAGTGCAAAACGTATTAAGAGTTAATTATTTTTGCTTTGGTCTAAAAACTTTAATTACCTCTTCATTACATTCTATATATGGACCCTCTAATAGGTCTATACAATAAGGCACTGCTGGGAAAACTGCATCTAAGCACTCACGAATAGACTTTGGTTTGCCTGGTAAATTTATAATTAAAGATTTTCCTCTAATTCCAGCTGTTTGACGAGATAAAATTGCAGTTGCTACATATTGAAGACTAACTTGACGCATAAGCTCACCAAAACCTGGCATCATCTTCTGACATACATTCTCGGTAGCCTCGGGTGTAACATCACGCAAGGCTGGTCCAGTTCCGCCAGTTGTAACAACTAAACAACATCCAGCCTCATCACAAAGCTCTTTCATAGTAGATTCTAAAACATCTTGCTCATCCGGTATACATCTATATAGTATTTCAAATTCACTCTTTAAATAGTCCTTCATAGTATCTTGAATTGCTATACCTGATATATCTTCATATATACCCTTACTTGCTCTATCACTCGCTGTAATTACACCTATTTTAATCTGATTCAAATTTATTTACCTTTTTTTAAAACTAATTTTGCAGTTGTATCAACTAAGCATATCTATCTTAATGACATTATAATAAGAAATAGTAAAGGGATACAAGAAAAAAAATATTTTTAAGCTAGCAAGAGTATTTAATTTACCTGTAAAAAATGATTTGAGTCTTTTATGAATGTAAGAGTTGATACTTGTGTAAAAAACTCTCTTGCACTCTGAACATCTATGATTTTATCAAGCCCACCAAGGTATACCTCTATCTTAACGCCCTGCTTTGCTATATCTAAAAAGTCTTGGCTTATCCACTTATGGTTTAATAATTCTTCTAAATCATTAGTTGTATTTTTTTCAAACTCTAAAAGCTTATGTGCATATGGATTAAAACAAGAATCTAAAAACTGTTCCATATATGCCTTATTGTTTGTTTTATGAGCCATAATTTGAACTCTTTTAAACCTTGTAGACTTAGTTTGAAAAAATACTGGTGATAACATTTGCAAAGTATCTACCCTCTTACCAGCTTGAAGTAAATCTTTAACATGTTTAAAAGCCTTCATCGAGCCATAAGAGAAACCACATACACAGTAATCACTGGTATTGATAAAATCTTCAAAAAGGTATTGTTCGTTTTTTAAAGAAAAACCACTAAAGAATGTCATTAAAACTCCCTTGTTTATTTAGTATATTATAGCTCTTATAGTATAATAAAGAATGAATAATTTAGCCTTACACAATATTTTTATACCATCAARAGTTGCTTCAAAAAAGTTAATGATTATACTTCACGGTCGTGGAGATAGTTCTGAGGGTTTTACATCCTTACCAGCTTTTTTGGATATAGCTGAGATGAATTATCTGTTATTAGATGCTCCTTTTGAATACTTTAGCGGTTATTCTTGGTATCAATTACCTCCACAGCAACTTCCAGGCATTGAATATTCATCTAAAGTTTTAGAAAAAATTCTAGATGAATTATTTAAAGAAGAATTTAATGCGGATGAAAGTTTTTTATTTGGTTTTTCTCAGGGTTCATTACTTACCTTTGAATTTGGAGCTAGATACAAAAAAGTTTTAGCTGGTTATATAGCTATAAGTGGTTATATATATGATGCAAAAAAACTTTTAGAGGAAATGAATAAGGATGTTATAAAGTCTAACTGGCTTTGTACACATGGCACATATGATAATGTATTAGATTATGAAATCTCAAAAAAACAGGTGAAAGTACTACAAGATGCTGGATTTGATATAGAGTTTAAGAGCTATAAAAAAGACCATTCTATAGATAAACATGAGTTAAAAATGATAGCATCTTGGATGAAAAAGATTATTAATTCATAAAGTTTTTTACATCTGCTTTAGTGATACTTTCCCTTTCATTTAAAACTTTTTCAACGTTTTTCAATACACTCGTCATGCTTTGAAGAAGTACCTTTGTATCTTCGTACAACTTATCCATAAGTAATTTTTCTTCATTTTCTTTAGCTATTAAAGATGAACCCATTCCATACTCTTGAATCATTTTTTGTATAAGTTCTTTAGCCTCATCCAAATCAGGTTTAGCACTACTATCATGTTCACTAAAACATATAGCGCAACCAACAATTCCAGCTAATAACATTTTAACTCTAGATTCTAATTCATGCCTTATAAGTGGCTCATTTGTACTTGGTGTTAGTTTTTCATTAAAAAGCATTAATTTCTCAAAAGGCAAGTCATAATAAGTAGCTATAATTACCTTAGATGCTTGGTATGTTACACGATANTTTTTTTTGTTTATCATTTAACATTCGAAGTTTTTTCTTGCCAAACATAACCTTGTCTTTTACTAAATGAAAATGATCTATATCTACCTTAAAATCATTTTGACGAAGCGATAAAAGGGCAGCTTCATTAACTAATGTTGCTAAGGCTGCACCGTTAAAACCAACTGTCATATTTGCAACTACACTTAAATCTAAATCATGTGGAACCTTTTCTAGATATTTTTTCAAAATAGCTTCACGTTCCCTTTTTGTAGGTAACTCTACAAAAATTCTTCTATCAAATCTACCAGCACGAAGAAGTGCTTCATCAAGTACATCTATCTTATTTGTAGCTGCAACTACTATAACTCCAGATGAATTCTCAAATCCATCCATCTCAGTTAGAAGCTGATTTAGGGTAGCTTCACGTTCATCATTTCGTGAGCCATCTCTTTTTTTACCGACTGCATCAATCTCATCAATAAAAATAATAGATGGTGAGTTATTTTTAGCTGCTACAAAAAGTTCATGTACACGCTTAGCACCCATTCCAACATAAATCTGAACAAATGATGCACCACTTTGATAATAAAATGGGACTCCAGCCTCATGAGCTACCGCTTTTGCTATCATAGTCTTACCAACGCCAGGTGGACCTACTAAAAGTACACCACGTGGCATATGTGCCCCAAAACTTTTGTAACGTTTTGGATTTTTCATAAAGTCTATAATCTCTTCTAGTTCAATCTTAACGTCAGATATTCCACCAATATCATTAAAAGTAACATCACTTTTTATAGCTTGAATTTGTTCATGACTTTCAGGCTGGCTACGTAATTCATTTGTTTTGGCATAAGTTTTTGATAATTGATTTTTTTGTAACCATCTATATATAAGACTACCTAAACCTAAAAAAAGTACTAAAAATAAAAGATAAACTATAATATTTGAACCACTTTGAACTTCTACTATATAATCCACAAACATACTTGGGCTAATCTGGGATGAAGCAATCTTATAAAGTTCATCCTCAGTTGCTAGGTATACATATTTTTTTGAAACAATAACATTTGTAACTAAATGCTTATCTAAAATTTCATTAGCGAACTTTAGCGTAACTGGGATAGCGTTATCTCTAAGTATTGCAAAAAGAACTAAGGCTACAACAAAAAATGCTGATACAAAAAGAGCAATTCTATTTGACTTGGATTGTTGCATAGTTAAACTCCTCTTTAACTTCATAATCACTTATAGTTATCCAGTTACCAAGCAAGTCTTCATCTGATTTTATAACTACCTTATTAAAATGTTGATCATAACCATGATAAAGTCCATCTTTTTCATTCTCTATAAGGACTTCTAAGTCACCCGTATAAGCCTTTCTAAAGTTTAAGTTTTTCTCTTTTATTAGATCTTCTAGTTGATGAAGTCTCTGTTTAGCTAATTTACCATTCACCTCTGGCTTCATAGTAGCTGACTTAGTACCATCACGTTTAGAATATGTAAAGGCATGTAAGTGCGTTAAAGGTAAATCTTTTGCATTTATCATAGCCTCATCCCAAAGCTCTTGGCTCTCACCAGGATGACCTGTGATAAAGTCTGTACCTATTGCAAAGCCTTTAGAGCTTAAGAGCTCGAATAATTTTTTATCTTGATTGTAAACATTTCTTCTATTCATCTTTTTAAGCATCTGTGGTGATGTATGTTGAAGTGCAATATGTAAATGTTTTTCTAACCATGGTTCATCTAATATTTCTAAAAACTCATCTGTTATCTGAATAGGTTCCACACTTCCAAGACGTATGCGTCTAACACCACGGATACACGATATACGTTTCATAAGTTTTGCTAAAGAACTATCTATATCTTTACCATAACTTCCAACATTAGTACCAGTTAAGATAAACTCACCAAAACCATTTAGAGCCAAGCTTGATATCTGCTTTAATATACGAGCCTCATCCATACTCCTTGCATCACCACGAACATGGGGAATTATACAGTAAGAACATCTAAAATCACAGCCCTCTTGAATCTTAATAAAGGCTCTGCTTTTACCAATAAAATCATCAACTACAGCTTCATCAATATGGTTTAAATCACCTGGTTCATAAAATGCTTCTTTACGTGATAACATAAGATCTATTTTGAGTTTTTCACTTTGACCAAATACTCCAGCTACGCGACCAGAGGCTAATAAACTCTCACCCTTAGTATGAGCGCCACATCCAGTAAGGTACACTTTAGCATCATTTCTTTTTTCTAACTGCGATATGTATGAGCGTACATGCGTATCTGCACCATTAGTAACTGTACATGAATTTATAACTACTATATCAGCCTCATTTTCTATCTCTGTAATTTCGTACTTTTTTAAAGCACCCATCATAACTTGAGAATCATAAATGTTAGTCCTACAACCAAATGTTTTAAAATATACTTTTTGTTTAGACATTAAGCAAGCTCACTTGTATCAAAAGGTGGCTCTTTTTTTTCAGGTTGAATATATAATTTTTGAGTTGGGTACGCTATAATAATATCATCCTCTTTGTTAAAAGCATCTACAATCTCAAGTGAGATAACACTTCTTAAAGTCAATGTAGCATAAGCATTTGTTAAATACCAAGAATCTATTGATATACCATTTGGCTCAATAAATGAAAATATTCTAGGCTCAACATTTGTATTTTTTAGGGAATACTGACTTCTAAGTTTATTTAACTGTTTCCTTGTAATATCAGTATATCCTTTTGAGTACTTTTTAACTATCTCTTTAGCTAGATGCATAGCTTTTTTATGGTTTGAATCAAAAGTAATAGTTATATGCACACCATCCCATACTGTCTTTAGAGTTGAATGGGTATAGTTAGCTATCATATTTGTAAATACATAGTTGTTTGGTACAAATATTATCCTACCAGCACGTCTATTTTTTGTAATAGCAGTTAGGGTAATATCTTCTAAAAGAGTCATACGAAGCAGTGAAATATCCATAACATCACCTACATACTTCATTCCATCCATATCTACACGTATCCTATCTCCAACATGTATACTTCCACCAAAAACTATAACTAACCAGCCTAAAATACTCATAAACCAATCTTTCATGGCAATAGCTATACCAGCTGAGGCAAAACCTAAGATAGTTACTAAATAAGATGCATTTTCTAAATAGGAAAAAAATACAACTAAGACTATAATTGTAAAGTTTATAAAAGTTATGATTTTATTTGCCATATAAAATCGTTCATTATCAGTTATATACTTTTTAACTACAAGCTTTAATAGAAAAAATACAATAAATACAAAAAGGATAACAAGACCGATTTTTGCAAGTTTATACATCTGAACTTCAATATCTTTGTTAATATTTATTAAAATTAGTTCAATTCTTTTTTTATAAACATCAGCTGTAACAAGCATAGTATCAAGTGCAGTCTCATATCTAACTAACTGTTTTTCTTTTAATTGTGATTCTTTTTTATATGTATCATTTATATCTAATACGGATATATCTTCATAAAGTTTTTTCTCTTTTTCAAGTAAAGCAATAAGTCCAATTAGTTCATCTTTTTTCTTTATATAATCATTATGTCCATTGTTTAATGTTTCAATAAGAGATATACCTGTAAATATATCAAAAGGGTTTGTAATAGGTTCAATACTATCAATATCAGGTGGAGTTAATAATTTTGAAAATGGTGCAGTATCTTTTTCTTTAAGTTTTTCTATCTCTGAACGTAAGATTTTTTCTTTAGATACTAAGGCTGCTAATTCATCTTTTTGATTTAATGTTTTTCTTCTCTTTTTTTGTAAAGTGGTGATTCTTTTTTTAATCTTTTTTAATCCACTTCTTACCTCTAAAGAAGTCAAATAAGAGGAATAACTTTTTGTCCAAACTTTTTCTCGGGCTATTTCAGCTTCTAAAGTTGCTAAATCTTCTTTAAAGTTGTTTATTTTTCTTCTGATTACTGCTTTATTTTCAGTCTCTATACGTTTTAGCTCTTCTTGTGCTAGTTTTACTTTAGCTGCTTTTTCTTCCTTAGCTAATTTTATTTTGGCTTGTTTTTCTGCCTTAGTTAATTTAACTTCTGCCTTTGCAGAGAGGTTCAGTGCTAAAAATAAAGATAAAAAAACAAGAGAAACTATTTTAAGCATTAAACTTCTCCAAATTCATTTAAAATAGAAATTATCATATCTTTATCACACTCATCTGTGATTTTCACATCACCCAAGCCAACAGGTATTATAAATGTAATCTTAGTATCTGAACTCTTTTTATCAAGAAAAAATGTTTCATAAAATTTATTTGAATTTTCAACTTTATATGATACTGGTAAGTTGTACTTTTGTAAAAGTTGTTTAACTCTTAAGGCCTCATCTGGATTCATCAGCTTCATCTTAACAGCTGCCTCATTTGCCATAACCATACCTATAGATACAGCTTCACCATGCAAATATATCTTATATTTTGTTTCATTTTCTATAACATGACCAAATGTATGTCCATAATTAAGTGCAGCTCTAATTCCATGTTCTTTTTCATCTAAGGCTACTATATTTGCTTTTGTTTGAACAGCCATTTTTATAACTTCTTCAACAATCTTTGTATCTTGTAAGTTTGCAGTCTCTAGGTACTCAAAAAAGTCCTTATTAAATATAACTGCAATCTTAACTATCTCAGCTACACCAGCTCCAAATTCTCGTGATGGAAGTGTAGTTAAGAAAAATGGGTCTATATATACAGCCTTAGGCTGATGAAAAGCTCCGATAAGATTTTTACCATATTTATTATTTATACCAGTCTTACCACCAACGCTAGCATCTACTTGAGATAAAAGTGTAGTAGGGATTTGAATAAAATCAATACCACGTTGGTATATACTAGACGCATATCCAGTCATATCACCAATTACACCGCCACCAAAGGCAATAAGCATAGATTTTCGGTTAAATCTATTTTCAAACATAAAATCTAGAATCTCATCTATACTCTCTTGGTTTTTATAAATCTCACCATCTTTTAAAGTAATTATAAAAAGCTCTTTTGCAGAAATTTTACTTAATAGGTATTGCAAATGTAAGTCTGCGATTGTATGATTAGTAACTATAGCTACTTTTGTATCAAAATGAAGTTTAGGGAGAGTGTCTATTGTTATATCGTATGAGTTATCAACTACTTTTTCAAGTGCAATATTTACCTGCATTATTAGTCCAAAAATTTTAATTTATTATTAGATGTATAGTACTTAAAAAAGCCTAATATTTTGCTAAATATTTATACTATATCTGCACTGGAATAAAAATCTGATGATACCTATCTAATTTATGGTAAAGTTTTTCACTATCAGTAGAAAGAAGTGAGTAAATTCTTCTTTTTATTAGTTTTTTTGTAAATGGTAAAAGCTGAATAAAATTATCTTTTTTATTTAAAACCTTTATAGGATTTTCACTCTCTTTAATAACTTTAATAGCCTTTGAAAAAATAGTTGACAGATTATAATAATGTTCAATAACCTGCTCTTTTTCACCTTGATGTTCACTTAGATAGTTATATAAATCAATATTTAAATTTAACTGCTCGGAGATATCATATATAGTTGCAGATATCTTTTCTAGATCACGGTTATCAGCTAAAATCAATGCTGCATCTTTTAAGGTATCTATACTCTTATTTGATATTTTAAATATTGGCACATGAGCCTCATATAAAGCTTTTCTTAGCTCATAGTCTTTAAATATTTCAGCTGATACTAGGACTAAACCAACATGATAAATTTTTATATCATTAAGGAAACTTTCTTTTAAATCTAAATTATTATACTTGATATCAATTATAATATTATGTGTAGCATATTGTTTGATATTTCCAACTAATTCTATATCATTTGGATTAACTACCTTAATTATCAAATTATGTTTAAATTTTTCATGTGTATACACAGCTCTTTGTATAATCATATCTAATGTATCTAAATCAKMKWWNGTWCMWRTMNAWATNCARWYRAAKMWWWRANASCAAATGGTTCTGGAAACTGTCCAAGTTCTCTTTTAATAGCCTTATAAACAGACTTTAAAACACTAGGTTCCCCAACTAATACTAATAAATCATTTGGTTGAATCATTCTACGACGATTTGGCATTAGAAGCTGTTTATTTCTATATATGGCAACTATACGCCAATTTTTCTGCTCAATTACACCTAAATGTCTATATACAAAAGATGAGCCAAACGGAACTAATACCTCCATAATTTCACCCTTACCCATACCAACATTTTGAGCGATTACAGGTACATTTGGAAGATAGTCTATAAGTCTAGAGGCTAATATTTCATTTGAATTTATAGAGATTACATTTGGGTCTTCATTTACTAAATCCCATTTGTTTAAAACAACTATACGAAGCTGTTTTTTTATACTTCTAATATTTTTAATTGTATTTTCTACATCTAAAGCATTATCTATAATTATTAAAACTTGAACAAACTCCATCTTAAGTAAGTTAGCTAGTTTATAAAGTGAGGTAGAATCAAACTCATAAAACTTAAAACGACTAGGATTTACATCCTCATATTCTACAGATTTATTTTGAACTACATAATAAATATTTTCACTTGTGTATGTCTCTATAATACGTTTAATAAAATGATTACCTGTATCACTATCACTAATTATTAATATTTTTTTCATCTATTGTCCACTATTATTATGCTTGAGTATTTGGCATTATATCATCTTTTATTTCTTTGCATAAATCTACAAATTCTTGACCATATCTTTCATACTTCACTTCACCTACACCATTCACATCTAAGGCTTCGGTCTTATTTTGTGGTAGTTTTGAAGCGAATTCAAGAAGCGTCTTATCTGAAAAAACAATATATGCTGGAACTTTTTCTCTGCAAGATATCTCAAATCTAAGTGTACGAAATCTCTCAAAAACTTCATCTTTTGGTACATCATCTGATATAGATTTATTTTTAGGTAAAAATACTAACTTTTCTTCATCAATATCTACTGATATTTTTTTCTTTAAAATATCATATCCAAGAGTTTTTATTTTTATAGCCCTAAACTCACCAATTTCTAAGGCATCTAGCTCAAAAAGTCTATCAGATACAGAGTTGTAATAGTTTTTACTTTTATCCTTACCTATACCATATACTGATAAGTTTTCGTGCCCAAACTGGCTTATCCTTTGAGCTTTTGAGCCCCTTAATACATCTATAATATGAACTAAACCAAAACTTTGATTACATCTGTAAATTGTAGATAATAACTTCATAGATTCAGTGCTAATATCTACCTTAGTTATTTCACCCCTTAAACAACTATCACAAATATCACCACAAGCTTCTATCTCATCATCAAAATATTTTGCAATTAGTTCATGCCTACACTCTGATGAGTTTGCATATGTATACATCTTATTTAACTTATTATATAGTAAATCTTTATAYGTAGTATCTTGTATATCATCTATAAGCATTCTTCTTTTGATTTCATCAGATTTTGTAAAAAGTAGTAAAGTCTCAGCTTTAAGCCCATCTCGTCCAGCCCTACCAATCTCTTGATAATAGTTTTCCATAGTTTTTGGCATACTTATATGAGCTACAAAACGGATATTACTCTTATCTATACCCATTCCAAAGGCTATAGTAGCTACAACTATATCAATCTTTTCAAATATAAAATCATTATAAACCCTAGATCTTAAGTCGTTGGATAAACCAGCATGATAAGCATCAGCCTTAAAGCCTTGACTTATTAAAAACTCAGATACTCTTTGAACCTCTTTTCTACTAAAGGCGTATACAATTCCACACGAACCCTTATGTTTAGATAAAAAGTTTACAAGTTGCTCACGTCCATTAGAGATTCTTTTTTGTGCATTTATAGTAATATTATCACGAAGAGTCTTACCACGAAGTTGTGTAGGATTATTTAACTTCAAAGTATTTATAATGTCAGCTTGAACCTTATGCGTAGCCGTAGCTGTAAATGCTGCTACTGGTGTATGTGGGAAAATCTCTTTTAATTTTGAAAGGTTTCTATAATCAGAACGAAATTCATGCCCCCATTCACTTACACAGTGAGCCTCATCTATAACAAAAAAGTTTATATTAATTTGCTTAAGTAGATTTACAAAACCATTGGCAGAAAGTCTTTCAGGTGCTATATAAAGAAGCTTAAGTTCATTATTTAACAACTTTTTTGTAATACTTTGAATCTCTTCATAATCCTGAGCTGAACTAATCATATCTGCGGAGATAGAGTTGTTTTTAAGTGCAGCTACCTGATCTTGCATAAGTGCTATTAATGGTGAAATTACTATAGTTACACCGTCCATCACAAGCGAGGGCAGTTGATAACAAAGAGATTTACCTCCACCAGTCGGCAGAATCAACATCAAATCGCCGTTATCCAAGATAGAATCAACTGCTTCTTTTTGAAATGCTCTAAATTCATCAAAGCCAAAAACAGTTTTAAGTAGTTTATTTACCATTAAGCCCCAAAAAATAATCTAAATAATGATTTTTTAAATTTTGTTTTTTTATCTATGACTCTTTCGTCAACAAAATGTGGGTCACCTTTTTCAAATTCATGCAAAGAAACTCTTTTTATATGTTTTTTTGGCTTGATATCTATATAACCCATATCCTTAGAGCCAGTACCACCATGAGGTATACACATAATAAAACTCCTATATTGGAATATTATAGCTTATGAAGCTCTCCACAAAAAGGAGATACTAACTTCACCTATATAACTATAATACATTTATTTAGCTTACTTAGAGATAAAGCAAAACCATTACTTTTTAATCATAAAATCTTAAAATCCAAGGTTAGTGAAATCTTGTTGATTCATTTTTCTATCATCACCATTAAACTCATATATACGACCTTTTTTAGCATTCCCATTTTCTACAACAAGTCTATATTTCATATTTCCATTTTCATAATATTCTTTTTGTGTACCATAAAACTCTCCATTGTCATTAAAATGAAGTATAGCTTTCATATTACCATTTGAAAAATATATTTTCTTTGTTCCAATAAGTTTATCCATTTTATAAGTACTTAAAGACTTTAGCTGATCATTATCATAATATTCTTTTTGTACACCATTAATCTTACCATTAACCATTGGTATTTTTGCCTTTAAAGAACCATCTATATAAAAACCATAAGTCATTCCATTAACTATACCATTATGAAAATTTGTTTTTGTTTTTAAACTTCCATTAGAGTAATATGCTCTAGATGTTCCATTTAGTTTTCCATCTGAATATTTTTTTTCAAATTTAAGACTACCATTTGGATAAAATATTTTTTTAACCTCTGCACTTAGAGATACTGTTGCTAATACTGCTACTAATGCTAAACCGATTTTTCTTTTCATTTTCTTACCTTTTATTTTAATTTATTCTATATCATAACCCCATCATTTCGGGATTAATATGCCCTCTTATGGCACGATAAGTCTTATTGACTTCATCTGTATCTTTTTTTGGATCTATAGCTTTTGTGTTATCAATTAATACTGGTACTAAAAATAATGATACTAAAGTAGATGCAATTGAGCCAAATATTAAAGCTATACCTAGTCCACCAAAAATTGGGTCWGTTGATAATAATAATGAGCCTAATATAATCGCAAAAGCTGTCATTACAATTGGTTTAGCTCTTGTAGCTGTAGCTGCAGCTATAGCCCGCTTTTTTTCAACACCTTTTTTTATTAAAGCTATTGAAAAATCTATCAATAATAATGAACTTCTTGCACTAATTCCCATTAATGAGATAAAACCTATAAGTGATGTAGCTGTAATAAAAAAGTCTGTCCCTGCAAAATATAAAGAGATATAATCAGTTATAAAGTGCCCAACAATAACTCCAATTATTGATAAAAAACTAGCTAATAAAATAATACCACTTAAGGCAAAAGATTTATAATACATAACCATAAGTAAAAACATTAGGACTAATGCAGCTATAAATGCCCCACCAAGGTCACGAAATGTATCCAAAGATACTTTCATTTCACCATCCCAACGAAGTAATATTTTTTCACCTGTTTTTTTATCTACAAGAGTTAAATCAAACATATATGTAGACATTCCCGCTACTTTTGTGATATCGAAGTCATTTGATAAATCTTTTATTAACTCATCTCTAGCATCCATTAAGGGATAAACTTGTGAGACTAAATCACATTCAGCTGTAATATTTACAAAGTTTTGTAAATTTTTTCTAAAAATACTTGGACTTGATGGAATCTTTTTTATATCTACTACCTCTTTTATTGGAACCATCATACCTTTTGGATTTATCAATTTTAACCTTGATAGTTTTAAATAAATACCCTCCTTTGTATCTGGATTTATTAAACGACTAGCATCATCTAAACGAACAAATATAGGAATTTGATTTTGTTGTACTTGAGAATTTTTAACGGCAACCACCATGCCTTCAAAGGCAAGATATAAGATATTATTAACCTGCTCTACACTTAAATCACTTCTTAATATCTTTTCTTTATCTGGTATAATTTCATAATAAGAATAAATATCATCCTGCATAACATCTACATCAACAAGACCATCTGTTTGTTTTAAAACAGATGCTACCCTATTTGCAGTATTCCTCATTAATAAACTATTTTTACCAAAAATATTTACTGCAACTGTTGCAAAAGTTGGTGGACCAGATGGCATCTCTACAAACCTAATTTTTGTAGAATCTACTAAGTTTTCACAACTTTTTTGAATTATAGGACGTATCCTATGCACCATCATATACGAAGCTTCATCCCTAGTATTTTTATCACTTAAATTCACTACTATCTCTGCTTGGTTTTTTTTATTTTTTAAGGCACTACCCTTAACTAAACCTGCATAGTCCAATGGGGCACCTTGGGCTAAATAAACTTCTACATTATTAATTTGTTCTTCTTTTTTCAAATGACTAAGTACACAAGATGTTACAGATTGAGTTTCGCTTAAAGAACTGTTTGTAGCTGTATCTACATATATGCTAAAGGTATTTGCACTCTTACCTGGCAACATTTTAGCTAATACAACTTTTGTTGGAATCATCATAACTGATAATAAAAAAGCTAAAAAAAAGTAAAGTATAACCTTACATTTTTTCTTTTTAGAGCTAAGAATTCTATAAATAAATGCTTGCATTATTAATGAGTCCCTTTTACACGTTTAATCATTTTTTTAGCAAGAAATGGTGTAAATACATAAGCTACAAAAAGAGATACCCCAAGGGCTACTGGTACATTTAATGGTATAGGTTTCATAAATTGACCCATCATACCACCAACAAAACCCATTGGCACCATAGTTAATATAATAGCTATAGTTGCTATATTTGTAGATGGACCTATCTCCTCCGTAGCTTCAATAATCACCCTATCAAAACTATGTTCACTAGTCTCTTTTAGGTGCATACGTCTATGAATATTTTCTATAACTATAATAGCATCATCAACAATTAAACCAAGACTAAGTAAAAAAGCAAATAGAGTAATCCTATTTATAGTTTGATCCGTTATATAAGCGATAAAAAGTGTAGTAGCTAAAATCATAGGTACTGAAATAGATACTACAGCAGATTCCCTCCAACCAAGAAAAGGAATTAGGATAAGTCCAATAATAAATATAGTGATTACAAGGTGACGCATTAACTCACCAACAGCTTCATCAGCTCTTTCACCATAGTTCCTTGTAACTATATAAGCTATCCCAGCTTTTTCAAAATAATCTTTTTTCTCATTCAATAAATCAAGTACATCTTCAGCTACATGTACAGCATTTGTACCCTTTAACTTAGATATTGTAAGTGTAACCTGCTTTATAGGGTCATCAAAGCTAGTATTAGCATCTCTTTTTGAGACTAAAGAGTTTTGAAAATGTTGAATATCATATCCATATTCAATATTTGCTATATTTTTTAAATATATTGGTGAACCCATATACTGAGCAATAATTAAATTTTTTAAATCATTTACATCTTCTATAGAGTTTTTAACACCAAAAACAATAATAGAATTATTAGCAATTGGTGCATTAATGTTTGGAGCATTATTTGCAATAGCTTTTACAGATTTTGATATTTGACCTAATGATAAATGATATGAAGATAATTTATCTAAATCTACATTTATATTAAATTGTGGATTATGTATACCTTTTAATGTACTCTTTGATACATTGTTAATAGCATTTATCTCTTGTTGAACCTCTCTTACTAAACGATACTGTTTAATAGTACTTACATTATTATCTTTTTTTTGATAAAAAGCTACCGTAACTACTGGTATATCTATATCAATATCAAATGGTTTCACCAAGGGCATATTTATACCAATAGGTAAGTTGTCCATATTTTGCATAACCTTATCATATAGTTTAAGGTTAGAAGCTTCACGATTTTCACCAATTAGATACTGTACATTAATCATACCTACACTATTCATAGCTGTACCGTAGATATTCTCAATGCCCTTTATCTCACGTATCATTCTCTCTAATGGTTTTATAACTACATTATTAATAGCTTCAGGAGATGCACCTGGAATTGCAACTATAATTGTTCCTCCACTAACTTCAATTTGTGGGTCTTCCTCTCTTGGGGCTATATTTAAAGTAATATAACCAAGAAGTATTATTGATATAGCTAATACCATTGTTAGTGGATTATTTAAAAATATTTTAGCTAAGTAACCAGCAATATTTTTAGTTTTATAATCATCTAACATTGCTATTAATCCTTTGCATCAAGTGAATCACTTATATCAATAAGTATTTTTGCGTACATGCCAGGAAAAATCTTTTCACTCTTTTTTTCAAAGTTAATAATTATTTTAAATGTATGTGCCATTGGATTTGCACTAGGAACTATAGACTTTACATAACCAGTATCTTTATAAGAGATGGATGGTATATTTATTTTAACTTTTTGATATTTATTTACATATTTCAGGTCTGATTCTGCAACCTCACCCTCAATTTGAAGATGATCTAAGTCAACTATAATCCCGCTATTTGGTGCTTTTACTTCTAAATAACCAGTAAGTGTAGATACTTGTTTTAATTTTGAAGATGCATTTTTAACTAAAACCTGAGCTGCTGCTAGACCAGCAGCTACATTATCAGCTGTAATATTAATATTTTGCATATCAGATGCACTAATTATGCTCTGTTGCTTAAGTATCTTTTTTTCTCTACTTATAGAGTTCATACGGGTTTGATAAATATTTACTATAGAGATTGCCTGTTCTAAGGCTAAATCAGCCTGACTTTTTAAAATATCAAACTCTGCTGATTCTAACTCAAAGAGAGTATCTTCTCTATGTACCTTATCACCAATATCATAATATATATTCTTAATATACCCCATATATCTTGCACTAACCATCTTTTGATTGTAAGACACTACTGTACCAGTTATAGGTAGTTCAAGGGCGGATAGCCCTACTGATAATAATAAAATAAAAAAAATAATATTTTTCATTTATATAACTAAACTACTTACCACTGACGAATCTCGTGGTGACATTTTATACACTGTTTCATAATCTTAGTATATGCTTGAACGGATGCTTGAACATCACCTTTAGCAAATCTTGTAATTATAGTCTCGGTTTTTTTGTCTATACTTCTAACTATTTTATTTGTAAACTCTATTTTTTGATTCATATACCTAGCTAAAGGGTCTTTTTCCTCCGCTTCTTCAAGAGGTGGTTTAACTCTTTTAATAGTATCAGAAAGTGTTAGAGCACCATCTTGTATGATGTCATTATTATTATAAAAAAATCCTGTCTCAATTTGAGACATAGCTTTTGCCATTATCTGCATATCTTTAATACGGTCTTGTTTTGTATACACCCCAGCAAAAAGTGATGTGCTTAAAAGTAGTGCAATAAAAAGCTTTTTCATTAAGAAACCTTTAGTAATTTATTAAATGTTCACGGAGTATAACTAGTAAATGTTACAAAAAGAACATTGTGAAAAATTGTAAAATTTATTTATTTTTATTTTTTATATACATATATAATGCCTATTTTTGGGCTTTTATACAAAAAGTTATATAAACTAATTTAAATTATATATAATCTATATAATTTAAGAAATGAAATAAAGTTATTAACGAACTGTAACATTACTGTGTCTTTTGAGGGTTATAGTTCGCTCAAACAACATCAGTGTTATGAGCTTGTGCGAAAAATTTCAGATGTATGTCTAATAAAAACAAGGAAATAAAATGAAAAAGCTAGTAGTAATAAGTGCAATAGCATTAGGTAGTCTAACAACAACAATGGCAGGTGATTTTAGTTTTGGAGACATGTTTAAAGATATGAGAATAGCTACAACTACGATGAGTCATGATGCTCGTGATACAGCAGATTCAATGAAAGATGGTGCAGTTGAAACAAGTAAAAGTGGAGAAAGAACAATCTCTAGCCTTGGTGACAATGCACGTGATACAGCTGTTAAAGCATCTGATGATTTAAAATCAAGTGAAATTGCTACTGTTAAAAGTKKNAGMGRWNASTRMAKYAAGTATAAGCCGTGATGTTCGTGATAGTACAATTGAAATTGCAGAAGATTCAAAAGATAGCATCTCTAATACTACTCGTGACTTTAAAGATAGTTCAACTATGGCTTCAAAAGACTTTAAAGACAGTGCATTAGGTGTATCTCATGATGTGACTGACGCTACTAAAACTGCATCAAACAACTTAAATGATTCAACTAAAAATGTTTCAAATAACATGAATGATTCTTCTAAGACTGCTTCTAATAATATGAAGGACTCTACTAATAACTTATCCGACGATATCACAGATTCAGTTGAAATTGCTACTAACAATATGAATGATTCAACTAAGACTGCTTCAAACAATATGAATGATTCAACTAAGACTGCTTCAAACAATATGAATGATTCAACTAAGACTGCTTCAAACAATATGAATGATACAACTAAAACTGCTTCAAACAACATGAACGATACAACTAAAACAGTATCTACTGATGTTAGATTATCATCAATCAATACTTCAGATAATGTAAATAAACCAAGTCATTACCTTTCAAACAAAGATTATGCTGCGTTTAAACAATACCAAGCATCTATCAGTAAATAATTAACAAATCTAATGGGGGGGGGTCTATAAACTCCCATTATTTTCTTACAATTCAAAGGTTCTAAATGAAACAACAATTTTCTAAAATATCAATACTAGCTACACTTATGTCTTTAAATTTTCTTCATGCAAATCAAAATACGATAATAAACATAAATATTGCAAAGCCACCTGAGGTACCTAAGGTACAATTTAATATCTCATCAGTTACATTACATACATATAACCTACAAACTAAGTTTGAAAAARAAGTAAGAAAAAAAAGTAATTATATTGGATCTAGTAAAAGAATACCACCACACTATAAAGAAAAACAAAATCCTAAACTTATTAAAAATATTAAGATTTCTGCATATCTAAAAACAAATTTCATCCCAAAAAAAGATTTAATAACAAAACTAGAGCAAGCAAATTTTAAAATACTTTCTGAATATAATATAGATAAAAAAGGTAACTTAATAGCTTTAATTTTTACAAATGATGAAATAACTAACTTAGCTTCAAAAAACTCAAGAGGTTTTGCTTCTTCTTTAAGACTACTAATAGATAAAAAAAACTCCATTATTAGCATTTCGAATCCAGTATATCTAATGAAAGCATTTTTACAAAATGATTATAATGAAAAAATAGCTACAAAAACTTTAGAAAAATTACATACACTATTTATTGACTTAAAAGATTCAAAAGACCTTGTTAAGTTTACAAGACTTAATAGATACCATTTTATGTCTAATATGCCTTATTATCAAGATATGCAAAAGGTTGCAATTGGTAATAATAAAGACTTATTACAAAAAGCAAAAAAATCTAATAAAATAGTATATGAACAACATCTAAATAATGGTTCAGTAATGATTGGTGTTAAACTATCACGTAGTACTAGCAGATTTGTCAAAAAAATTGGATATCAAAATAGTGAGCTACTTCSATATCCAATTTTAATTGAAAATAATGTAGCAAAAATACTTGATCCTAAGTATTATATAGCTGTAATGTATCCTATGCTTTCAATGTCAGAATTTATGACAATTGCAAGTATTCCAGATTCTATACAAAAAGATTGTGACAAAGTATTTCGTTAGTATTACTATCATATAATCTTAAACAAACTATTATTAGGAAAAAAATTTATGACATCAGMWSMATWTACWAANNNAKCAWWAGNAMMWRWWRAAWKKWMRTCNCKTGWAKANWKMMMCTWWTRTRGCNNTACTNTSAATTCNTNNMMYYTTMWTTTTATTTGCAATAGCTGGATATTTAAAATTAGTCAACTTTCATGTTCAGATTCATAGCATATTGATGATTGGATCTATCTTTATTATATATCTATTTTTTATGAGGCATAATGCTTATTATGCAGCCTGTAAACTAAGAAGAAACTTTGATGAAGTTAAAAAAGACTTACTTAAATATATAAATAAAAACTTACTCTCTATAACTGGAATAGAAAAGGCTAATGCCCCACTAGATGACTTCTTACACGAAGAAGCTAAAAAAATGAGAAATGAAAACTTTTCATCAATAGCTGCAGGTATATTTCCAACCCTTGGTATACTTGGTACCTTTATAAGTATTGCTATATCTATGCCAGATTTTTCYGCACAAACATCACAGGTACTTGAAGAAGAGATTTCAAAACTATTAGGTGGAGTTGGTACTGCTTTTTATGTATCTATATATGGTATATTTTTATCAATATGGTGGATATTCTTTGAAAAAACTGGAATGAGTCGTTTTCAAAAAGATGCAAATATAATTAAAGATGCAACTACTGAGTATTTTTGGCAAAAAGAAGAGATTGAACAAACATACTTTAGAAAAAGTATGGAAAATTTTGAAAAACTAAACAGTGTATTTGATACTTTCTCATCTGGAACCTTTGTTGACAATCTAAATAATGCCTTAACTCAAAGAATGCATGTATTTGAACAAATTATAGAGCATGAGCAAAGAGCTACAAACATAGTATCATCACTACTGGAAAATGCTGCTACTAGTCTTGAAAAAATATCTAATCAACAAAATGATTTAGTATCTGTATTTAATAAAACTATAAATAAATTTGAAAATTTTGCATCAAGTATAGATAAGCAAAATGATACTTTAGCCAAAGCCAATACTGTATTATCTACAGAATTTTCAAATGCTATAATGATAGCTGAAGTTCTAAGTGAAAGTACTACTAAACTAAATGATTCCCTATCAAACATAAATGTTCAAAATGTTCAAAACCTATATAATGGTGTTATTGAAAATATTGAATCAATGAAAAAAGAGATAGATAATATTGGTATCTCTTTTGATAATAATATTACTAAATTTGATGATATATTTTTGACTAAACTTCAAAATACTCTTAAAATGATTGATTCAGAGACTGCCTCAATAGTCTCACAAATATCTAAACTTAACTCAAATGATAGTTGATAAATTATGTTAAAACAAGATAGGGATGAAAACCAGAATTTTTGGATATCTTACGCCGACTTAATGGCAGGTTTATTATTTGTATTTATACTTGTAGTTGGTGCTATAGTAGTTAAAACATTACTTATGCAAAGTGATTTACAGACTATACGTGCTGACTTACAAAAAGAAAAAGATGCCTTAGAGATGAGTGAATCTGAGTTATCAAATAAAAAAAGTAAACTTTATAAACTTATTCAGAAACTAAGGGCATCTCGTGAAGAAAATATGCAACTTAGTCTTAAGATAAGTATACTTCAAACTGAGACAAAAGACTTAAAAACTAATATATCTATACTAAATGCAAGTATAGATGAAAAATCATCAGCCCTTACGCTTAGTAATAAAGAGATTTTATCACTAAAGGAGTTATTATTAGATGCAAAAGATAATCTAAATATATTATCTTTTAAAATACAAAGTTTAAACAAGCAGCTAAGCTCTTCAAATACACAAATTAATCAGCTTCAAACTTTTGTAAAAGATTTTAATAGGAGACATGAATTAGRTAGTACATATATAAAAATAAAAGATGAGGAGATAAGCCAACTATCAAAGGCTCTTTTATTGAAAAAAAGAGCTTACCAACAAGTTGTAGAGGATCTTAATATTACAAAAATCAAAATCAAAAACCTTACAGGTATAAAGATAGAGGTAATTAAAAGACTAAAAACTAAACTTGGCAACTCTATAGGCATTAATCCAAAAACTGGTTCACTTCGTTTTGCATCTAATATTTTATTTAACCAAGGTAAGGCTGATTTAAAGCCTGAGGCTAAAAAAGAATTAAGTCGTATACTGGGTCGCTATATAGATGTATTATTAAATGATGCATATATGCGTCACTATATTGATTTAATTACTATAGAGGGGCATACAAACTCCGATGGTTCATATATCTATAATCTTTATCTATCTCAACAAAGAGCATTAGCTGTAATGAGTTTTTTATATGAACAATATCCAAAAAATAGAAAACTCTTTAGAAGTTACCTAAGTGCAAGTGGTCGCTCTTTCGCTGAACCAATTTTAGACAAAAACAAAAAAGAAGATAAAAATGCATCAAGACGTATTGAGATTAAATTTCATATAAAAAGTGAAGATGCTGTAAAAGAGTTGATGAGTTATTTAAATGAGAGAAAAAAATAGATGAGAGATAAAGACTTATTAATTCGTCCTGAAAAACTAATGGCCTTAAAAAAGCAAGTCGAGTTAAGATTAAATCGTAGGAAAAAAATAAAAGACTTACTTTTACCAATAAATAAAACAAACTTTATTTCTAAGCTAAAGAATCTTTTTTTTCAATAACTTAAATTTATATAATAATCTATTTTTTACTAATTTGAGACGCTTTAATCCACATCTCTTCTTTAGCACCTATCCATTTTCTTTTTGCGAAATAACCAGTGATTTTCATCAAAGATGCTGTTTTAATATTAGATGTAAATGATCTTCCTTTTTTCCATACATACCTTTTTTTACCATTAATACCATCATATATAATACTGTCATAATTTAGACGAAAAGTAGCTGCTTTAAAATTAACTATAGTTTCTTTTTTATGATTTAGTATCTTAATATTATTTACATCTGAATGTTTTTCATATTGTTTTTTTAACTTCAATTTTGGGAAAGTATTAAACTTGCTATCTAGTTCAACTATCTTAAAAGTTTTTTTAGTTTCAACTAAATTAATATTTTTTATTTGGTTTTTCAATTGTAAAATTTCATATTGTTTGATTTTTAATAATTTTACATATTTTCGTATCTTTTTATCTTTACTATCTGGTTTTGAACCTGAAAATATATTTAATTTTGTAGTCAATATATTATTTTTTGCTTTTTCATCATTATATAGTTTTTTATATACAGTTAATTTTTCTTCAGCATCTATACAGTTGTTTTTTTGCATAATGATATTATCATTTGCCCGTACCTCCTCTGCTAATTCTTTATCTTCTAGGGCAGCCCTACACTCTTGAAAATCTGAACGAAGTTCTACAATATCATTTAAAATAGATTCTATTCTTTTCATCTCATCAGCATTTAAACTTACTAATAGGCACATACTTATAATAATATATTTCATATTTTTTTATCCTTTTTTACTAATACTGCTCCCATTTCAACATGCTGTGTATATGGAAATTGATCAAATAAAGCCATATCATATAGCTCATGTGTTTTTGTTAAAATCTCTAAATCCCTTACTAAAGTCTTTGGGTTACAAGAGATATATAAGATATTTTCATGCCTAGCTGCAAAATTACAAGATGCCTCATCCATACCAGACCTTGGGGGATCTACAAATATACTCTTTAAGTCATATGAATTTATATCTATATCTTTCATTCTTCTAAATTCACGCACGCCATCAAGGGCTCCAACAAAATCTTTTACACTCATACGGACAAACTCTATATTTGATACATTATTTAAAAGCATATTTGTTTTAGCTGCATTTATGGATGACTTTGAAATCTCAGTAGCTAAGACCTTATTAAATATTTTTGCAAAAGGTATAGTAAAATTTCCAGCACCACAATATAATTCAAGTAAATCGCCATCTACACTAGATAACTTATCTAATGCCCAAGTAATCATCTGCTCGTTAACCTTAGCATTTGGCTGTGTAAAGCTATTTTCTATATAATTAAATTTATATACTTCATTTTTTATAGTTAAACTCTCAGTTATGTAATCCTGTCCAATAATAACTTTTTGTTTTTTACTTCTTCCTATAATATATATACCAAGTTCATTTGCTACTTGTGTAGCTAAATCTTTCCAAGCATCATCTAGTTTACGATGATATAAAAGCGATACTACTATCTCTCCAGAACTGGAACTTAAAAAGTCAACACCAAAAAGTTTAAATCCAATTTTTTTATCTGTAAGTTTTTGAAGAAGTTTTGGCATTAAAGTAGATATATATTCATTTACTTGCGGACATTCATCAATAAATAATACATCCTTTTTATTTATATGATTCATTGCATAACGCATCACATCACCATCATGCCAAATTTTAAACTCACTGCGGGAACGGTAATGAATATCTGGTGATTGATATACAGATATCTCGCSATTATAAAAATTTTCAAATCTTTGTTTATTTAAATCTAATTTTTGTTTTAATTGTTCTTGGTATCCACCTTCATAAACTATGCAGGCTCCACATTCACCAAAATGCATACAATCCATATTTTAACTCACTTTATAGAAGCAATTAAATTGCCAATCAATAGATTCCATCCATCTATCAATACAAATACTAGTATCTTAAATGGTAAGGATATCATTACAGGAGGAAGCATCATCATACCCATAGACATAAGTATAGATGCTACAACCATGTCAATAACTAAAAACGGTAAAAAGAGTAAAAACCCTATCTCAAATGCAGTTTTTAGTTCACTTATTACAAAGGCTGGAACAATAATAGATAAGGGTACATCAGCTACAGTAGCTGGATTTTCCATCTTTCTTATTCTAAAAAAAAGAGCTAAATCCTTTTCTCTAGTATTTCTAATCATAAAATTTTTAAATGGTAAGGTAGTCCTATTAAAGGCCTCTACATAGCCAATTTTTTCTTCAATATAAGGTTTAATTCCTGCCTCATAAGCCTTAGTTCCAACTGGCTCCATTACAAAAAATGTTAAAATCATTGCAAGCATAACTAATAATTGTGTAGGTGGTACCTGTTGCGTACCAAGAGCTTGTCTTAAAAAGCCAAATACTATAACAAACCTTGTAAAAGTAGTCATTACCAATACCATACTTGGTGCTAAAAATAGCAGAGTTAATATTACTAATACATTTAATGAACTAACAAGTTGTTCTGGTGTATCTGGAGCTGAAAGTTGAAAATTCATAGTAGGAATAGTAACAGTTTCAGCCCCTAAAAAAGAAACTAATCCTAAAATAATAATTAAAATTTTAATCATTACTTAACAACTGCCTGATCTAAAATAGATTGTTTAGCCTTAGCCTCATGTTCTGGTTTTGCACCAAAAAAGTGTAACTCAACTCTACGATTCTTTTCTCTTCCACTTTTTGTAACATTTGTTGCTTTTGGAGAAAACTCAGCGAAACCTGATGCACTTATACGCTTAGGATCAACTCCATCAAGTAATAACTCTTGAAGTACAGATATTGCACGTCCAGATGAAAGTTCCCAATTGTCTTTAAATGGGCTTTTAGCTCCTGGTTGTCCATTATCGGTATGACCTTGTACGCTTACTCTCATCTCATTAGGCAACTCTTCAATAATTAAAGCTATTCTTTTTAGAAATAATAAGGCATCCTCATTCTCGATAGTAGCACTACCTGGCTTAAAAAGTAAAGCTGCTGGTAATTCTATAACAAATCCTTCTTGAGCTTCTTCTATAGATATTGCAGGACCATGACCTTTGTCCATCATCTCATTAGCATCAATAATTGCTTGTGAAGCTTTATTTACAGTATTTGAAGTTTCATCTTGAGATTCTATAGGTGTAGATTCTTGTATACGTTGTTTTGAGACTTCTGTTTTTATACCACCCTCAAGTACGCTCATTGCGCCTGATAATGAACCAATAGCTTCAGAGATTTTTTTTGCATCCATACTAGACATGGAAAGGAGTAAAACAAAAAAACACAGGAGTAATGACATTAAATCCCCAAAGGCTGCTAACCAAGCGGGGAGACATGTTTCACAGTCTGGACATTTTTTTTTAGCCATTATAAAAGTCCATTATTCAAATTGGCTAACTCGGTCAGATGGAGCTAAGTATGCCAATAGTTTTGCCTCTAATACCCTTGGTGCATCGCCCGATTGAATAGACATAATTCCAGAAAGTATCATCTCTCTAATAAGAGTTTCATCATCATTTCTTAAACCAAGAATTGTAGATATTGGTGTACCAAATACATTACCAATTATTGCACCGTACATTGWCGTAAGTAAGGCTACAGCCATTGATGGACCAATAGCTGATGGATCTGCCATATTTAAAAGCATAGCTACTAGACCAATAAGTGTCCCAACCATACCCATAGCTCCAGCTAGTCCAGCCCAGTTACTAAATATAGAGCCTAAAACCTTATGACGAGAGCTTGTTTGTTCCATATCTATCTCTAATAAATCTCTAATTGTATCAGGTTCACTTCCATCAACAGCCATAGATAAACCTTTTTTCAAAAAGTCATTTTCTTCATTATTGACCTCAGCTTCAAGTGCCAAAATTCCATCTTTTCTTGCTTTTGTAGCAAACTCTACAAGTTTTTTAATCAACTCAGCCTTATCCTCTTCAGGTGGTTTAATAGCTATCATAAAAACTTTTGTAAATAACTTCATTTGCGCTGGTTTATAAGAAATCATTAAGGCACCAATAGAGCCACCAATAACGATTAAAACAGATGGAATATCAATATATGCACCAATACCAACACCCATTGACATAGCACCCATTAAAAGTGCCATAACCAGAACAATACCAATGACCGTACCTAAATCCATTTATAAGCCTTGTTACAAAATATTAGCTTATAATACCACAAAATTTATTACAGAAAACATTAAAAAAGACATTTTGTTAGTTTTATCTCAAATATATGAGCCAAATGATATAATTTACTTCAATTTAATTAAATGAGATTTTTATGAATAAAGACAAAGTAAGTATAGTTATTTTAGCTGCCGGAAAAGGCAGTAGAATGAAGTCAAATAAGACTAAGGTTCTTCATAATATTAGTGGTAAACCTATGCTTTATCATATTATAAAAACTTCCAAAGAGATAAGTGATGATATAAGTGTAGTTATAGCTCATCAAAAAGAGACAGTTCGTGAACAAATGGATATTTATTTTGATGATATCAACTTTGTAATTCAAGATACTTTAAACTTTCCAGGTACTGGTGGAGCTATGAAAAATATCTCTGTAAAAAATGAAAAAGTTTTAGTTTTAAATGGGGATATGCCTCTTATAACTGTAAAATCATTAAAAGCTTTTTTAGATATTAAAGCTGATGTAATTATGTCTATATTTGATTTACAAAATCCTGATGCTTATGGTCGTGTGATTATTAATAACAAACATGTTGTAAAAATTGTTGAACAAAAAGATGCTAATGAAAATGAGTTGCAAGTTACTACAGTAAATGCTGGGATTTATGCTTTTTCTAAAGAAGTTATAGATAAATATATACCACTTTTAAATAATGATAACGCTCAAAAAGAGTTTTACCTTACAGATGTAATAGCTATGGCAAAAGCTGATGATTTAAATATAATTCCATTACTTGTAAATGAAGAAGAGTTTAAGGGTGTAAATTCTAAAAAAGATTTATCTGATGCTGAAGTAATTATGCAAGATAAAATAAAATCACATCTTATGACTTTGGGTGTAGCTATGCAACTACCATCAACTATATACATAGAAGAAAGTGTAAGTTTTGATGGTGAATGTATAATTGAGAATGGATGTAGAATAACTGGAGACAGCCTTATACATAATTCACATATAAAAAGTGGAAGTATTATAGAGAATTCTATAGTTAAAAACTCAGATGTTGGACCCCTAGCCCATCTTCGTCCAGCATCATATATAGAAAATACCTATATAGGAAACTTTGTAGAGGTTAAAAAAAGCTCACTTAAGGGTGTAAAAGCTGGGCACCTAAGCTATATTGGTGATGCTCAAATAGATGAGGGCACTAACATAGGTGCTGGTGTAATTACATGTAATTATGATGGTATAAAAAAATACAAAACTATAATTGGCAAAAATGTATTTGTGGGAAGTGATAGCCAACTTATAGCACCTTTAGAAATACAAGATAATGTAATGATAGCTGCTGGAACTACAATAACTAGTGGCAAAGTCCAAAAAGGTTCCTTAGCTATTAGTAGGACTAAACTTAGAGTTATTAAAGACTTTTATTATAAATTTTTTGGAAAAAAATAGCTTGTTATATAAGACTAGTTAGATTCTTAATCAAGTTCAAAATGACGGATTGGAGGTTCAAAATGACGGACTTGGTTCAAAATAACACAATCTCGTCATAGTAAACTTGATTTGCTATCTCTTTCAAAATGACACAATCTCCTCATGACTAGTTAGATTCTGAATCAAGTTCAGAATGACTAATTGGAGGTTCAAAATGACGGACTTGGTTCAAAATAACACAACCTCGTCATAGCAAACTTGATTTGCTATCTCTTTTTTATTATCCATAAATGGCTATACCAATACCAGTTTCCATTATCAGCTAATGCTGTACAGGTATACCTCTCCCTAGGTGATTTTAGTTTTGTATTTGCTACTATCTCTAAATCTTTTTCTGAAATCCACTTTATTTTTATAAGTTTTCCACTTGATATATAACATCTTAAATTATTTAATTCCTCTTTTAAACGTATACGGAGTTTTGGTGGGTTTTTATCTTTTAAAATAGCCCCAACTGGATTAACAGATTTAATAGGCATAACTAAGCTATTTAACTTAGTAATAAAACCCTTAGAATTTGCAAAAAGTTCTGCCATTGAGTATCTTTTTATAAGCATTAAATCACTAGTAGAATTTATTGGCCCTGAGGTCTGAGTTACACCAAAATATCCAAGTTCTTTGAGTGATTTTAATAAGTTTTTATCATATTCTCCAAATGGATATGAAAAAAGACGTGGCAACTCATTTGTATTTATACCTAACTCTTTGTGCAAATCTTTTTGTGCAAAATTTATCTCATTTACAACTCTTTTGTGCCAAATATCTTTAGTCTCATTATCTTTTAAAATAAGATAATCATGACTCAAAGAGTGGTTTGCAAATTCAGCTTTATTTTTTTTCATTTGCCTCATATTTTGCCAAGACATATAATATTTTGATTTTTTATTTACAGAATTTGTATTTATAAATACTGTAAATGGATAATCATAAGCTTTTAATATTGGATATGCCTTTGTAAATGTACTTATATATGCATCATCTATAGTTAATGCTACTATTTTTTTTGGAAGTTCTTTTTTATCTAAAATATAATTTATTATTTTTGATAATGGCCATACAATGTAATTATTTTCTTTTAGATAATTCATCTGGTATTTAAACTGTTTTATAGTTATATTTGTAGATGGATAGCTAGATTCACCAAATCTATGGTACATAAATACAACTGCACTGTTTTCGTATTTTATATTTGTACTATAAAGAGGTATAATTATTATAAATACTAATATAGATAAGATGTATTTTAAGTTCATTTTTTATACTAACACAGAGATACTTAAAAAAATGTCCTACTTTTCATCTAGACTCAGATATAATTTGCGCAAATATTTAAGGAATAAACTTTATGAGTAATACAAGTAAAAAAAAATACTTTGACAATGTAAGCGTAGGTGCACGTACTAAACAATCTCTATATTATGTACAGCAACATGACAAAGCTACTATGCTTGGACTTTTAATAAAAAATATACAATCAAAACAAATTATAATACTTAGTAAAAATAAAATTGGAGCAAATGAACTTAGTAAATATCTTAACTCATTAGATATTAATGCCTTAGCTGTTCATGGTAACCATAGAGCAGAGCAAATCAAAAATGCAGCTGAAGATTTTAGCTCAAAAACATTAAATATACTTATCACAACTGATATGATTTTAAAATCATTAGAACTTAGTAATATACAAATTATTATAAACTATGACTTACCATTATTAGCAGCTGATTATTTTGTACGTCTTTTAAATGTAGATGAGATTGGTGAAGCTATATCTTTTGTAAGTCCACAAGAAGAAAAGACCTTAGCTAGTATAGAGTTTATGATGAAACTTGAGATACCAGAAGAGAAAATTACAGGTTTTCAAGTTACAAAAGCCCCTTTAAATAATAGTCCTAAAAAAACTAAGGTACGTCATAAAAAAGCGAAGAAAGATACTATAAGTAATGTAAATAAACATAATTATACTAAAAAAATGTAATTTTTCTAAATTTAACTAAAGTTTTGTTAAAATACTCCGATTTTAAACTTACTTATTTTAAATACAAAGGAATGTAATGAAAAAGAGTGTAACTATACTTTTAGCTTCAACAATGATTTTATTTTCAGGATGTGTATGTCACAGCTTAGACTATCTTGAACCTGTTGAGACTAAAAATGTACAAGAAGCGTATATAATTCAAGCAAGTAAAGTTAAACCGAGTAAAGTTACAGATACGGCTGTCATGGATGTAATAGCTGATACATGTAAATCATGTAAAGATTCACAAAGCGTGGAGCGTTGTTCAGAACTTGTAAAAACTATAATTTACAAATCATCATGCTCAAGTGATTGTTCTTTTCCAGTATCTATACGTATACCAACAAGTTGTAGAGGGGATATCTAATGAAAAAAATATTATTAACATTATTAGTTTGTTTAAGTATAGTTAGTAGTTTATCGGCACAAAATTGGTACCGTTATATACAATCATCGTATAATGATGCAGGAAAAATAAACCAGCTAGTGAGTGCACTTTCTGACCAGCTTACTTTAAATAAAAACTTTACTGATATTTCTCAGCCAGTAATTGCAATCACTTCATTTGTATGTCTTGAGAACTTTAAAGCTACTACAAGATTAAGTAATATATTAAGTGAGAACCTTATACATGAGATGCAAGTTCGTGGTTTTAAAGTTATTGACTTTAAGATGATGGAAAGCATTAAAATTGATAAAGCAGGTGACTTTCTTTTTTCTCGTGATGTAGAAAAACTTAGAAAAACTCTTAATATTAATTACGCTTTAACTGGTACATATACTGAGTATAAAGATGGCACAGTTATTAATGCTAGAATTATAAATCTTAAAACTCATATAGTATTATCTACTGCTCAGGTTTTCATCGCTAAGCAAACACTTAGACATATATCTCGCAAATCAAATAGTATTATAGATTTCAAACCAAATTCTGTTACACTTTCTAAATAATCTTCTTACAAAGTCCTTATGTTATAATCACGAAAAAATATAAGGACCTACTATATGTTTATACCAGACAACCTTCTAATTAATAAAAAAATACTCTTAGGTATAAGTGGTTCAATAGCTATTTACAAATCACTTGAGTTACTAAGAATGCTAACAAAGGCTGGAGCCACTGTAAGGGTAGTCATGAGTGCATCTGCAAAAAAATTCATAACTCCACTTACCTTTGAGACCTTAACTTCAAATCAAGTGCTTGATGATACAAATGAGAGTTGGGTAAATGATTTTAATCATATTAAAGTTACTCAATGGGCTGACTTATTTATTATAGCCCCAGCTACAGCAAATACTATTGCAAAACTTGCAAATGCCATAGCTGACAATATTTTACTTCAATGTGCCCTCGCATATCCAAAGAAAAAAATCTTAGCACCATCAGCAAATACAAATATGTTAGAACACCCTATTACAAAAGCAAATTTAAAAATGCTTGCAATTGCAAATTATGAAATTATAGATACACAGGTTAAAGAACTAGCTTGTAAGACTACTGGTGATGGGGCTATGGCTGAACCACTAGATATTTTTTGGAAATGTGCTAAAGAATTACTTAAAGATGAGTTTTGGACTGATAGACGTGTAATAGTTACTGGTGGTGGTACTATAGAAAAGATAGATGATGTAAGATATATATCAAACTATTCTAGTGGTAAGATGGCATCATCTTTAGCTATTGCACTTTATTGTAAGGGTGCTGATGTGAACCTTATTTCTACAAAATTTGAAGATAATTTACCAGAAGATTTGTACACTATTGATGTAGAAGATTCAGATGAGATGTTAGAGTATGTAACAGATTCTATACGTATTGCAAAAAAAGGTAAATTATCTAAAGCATCACTTATGAAAGATGAACAGATACGCTTAATACAAAAGAAACCTTACTTATTTATGGCTGCAGCTGTAAGTGACTATATACCAGCCTTTCCACAAGATGGAAAACTTAAAAAAGATATGATTGGTTCACAATGGGACTTAAAACTAAAACAAAATATTGATATCTTAGAATCTATAGATAAAACAGATATTTATACTATTGGTTTTAAAGCTGAAATGGATACAGTAAATGCTGTAAGACATGCTACAAATATGCTTGATGCTAAAAATGTAGATGCAGTATGTCTAAATATTTTAAAAGACTCATCTAGCTTTGGCTCAGACAATAATCTAATTGAATTTATAACTAAAAAAGACGTTTACAAAACTAAAGATTCAGATAAGTTAAGTGTATCTTTTGAGATTCTAAATTACGCTCAAAGTTTATGATTATTTTTAAAATAAAAAAACGCTACAATAAGTAATGGATAATTATGAATAGAGTTAAACATATAGCTATTATTATGGATGGGAATGGTCGTTGGGCCGAACTTAAAGGTCAAAAAAGAGTTAAGGGTCATGAGGCTGGAGCAAGGGTTGTAAAAGATATTACAACATATTGTTCAACTCTTGTAGATGTTGAACGTTTAACTCTTTATGCTTTTTCTACTGAAAACTGGAAAAGACCACGCTTAGAAGTGGAATTTTTAATGAAACTTTTAGATAAATATCTTAAAAATGAGCTTGAAGTTTATCTAAAAAATAATGTTAGATTTGAATCTATTGGTGATATAAGAGCTTTCTCTTCTTCATTACAAAAAACTATTCGTAATGTTGAACAAAAGACTAAAAATTGTGATGGATTAGTACAGTCCCTAGCCTTAAATTATGGATCTCATAATGAAATTCTACGGGCTGTAAATAAGTTAAAAGACTCTGACGAGGATATTACAGAAGTTATGATAAGTAATAGCCTTGATTGTAAACATAATGTTGATTTGCTTATTCGTACAGGCGGTGACCATAGGCTTTCAAACTTTTTACTTTGGCAGGCTGCTTATGCTGAGTTGTTTTTTTTAGATACTTTATGGCCTGACTTTAAGAGGGCTGATTTGGAAAAAATAATTAAAGACTTTACGAAGATAGAAAGAAGATTTGGGGGACTTAAATAATGGAGTATTTAATCTATTTTATTTTTGGTACCCTTATTGGTTCATTTTTAAATGTAGTTATTTTAAGGATACCAAAGAATGAAAGTATTGTTTTTGGCTGTTCTCATTGTACATCATGTCAAATGCCACTAAAAGTTTGGCATAATATCCCTATAATATCATGGATGTTTTTAAGAGGAAAATGTTCCTTTTGTAAAACAAAAATCTCTATACAATATCCAATTATAGAAATTATCTCTGGTCTAATTTTTTTAAGTTTAGCTAGTAAATATACTTTGAGTTTTTCACTTTTAAGTATCTTTTTAAGTTTTTTAATGCTTCTAGCACTTTCAATGATAGACTTTAAGTATAAAATGATTCCAGATAGCTTAAACCTTTTAGCTATTGTATTTGCAATATTTGGAGCATGGAATCTCCAAGCTTTATTTATTAATCTACAAAATGCCCTTCTATTTGCTGGTGGATTTACTTTACTTAGGTTTTCTTTATCCTATATATTAACTTCCTCAGTTCAAAGACAAGCAAATAAGACTATAACACCATGGACAAAAAACTATCAAATATATTATATGGTAGAGGCTATGGGTGAAGGAGATATAATGGTAGCTGCGACTATGGGTGCCTTACTTGGTACACCTTTAGCCTTAGTAGCTATATTTATTTCAGCTGTATTAGCTCTTCCTGTTATGTTAGTTCTTAGAAATAAATCACAGGAGGAACAAAGAGTTCCTTTTGTTCCATTTTTAGCCCTAGCTACATTTATAGTATATATATTTGATAGCCATGTTTTAAACTATATAAAAATAAATTACTAAAGAAAGAGATTTAATGAACGAACTAGAAAAATATATAAAAGATTCTCTTTCAGTACTATTTTTATCAATATTTTTACCACTATTTGCAATAGCTTCAGCTGTGTTTTTAGTAAAACTAGCTACTTATACAGCAGTGATACAACTTAGTGTATGGGAGATGGCAAAGTTATACTTTTTTATATTGCCCGAGGTTTTATTTTATATATTTCCATTATCATTTTTTATCGCAGCTACCTTGACCTTATTTAGACTTTCACATGATAATGAAATAGTTGTACTTTTTGCACTTGGAATTAAACCGAAATTTATAATAAAAGCCTTTTTAAAACCTGCAATATTGTTATCTATAATTCTTATATTTGACTTTTTTATATTATTTCCTCATGCTAAGGTTTTATCTAAAAATTTTATATCATATAAAACTAGTGAGGCTAAGTTTAACCTCTCAGCTTCTGAGTTTGGGCATAGTTTTGGAGAATGGTTATTATATATTGGTAAAAACAACCCAGATGGTACATATGCTGATGTTATTTTATTTAATAAAAAACAAAAAGAAGAAGTATTAATAGACGCAAAAAAAGCAGAAATCATTAATGATAATGGAATTTTAAGGCTTAAATTAAGTAAGGGTGAGGGTTATAGTTATTCAAAAGAAAAGTTCACTCAAATTAATTTTGAAACTATGTATATTAACGATACTATGCAGACTAAATTAACTAAGTATAAAACAGCATTCCAGTACTGGAAAAATGAAAGCAAACACAAAAAACTAATCTCAAATATTTTATTTAGTATATTTCCAATAATAAGTTTATTTTTAGTAGCTAGTATTGGTATTGTACATGTTAGAGAGCAAAAAGGTAAGGTTTATTTATACCTATTTTTAGGTATCATAGTTTATGATTCTTTAACCCTTGGACTTCAGGGTATATTATCTTATTATACTATCCCAGTTTTAAGTATATCATGGCTTATAATTACATATATTATTTATAGAAAAACTATAGTTGCAAAATTTTAGAAGTACACTATGAGATGTAGTTTAACAATAATATACAATGGGACACATTACCTAGGTTCTCAAACTCAAAAAAGCTCTAAAAACACTATACTTGGACAACTAATACATGTATTAAAGCAGATAAATATAGACACTATACCTATAGCATCTGGAAGAACTGACAAGGGCGTTCATGCTACTGGTCAGGTTTGTCATTTAGATTTACCTCCCTTTTGGAATGATATTATAAAACTAAAAAGAGTTTTAAATGAGATGTTACCAACGAGTATACAGATTAAGGATATCAAAAAAGTAAATGAAGATTTTCACGCAAGATACAGTGCTAAAAAAAGGGTATATAGGTATATAATCAAAAATTCTAAATCTAATCCATTTGAGAATGATTTTGTAAGTTTTTACTCTGGATTAGACTATAAAAAAATACAAAATAATATAAAACTTTTTGTAGGTGAATTTGACTTTAACTTTTTTATGAAAACTGGAAGTGATATCAAAACTACTAAAAGAATTATTTATAAGGCATTTGCTTATAAACATAAAAGTTATATAATCCTAAACTTTGAGGCTAATGGATACTTACGAAGTCAAATACGCTTAATGGTTGGCGCACTTTTAAAATTAGGTTCAAATGAAATTTTAGAACAACTAGAGTGTAAAAAGAATCATAAAATAAAACCAGCAAAGTGCAATGGGCTGTATCTAGCTAAGGTAAAATACTAAACATTTAAATTCTGTCACACTTTTTTTTACTTAAGCTCATTTAATTATTTTCTTAATATTTATATAAATTTCTTTTAATAATTTCTAATTTTTCTAAAATGTTTAAAACATCTATCATAGGAAGAGAAAAATCATCTATTTCCTTTAAATCATATAATATTTTTTTTAAAAGCTTCGCTCCGATTTTATCTTGAAGTTTTGAAAAATTAAATAAAAAACTATTAATTGAACTCTCTGAACAATTAGCTATTAGATTCTAAATCAAGTTTAGAATGACTGACCCATCGTCATTCCAGGCTTGACCTGGAATCTATTTATTG
>NVUO01000043.1 GCA_002733155.1 Sulfurimonas sp.
TACTATTTTATGAGTTTAAAGATGGTTAATATAGAATGTTTATGTTATGATTTTTGTAATTTATGAGACTGTTTGGGGTTTAGTTATTTCACAGTCTCTTTGTAACCAATAAATGCCCTTGCGGTCATTTATTGGCTAAAGTCAGTCGTTATGATAAAGTTTTATTCAATACAAAATATATACTATTTAAAATGTTATAATTATAAAATTATACAGATTTAAATTAAGGTTAATAAAATGTTAGATTGTAACACAACAACACAAGCAATAGAAATAGCGACAAATAGATTAAATTGGTATATAGGTTTAAGTGTTTTTGCTTCTATTATTTCGATTTTGGYAGTTGTAGTCAGTATTCTTATAAATAAGAAACAACTAAGAGCAAATCATGAATGGAATCGAAGACAACTCGCTATTACAGAATTAATGTCAAATAGATATCATCTCAATGAGTCGATTAGAGAACTCAATGAAAGTATTAACTATCGAGAACAAAAAGGTGCCTATTCATTAGAAGAAATCCATACGACACTTTGCAATGAAAAAGACCACGAGAAGCATCCTCCTTTGACAGAAAAAGGAAAAGAAATAAAACATCATATTTTTGCAATACTTAACCATTATGAATATTTTGCAGTTGGAATAAAAAATAAAATATTTTCAGAAAAAGTGATAAAAGATTCCATAAGAGGAGCTTTGATAAAAGCGAACAGAGTATTTAGAGAATATATCGTACACCTACGAACACCTAAACATAGTGATAGTAAAAAATTATTTATAGAGATGGAAGAACTTGCAGAAAAGTGGATAAATGAAGATAAAGAAAATTTATCTTCAAAAGAGTCTAGCAAAACCGGTTAAGCTATTCGTCACCTAATTCCATATACATATTTTCTCCTTTAAAGTGTAAAAATAGTAACATATCTTTACAAATAGTAAACTTTATACCAATTAAATCAGTATAAGCAACCAATTGTGTAACTTTTAGTAATTTGTTGCAGAATTATACTCTGTTACACTTAGTAGCACTTTAATAGCATTATTTAAAATCATAACAAAACCTCATATAATAACAAATAGCAATTGAGCTATCATAAACCTAGAGAGTAAGTACAAATAACATATCGGACAAAACCTAAAACAGTTAATTTTCTTAAATTTTAAGATTAGTTAGTTTCACTCCAAGTCAGATAGTTATACTAAAAATTTGAGTGGCGACTGAATCGGTGAAAGCTAGATTGTATATCATGAGACGAGATTATGTATAACAGGGTTATTTTTATCAGATAAGAGATTATTTCACTCTTATCCTAACGAACTCTCAATTTTAAAAAAGTGAGGTTCTCTTATGCATTCTATCGGATTAGATGTAAGTAAAGCAAGTATATCAGTTCATGTCCCTCTCAATTCTCTAGATTTAGAGATTGAGAATAATTTAAAAGCACTAAAATCTTTTTATGCAAAACTAAAGAAACTCTATAAAAAAGACCTTGATAANCTAGTGTTCGTTTACGAACCAACAGGTAGTTATTCAGCTACAATTACAAAATTTTGTAGCATAAAAAACATCAAAGCATTTATAATAAATCCAAAACAATCAAGTAATTTTGCTAAAGCTTTAGGACATAGAAGTAAAAGTGACAGAATAGATGCTGCGATGCTTTCTCGTGCTATTACCATTGCTAGAAAGGATGAGATAAAAGTTCCTATAGTAAATGCAACTGCAGAAACTATAAAAGAACTTATGAGCTRCTATATGTTCACTTTAAAGCAACGAGTAGCTATTAATAATCATCATGAAGCACTTAAAGCAAAAGATGGCAATGCATATGCTCTTAAAGATCTCATCAAGAGACACAAACAGATGAAAGAAAAAGAGGCTGAGATACTCAATAAAATAAAATATATCATCAATGAAGATGATGATATTTCACAAGCATATTCAAATATTAAAACTATTCCAGGGATTGGAGAGATAGCAGGAATTGTATTAATTCATCTCTTTATTAGATATCCTAAAGCCAATCAAAAACAGATAACTTCCTTAACAGGATTAGACCCAGTAATAAAAGACTCTGGAACATCTGTAAAATCAAAACCTAGAATATCTAAGTCTGGTTCAAGGCTTTACAGAGGAGTGCTTTTTATGGCTACAATGGTCTCTATAAAGTACAATGATGAAATGAAAGAATTTTATACTAGACTTAAAGAAAATGGTAAACACTCGACAGTTGCACAAATAGCTGTAATGCGTAAACTAATAGTAATAGCTCACTCACTTTATAAAAACAACACTATATATAATGCTGAATTTTATAATAAAGCTTGTGGAAATAAGCAAGAAAAAAGTACAAATATAGAGCTAGTTGCTTAAAATGTAAATTAGATTGAAAATAATTAGTTATAATTAAGAAATTAAGTGGGTTTTAACGGGGGCGCGGGTTGAACACCCACTGGTCATCTGTCGCTCAGCGCCAGATGACAAGCGGGAGGAGCGTACAACCAAATTGGAAAATTACATTTTCAAATTCGGTCGCCACTCACCCGCGCCCCCGTTGTGTATCAGTTTCAAAGTGAAAATTAGCTAGAATGAAAAACAACTATTTATAAAATATGATTTAGGAATAAATAAATGATAGATTATTTCAAGAAAAAAGAAATTACAGAAAGAGCAGAAGATGAAATACTTTTTGAATATGTTATGGAAGAGATGGAAAAAACTGAACCTATAAAAGGTTTATGGGCAAAAGCCATTGCTCATTCAGAAGGAAATAATGATAAAGCAAAGTCTATGTATATGCAATTTAGAGTTCAGTCCATTAAAGATGAATTTGATGCTGTAAGAATTATATACAACGAAATGTCCAAAGAAAAACTTTTTGATACTATCAAAAATGGATTTAAAGAGCAACATCAACAATTTGAAATTAAAAAAGAAGAAGAAATCCAAAAAGAAGAAAATAAATATAATAAAATTGGTGGTTGGCTAATTTTATTTGCTATCTTTTTAATATTAGGGGTAATAAACAATATAAAAGCTACTAGTGAATTTTTTAACAATGATTTTGCTGAATACCTTACATTAGTTTATTTAAATAATGATTTAGAGATAGCAAGTAATATTGATAAATTATTTTATCTTCATGCATTTGCAGTATTTTTCGTATTGTTATTCGCATTATCTTTTTTTACAAAAAATTATTTAACTAAAAAACTAGCAATTACTTATTTTATTGCAAAGTTTATTATAGTTCCTCTTTCTATATATTTATCTTTAAAAACTTTTCCAGATCAAGGAATAGCCAAAGAAGAAATATTATTACTATTTTCTTTGTTCTGGGTTATTATATTACTCTTATATTTTATTTTCTCAAAAAGAGTTAAAAAAACTTTTAAAAATGATAATGACACATCCACTGGTTATATATTTATAATTCCAATAGCTATAGTAGTCATACTGTTATTTTCATATAATTCACATATACATGAAATATCATCTCCATATAATTTACAAAATAAAGCTGTAGAAATAGCTGATAAAAGTTTTGAGGAAAAAGATTATGAAACTGCTATAAAATGGTATCAAAATGCAGTCGAAAGAGGAGATGGTAGTTCTAAATTCAGATTAGCATATTCATACAGTACTATTAAAAATTACGACAAGGCAATTAAATATTATCTTGAATATATTGAAAAAGAAAAGTATGAAGGTGCTATGAGAAACTTAGCACTTGTCTATGAAAGAAAAAAGGAATCTAAAAATGCACAAAAATGGTTTAAACAAGCATTTGATATTTATATTGAAAAAGCGAGAGATGGAGATAAGGAAGCAATGAAGTGGTTAGTTCTTATGTATAAATATGGGGAAGGAATAAAGAAAGATTTAAAAAAATCAAACTATTGGGATAAAAAACAAAATGACTAACGAAGTAAGAAGTCAATTAAATAAACTTGGAGAAATAGCAAATCGAATTTCTGATTTAGTGAATAATGGTAAGCCATTTGGAAACACGGAAAAGCAAACTTTATTTTTAGCATATTTTGATATAGATGTTGAACATATGCAATCTTTACATTTACTTATTTCAAAAGATTTAAATGGTTCAACTTTTGCACTTGTAAGAACTATATATGAAACATTTTTCAGAGCTTTATGGGTAAATGCTTATGCTACACCAGAACAATTAGAGAAAATCAGAAATAATAATTTTAATTTTATGAGTAATGGAGGTATGGGACATAAGATTGAACGACTTGATGATTATTATACAGGTAATGATTTTTTTRMANNGAYTKAAARKKWRRWRCKTGGGGTACTATGAGTGATTATACACACTCAGGAAGCTACCAGCTTTCTAGAAGATGGACAAATTCAGAATTAACACCAAGCTATAAAGAAAGTGAAATTTTAGAAATTATTATTGAAGTGACAAAAACATATTTATTATTTGCTAATATGTTATTTCAAATACATGGATATGATAAAGAAAAAGATACAGTTTTAGATATTTTTATAGAATATAAAAAAGAGACTGAACCTATTTTGGAGGCTATTTATGAATAATTTTATAAATGATATTGAAATTATGAAGTATAAATGTTTCAACAATTTTAAAGCTGATGGCTTTAAAAGGGTTAATTTAATTGGTGGTAAAAATAATGTTGGTAAAACTTCATTTATGGAAGCTTGTTTAATTTGTAGTGCAGAATCCCATGGTGATATTTATCATAGATTACGAGAAATTAAAACACATAGAAATTTAATTAATAATATTCTTGCGGGAACACAAAGACAAGAAGATATTCAAAAATTAATTGTTGAAAATCAAAACTTATCTATGAAGTGCAATAATGAAGATATTTATATTAAACTTATTGATGAATTATATAATCTAAAAATCATAGGTAAGCCACTAAAGAAAATAGATTACTCAACACTTTTTAATACATTAGATCAAAATATACAATACTCTTTTATGTCATTTACATTAAGTTATATATCAGCTTTTTCGGACTTTAATGAAATGTACAATATGGCGATTAGTAAGTTAAAATTAGATAATAAATTAGATCTATTAAATGAATATTTGAATAAAATGTTTGATATTTCTAAAATTGACACTATTAATGATGAACCATACCTAATGATAGATAGTTGGATAAAGTTGTCCGAAACAGGTCAAGGTATTAAAACATTTATTAATATTATTTTTTCTATGTTTATTTTAGAAAATAGGACATTATTTATTGATGAAATAGAAAATGGAATCCATTATAGTTTATTTGATGATTTTTGGGAAATTATTTTAAAATTATCAAAAGAGAGAAATATACAAGTTTTTGCTACAACACATTCTAAAGAGTGTATAGAATCTTACAATAGAGTATCACTTAAATTAAATGATTCAGATACTGTCTATTTTGAAATGGGAAAAAATAAAAATACTAAAAAAACATTTATGAGAAACCTAGATAATGAGCAATTAGACTATGAACTAACTCATCATGGGAGATATAGAGGTGAGTAATATATTAATAGTAGAAAGTGAAAATGATAAATTTTTTGTAGAAGCACTTATCGCACATATAGATATTAATATTGAAGTTGGAAATCCAATATGTACAATAGATGAATATAATTGTATGGGTGGAAGGGGGAAATTNAAAAAACAAACTTGAAGAATTAAAATCAAGAATTTTCAAAGGTGATGAAATAAATCAAGTTGGAATTATTTTTGATGCTGATAAGGTTGGGATAGATGCTCGAACGAAAGAAATTAATGATATTAAAGATGGTGTATTTCAAAGTAATGAACTAGATTTGAAAATATTTATAATGAATATTGATGGTAATGGAGAATTGGAAACACTCTTAAAAGAAATAAAATCTACTGAATCCCCTATTGCTGATTGCCTAGAATCATGGCAAGATTGTTTAGAAGATAAAAAACTAAATAAAAAAGATTTTGACAAGTTATGGATACAAATATATCAAAGATATGATTGTTGTACAAAAAAAGAACAAAAACAAGCTGGAGAAAAATGTAATAATGAAGTTTCATTAAAAAATAAATCAATTTATAATTTTGATAAAGATTGTACAGAACTAGTAAAGTTAAAAGCATTTTTAGAAGGCTTTCGGGATTAAGTGTTAGTGACATAAAATACACAACAAAACATCATATACTAACAATTAGCAATTAAGCTATCATAAACCTAGAGAGTTTTGAACATATAACATGTCGGACAAAACATAAATCAGCTAATTT
>NVUO01000027.1 GCA_002733155.1 Sulfurimonas sp.
TAACTGTTTTAGGTTTTGTCCGATATGTTATTTGTACTTACTCTCTAGGTTTATGATAGCTCAATTGCTATTTGTTATTATATGAGGTTTTGTTGTATGTTCGATATGTAACTTCAAAATAGCTACTTTATTAAATCCTCAAAGTACACCCATTCTTTTTGATTTTCTTTATAAGACATATAATTTTCTTTTATATTGATTTTAAAATGTTGTCCTTCTTTTATAACCAATCCTCCGAATATATTTTTATTTTCTTCTTTAATATATTGTTGTAAAGAATCGCTTTTGAATTTATTATCATATTCATTAAATCCACTTGCTTTAGTATCAAAAATACCAATTCTACCATCTTTAAATGATACAATGAAACCTGGTTGAAATGTAGATTTTTTATTATATTTTATTCCAAAATTTAATGACATATGTTCACTACCATTTTGCCACCACCATTCAACTATATCAGATTTATTATCTAAATATTTAATAAAGTCTATTTCAATATCACTATCAATATTTAATCTACATGGAGTTATTAAATTTAATTTAAAACTATCAAAATATTCTTTTTTATTATTATCTTTTCTTTCATACTCTTGTGTATATGTATATGGATTTAAATTTCTACTCTCTGATATTTCCCATGATTCATTCCACTCTTCAACTTCCTCAATTTTTTTATTGATTTCTTCATCTTTGATTGGTTTATAGGTACTAATTGCTTTATCAAATAATATATTAAAAGTATCTACGTTATTTAATACTATATTTTGAATATACACAATACCATTTCCTGTAAGATTAATATTTAAATATCTTTTAAACCATCTATATAATGCTTCTTTAACTGTAGATATAGATCTTTTATATGCAAAACCATTAAGGTTATTTCTAATTAATAATTCAAAAGCATGAAATAAATCTTCTTGTGATAAATTAGCTTTCATTAGTGTAGATTCTGAAAATAAATCTGCTTCTTGACCTGTAATAATATGTTCAGGTAATTTATCAAATTCTTTTACATCAAGAGGTTTATTTAAAATTATTTCATCTTGACTATCTAAATCTTCAATATTTATAATTTTTGCTACTTTTTTTAGATTTTCATTTAATAATTCAAATTCATTTATTTTTAATTCAAATTCTTTACAAAATACTTCATCCAAAACTTTATAAAAACTAATTGTAATATCACCAAAATCAACTCTATTTCTATAATATGATTTTAAATTTAATGGTTTATAAATCTCTTTTCTTTTTACAGTTTCAGATTTTATAATATTTGGATTATAAATTTCTTTTTTCACTTCAAGGCTTTTGATGTTTGTATATATATAACCTTTATTTAAATTGTCATCTTCATAATGCTCCGCTTCTGGCATTCTAAGAATCCTACCTATTGTTTGTATTTCAAAAGTTTCACTTTTAGTTTCTCTGAAACGAACTAAAATAGAAGCTCTAGGACAATCCCACCCTGTATCAATAGCCATTTTAAAAATTAAAAAATTTACTTCACTATCATTTGGTATAATTAAATCACTTTCATTATTTATTTTTTTATCACTAAGCCAAAGTGCTACTTGCTTATTGTTATAATCCATACCTTTTTGAGCCAAAAAACTTTCACAAAAATCTCTTTTATCATCACCTGCATCACTAGATGGTAATTGAATTAAAACTAATGGATTTATGTTTATATCATATTTTTTATAAAGCTGTCGTAACTCTTCTCTTTTTTCAAATGCAACTTGCATTACAAGTTCTTGTGATGTGATTTCATCATCATCAATTTTGTCAATATCTTGATTGATTATTATCTCTTTTTTTATCATACCTTCATCAATAACTTCATTAGAATTTACTGTTACTTTTTCATTGTATTCACTACCATCTAAAACAGGTGTAGCACTCATCTCTATTGTAATATCAGCATTGATAATATTTCGTAGCTCAATTGCTCTTTCACTTGCTGAATTAGAATGACTTTCATCAATTATCATTATAATTTTTCTATTTTCTTCTTTTGTATTTCTAAGAAGTTCTTTAAAATTAGTAGTTTCCTTATCTTTCATTAAGGTATTTTTCCACTCATTAGTTTTATTATCTTTTGCTCTTAACTTTTCCCAATTCACTACAACTACTTCATTTTGTTCTATAGTTTCTCTTGAACCAAAGAATTCTTCTTCAAGTAAATAAATACTAGGAAAACCTTGGAATTCTTTTTTTAAAGAGTTATAACTTTGTTTATGAAGTTCACCTTTGCCTATACTCATCCACAAAAAACATAAATCTTCATTTTCATTCTCTTTTATCATTTGCTCTATATATTCAGTTAGCATCAATGTTTTGCCACTACCCGTAGGAGATTGAAATACAATAGTTTTTTTATCTAAGTTTTTATTTAAAAGTAAGTTAGTTTTTAATAGTAGTTCATCTACTGCATTTGATTGATATTGTTTTAATATTTTTGTACTCATTTGATTGCCTTATATATTATAACTATTCAGTAATATCTGAATATGTCTATAAAATTTTTCTACTTGTTTTAACTCGTAATCATCATAATCACCATGTGCAGCATCATTTCCAATTGTTAAAAATGTTTTATTTTCTTCCCAAACTATTTGTGTGATTATATTTTGATTATATAGCTTGTCATTCAATACAGTAGCTTTYTCTTCTTTGCCTTTTGTATTAAGGATATTTATACTATTGTTTTGAGAAATTTTTTGTATTATTTTTTCTAAAACAACTCTTAAAACTATTGCTCCAATATCTTTATCTTTATCAATAAATATTTTAGTTTTTGCTTTGTTATAATCTGTAAATATTATATTTGTTTTTAATGGTATATTCATTTTTACCAACTGCTTGTAAATATTTAATATATTTTGAGGAATAGCTTCTACTTTTAAATTATTGATACCAGAAAAAAGAGTTTTATTTGCTTCATTATCTATTGAAAATATATAAACTATTTTCTTTCCATCTAAAGTTTTTATATCTTTAATAAAATCATAAATACTATCTTCTATAAAATTGTAGTAAATACATAAAAACTTATCATTTTTATTAGAAGAAAATATTTTATAATCTTTTTCTTCKTTTGTAATATTAAAAATATTTTCTTTTACACATAACATTTCAGTACATTTTTTGGTTAAATTAATTTTAACTTGATCACGATTTTTTGTTTTTTTTACAAAATCAGTTTTAAAGTATTGGAGATTTCCACCATAATTGTCTATGGCATATTTTAATCTTGGGTAAGTTGCATTGCTACAAATTGCTTCTTTATCATCATTTGTTGTACATAAAATAAAATTTATATCTCTATCTTCTTGTAATTTTAATACAACTTCACCTGTTGTACCACTACCTGCAAAAAAGTCCAATACCGTCATTTTGTCTTTTTTGATTGACTTTATAAGTCTTTCAATTAATTTAATTGGTTTTTTACCATTTTTAAAATCTACATTACCCTCATTATCAAGTCCAGTTGTTTTTATATCTGACCAAAAATCCCCAGGGTGTTGAGTAAGGTTGTCTTCTGCRAAAATCATTTGTACTCTTGGTTTTTTTGAATCTTCTGAAAATGTTGCTCTTGCAAAATAAAGTAATCCAGTTGATGACTTAACAAAAAATAAATCATTACTATCATATTCNTTTTTTTTCATTAGCAAGTTTTAATACACTTGCCGATGAAACACATTGGCATATTCTATAAGCATTTTTAAATAACCATCGTTCTTTATCTTTTGCAGTTATTTTTAAATCTTTTATTTTTTTACTAACACTAACCATTAATATGTTTTGAGAAATTGTATCTACTGTCTTAATATCTTTATCGATAATATTTTCTTTTTGAGATATTTTATCAATAAGTTCTTTATCTTCTTTTGTAAAGTTTTCTAAAAAGATATTATATTCACTATCCCAAGCTTCTTTTGGAATTTTTTCTAAATAAATATCTTTAATTCCACCTAGTTTAGCAATTACAATATATTCTTTTWWTTTTGGGATTGTACCATTTTTTAAAACGGCTCCCATTTTTAAACCACTAGATTCACTCATTTTCACTACTATTGTTTTTACATTCTTTTCACCAAATAATTTTTCAAAAAGCATTATCAATCTTGGATATTCATTGTCATCAATACTTGCAAATATTACACCATCTTTAGTTAATAGATTTTTTGCAAGATTTAATCTTTTTTCCATAAAACTAAGCCATTTACTGTGTTTATAACTATGCTCACTATCAATATATCTATCATTATATATAAAATCTTTTTGACCAGTATTGTATGGAGGATCTATATAAATTACATCAATTTTTTCTTTGTGTGTATAGTTTAATACAGTTAATGCATGATAATTATCACCTTCAATTAAAATATTATCGTCATTATCATTTGTTTTAATCTCTTTAGTTTTTATTCTTTTTAAAATAGGTAAATTATTTTCACAATCAAGAACAACTTGTTCAGGTTCTTTTTCACTATCCCAAACAAGACCATATTTTTTTGTTTTTAATTCTTTTTCTAGTCTGGTAATAATTTTTAAAAGTTCATATTTATCATAAGTTGAATAATCAGCCATATTAATATTTTTCCTGTTAGTATTTGATTTTTAGCTAAATAAATATATTTTTATATTAATCTTATATTTTATCATTTTTTTTGCAGAACGGCTGAATTTGTTAAAGATAGAAATTTTTGCCATACACACAACTATTTCTTCAAGGAACAGTATAGCACAAAGACATATTAGTTTAAATATTCAAGGAACAGTTAATATGTCCTGCTAAAATTGAATAATATTCCAAGAATAGGTCATATTGTTATATTGTTTAATTTTTTTATGTTTATTTTATTGATATTCTTAAGTATTATATGTCCTTTTATCCTGATATTAGACATTACTTGGACATATTGTTTAGTTATTTGTGAGATAATCAATTAAAGGATAATGTCCCTTAAGTGGAGAGTTGTTTACTGAAAAGAAGTTCCGCCATCTATAACGATAGTTTGACCAGTTAACCAAGAAGCTTCTTGTCCACATAAGAAAAGACAAGCTCCAGTTAAGTCTGTTGCATCACCCATCCTACTTAATGGTGAACGGCTTACTACTTCAGCTTTAACTTCTTCGTAATTTGGAAATGCTTTTAGCGCGTCTGTATCTATTGGTCCACCACTTACAGCATTTACGCGGATATTTTTCTCACCAAGTTCAGCTGCTGCATATTTAACCATAGTCTCAACTGCAGCTTTATTTGTAGCATGACCAGAGTAGTTTGGAGTATATACAAGGTTACCAGTAGAACTCATAGATATGATAGAACCACCACCATTAACTTCCATTCTTTTTACAGCTTCTTGAGCTCCAACTACAAATGCAGATACAGTAGCTGTATATATATTAGTTAAACCTTTTGGTTTTAGACGCATAAATGGAGCAAACCCACCAACTACTGCACGACCAGAGATGATAGCATTTGATATAAAGTAGTCAAGTTTGTCAAAGTCTTCATCAAACTCTTTATATACATCTTTATAAGTTAGTGGTTCCATGATATCTAGTCTGTACGCTCTACATTTTACTTTATAAGTAGATTCTATATCAGCTATGATTTCTTTCGCAGTATCAGCAGATGATGCGTATGTAAACGCCACATTACAACCACGAGCTGCAAATGCATATACTATTGCTTTACCAATACCACGAGTACCACCACTAATAAATAAAGTTTTGTTTTGCATATATTAAAGTCCTTTAATGTCGTAATTTTTCATTACTTCTTCGATTTTTTTCATACTCTCTAAAGATGGAGCTACGAGTGGAAGACGATATTCTAATGTCTCTGTAAGTCCAGCTATATACATAGCAGCTTTTATAGGCATAGGGTTGGCTTCACAAAACATTACCGAATTAAGAGGGTAAAGTTTATCGTTTATAGCTTTAGCCCCTGTAAAATCACCTGATAATGCTAGTCTAACTAATTCTGATTTTAAATCAGGCATTAGGTTTGAAGTTACAGATGTAATCCCAGCTCCACCATTTGCAAGAATAGGGTAGTCAATTGCATCATCACCTGAAAATACTTTTAACTCAGGTCTGCGAGAAAGTAACTCAACTGTACGCTCTAGACTTCCAGTAGCTTCTTTTATACCATATATATTTTCTACATCATCAAACAGTCTGATAGTAGTATCAGCTGATATATCACAAACTGTACGACCTGGAACATTATAAAGCATAAATGGTAATTCACTTACCGCTTCAGCTATAGCTTTATAGTGTTGGTATATACCTTCTTGAGATGGTTTATTATAGTAAGGTGCTACTGAAAAGATAGCATCTACTCCACATTTTTGTGCGCGAAGTGCTGTAGTTATAGCTTCAGCTGTTGAGTTTGAACCAGCGCCAGCTAAAACCTTAGTATTAGTGCCCTTACAAACTTCGACTGCAATTTCCATACATCTGATGTCTTCATCAATTGTTAAAGTTGCACTCTCACCAGTAGTTCCAACTGGACATACTACGTCCATACCGTTGTTTATCTGACGTAAAATCAGTGCTGCATAAGTTTGTTCGTCTAATTTTCCATTTTTAAATGGAGTAATTAGTGCTGTTGAAGAACCTGTTACAATATTCATCTGTTTAGCCCTCGTAAGAAATATTTTTTTGTGTATGTATAATTAATTCGCAATTATAGCTAAAAAGTTTTAAACAGAGTAAAAGCATAAACTTATTTGATATAATCTTATATATGAAAAAAATAATTATCAATAAAAAATACTACGGTAAGATAGAATTACCAGAGACTAAATATGCATATAGGAATTTTGTATCTATTGTAAAAGCCTTTAGCGCAAATGAGAAGATTAGCTTAACTACTATGTACCCTCAAAATAAAATAGATAGCTTATCTAAATATCAAAAAAATGGTGCATCTTACGAACTTCAAGAACTTGATATGTTTATAGAACTTTCAAAGATTTTAAAATTTTCATGTGATGAAGCTATTGAGTTAAAAAAAAGTATAGAGTTTGTAACTGATAATGCTTATGTAAACTTAGATATTTCAAAGAATTTGCATTTGCAAAATAAAAAGACTAAATCAAAAACAAAAAAATCTTATTTGTTTTGGGATATAGAAAATTTTTCAAATATATCACCTATGTTTTTTCAATTAATTGAGCCATTTGAAATTGGGGATGAAAATATATACATATCATGTAACCCAGATTCTTTGTATCTTTTTAAGTCAGAATGGGAGGCAGATTTATATGATTTTGGTAAAACATTTAACTCTTTTAACTTTACGAAATGTGACCATGGTAAAAATGTAGCTGATGGAGTATTACTTAAAAATTTTAAAGACTTAAAACTTCAAAATGCTGATGTATATGTAATGACTTATGATAGAGATTTAAAAGATAGGTTTAGACAGTCTTGCCATGAGAGTAATAATTTATATTTATTAGAGAGAAAAATATTAAACTAGTAGGTACTAGTTTTTTGATAGCTTTATAATACCACTAATGAAGTGGTATTATAAAAAGTAGAATTTTATACAGCAGCTTTGTCTGTATAAATCTCTTTTTCTTTATTTATAAATACATCAGCTAAGAAGAAATATGCTTCTTTCCATGCATCCATAACTTCAGGTGTAGCACCATCACCTAATACCTCTTTAATAGCTAGTAATAAAGATTCCCCAACCCATGGGTAATGTTTAGGTTCAATCTTAGTATTTACATGTAAATGTGCTACTTTTTCAATACCTTTTCCTAATACTTCTAACTTATCAATATTTTCTGCATATGCATAAACCATATTTGCTAATTTTTTATATTGGTCAGCTTGGGCATTTTTAAATAAGTCTTTAGCTTCTGGATGATTAAGAAAAAGAAATTTATACATAACTGTTGTAATCTCTTCACCGTGTTTTTTAATAATTGGAGCTGTAGCTTTGATTATTGCTTTTGTATTTTCATTCATTTTAAATCCTTATTTGTTTTAGATAAGGGAAGTATATATAAAGTGAAGTAAATCTTTTTTGACAATTATCAATTAATCAGATAAATTTTATCCTAYTTACAAAAGCTCGTAATTTTTTCCTACTTTAGATATTTTTTGCTCTTTTTCTAGGTTTTTTAAATTTCTTGATAAGGTCTCAGCTGTCATACCTAAAAGAGCAGCTATTTCATATTTTTTTAAATCTAAATTTAAACTTTGGTTTTGTTTATAAAAATGCAGTATCTTCTCTTTTGCAGATGTTGCAATATTTAGATGAATGTTTTGTTGAAGAAGTTGTATTTTATGTAAAAGTGATTGTATAAGTCCATATGATATATTTGAGTTAGATAAAAAATTATCTTTAAAACTATCTAGTTTAATTTTAATAATTTTAGCATCTGTTTTAAAAACACCATTAGAGGGGAAGGGGATATTTTGTAATATAGCTGGTTCAGCTATTAATGAAAACGGATTAAAAAAAGCAATGATAATTTCATTCCCTTTATCATCATGTTTAAATACACTTACTATGCCTTCAATTAAAACAAAAAGACTTTCACTAGTATCACCTTTCATAAAAAGGTAGGAATCTTTTTTGTACTCATGTATACTACAAATCTTAGAAAGTTTATTTAGTTCATCATCATTCATAGAAGAAAATAGATAAATTTTACTTAAAACATTTGATATTGATTCTTTTTGCATTTTAGTACCTAAAAAATATTATAGAGTAGGGAAATATTTAATAGCTTAAAATAAAAAGTTTAGTTTGAGAATTCTAAATACTAACTTTTTATTGCACTTACTAAAAATATTGGGAACTCTTTTCCTTCTTTCTTAACAGTATGTGCAGTTGAGAAGCTTATATTGATAAAACCTTGCTTTTGTAATATGTTTTTAAATTCATCTCTTTTAAAACCAAGATGAAATATTCCCTTAGTATTTTGTGGATGAAATGTTCCATCCTCTTTATCTAAGTCTGCTAAGGCAATTAATGCTCCAGAGTTTAAACTTTCAGAAAATCTTTGAATAAGTTTATTCGTGTCTTTTACGTGATGTATAGCCATTACACTAATTATCAAGTCAAATTTTTTATTTATAGGTATATCTATAATATTTTGACAGAGCATTTCTACCTTGGAATTTAATTCTGATTTAGATACAAGTTGTTTTAGCATTGCTTCTGAAATATCAACAGCAGTAATTTTTTTAACAAGAGGAGCAATTTGAGAGCTAATTAGACCTGTCCCCGCACCAAAATCCATTATATTCATTTGATTATGTAGCGGAATATTCTTAATTATTGAGCTGCCAACAGCTGATGAAAGAATCTTAATAATCTCATTAGAATCCCATTCTTCAGCTTTTTTATCAAATAAATCACTCATTTGTTGTTTTATTGCCTTTTTTTAGGATAAGTGTAGTAGATTTATCAAAATTAAAGTATTTGTTCGCAATTTCTTGAACTTTTTTGGCTGTAACTTTTTGAACATCATCTTCATATGTTAGAAGTGGTTCTAAGTCTCCACGAACAAGATAAGAACCAAATAGATTAGCTACAGAAGTTGAACTCTCTAATGAATATATAAAGTCAGCTTTAGTATTTATCTTAACCTTATCAATCTCAGCCTTAGTAACTTTTTCATTTTTAATAAGTTTTATTTGTTTAATAAGTTCAACTTCAACATCTTCAGCTTTTATACCAGGGTTACATGAAGCTAGAAATATAAATAAACCTGGATCTATATTTTCCATATTATATGCGTAGATACTATTTACAAGTCTTTGCTTATTTATTAACTCTTTATATAATCTTGAACTTTTTCCAGAGTATAAAATCTCAGATATTACACTAAGTGTAACTTGGTCTTTGTCTTTAAAGTCTGGTATATGAAAAGTTATAGCTAATATCTCAACTTCACTTTCTCTATGTATAATTATACGTTTTGGTCCGTCTTGTTCTGGTTCTTTGAACTTAACTTCTGGTATTTTAGCTGTATTTTTAATATCACCAAACTCTTTTTTAGCTTTTTTAAATACATCTTTAGCTTTTACGTCACCAGTTACCATTAAAATAGCATTTGATGGTTGATAATAAGTTTTATGGAATTTTTTAATATCTTTAATAGTCCAAGTTTGTATATCATTCATAAAGCCAATTGGTGTCCAGTGGTATGGATGATATACATATGAATTATTAAACATTGCAAAGTAAAGATAACCAACTGGAGAATTTTCTGTACGCCATCTACGTTCCTCTGCAACTACATCACGTTCGGGCTGAAACTCTTTATCTTTTAGGTTTAGATTTTGCATAAGTTCAGCATAAAGTTCTATAGACTTTGAAAGATTATCTGTACTTGATTTTATATAGTAGTGGGTATAGTCAAAACTAGTAGATGCATTATTTACACCACCTATGCTTTTTACCTCTTTGTCAAATTCACCAGCATTTAGGTTTTTAGTTGACTTGAAATTCATATGTTCTAGCATATGTGCAATACCTGTCTTACCCATAACTTCATTTCTGCTTCCTACTTTATAAAAGATATCAGTAGATATTACATTTGTAGAGTTTTCTAGTGGAATTACAACTATTTGTAAGCCATTTTTTAAAGTTTTTGTTTCGTATCTTGGTAATGATGAAGACATGTTTTTAATCTCTTTTGTTTTGATTTTACTTTTAGGTTTTTCTTTTGTAGCATCATTGTCATTTATAAACGATGATGATGCTAAAAGTAAAGATGAACTAAGTAATATTGTTATTATTGTTTTCATTTATTTTCTATCAGCTCCAGTTGCCTCAATGATATTTTTGTATCCATCTGCAAGTATTAACTCTGTTAGTTCTTTATTTATATTCATAATCATATCAGGACCATGGTATATTAAGCCACTTAAAATTTGAACTAATGATGCCCCAGCTTTTATACGTCTATAAACCTCTTGTGCTGAATCTATGCCACCAACTGAAATAAGTGTAGTTTTACCATATAATTCTTTTGCTATAGCTTCAAAAATTTCAAAACTTTTTTCTTTAAGAACAGCTCCACTTAAACCACCAATAGACTTTGGATTTTTAACTAATGAATAATCAATAGTAGTATTAGTAGCAATTATACCATCAGCTCCTTTTTCAACAGCCATAGTAGTCAAAGCTACTGCATCCTCAGCTGTCATGTCTGGTGCAATTTTAAGAAGGATTGGTTTATCTGTAATATCTTTTGCTTCTTTAAATAATCTTGTTATAAACTCTTCATTTTGTAAATCTCTTAAGCCTGGAGTATTTGGTGAAGAGATATTTATAATGAGATAATCACCAAGTTCATGTAAAGACTTAATTAAAGTTATATAGTCATTTATAGCTTCACTCTCAGGGGTTAGTTTATTTTTACCAATATTTACACCAATAGGTGTAGTAAAAGGGAAACGAGTTTTAAGTCTTCTTTGAACTTTTAGTAGTCCTTCATTGTTAAAACCCATGGCATTTTGAATACTCTCTTCTTCAATATGGCGAAACATCCTAGGTTTTGGATTTCCAGCTTGTGCCTTTGGTGTAATAGTGCCAATCTCTGTAAAACCAAATCCTAAAATTTGCATACCACGAATCATAGTTGCATTTTTATCAAATCCAGCTCCGAGTCCAACTGGGTTATAAAATGTACGACCAAAAAGTTCTTGACTTAATACATCATTAGTGATAAAATGAGATTCCAAAAAACCATTAAAGGCTATAGGGAAAATATTTGGAATTCTAAGTGCAGTCTCAGCAAGATGGTGGGCATTTTCAGGTTGTAGTTTAAATAGCCAAGGTTTTATGCTTTGATAATTTATCATAAGTTAGTATTTGCCTTTGTAAAATTTATTAATTATACTGAAAAAAAGTTAAGATTTAGTTAGTTCGCTATGTTGATATTGTAATTATCTTTAAATATAATGTGCTTAAATAAATTTATAAGGAAAAGGAAATGCATTATTTTAATAAAGTTAAACTAGGTCAAAAAGTTTTTAGTATTATTTATGGAAAAGGCACAGTTATATTTACCTTACCAAAAGAGCATAGGTTGGATGGTTTTTATGTATTTGCAGCTCAGTATTCAAAAAAAAATAGAGTATATTATACAATAGATGGGTTTCCAAACTGGTCAGATAAAGAGTTTGCTTATCAAAGTGTTTTTTATAAAGATGATATTGATTTTGCAGATATGGATACTCAAGATGTAAGTAAAATATTATCACAAAAACAAATATTAAAATATAGAGATAGGAGTGAGTTAGAAATTCAATGTCCATCAGGTCTTTGGCGTAATGTTGATGAAGTACCAGAGAGTTTAATGAAAAAAGCTTGTAATAAATCACAATTTCATTTATTTAGAAAAGAGACTACTTAGTATATTAATTATTTAATTAAAGTTAATACTTAGTAGCCTTGTCCGCCAAGGCTAACATAGCATCATCTCCAGCACTATCTCCATAAACATATATTGTATTGAATTGTTCTAAATTAAGATGTTTTTTTATACGATTTACTTTTTCATCTCCATAACAATTTTTAGTTAAAAACTTACCAGTAATCTTAGAGTTTATAAATTCTAATTCTGTACAAAGAAGCTCTATAGAGTTTTTATCACACCAAGGTTGTAGCCAAGATTTCATAGATGCTGAAACTATTATAACCCTATCACCATTTTTTTGGTGTTTCTTAAGTATCTCTAATCTATCTTTATTTATCAGCTTATCTAGTATTTTTAAAGAGTAGTTAGATGAAATTTGTTTAAATTCCGCCTCATCCATTCCAGCATAAAAAGTTTCAAATAATTTCTCTTTTGATATATCGTTTCTTAGCAGTTTTAGTTTGTACATAATGAAATAAGGTAAAAACTTAAACATACTTAGTAAGTATTTTTCTCTGTTTACACTATACTTCAAAAATTCACTTAAAGAATCCTTTTTTGTTAGAGTACCATCAAAGTCAAATAAGGCTAAATTCATTATCTTTCTCCATTATAATATCTATCATTAAAATAACATTCACCAATGGGCAGCCAATCTGGGATATTATAAAACTTTTCTTTTTGAATATCTAAATAAAGTTTTTTATACATATCATATTTGAAATTTTTACACTCAGCTGAATAAAATTTAGCCTTATTTATATCTATTTGTTTAGTGCTAAATGTAGTACAAACATTTTCTAAAGTTTTTGCTTTTATTTCTTTTTTATCAAAAAGAATTATATCTTTGTTTTTTAACTCTCTTACATCCAATAGTTTATCATCTAAGCGTCCATATTTTGATGTAGAAAATAAAACAAGTACATCTCTTTTACAATGATAAGAAAGAATTGAAGCTGTAGAATAACCAAAGGTGAAAATTCTTTTTTCACTTAGTTTATCTAGTTGTTCACAGACTTTTTGTGTTTGAGTAAACATAACTACATCTGAGTATTTTTTATGATTTTGAAGTAATGATTTTGGCAAAAATATAAGAATTAGCAGGATAGCTATATGTAAAAAAGTAAAAATAATATTATATTTAAATACCTTAGATAATATTTCTTTGTCTAAAAAGTAAAAAAGTAAAAACATATATGGAGTAAAAAGTAAAAACCAGTGAAGACCTATACTTTTTTTAAGGGATACTATAAAGAAAATACTAAAGGAAAGTACTAATATAGATAATAAAAGTTTTAGTAGTTTGGAGTTTTCAAATTTACTCTTAAATAGATAATATAAACCCCATGGTGTAAAAATATAAGACATAAGTAAAAAATATCCAAGTACAGTTTTTATATTGTAGATAGTATTTTCAGTCCTTGCAAAGAAGTTAAACATTATGTTATTCCAACAAGAATTGTAGTTAAAATAAAGGTTTTGAAATATGAAAACAGATATAACTATGCTAACTAAAATAATATTTTTTATAGCCTTTTTTTTGTAAACAATTAAAGCAAATATTAAAAGACTTAACATTAAAAAAACTGCAAAATACTTACTTAAAAATGCTAAACCTAAGAATATACCAGCAAGCAAGGTATTAAAAAACCATTCTTTTTTTTCTAATGAATAAAGTAAAAATAAAGTCCCTAAAGAACCAAATAACAATAACGGAATATCATTTGTCATAAGAGATAAAAGTATATCCACTGGTGAGGCTAAAAAAATCATAGATACATATAATGATTTATTTTTGTCTTTTGTGTAAAGAGTAGATATTTTATAAATTATAAATGCTGTAACTATAGTTGTGAAAACTGAAAACAGCCTAAATAACACATAAGAATCATTTAAAAAACTTAAAAGATAAATTACCCATGCAACCATTGGTGGATGGTCATAATAACCAGAGGATAAGTTTTGAGCCCATTTGATAAAGTATGCCTCATCCCCAGTTAGAGGTAAGAAAGTAAGTATAATAATCTTAAATACAAAGATTATAAATAGAGTTATAAACTCTTTTTTATATAGATTTATCATATACTCAATTTTTTGAAAATAAATTCGGGTATATTTTTTATGATTAGCATAATTAAAAACCAGATTGATTTTGTATAGAGTATATTTTTGCCAGCTTGTTGAGCCTTATATATATCCTCAGCTACATCTATAGGTTCAGCTGTTAGTCTTTCAGGTAAATGTAGTTTCTGTGTCATTTTAGTAGCTACAAAACCTGGTTTTACTGTTAAAACACTCACTCCAGATTTAAATAATCTATTTCTTAGACCACTTAAATAAGAAGAAAAAGCAGCCTTAGCACTTCCATATATATAATTAGCTTTTCTACCACGGTCACCAGCAACGGATGATATACCTACAATAAAACCACGTCTTTCTTTCTCAAAATCATTTGAAATTATATTTAAAATACTTACAGCGCCAGTATAATTGACATTTATAGTATTTAAACATTCCCCCCAATTCTTTTGAGCTATTTTCTGTTCAGTCATGTATCCAGATACTATTATAACTCCAAGAGGTTTTTCACTTAATTGCTCATAAAAACTCTTATGAGTATCATAGGCAGTAATATCAAAGTCTAAAATTTGTACATTTACAGCTGAACGAACTTCTATATCTGTTTTTAGCTCTGATAAATCAGATGAAGACCTTGCGCATAGATAAAGGTTATAACCATTTTTTGCATATGTACGTGCAATCTCTTTTGCTATATCACTTTTTGCGCCTATAATTAAAACATAACTCATTTTATATCTCCACTCTTTTTGATTGTAATGAGTTGAATTTTTCACTCATATTATTTTTTTCTCTAAAGTCTCTAAATTTTTGTATATTTGGATAACCTAACTCAAAAGTCTCTTTTGATACACGTACATCTTTAGTTAAATATATACGTCCATTATATTTAACTACTATTTTATCAAGTTCATCTAAAAGCTCAAATAAGCCGTTTTCTATTTTAAAGTCTAATGCTAATGAATAGCCCTCTATTGGAAATGAAAGAAAGTTTTTATTCTCTTTTCCATATAGTTTTAAAACAGCTAAAAATGAGCCTTTCCCACTTTGTGATATCTTAGTTAAAATATTTTGTAGACCTTCAAATGAATTTTCTTTTGGAAGTATAAATTGATACTGGGTAAAACCATTTTTACCATATATACGGTTCCAGTTTTTTATAGAATCAAGGGGGTAAAAAAAACTGTCTATGGAAACTCTTTGTTTTGAAATTCCATTTGCTGCTTTTGCATAATAAAGCCAGTTAAAGGCTTTTACACTTAAGTTGTTTAGGGCAAATGAAGGAAAGTTAAATGGTATATTTAATTTGCTTTTACTTTTATAGTCTAAGTCCCCATCATCATCAAAGTCACCTAACATTAATAAACATTTACCAAGATTAGCACCTTGGGCTAAGCAGTCTATCCAAGCAACTGAATACTGAAATTCTTTAAAAGATTCAAAGGCCTCAAAAGTCTCTTTTAGGTTTGTAGTTTTTACTGTAGTTTGTTTTATAAACTGCGAGTTTATTTTTTTTAAAGATATACAAGCTTCTAAAATAACTCCAGTAAGACCCATACCACCACAAGTAGCAAGAAATAATTCACTTCCAGCTTTAACAGTCTCTATGTCACCATTAGCTAACATGATTTTAAACTCTGATACACATTTGGAAAAGCAGCCCTCTATGTGATGGTTTTTTCCGTGAACATCTGAGGCTATAGCTCCGCCAATAGTTATAAGTTTAGTACCAGGGCTAACTTTTAAAAACCAGCCACGTTGTACAAAACTTTCTAAAATTTCAGATAATAATACTCCAGCTTGACATCTAAGTATGCCATTTACTTCATCGAATTCTAAAAAGTTGTTATAGTCCTTGCAGTATAAAATTTTTTCATTTATAGCACTATCACCATAACTGCGACCATTACCAAATGATATAAATTCTTTAGTTTTTTTTATATATTCATAAAGTCCTGATACACTTTTTAAAGATGTTTTGTTATTTTGTATCTTTGGATACATGCCCCAGCTAAATAAACTCAAATCTAGTCCTTTTTTTCATCTGTAAATACAAACTTTTTATCTAAAAAGTATTTTACTAAATAACCAATAGCAAGACCTATAATCCCACCTAGATATTTAGCATTTTCATCTTCAAAAATATAATCAAAGCCAATCTCAAAAGCCCAAAATATGAGTGTAGTAAATATGCCCATAAGTGAGTAAAGCATAAACTTTTTACCATCATCTTTTTTACTTTTTGGAGTATGAAAAAAGATATATTTTTTATCTAAAATGTATTTTAACACAAGACCAGCTAGTGTACCTAAAAACATAGCTAAGTATAAAGATAAAACACCATCGTAGATTAAAAAACTAAGGTACTGGACAGCTATATTTAGTATAGTTGAGAGTAAGGCAAATAGGGCGTATTTAAGTACTATCATATAAGTTTAGCTATAGCTATAAAACTTAAAAGCCAAAAGAAAATGGTTAGTTTCATAAATGTGTCTTTTATAACTACCTTAGTTGGACTACTACTATTTTCTTCAACAAATGTTATTTGCATATAACGTAGTACACCAAGGATAACAAAAAATGAAGTTAGGTAAAGATAGTTAGTATTAAGTCTACTTATAACCTCAGGGGAGATAGTGTATTGTATATATGAGACTATAACTACACCAGCCATAAGTACCATAGCTGCATTTACAAACTCTAAATTATAACCATCTATATTTTTGCGCGTCTCTTGTCCAGCTAAGGATAATAATACATCATCCCTTCTTTTTGCTAAAGCCAAAAATATTGCAAGTAAAAATGTCATAATAATTATCCACATTGATAAGTCTATATTTGTAACTGCACTTCCTGCAAACAGTCTTAAAACAAAACCAGTAGCTATAATGAAAATATCTAAAATTGAGATATGTTTTAGTTTTAAAGAATATAAAATATTTAAAATAAAATATATAAGTAAAACTATAAATAGTTTTATACTTATAAACAATGAAAGGCTTAAAGATATAAAAGATAGAGTAAAAATGAATAATTTAGCTTTTGTTTTTGAAATACTTCCCGATGCAAGGGGGCGATTTTTTTTTGTAGGATGTGCCCGATCTTCATCTATGTCCATAAGGTCGTTAAATATATATATTGAAGAAGCAAGTATAGAAAATAAAACAAAAGCAAGTATGGTATTTATATTATCTGTAATATTAGAAAAAGAGAAAGAAAAAAGTAATGGCATAAATATAAATAGGTTTTTTATATATTGATGTACTCTAAATAGTTTAAAAACTTCTTTCAAAAATATTTCCCTGTATGAATTTGAATTGGATTATATCATTTATAGATTGATATTTAGAAATTAAGTTATATTTTTTATATAAGCTCACTGATAACTCATTATTTGATATTATAATTAGTGTATTAGTGTATTAGTGTATTAGTGATTTTATAGTTTTATAGTTTTAGGGATATTATGAATAAAGTAACTGCTACTGTACTTTATGTAGAAAATGATTGTGATATAAGAAAAGGAATTTCTGCATACCTTAGTTATAAGTTCACAAATATTATAGAGGCTAAAGATGCAGAGATTGCATATCAGCTTTACCAAGCGAAAAAACCTGACTTGATTATTACAGATATCAATTTAGGTAAATTCAAAGGGATAGAACTTATACAAAAAATTAGAAATATAGATAAAAATATTCCAATAATCATTACTAGTTCATATTTTAAAAAAGATAAATTACTTAAAATCGTTAACCTAAATATTATTGATTATATTATAAAACCTATAGAAAAAGCAACATTGCAGTTTGCATTAGATGTAGCTGTATCTCAAATATTATCAATGACTGATAATAGTCAAACTATCGTAGAACTTGAGTTTAATAAACTTAAACAAATATCTAGGATAAAAAAAGAACATGCATGTGCTGTGTTTATTAATATCAATAATTTAAGTCTTATTAATGACGCATTTTCCTTTAATTCTAAAAGTGAATTAATTAAAATATTTTTTGAAGCATTAGTCTTAAGTGTTAAAAAGAATGATTTAGTTGTGCCTTTGATGGGTGATACTTTTTTAATATTATTGCTAGATAGTTCCTTATATAAAATAGAACAGCTTACAAATAAAATAAAAAATAAAATAAAAAACATTGAGATTAATGGTTATAGGAATTTCACATGTACATGCTCTATGGAATTTATAAATCATGACGATAGTTTATATGAAGTCATTAATAGACTTAAAGAAAAAAATAATTAATAAAAGAATATAGTTAAATAAAATAAGTTATAATTAAATTTTTATAAGGGTAATTTCTGTGGGTTATTTAAAGCTGATATTTTTGTTGTTTCTATTTATTTTACTTGAGGCAAAGGCTAACAAGTTAGGGACTATACAAATCCTTGACAATACTAGTATATTGATATTAAGTGATGAAGAACATAAATATTTAGAGAAAAAAAAAGAGATAAAAGTTTGTGTAGATCCAAGTTGGTTGCCCTTTGAAAAACTTCAAAATGGAAAATATATAGGAATGAGTGCCGATTATTTCAAAATATTTGAAAAAAAGATTGGGATAAATTTTAAAATTATACAAACAAAAAATTGGAGCCAATCTGTTGAGTTTGCAAAACAAAGAAAGTGTGATATATTTTCTTTAGTTATGCAGACAAAAAATAGAAAAAAAAATATGAATTTTACAGATCCATATATAAGTGTGCCCCTTGTAATAGCTACTACCCACGATAAGTTATTTATATCAAATATAGATGATATCTTAAATAAAAAGATAGGAATCACAAAAGATTATGCATTTATAGAGATACTAAAAGCTAAGTATCCAAGTATAAATCTAGTAGAAGTTAGTTCAGTTGATGATGGTTTAGAGAAATTAATTAATGGTGACTTGTATGCTTTTATTGATAATCTAAGCTCAATTGCATATAAAATTCAAAAAAGTTATATTGGTAGACTTAAAATTGCTGGACAAATTGAGGAGAAATGGGAACTAGGCATTGGTGCTAGAMATKATGAGSWRAWKKKSKTWWMTWKWKKWRRTRARRTRWTTTTTAGTRTKGWTGAWMWRMNCAAGACWNAMAKWYMCYTRANCRAKKSAWGMGNAWTRAGTMTNNTRMWKGTTYTSMTTMNTTCAATATTTTGGAAACTTTTAGGTTTAATTATTATTTTTATATTTATAGTAAATAGACAATATTTATTAAAAAAATCAAATACTAACTTAGAACTTAGGATTAATGAAGCTACTAAAAAAATACATGAGAAAAATAAGTACTTGTTTCACCAATCAAAAATGGCGTCTATGGGTGAGATGATAGAAAATATTGCTCATCAATGGAGACAACCCTTAGCGCAGGTTAACTCTTCTGTATTAGTTATAGATGCAGAGATGCAAAAAGATGCATATACTAACGATATTGTAGAAAATAAACTCTTAGAGATTGAATCTTTAACGCAGTATATGTCTAAAACAATTAATGACTTTCAAAACTTTTTTAATCCAAATAAAGAGAGTGAAAATTTTTATTTAGATAAGGTAATAAAAAATTCTATTTCGATTCTTAAAGGTTCATTTGATTCAAACAATATTGAAGTTATTACAAGTTTAAATAATTTATATATGCATAATGGATATCAAAATGAGTTTCAGCAGGTAATACTAATGATATTAAATAATGCTAAAGATGCCCTTATATCTAGGGGGATAAAAGAAGCAAAAATAAAGATATCTATACGAAGTTTTAGGGATAATTATATTGTAAGTATATATGATAATGCTGGGGGGATTAAATACTCATTAATGGATAAATTATTTGAGCCTTATTTTACAACTAAGAATAAGGCACAAGGAACTGGCTTAGGTTTATACATTTCGAAGATGATTATTGAGGATGAAATGAAAGGTAGACTTAGTGTTAAAAATAATAAAGATGGTGCATGTTTTAGTATTTCGTTAAAAAAAGGAGATATATGACTATAGAGACAAAATACCCATACAGTATATTATTTGTTGAGGATGAAAAAGCTATAAGAGACAATTATGTAAGTTATTTAAAGATGTTTTTCAAAGAAGTTTATGAGGCAGAAGATGGAGAAGTGGCATATAATATATATAAAACATATAAACCACAAATCTTACTTATTGATATAAATATTCCAAAAATAAGTGGTATAGATTTACTAAAAAAGATTAGAGAAAATGATCATAGTACAAAGGCTATTATATTAACTGCCTTTGCAAATACTAATTATTTACTAGAGGCTGCAAGTTTGAAGTTGACAAAATATTTAATAAAACCTATTAATAGAAAAGAGTTAAATGACGCCTTGAAATTATCCATTAGTGAACTTTTAAGATTTAATACCTTATCTACAAAAATAATAAATTTAAAAAATTCATTTATTTGGAATAATGATTTAGAAGAATTGAATTGTAATAATAAACTGATTAGGCTGACAAATAAAGAGAAAAAAGTATTTGTTTTATTTGTAAACAATATTAATAAAATTTTATCTACAAATGAGATTATATATGAGGTTTGGAATAATGAGAATGAAGGAAATAGTACTGGATTGAAAACCATAATAAAAAATTTAAGGAAAAAATTACCAAGGAATAGTATAGAAAATATTTTCGGTATTGGATATAAATTAAATATATAATTATCAAACTATTTACTCACTATTTTCTCACTTTTATAAGTTAAAATTCTTTAGATTACTAGAGGAGAAAAAATGCCATTAAGCAAATATATCATTATTAATAAAGATATCCTAGTTGAGGGTCATACCTTTGATTTTGATATATATCTTCCGTCTAAATCAAAAAAAGAAATAAGCTGTTTTAAACAAAAAGGTTCAGTTGTAACATTTGATGATCAAAGTGTTATGAAAGTAACTAAGGCTTTTTATGTAAATGAAGCTGATAAACATAGTTATGAGCTGTTTTATAAAACTTATTTGTCATCTATAGAAGAAGTACAAGCTTTAGAATATATTAATATAGATGATAATACTTCTATTATATACAAAAGAGCGACTAAAATTATAGAAAAACTTTACAAAGAACCTTATGCCCTTGGTAATTATGAGGAAGCAAAAGAAGTTGTAAATGATTTAGTATCAACAATTTTAGATGATGAATTTACAATTAAATCTCTTATGAGTATAGTTGCACATAATTTTTACACACATACCCATTCTTTAAATGTAGCAATTTATTCTATAAGTTTAGGTGCATACTTAGGACTTAGAAAGGATACCTTAAAAGAGTTAGGTGAGGTAGCTTTACTACATGATTTAGGTAAAAATAAAATTGATGCAAATATTATTAACAAAAAAGGTATACTCACTCCAACAGAGTTTACATATATGAAAAAACACTCTTTGCATGGATATATAATAGCTATTGAAATTGGTATTACAAATAAAAATACTCTAGATGGAATTAAGCATCATCATGAAAAAATGGATGGTACAGGTTATCCATCTGGATTAAAGGGTAAAGATATCCCACTTTTTGCTCGTATAGTTTGTATTTGTGATATCTTTGATGGCCTAGTTAGTAAAAAAAGTTACAAAGATGCAATGACTACCTTTGATAGCTTAAAACTTATGAAAATTGAGATGAAAAATGATATAGATATGGATTTACTAAATAAAATGATTATGATGTTTAGATAAATAATGATATTATTTTTACAAAGGATATATGATGATTAAGGTTTTAGTTCCACTAGCTAAAGGATTTGAGGAGATAGAAGCTGTTAGCATTATTGATGTCCTAAGGAGGGCAGACATAGAAGTTTTATTAGCTTCTTTAGATGAAAATAGCATTGTAAAAGGTGTAAATGGCATATGCATTGCTACTGATATACAAATCAAAGATGTAAATTCTTCTAAGCTTGATATGATAGTATTACCTGGTGGTTGGGATGGTACATATGCCTTATCAGATGATGACAATATTTTGAATATTTTAAAAGAGATGGATACAAGGGGACAAAATATAGCAGCAATTTGTGCAGCACCATTTGTTTTAAATAAGGCTGGAGTTTTAAAGCATAACTACACTTGTTATCCATCAGTTGAAGAGCATATTAGAGAGGATGGATATAGTGATATAAATATGGTTGTTGAAGATGATAATATTATGACATCTCGTGGACCTGGTACTGCCATTTGTTTTGCTCTTGCAATTGTTAAAAAACTTAAAGGTGAAGATGTGTATCTTAGTTTAAAGGGTGCTCTTTTAGCTAAGTTTTGTGAATAGCTAGATTAAATAACCTTGTATATCAAGGCTGATTCATACAGTGAAAAATATCGTCATTCCAAACTTGATTTGGAATCTAATTATTATTATTTTAAGCTATATAAACTAGACCCTGAATCAAGTTTAGTATGACGAAAGTAGTTGTAGGAATCAGCTGTGCCTAATCTTTACTTAAGAAAAAATTTCTCTTTTAAATACTAGTTTTTTTAAAGATTTATTCTCATCTGCACTTGCAAACTCTTCTACATTTRCTATTTTTTTAACAAATTTGAGGTTTAAACTTTTTCCCAAAATGTACCCAGTGTAGTATCCATTATATTTACACCAAAGCTRAGAATTTCATCACGCAATTTATCAGATTTTTCGAAGTTTTTTTCTTTTTTTTCTTTATTTCGTTTGATGATTAAGTCATTTATTTTTTCTTTAGTACTAGAATCTATACCAAATTGAAAATATTCAAATGCATTTTTAACACCAAATCCAAGTATAGATTCTATATATGTTAAATTAGCTATAGTCTCTTTTTTTAATAGCTTATGTTTACCAGCAGTATCTAGTACCTCATTAGCTGTACTTATCATATCATCTATTAAAGCCAAAGCAGAAGATACATTCATATCATCACTTAGAGCTTTAAGTAATTCATTTTTAAACTCAGTAGCATCAGAATTTGGACTCAAAGCAAAAAGACGTTTTTTAAGTCTATAAATCTTATCTAGGCGTTTTTTTGAAGAACTTAAGTCCTCAGTATTAAAATTAAAATTACTWCTATAATGTGTACTTAAAAGATAGAATCTAAGTACCTCACCATCATACTCCTTGAGTGCATCTTTTAAAAAGAAACTATTTCCTAAAGATTTAGACATTTTTTCGCCATCTATATTTACAAAACCATTATGCATCCAGTAGTTGGCTAAGTCATGGTTAGTTGCACATCTAGTTTGAGCAGCTTCGTTTTCATGGTGTGGAAAAAGTAAGTCAGCTCCACCACCGTGGATATCAACTGCAAACTCTGCATTTTCTTGAGCTAGATGTTTCTCTATCATAGCTGAACATTCTATATGCCAACCAGGTCTGCCTGCACCAAATGGGCTATCAAAGGTAATTGAATCATCTTTTACAGATTTCCAAAGAGCAAAATCGGAACTATTTTTTTTCATAGATGAACTCTGGATACGTTGTTGTTTATCTTCTTCATCTTGAACTCTAGAAGATAGACTTAAATACTTTATATCACTTTTAGTATCAAAGTATACATCACCATCTAAAGTTTTATAAGCATGCCCCTTATTTAATAGTTTTTGAATAAGCTGATACATAACCTCTAAAGATTGGGTAGCCTTAGGTTCAATATCTGGGCGGGATACTCCAATAGCCTCCATCTCCGTATGAAAGGACTTGGTATAAAAGTCTGTAATCTCTTTTATGTCTTTATTTAACTCTTGTGCTTTTTTAATTATTTTATCATCTATATCTGTGATATTTCTAACATAAGTTACCTCATAGTTATTCGCTTTTAATATACGGGTTAAAAGATCAAATACTAGGGCTGATTTTGCATGCCCAAGATGAGCATCATCATAAACAGTTGGACCACATACATAAAGAGAAACCTTGCCTTCAATTAATGGTTTAAACTCACGTTTAATTTTTTTTACAGAATCAAATATAGTCAAGTATTTTCCTTTATAGTTTTTATTGTTTTAATATTTCTATATATATGCACTAATAAAGTCTTTAAAAATTAATAAAAAAATTGTAAATAATATAATACTAACTGTAAGATATAGGGCATTTTTAAATGAAATTATAGCTAAAAAGTTTTTTGCACCAAATATTCTTATAGTTAATATAAAACCCACAAACCCACTTAAGGTACTAGCTAAGGCTAGACCGCTAGCACCAAGTGGTGAAATAAGTGCTAATGATAGGAATATATTAGTTGCTAGACTAAATGTAGCTATCTTAGCTGCCTGCATTTGCATCTCTTTTGCATATAACCATAAAGAAAATAGTTTTTGAAGTCCAAATGGTAATAAACCTATTATATACATTTGTAATATATTTGCTGTTTGTATAGTATAAGATTCTATAAATGCACCACGTTGAAATAGTAAGTATATAATCTCATGTGATAAGATAAAACCGCCTAGGGTACTAAAGCTAAGTACAAAAATTAAAAACCAAAAAGCTTTTTTCATAAAATTTAAGGCTTCACCTTCTTGTTTATTTTTTATGTATTTAGCTATGCGAGGGAAGATGGCTACAGATGTAGCTATTGCAAAAAGAGCTAAAGGGAGTTGAAAGATTCTATTAGCGTAATATAAATATGATATAGAGCCTGTGACTAAGAAAGATGCTAACCATGTATCTAAAAATGCACTTACTTGAGCTGTTGAATTACCCCACATTGCTGGAAAAAATAAAGATTTAAACTTTTTACTTTCTTTTTTAATTTTTGTATATTTTAATTTTAAGTATTTAAATCCACCAAATATTAATTTAAACAGACCTAATTTATAAATAGTTATTATATGTGCTACTAACTGTAACACACCTCCAATAACTACTCCAAAACTAAGATAATAAACTATCTCTGCTTGAGTTTTATCATGTGATAAATATAGAGCTAAAATAAGTGATATATTTAAAAGAGCTGTTGAAAATGCTGAGGTAGCAAAGTGGTTTTTATACTGAAGCATTGCACTTAAAAAAGTAACCATAAAGATAAGTGGAAGATACCAGAAATTTATAGCTACCAAGGGTGAGGCTAATTCTACAGTTGAGTCATTTAAACCCATTGCAATTGCTCTAGTAGCGAGGGATGGAAGTATATTTACTAATAAAGTAAATAATATAATTATAGATAAAAAAACTATAAATATATATGTTGAAAATACAGATTTTTGTTTAGATTTAGCATACGAGGGTATAAAAACTTGAGTAAATGCACCCTCCGCGAATATACGACGAAAGAGATTTGGAAGTTTAAAAGCAATAAAAAACACGTCACTATATACATTCGCACCAAGTACACTTGCTGTAAATAAATCTCTAATAAATCCTAAAATTCTAGAAAATAAAATACCGAAACTATTAGTAAATATTGCTTTAAACATAGACCTCTTTTAGATATTTAATAGACATTTCCCTACTTTTACGATATTTTAACAAAACTTTGATTAAAATATAGAGATAAAAATAATAAAATTTGATTTGGATAAAAATATGGGATTATTTAGTTCTGATAAAAAAGTATCATCATCTAAGAAAAAGATACGTCCAACTATTGTGCGTACACAAAATGTTGCAAGAGAGTTAATCAATATTGCAAATACATATGATACAAAAGTTGAAACATTGGACTTTAATATTTTAGAAGTTCAAACATATACGAGAATAAACAAAGAAAAAGGTGAGGCAGACTGGGAAGAAAGTTCAGAAGACGAACTTCATAATCTAGATGGAGAGATAATATTACTAAACCAGTTTTTTCAAATAAAACAGATGTATGAGATAGAAATATTTTCAAGAGCTTTACATGAAGATCCTTTTAAAGATTTCAAGGTTACAATTGGTGCAAATGCTACAAAATGTAAAGTTTATTTAAGTATTAAAGAGGGTTCAAGGGTTAGCTTTTTCCCAAATTTTGAATATCAGTTTTTAAACTTAATAAATAAAGCAAAAATCCGTGCTGGTATTTTGATAAGTATCTTTGATGATGTTTTAGAAAAGGCAGTATCAAAGGTTACATCTATCGTTAGAGTTGAAGAAAATGTAGTTTATAAAAAAAATGAGATTTTATTAGTTGCGCAGGGTCTTGAACCAACCCCAACTACTAACGATTCTTTAATTATACATTTTAACAAAAAAAGTGAAACTGATGAGCAAGATCAAGTTGATTATGCTTCAAGAGGTTTTATACAAAGTGTAATTGCCGATGAATTACTTATAGAATATATTAAACCAAAAAATGGTAAGGCTGGTAGGAACTGTCGTGGTGAGTTTATAAAACCACAAGAACCAGAAATAAAAAATGAGCCTACTTTTACAACTGATGATACTATAAAAGAGATAGAAGATGAAGATAGTATAAAATATAAGGCTAAAGAAAATGGATATATAGCTTTAGATGGTACTGTTTATACAATAAAAGCAGATATGGACATTAAGGAGGTTAGTTTTAAAACTACTGGAAATATATCAGCTGGAATTGATTCTGAAGTAAATTTAAGTGTAAAAGAAAAAGATGTTATGAAAGATGCCATTGGTAATGGTATGAAAGTTGAAGTATCTGAAATTGATATTGACGGTAATGTTGGTTCACATGCTATAGTTACTGCACAAAGAGCGAATATAGAGGGGCAGACTCATAAAACAGCTGTAATAAATGCAAAAAAAATTAAGATAAATACTCATAGAGGTACTGCTAATGGTAAAGAGATCTCTATAACTAGACTTGAACATGGCATAGTGAATGGTGATACAGTTGAAATATCACATGCAGTTGGTGGTGAAATTAGAGCAAAAGATATAACCATTGAAGTATGTGACTCTTATGTTAAGGCTACAGCTTCAAGGTTTATAGAAATTGTAAAACTTCATGGTAGTGAAAATGTATTTACTATAGATCCCCTAATGCAAAAAACAAAAAAAGAAGCTTTAGAAGAAAATGAAGAAGAGATATTTGAACTAGAAACTAGTGTAAAAAACCTTAAAGTAGAGATTGAAAAATTTAAAAAAGTTATTAAAAATGATACAGCCTCTTTTAATGAGCTTAAGAAAAAATTAGTACATTACAAAAAAAATGGTATTAAAATGCCAGGAGCATTTGTTAATAAATATAAACAATTTATTAAAGTGCAAGAACATCTAGATACAATTACAAAAGAATATAAGGTGAAAAGTGATAAACATACTCTTTTGACAACAAAAACTGCATCATTTCAAGATAATATTTTTAATGCTAGAATTATAAATAGAGATAGATGGACTGATCATAATGAGATAATTTTTAGACTAGTTGAGCCACAAATAGAATTAAGCTTTACTCCACTTCAGGGCTCATTAGATAAAATATTTGGTATAGTTGAAACAGAAGATGGAGATTATGAGATACAGGCGGTAAAAGAGTAAAATGATAGTAGGCTTAAAAGGAAATGTTGAGCATAAAGAGCCAACGTTTGTATATATGGAAGTTAGTGGAGTTATTTACGAAGTTTTTATTTCTCTTCAGAGTTTTTCAGCCCTTAGTAGTGGTGAAGTGAAATTTTTTATATCACATGTAATACGTGAAGATGCTGAGTTGCTTTTTGGTTTTTTAGAGATGAGTGAAAAAAAACTATTTGAGAGATTAATCAAGATAAGTGGAGTTGGACCAAAGGTAGCTATGGCAATTTGCTCAACTTATACAGCAACCCAGTTTGCTACACTCATAAATAATAAAGATATAAATGGTGTAAAAAAAGTTCCAGGAATTGGACCTAAGAGTGCTGGAAGGATTTTAGTTGAACTAAATGGTTTTGATGTAGAACTATTAGCTTCATCAGATACTCCATATAATAAATCATTTTCTGAGGCAAGAGAGGCTCTTGAATCCTTAGGTTTTAAAAAAGACAAGGTATCTAAAGCTCTTAGTTCATGTGAGACAAGAGATACAGCTTCACTTGTAAAAGAAGCTTTAAAACTTTTACAAACAGTTTAATAGAGGAAAAATATTGAAATTAATGATTTTATTTGGTGGTGCATCTTTTGAGCATGAAATTAGTATAGTAAGCGCAATAACATTAAAAGATAAATTAGAAGGTTTTGATTTATCATTTGTTTTTTGTGATGTAGATCATAGGTTTTATCTTATAGATGCTTCAAAAATGAAGGCAAAAACTTTCTCTTTGGGTGAATTTAAAAAAATGCCGGAACTTCATTTGGAAAATGCTGCATTTATACAAAAAACTATGTTTTCTTCAGTCAAGCATAGGAGTACTGTTTTAAATCTTATTCATGGCGCTGATGGTGAAGATGGTACTATCTCATCATTACTTGATTTTTTCTCTATTAGATATATAGGTCCACGTATAGATGCTAGTGTCTTTTCGTATGATAAAAGGTATACAAAATATTTATGTAATGCTAAAAATATTAAAACTTTAGATTATGAGATTTTAAGTCAAAGTGAACATAATAATATAAGTATCCCATATCCAGTTATTATAAAACCAGCTAGCCTTGGAAGTTCTATTGGTGTTAGTATTGTAAAAGATGAAAGTGAGTTAGATTATGCTCTTGATGTAGCCTTTGAATTTGACAAAAATGTATTAATAGAGCCATTTATAAATGCTGTAAAAGAGTATAACCTTGCTGGTTTTATGCTAAATGGTAAGATTCACTTTTCGATAGTTGAAGAACCACAAAAGGAAGAATTTTTAGATTTTGAAAAAAAATATATGGATTTTTCAAGAAGCCAAAGTATTTCAGGTGCAGATATTAGCGTTGCGCTTGAAGCAAAATTAAAATCAAGTTTTGAGCGTATATATACTAACCTTTTTGAAGGGGCATTAATTAGATGTGACTTTTTTGTAATTAATGACGAGGTATATTTAAACGAGATTAATCCAATACCTGGAGCTATGGCAAACTATTTGTTTGATGATTTTAAAAATGCAATAGAATCTTTATCTAATTCTCTCCCACAAACAAAAAGGATTAAAGTAAATTACGACTATATTCATTCAATTAATCAAGCTAAAGGTAAATAATGGCGATAAAGTCTATCCAGTTTAATCAGCATAGCTTAGATATAAGTTATGAGATTGTAAATCCTGAAGCTAAAGTGGACTTAATAGTTTTGCATGGCTGGGGTAGTAATAAGGCCCTTATGAAAAAAACATTTTCTGGCTTTATGGATAGTTTTCGTCACATTTATATAGACTTACCAGGTTTTGGAAATAGCACTTGCAATATGACATTAACTACAAAAGATTATGCAAGGATAGTGGAGCTTTTATTAGCCAATATTAACGCTTCTAAAGATATTATAATGGGGCATTCATTTGGTGGCAAGGTAGCTTTATTGCTTGAGCCAAAGGTACTTGTATTAGTAGCTTCTGCTGGAATCTATGTAAGAAAAGCATTAAAAGTTAAAGTTAAGATATTAACATTTAAATTTTTAAAAATCCTTGGTTTTGCAAGATTTCGCTCCTTATTTGTTGCATCTGATGCAAAAGAGTTAAATGAGCCAATGTATCAAACCTTTAAAAATGTTGTTGATGAGGATTTCTCAAGTGAGTTTTCATCTTATGAAGGAATAGCCCTTCTTTGTTGGGGTAAGGATGATACAGCTACACCTATAAGCTCAGCTAAAAAAATAGATACACTTATCAACAATTCATCCTTAAAGCTTTATGACGGTGACCATTATTTTTTTATGAAATATGCAACAGATATATCTAAAAATATAGAGCATACTTTTTTAAAAACTTTGGAGCATAGTTAATGCAAGATTATCTACAACTAACATCATTTATAACAAATGTAGTATTTGTTATGACACTTGGGTTTTATCTTATAACAAATTTACAATGGTATGATTATAAACTTTCTCGTGTTATTTTCAAACACCATAAAGCTCATTGGCATCTATTTTATTTTTTTATACCTTTTGTAGCTTATTATACAACTGGTAAGTTTTTTTCTATATTTTTATTTTTTGCTCTAATACCAGCATTATTAATCTGGTACAAAAGATTAGATAAAAAACTTGTTTTAACTTGGCGTGTAAAAAGATTTTTAATTCTTTTAATATCATTAGTAATATTTCAAGATATATTATGTACCCTAAAAGATGCCTGTTTAGTTTATGGTGTATTTATGCCATTAGCTGTAGCTTATGCTGGTTCTGTTATGGTTGAGAAGTTCTTATTTTTAACTTTTAAAAAAGAGGCTAAGAAAAAAATTCGTGATATGAAAAATTTACAAGTAGTATGTATAACTGGTAGTTACGGTAAGACATCTATTAAAAATTTTGTATCTGAAATTTTATCTAAAAAATATAATGTATACGCAACTCCAAGAAGCGTAAATACACTTGCTGGTATTGTTAGAGACATAAATGAAAGTTTGCCTGAAGATACTGATATTTATATTTGTGAAGCTGGGGCAAGGGAGAGTGGTGATATATATGATATATCCACATTCTTAGAACCACAAACTGTAGTAGTTGCAAAGGTGGGTCTTGCTCATATTGAGTACTTTAAAAGCTTAAAAAATATAATAAGTGCAAAATTAGAGATTATGCAATCACCTAGGTTAGAGACTGCCTTTATACATAAGTCTGTTACAGATGAGCTACATGAAAAGGTAACTTTTTTTGGAGATGAAATTCATAATGTTAAGGCTACTTTAGATGGAACAGATTTCACTTTAGAACTTAAAGATACTAACTTAGAACTTCATACAGATATTTTAGGTTCATTTCAAACTATGAATATATCTGTAGCTGTTAAAATTGCAAAAAAATTTAATCTGAGTAATGAGTTGATTCAAAAGGCAGTATCAAAATTAAAAGCAGTTGAACATAGGCTACAAAAGATAGAAGCTGGTGGCAAGATAATACTTGATGATGGTTATAATGGAAACATTGATGGAATGCTAGAGGGCATAAGATTGTGCTCACTTCATAATGGTAGGAAGGTTATAGTTACCCCTGGTTTAGTTGAAAGTTCAAAAGAATTAAATCTAAAACTTATAGAGGCTATAAATGAGGTATTTGATGTAGTTATAGTTACTGGTTCCCTAAATGCAGAATTGTTTGACAAAAATATTACAGTTACAAATAAAACTATGTTAAAAGATAAATCCAAGATTCAAGAGATATTAATATCTCACACACAAGCTGGAGATATTATACTCTTTGCTAATGATGCACCAAATTTTATATAAGTTGACATTTTAGTGATAAATAAAGCTATCAAATATTTAGGCTATTTTACAGCTTTTGTATTAGTACTATTAGTATTGTTAGTTGTATATGATGCAAGTGCTAGATATTTTTTTTCAACTGGTTCTATAGCATTACAGGAGCTTGAATGGCATCTTTTTGATATTATAATTTTATTTGGAATTTCATATACACTAAAAGAAAACAGCCATGTTAGGGTTGATATCTTTTATGCTTCATATACAGAAAAAACAAAAGCCTTAGTAAATTTTATTTCATATTTATTTTTTATATTACCTTTTTCATGTTTAATTATATACATAGGCTTAGATTTTGTAAGTTTGAGTTTTTTACAAGGTGAAATTTCATCAAATCCAGGTGGACTAGAATTTAGATATTTAGTAAAAGCCCTTATGCCTATATCCTTTGTATTTGTAGTTTTAGTATCACTTCAAGAGCTTAAAATTCATTATAATAAGTGGAAGTCTTTATGATAGCCTTATCTATGTTTGGAGTTGTTTTAGTATTCCTTTTAGTTGGCATCCCCGTAGCCTTTGTATTTGGAACTGTAGCTATAGTTTTTGCTTTTTTAATTCCATACTTGGGCGTAGAGGTTTTTGAAGTATTACCGTTTAGAATTTTTGGAATAATGAGCAATACTACTTTAATGGCCGTTCCACTTTTTATAGCAATGGGTCTAGTTTTAGAGAAATCAAAAATGGCTGAACGTTTATTAATATCAATGAGTGCTATATTTAGAGGTGTGAATGGTGGTTTAGCTATAAGTGTAGTCTTAGTTGGAGCTATGCTTGCCGCTTCTACTGGTATAGTCTCAGCCTCAGTTGTAATGATGAGTGTAATAGCCCTTCCTCTTATGTTAAAGGCTGGATATGATAAGTCTTTGGCGTCTGGGACTGTAGCAGCTTCTGGTACCTTAGGTCAAATAATCCCTCCATCTATTATACTTATAATTCTAGGGGATGTTATGAGTGTTAGCGTAGGTGATTTATTTATGGGTGCAGTATTGCCCGGTCTTGTTTTAGTATCTCTTTATATATCTTATATTTTTATAGTCACATATTTTAAGCCAGAGTTAGCCCCAATACCAAAAAATGTAAAAAATGTATCTATAAAAGAGATAATTATATCTGTAGTGCCACCATTGTTATTAATGGTATCTGTACTTGGAAGTATATTCGCTGGAATAGCCTCACCAACAGAATCAGCTGCTTTTGGTGTTATGGGTGCTATAGTTTTGAGTTCTTTAAATAGGTCTTTGAGTTTTAGTATGATTAAATATTCTACACTTGAAACAGTAAAGTTAAGTGGAATGATATTTATGATTCTAATAGGTGCTACAGCCTTTTCTTTAGTCTTTAATGAACTTGGTGGTACTGATATTATCTTAGAGTTTTTTTCAGATGATATCGCAGATGTATGGATGTTTATAGCTATAGCAATGTTAAGTATATTTATCCTTGGTTTTTTTATAGACTTTATTGAGATTAGTTTTAYAATAGTACCTATCTTAGTCCCAATTATGCAAGCCTTTGGTATTGACCCAATATGGTTTGCTATTTTAATAGCCTTAAATCTTCAAGCTTCATTTTTAACACCACCATTTGGTTTGTCTTTATTTTTCTTAAAAGGTGCAGCTGGAGATTCAATTAAAACTATAGAGATATATAAGGGTATTATTCCTTTTATACTTTTACAGATTTTAGCACTAGGATTGGTTATAATATTTCCAGATTTAGTTTTTGCTTTTATTTAAATAGTCCGTAAAAGGAACAAAGTCTCTTTTACTCGCTTGCGCCTCTGTGGCGACTGAAGTTTTTATTTTTAAGGTTTAGCTAGTAAACTAAGGCTCTTTTTAGACTAAGACAATTAATTTTTATAAATGGAGAGATATGAACAATATACTTTACGCGCCTTGGCGTGATGATTATGTTAGTAATAAAAAGATAGAGGGCTGTGTTTTTTGTCATATAAGTGAAAATAAAGATTTAGATGATGAATTTCATATACTTCATAGGGATGATAAATGTTTTGTTATTATGAATAAGTATCCATATACACCTGGGCACTTTATGATTATCCCACATTTTCATACAGATAAACTAGAAGATTTAGATTCTGAGATATGGTTACATATTAGTAACTTAGCTCAAAGGTCTGTTCTACTACTTAAAGATGGTTTTAATGCACCTGGAGTAAATATTGGTATGAATTTAGGTAAGTCCGCAGGGGCAGGGATAGCTGAGCATATACATATGCATTTAGTACCAAGGTGGGATAGGGATACTAACTTTATAACATCTATAGCGCAAACTAGGATATATTCAACAGATTTTATTAAAATTTATGAAATAATAAAGAGTTTAATTCCTAAGTATTTTAAAGATATCAAGTAATTTTATTTAGTCTTTTTAGATTTTAAGACTATAAAAAATATTCCTGTAATAACTGCAAGTATTAGTATTCGCAGTGTTAATGTTGTTAAATCGGATGTATCATTCATATTATAAAACTTTATTTTATTTTAAAGATAGTGAAATTTAAGTATATTTTGGTGGATGGGGTAGAGGGATTCGAACCCCCGAATGGTAGCACCAAAAGCTACTGCCTTACCACTTGGCGACACCCCAGTATTTTGAAAATTGAAAATTGGTTGCGGAAGCAAGATTTGAACTTGCGACCTTCGGGTTATGAGCCCGACGAGCTACCGAACTGCTCTATTCCGCGATGTTTCTAACGTCTATCTGTGTTAGTGAGCCGGAATTATATACGAAATGTTTTTGTTTGTCAAGAATTTTTTAAAAGAATTTATAAATTTAATTTGAAGTGCTTTTAAAGTCTTTTTATATATAATCATGCTAATTCAAAATGAAAGATATTTATGACACCAATTGATAGAGTAATTCAAGCAATAGATGAAATAAAAAAAGGCAATATGGTCATCATGATTGATGATGAGGATAGAGAGAATGAGGGTGACTTAGTATATGCCTCAGCTTTTTCTACACCTAAACATGTGAATTTTATGGCTACACATGCAAGGGGACTTATCTGCGTAGCTTTAAGTAAAAATATAGCTACTAGACTTGATTTAAACCCAATGGTAGCCTCTAATACTTCATCTTATGAGACAGCTTTTACAGTATCTGTGGATTCTAAGGATGCACTTACTGGTATATCTGCTGGTGAGCGTGATGATACTATTAAAATATTAGCTAATCCTATATCTCATGCAGATGACTTAGTAAAACCGGGACATATATTTCCATTAATAGCCAAAGATGGTGGTACACTAGTTCGTACTGGTCATACTGAGGGTTCAGTTGACTTATGTAGGTTAGCTGGTCTTAGCGAGAGTTCTGTTATATGTGAGATTATAAAAGAAGACGGGAGTATGGCTAGACGTGATGATTTGGACATATTTGGAGATATTCATAATCTTAAAACTGTTTTCATTTCAGATATAGTTGAATATAGATTGGCAAATGAGAGATTAGTTAATCAACTAAGTCAAGATGAGATAGAGTTTTTTGGTGTAAAGGTTAAAAAATATGTATATGCTGATCATGATAAAATTGAGCATACAGCTATAGTATTTCATAGTGCTGGTAGTACTGCTAATGTTAGAGTTCATAATGTCATAACAGATATAGAATTACTTCTAAATCAAAAAAAATATAATAACCTTATAAGTTCTATAGAATATTTAAAGCAAAACAGTGGAGTTCTGATTTTTATTAATAAACCAACACATCATGATAATGCTTCAATGAAAGAATATGGCATAGGCGCCCAGATATTAAAAAATCTTGGAGTATCTAAGATGAACCTTCTTTCATCTATTAAAAATACAGATTTTATAGGACTTAGTGGATTTGGATTAGAAGTTAATGAAGTAATTGATATTTAAAAAAATTATTTTTTAGAATAGGCTTGATTTTCAATAATGGATAAATATAGTAATGAGTAAGTTATTTTTTATTTTATTATCTTTCTTTATAACATTAAATGCATATGATTATAGCCGTACACAGGTGATAATGTCAACATTTATAAGCATATCAGTGCAAAAAAAGTACAAAAATTGTATTGAGCAGGGTTTTGATATAATTAAAGATGTAGAAAACTCTTTAAGCTCGTATAAACCTACAGCTACTGTTTATTTGCTAAATAAGAAAAAAGATATAAATCTTGATACCTATACTTATGAAGCATTAAAATTATGTGATAAATATTATCATAAAACAGACGGATACTTTGATATAACTGTAGCTAGTATCACAAAAGATTTATATAGATTTGGAGGAAATGAACGTTTAGTCTCATTATTAGAACTTCAAAAAGCAAATATTAATTTTTATGGACTAAAGTTTGATGAAAAAAAAGCCCATTTAGATAAAAATATCAAAATCGATTTAGGTGGAATGGGCAAGGGCTTTGCGATAGATAAGGTGGCAAAATATTTTAGGTTTAAGGGTATTAATAAGGCTATGATAAGTGCTAGTGGTGATATAAGGTGTTTAGATAAATGTAAAATAAGTATACAAGATCCATTTTCTGAAAATATATTAATGTCTTTTAAAACTACACAAAAAGATTTAGCAATTTCAACTTCTGGTACATATAACAGATATATAAAAAATCAAAAAAATAATCATTTAATAAATCCTAAGTTAAAAAAACCCCAAACTAAGTTTGTATCTATTAGCTTAATAGGGGATATGCCAAATTCTGATTTAGATGCATATGCAACTGCAGCTAGTGTAATGCCTATACAGACTGCCTATAAGTTTTTAGAAGCTATAGATGTAGCTTATATAGTTGTTTTGAGTGATGGTTTGATTAAAAAAGCTGGTAATTTAAGTCTAATCGAAAGTGATACTATAAAAAAGTAGCCAAGATATATATACAAGTAAAGTTAAAAAAAAGAAAAAAGAAAATAATTTAACATAAGCAAAAAATTCATATCCATTTATAATTAAAATAGGTGAAAACATTTCCATAATAGCTACTATATAAGTGACATATATTAAAAAGAGTGTGCTTTTTTTATATCTTTTATTTGTGAAAATTAGAAAATGAAGTAATACCATTGATAATAAGGCAAATGTAAAAATATGTGGTTTTATAATTTTTAAGATACCAAGGGAGCTTTTAGCTGTGATAAATCTCTCTTCATTGCCTATATAATAATCTAATACTAAATTAGGACTAATACCTATATTTGTTTTAAATAGCATAACTGCACTAGTTATAAGCAGTAAAACAAAGATTAGATAATAAAGTATAGATAGTTTATACGCTTGATGCATTTAGTTTCCAAAATGAGTAAAGGCTTATATACGCAGCCATAATATGCCAAATGAAAAATGTATATACATAGATATTTATAAAAAAGTCTGATACGTAATATGCAAGTGCTAATGATATCAAAGAAGTAATAGCACTAATCATAAGTACATTTGTAAGTATAATCCTACTTCTTTTGGCTACACGTATAAAAACTGCATTTAGAGTAAATAGAATCATCATTATAAAAAATATCTCTGTATGCCAAAACTCTAAAAAAGCTGATTCTGTGATAGGGTCTACATATTCATCTTCATTTCCAAAAAGTGTAGAATTTATTGAATCAACAGATATACCAAAACTAGAATTCATAACTAAAATATTAGATATCAGGTAGAGTAAAATAAATATTAAAAAGCCTTTTAGAATAAGGCTCATAGCAGAATCTTTTTGAAGATTTTTTATAAGTGTGAACTTCACTATTTACCTTTTAAAATCTCATCATAAAATGCTAGGGCTATACGTGAACCATCAACTATACTTCTAGCACTTAGTGTAGCACCAGTTATTGTCGGAATTTCTTTTCCTATACGAAGACGTTTGTCTGTACTTATATTGTCAAATTGAGATATCCAAGTCTTAGATGGTATATATTCAGTTGGTTCATTAAAAGCAATTATCTCTATACTTTTAAGAATAGAATCTTTATTTATAATATAAAGAATTACAGCATTTTTTGATCTAACTTTTTTACTTACTAAAACTCCATAACCTAAAACTTTTTTTGCTTTAACAGCCTTAAAGATTCTAAAGATTTTACTATTTAGTTTTGTTTTGGCATCTTTACTTATATTTTTAGCTTGTTTTGTTGTTAATAAAATATTTTTTTTGCTTATTTTTACCTTGTCTCCAAAGCTATTAATCATTGCATCTATTGGTGAAGTTATCATTTTTGCATTTAGTTGTATAGTTAAAAACATAATTACTAAGGCATATATATATTTCATTAATTTATTCTTTTTTTATTATTTGCTGGATTGTATAAAATTAACTTAACTTTGTCAATGGGATATATCAACTCTAATATATTTACACTTTATTAAGTGCAAATATATTTAAAAAATAAAACCAAYTGATGCACTTATAGTTTTAGCATCTGCTCTATTTCCAGATGAATCTGTTAGTTTATAGTTATCTTTTTTTATCGCATAATCAAGTTTAAGAACTACTTGATCATGTGGAAAAAAGTTAAGACCAAAAGTTGTGGTTTTTGATACCTTTTCTGATGTGCCATTATTAAGCTTATCCTCAGGAGTTATACTTTCGTATTGAACAAATAATGGAAGTTGATATTTCGATGATGTTAAAGATAATACATCATAACTAAGATTTAAATAACCACCCTTAGCATCAGTAGATTCTGAAGTACCAGCTGTATCTGCTGAGCTATTATCACGAGATGATTGTGTATATACACCATATGCTCTAAAGCCACCTACCTTATAATCAACATGAGTATCCCAGATGTTTATATTTGAATCATAATAAAGAGATGCTCCCAGTAAAAGACCATTTATTCCAGTATAATCAAGTCTAGCTACCCCACCTAAACTAGGATTATTATTTGTAAAAGAACCACCACGACCTTTTCTAAGCCATTTTTCACCTGCATTTGAATCCACAAGTCCTGTAACACCGGCAATCTTATATTCTAAGTCATCTGTGATTTTCCCAAATACCATTAAACCAGATTCAGTCCATGTAGATGGTATAAGATAATAAGAAGTATCTGGTCTTTGAACAGTGTTAAACAAAGTTGGTTCATGTCTTTGGTTTATTAGACCCATTGGCATAAGAAAGTTACCAACTCTAAGGTTTGCATTCTCGTTCATTAAAAAGTCTAAATACAAAAATTCAACAGCGACTTTATCACCATTTCCAGATGCATCTACTCCAGCACTTTCATACTCAATTTCAGTATTTAAAATAATATCATCAGAAAACTTATATCCAATATATGTAATAAACCTTTTTATATCAACTGTAGATGAATTATCCGTATCTCCATCTATAGAGTTGTATGAGTAAAACATTTCACCATAACCACCAATACTTAAAGGTGATTTAGAATAGTAAACTTTTGATGCAGCTGCACCAAGCCCTGAAAATACCTTAGTATTATCAACTTTAGTATAATTAAATCCAGTTTTAAGATTGCTTGTCTCATCTATTAAAGCTTGTGATTGCTCCTCTAAGATTTTTGATTTTTTCTCTTGAGTTATTGATTTTGTTTCAAGCTCTTTAGTTTTTTTCATAAGCATTTGAATTTGTCTTTTAAGTTCAGAGATTTCCGAAGCATTATCTGCAAAAGCAGTTGTAGATACTAAAAGAGCAGCAACTGCACTTAAGATTAATTTATTTGTAAATGATTTCATTTTAAATCCTCGTATAATTTTTTTATGAGTAGTTTTTCTTTTTTAAAGTTTTTTTTACTTTAAATAAAAGAAATATTACTCTGTTAAGATTGAAGTACTAACTTCAAATCTTGTAACTATCATAGTCTATGACTTTAAGATAAAACAACATTTTTTTCCTTATAGCAATAGAGGTATATTTCTATTAACTACATCAAGTAAGCCTGTTGATATCTTTAAAAGATGGTAAATTCAGCTCTGGCTATGTGACAGATGATGAGTATCAATCTCTTAGAACACTTTATTGTAATAGAGCTTCTATACAGTCTGATATGAAAGAAGTTAAAAAGAGAATACTTACTCAAATAACAGTTACCTTTCCAGAGTTTGAATACTATCAGTGATTTAGCACTACTTGATAAATATCCAACCGCACACCACTATAAGCATATCAGTACCAACAACTACTGTTGATGAAGCTGGAGAAGAGATTGAAAAAGTCAATACTTTAATAGCTAATTTAAAAACCATACCTGGTGTTGCAGATAAAACTATTGCTGCTCTTCTTAGTGAGCGTGGAGACCTGAGTAGGTTTCCTTCAATCTCTAAATTTATAAGCTACTTAGGATTCTTTCCAACTGAAAACAGCTCTGGTAATTCTAAGCATATAGGGCATCTTTCTAAAAGAGGCTCTGATTGCAGTATCTCGTAAGATTTCTACAATAATATATTCTATCTTTAAATACAATGTACCTTACAATCCTAATCGTGTATTTGTAAAGTCATAAACAGTGATAAGTTAAAGATCCAAAGTTAGTACTCTAATCAATAATAATAGCAATTTCAATAAAGCTATCATCGTACTAAATTGTTAACCAAAATATAATCAATTATATAACTGACTATATAGTTTGATTATCAAAATACTCTTGTTCAAATTCTAGAAATGAACTTAAAAAAAGAGTATTTAAAAAATCAAACTTGCAAGATTTTTTATCTCTTGCATCGTTCTTTGAAATAATATTGTTAATAAACTGATGTCTATTTCTTAATTTCCTTGCTTTTTAAGTTATTTTTTATAAAAAGGCTTATATTTTGACCTAAAATCAAATCGGTAAAGGAATTTTAACTATTTTTCTATTTAATGTCAAGTAAATCTATAAAATTACTAGAGTATACTCTAATGTGGTGATAGGGTATGGCTTTTGAAGAACTCTCTTCGCCAATTCAAGTTTAAAGTGCAACACTTAAAATTTTAGGAATAAGTGGATTGAAGTAGAGGTTAGCTGCGATAAAATAAGATTCCAATCCACCAAGATAGGGAAACTTATGAAATATAAACAGCTAACCATGAAAGAACGATACCAAATAGAAGCTTTAAAAAAAGAGGGATTAAGTCAAAGAGCGATAGCTTTAAATATTTGTGTGCATCACTCTACAATCTATAGAGAGCTCAAAAGGAATTTGCTAGATAATAATGAATACAATGCCGTTAATGCAACAATAAGTGCAAGACTAAGGTATCAGTATAAAACAAAAAATCGAAGACTCACAAAAAAGCATATCAGCTACATACCGTAGTCGTGGACAAATAAAGAACCGTATACCAATAGAGTTTAGACCAGCTGTTGTAGAAGACAAATCAAGAGTTGGTGATTGGGAAGTCGACACTATCATCGGTAAGAATCATCATCAAGCTATTGTTACTATCGTTGATAGAAATTCAAAATTCACATTAATGAAAAAAGTTGAAGCTAAGCAAGCCAGGATTGTAACTGATGCAATCATCCATTTACTCAAACCAGTACAAACTCATGCTCTTACAATCACAAGCGATAATGGTAAAGAATTTTCATACCATGAAGAGGTTGCGACAACGCTTGATACAGAGTTTTACTTCGCTAACCCATATCAGTCTTGACAAAGAGGTTTAAATGAACACACTAATGGATTAATCAGAGAGTATTTTCCAAAGAAGATGCCATTCATGGGTATTACAGATGAACAGATTGTAGAGGTTCAAAACAAACTAAATCGTAGACCTAGAAAGATACTTGGCTACAAAACACCAGCAGAAGTATTTTTCGATACAATTACGAAATCTTATGTAGCAGTTTAATCAGGTGTTGCACTTACTATTTGAATTGGCGATATAAAGTATTTTTAACCAAATGAGTAAAAAGTTAGCTAGTTAAATTAAGTTAGAATTGGTCTTATATATTACAACATCATGTACACTGATGTTGCATATATATCTTAAACTTTATGAAATAACTTACATTAGCTAAATCAAGGTCGGTATTATAGATTCTAAACCTATATATACTAAAGAAAAATTTTAAGAATTTATTTGTGTGGATTATATTCTTGAAGTAATATTATGGTGCGCCCGACACGATTCGAACGTGTGACCGCTGGTACCGCAAACCAGTGCTCTATCCAGCTGAGCTACGAGCGCACGCCATTCTCTTTTAAGAGGATGAAATTATATCATCTTAAACTTAGGTTATCCTAAATCCTTTATATTTTTTGTGATTTCTTGTACTTTTTGTTCTTGAACATATAATTCATGGTTTTTTCTTACATATGCATGAAGTAATACTCTTAAATCATTATTACCATCTATATTAAAATCTTCTGCCATTTTCTTTTCTAAAAAAAGGGCAAACTCATCTTCAACATCTACATCAAAACGTCTACCGCCGATATGTAAAAGTATCTTTTTGCTCATTATACGATTAGCCTAAGATGCTTTCAATTTTACTAACTATCTCTTCTATTTCTATATCTTTTTGAGTATTTAAATCTCTAAGTTTTTCTATCTCTTGATTTTTTATTTCACTTTCTGACTTTATACTTACAATATCTATTCTTAAAGCTTCGTTTTCATCTTTTAACGAATGATATTGCTGTAATATTTGTGAAACTTTTTCACTTAGTATCTCTAAACTTGTTTGATTATCCATTTATATTCCATTAAAATTATATATTTATAATTTTAGCACAAAAAAGTATTGTTTATATCATATTTGATATTATATACTTTTACTAAACATATATATTTTAAATACTAATAAAGTGATTACATTTACCCATCATCTGTTATTGCTGTGATTAGCTCTTTTAAAACATTTTCACATTTATCATTATCTATCTGACAAGTTCCGGCAGCTTCATGTCCACCACCTTTATACTTAAGCATTAATTCACTTATATTAGTTTGTGAGCTTCTATCAAGTATAGACTTACCAGTAGCAAATACTGTGTTTTGTTTTTTAAATCCCCAAATTACATGAATAGATATATTTGTTTGAGGAAAAAGTGCATAAATCATAAAACGATTACCTGAATAAATTATTTCTTCATCTCTTAAATCTAGTACAACTAAATTATCATAAACTTTAGAACATCTTTTAAGTTGCTCTTTAAACTCTTTTTCATATTTATTATATAAATCAACTCTTTCTTTTATGTCTGGTAATAACATAATATCATCTATACCATGATTATGACAATAATCAATTAAGTTCATCATTAATTCATAGTTAGATATTTTAAACTCACGAAATCTACCTAGACCTGTACGAGAATCCATTAGGAAACTAAGCATTTCCCAGCCTTGTGGATTTATAATATCTTTTTTTGTAAACTGGGCAGAATCAGCCTTATCTACAGCTATCATCATATCTTCACGTATCATAGATAAATCATTGTCTTTAATATAATGATTATATACAACTCTAGCGGCAGATGGAGCATCAGCAATAATTATATAATTATCTGCAGCAGAATTACGCATAGCCTCACTCTCGTGGTGATCAAATACTAAATGAGCATTCTCTACATACGGTAAATTTGTAATTATGTCATTTTCAGTGATAGTTATGGTACCATCTTGCATATCTTTTGGATGTACAAATATAATCTCACCTATTAAATCTAGCTGTCTTAAGATAACAGCAGACACTAGACCATCCATATCACTTCTAGTTACTAAACGAAATTTATTACTCATAAGATACACCTTTAATTTATATGAAAATATTATATATCAATATTATTAAAAWCATTCTGAAACATAAAATAACTAGTAAAAACTATTATTTAGATTAATATTAGAACTGATGATTTGGTTTTTGATAGAATAAAATATTTGAAAATTGTAATTAAAAGTAGGAAGAGAGTTAATAAGCGAAAATCCGCTTATTAACTTATTAAAAAGATTATAGAGGTGTTACGTTTTCTGCTTGAGGACCTTTTTCGCCTTCACCAACTTCGAAAGTAACTTTTTGACCTTCTTCTAAAGAAACACGACCATAACCAGAGTTATTTACTTGACGAAAATGTACGAATACATCTTTCCCGCCATTTTCTTGTTCAATAAAACCATAACCTTTGTCACTGTTAAACCATTTAACTGTTCCGTTTACTAATTCTGCCATTGCAATACCTTTTGTTTTTGTACACCAAATAATTGGTTGTTGAAAATCTAATATAGAACTATCTGTTGGTCTGAATGTACTGCAAACAGTCGGTTTTCAATATAATACATGCCAAAGATGAAATTCGAATCATCTTTCATTAGGCGTATTGTAACTGAAGTACTAGCAAAATACAAGTTTATTTATAAATATTACTTATTTTTGCATGCTTTACTAGCAAAATGCTCATATTTATAAAAGAATATGTTAATAATATGGCTAATTCATACAGTGAACAATATCATCATTCCAAACTTGATTTGGAATCTAAGCAGATAAATTAGACCCAGAATCAAGTTCAGGGTGACAAAAGTAGTTGCATGAATCAGCCATGTCTATCATGCCAGGGCTGATTCAAACAGTGAAAAATATCGTCATTCCAAAAAAATATCGTCATTCCAAACTTGATTTGGAATCTAAGACAACAAATTAGACCCCCCCCCATCAAATTCATAGTGACGAAAGTAATTGTATAAATCAGCTGTGATGTAAATAATAGCTTTTTAATTTATTCAGAATAATTTACTGTATTATTTCAGTTTTGAGTGGCAATACTGGACTAGCATCTACTTCATAGCTGATATATTGTAGTTCATATATTATCTTATTTAACTCCACATACAATTCATCAAATAAGTCTTTATTTAAAGTATCTTCTAAATCTTTTGCTATTTTACTTAATGCTATAGCACCTATATTTGCGCTTAAACCACCTAAGGAATGAGCTGATATTCTTAAAGTGTCATTATTCATAAGCTCAAGCTTTAAGTCTTTATAAGTATAATTTTTTATTTTCAAGAAGATATGAAAGTCCTATACTTGTAAAGTTAGGAATAATTATATGCTTATTATCATTTTTTAATATTTGAGATTTAGTACTTTTATTTGATAAATATTTGAATAATGTTTTATATAATAATTCTACATTAATTGGTTTATTTAAATGTTCATTCATCCCTACAAGTTTTGTTCTTTGCATATCCTCTTTCATAGCATTTGCAGTTAATGCAATAATTGGGATGTCCTTATCTTTTGCCCTTATAATTTTCGTAGCTTCATACCCATCCATTATTGGCATTTGTAAGTCCATAAATATCAATTCATATTTTTTTATAGCATATTTTTTTAAAGCTTCTTCTCCATTATTTGCAATATCAATTTTTATACCACTATTTTCTAATAAACCTAAAATAATCTCTTGGTTGATACTATTGTCCTCTACCAATAATATTTTATTTCCTTTTAAGGCTGTAATATCACTGTTTATAATCATTTTATTATCATCAACTATCAATAAGTCTTTTTCTATTAAATCAATCTCAAAAATAAATTTGCTACCTATACCTATTTCACTTTCAACCCAAATTTCACCATCCATAAGTTCAACTAATTGTTTTGATATATACAAACCTATCCCTGTACCACCATATTTTCTGGTTATACTTCCATCTGCTTGGGAAAATGCTTTAAATAGTTTAAATTGTTCGTCTTGTGTTAAACCTATACCTGTATCCGAGACTTCAAAGCGAAATTTATTCCGCCAATTCAAATAGTAAGTGCAACACCTGATTAAACTGCTACATAAGATTTCGTAATTGTATCGAAAAATACTTCTGCTGGTGTTTTGTAGCCAAGTA
>NVUO01000028.1 GCA_002733155.1 Sulfurimonas sp.
CCATCTTATGTAGCTCTTGTTTATCGCTACCTGATGATGTGACATCAGTGGCTACGRTAAATTTAAACTTATCGTCTACACATATCTGTGAGTTGTATGTCATAAGATTATGAGATGGTTTAGTCATTACGCTTGCATCAGGGTCGGTACGATTATATTGAGTTTTATTCAAACTCTTAAGAAGTGCTAAATCAGATTGAGACTTTGCTTTTTTTTAAGAGTTTTTCTAAATTCCCAGGAAGGTTTTTAGAGAGTTTATTCGTAACTGTTTCTTCTTGAAGTTCGTGTATTACGAACTGTAATTAATGATATTGTACCATTTCAAGGGTTTAAAGATGGTTAATATTAGGATGTTTATGTTATGATTTTTGTAATTTATGAGACTGTTTGGGTTTAGTTATTTCACAGTCTCCGAGGAGTGAATAATTTACCTAAAGGAAAATTATCACTCACGATAACCATTATACATTTAAGGAACTAAATGAATTTAATAGCTATATTTACTGTAATAACATTAATAATTATGGCTTTATTCCATTTTTATTGGGCACTTGGTGGTAAGTTTGGATTAGATAAAGCCTTAGCAACTAAAGATGGAACTTTATTATTAAACCCTAGCAAACAATTAACCTTTTTTGTTGGATTACTACTAATCTCGTTTGCATACATTGCATATTCATTAAAATTTAATAATTTTTTATACATAGAAAATAGTAACTATTATAAATATGGTGGAATGTTTTTATCAATAATCTTCGCTCTAAGAGCAATTGGAGAATTTAACGTAGTTGGATTTTTTAAAAAAATAAAAAATACAGAATTTGCAATGTATGATACAAAATATTTTTCACCATTATGTTTAATTTTAGGTGTTAATTTTGCTATATTGACATACGGTGTATAACAAGTACGAGAGACTGTGAAATAACTATAAAACAACTCATATCTCAGAAGTTAACAAGATTCTAACATATAGAGCTTAACTTCATCAAGTCTAAACCCATAAAACAGTATAATAACACTAATAAGAAGCCCAATAATTTGGGCTTAAAGAGGTATAAATGAGTGAGAAATACAAAGAGGGACTAAACCGTAATCAACAACAATTTTTCCCTCCAAGTCTTGATGAATATGTAGATGAGAGTAATCAAGTAAGAGCAATAGATTTATATGTAGAACAACTTGATTTTAAAGAGATGGGCTTTGATGATACATCAACAAGCTTTGAAGGACAGAAGTCTTATTCCCCTCAGTTACTTCTAAAAATATATATTTATGGTTACCTTAACAAGATAAGAAGTTCGCGCGCCCTTGAACGTGAGAATGCTCGTAACATAGAACTGATGTGGCTAACCTCAGGATTAAAACCCACTTATAAAACTATCTCTGACTTTAGAAAGAACAATCCTAAGGCACTAAAAGAAGTATTCAAAGACTTCGTATTCATACTTAAAGGTATCGCCTTAATAGGAGATGAATTAGTAGCCTTAGACGGTGCCTTTTTAAGAGCTAATGCCTCTAAAAATACTTTAATTATGAAGAAGACTACAGAAAGAGATTTAAAAGAGGTAAATGCAAATATAGATGAATATCTTAAATCTTTAAAATACAGTGATGAAGAAGCGCATACTACTAAACTCATTAAACAACTTCCCCGTAACTTAGAATTATTCTTAAAAAAAAAGCAAGACTTACAACTGAAAAAAAGTTCCTCGAAAAGATAAACCATACCCAATACAATAGAACTTGACCCGGAAGCAAGTGTAATGGTTAAATCAGCACATAACCTAATGGCGTATAACTCTCAAATATGTGTGGATGATAAGTTCAAGTTCATTGTAGCTACAGATGTAACCTCACAAGGAACAGATAAACAAGAACTACATAAGATGGCACTTCAAACTAAAGAGGTGATAACAAGTCCTGACTTAGTGATACTAGCTGATAAAGGCTATTATTCAGCCGCTGAAATAAAGAAATGTGTGGATGATGGGATTAAAACATTAGTACTTGCTATTAGAACAGGTCAGGAGCTCGTTAACAAGGGTAAATTCACTAAAGATAAATTTATTTATGATAAAGAACAAGATGCGTATATCTGTCCCAACAATAAGCTTGTCTCAAGAACAAAGTCCATTAATAAATCATATGCACGAATCATGCATATGTATCGAAGCTCACAGAGTGATTGTAACGCTTGTCCCATAAAAGATAAMTGTCTAGGTGAAAARACKAAACARAAACAAACYCARAGATGGGAACATCAAGARMTWTTAGATAMWTAYAATMAAAATMTRAARACWCCARAGKCWAAAGCMCTTTWCAARAAAAGAGGCTCAATAGTTGAACATCCATTTGGAACWATCAARMGAAAYCTTGGCTGGGATCACTTCTTAGTCAGAAGTAAAAAGAAGGTGCAAGGTGAAAATGCACTCATCATGTTTACCTATAATTTCAAAAGATTATTAAATCTTATAGGGATAGCTYTGTTTAAAAARTTACTAATAGCCATCAAAGATGGAGACCTAACCAATATAAGAGAAGAAATAGCTCTTTATATCGCCAGTTCTAGGCTTTATATAGTTGATTTTTTTCAATATATTTTTATGGTACAATTTTCGAAGAAATTGGCTTGATAATTAGTCATTTCTAGTGATTATTAAAAGCATGAGGCTGTGTTTTTTCACAGTCTCCTAGTAGCTAAACATATATCTTTCAATAGCTTTATTTGATAGAAGAGAGAGTTTAAAGTAGCTATTTCAGGGCTTTCTAGTATATTTTAGATTTTCCAGCATCCGGAGCCATAACTTCTTAAACCATTTACTTAGAGACTTTTCAAAGATTTAGAAACTTCATTGTTCCAAAACTGTACCAATTTTGTAGCACTTTTTTTATAAAATATAACCTAAAAAATAAGCTCTTTTGATATTTTCACGTTTTCTATACTTAGCGTACATCTTTAAAGTCGGCTTAATGAAAAATACAGGGGTCTAAATAATCATTTTTTCTTATCCATTAATCTCTAAGTCATTTATAACACTCTCTTGAGTCTCAATAAGTTCTGATGACTGCTGGAAAAAAGTTATACTTCATTAAAATTCTAGCACCCCTACCATTACCATCATCAAAGGCATGTATTCTAACTAAGTTATAGTGAGCAATAGAAGCTACTAAAATTGGATGTAATTTATTTTCAGTTATCCAGTTTATAAGTTCTTGCATTTGTGGTTGTACTTGTATTGGTTCTACATATTGATGAATATCCCCATTTGGTAATAGTACATGATTAGGTTGTATTTTATACTCCCATGGTCTAGCTTTTTTTTGAATTAGATTACCGTCTTTATCTTGAGCAGGTGTAGATTTTACATTTAATAGTATTAAAGCGTTTAGCTCTTTAACTAAAGCTTCTGATATATCTCTTTTATCTTCTATAATTTCATAAAGATAGTCTATAGCTTCAATATGATTTTTAGCATCTAAAAAATCTTTAAAAGGTTTACCCTCTACCGTTAAAAAGAAATGTGTATCTCCACGACTTAAAGTACTACCCTCAATACTATTAGAATTGTAAGTCCAGTTTATTTTGAGCTTTTGTAAGATAGTGTGCCATAGTTCTGCATTATTATCTTTTATCTCATTGATACGATTATTTAGATTATCTGTTATTTGAAATAATGACTCAATTTCAAAATCTTGTTTAAAGTTATAAAATTTAACTTTTGCATATCATTGTTTATTATTTCCATAATGTTATAGATTAGTTTATCTAAATTATAACTTGTTTTTTATAGATATATGATTGAAGTATATTTCATATTTACCCCTTAATACAACGAACAGAAAAGCCAAAAAATGATTTTAATCAACACTTTAATTTGGATATAGAGAGAAATTTTACACTACCTGATATTGAGCCATTTAATGCTAAACAAAAAAATTTTAAAGTAAATAATAAGATGACTTCAATAACTATAAGAAATACAAATGTTGGAGAAAAAATTGATTTGTTTTCAAAGTCTATTTATTTATGTTTTAAAGACAAAGTTGAATGTGATATATTTAGAGACAATGTAGATAAAAATCAAAGAGACTTTACTAAAAACTAGAATTAACGAGGTTAAACTCAAAAGCTAAACTTATATTTTCCAAAAACTGTTTTTTCCAGTTGATGAGATTTTTGGAATTATCTTATATGAACTTGCAATCTCATTGATAGTCTTTTCACCCTTTAATACTTCTAAAACTGAATTTACTGGTTTGATTTATGGGGAGAATTATACACTAAGCAATAACATAATAATAAAAAGTTCCATTTTATAAAATTTTGTCCGAAAACAGTATAAGAAAAGAAAGATTTTATCTTTATCTTACATAAAATAATATAAAATATTTTAAAATTAAATAAATATTCACTAGTGTAAGGGATTTTTTATGGAAATTGGATATATAATTATTTTTTGGTATGGGATACTTCATGCTTTTGGACCAGATCATTTAACAGCAATAGCAGATTTTTCTATTGGGAAATCAATGAAAAAAACTATATTTATAACAAGTATGTTTGCTTTTGGACACGGTCTTATGCTTTTTATTTTTGCAAAACTTCTTGAAGTATATGATCTTCCTGAATATATTACAGCTTATGGAGATATAATATCTTCATCAGTGATTATTGCTATGGGTATTTATCTTTTATTAATGGTAGCTTCTAATCGTATACAGCTTAATAAGCATATCCATGAAAATAAAGAACATATTCATATCTATTTTGGGAAAAAACATTCTCATAGCAGTAATAAATCAAATATATCTGCATGGAGTATAGGTGCTCTTATGGGTATAGGTGGTGTACGTGGAATGCTAGTAACATTAGGAATGTTGCAAGGAAGTAGTATTGAATGGATAATGGTTTTAACATTTGTTATGGGTGTATCTTTAGTATTTTTAAGCTTTGGAGCTTCCATACTCTATCTCAATCAACAGTATATTACAAATATTACAAATGTTAGACGAGTTTTTGCAATTGCTGGAGTTATATCTGTAGCAGTTGGAACAAATATGATATTAGCATAAATTTAAAATAAGGAATAATATAAATGTGTGTAGATTACGGATGTAGTATAAAAGGAACAACTTTAGGGGACGATTGGCATCATCATGATTATAAGAATAGTCATTCATATGAGCATCAAACAGCTCACGAAACACTGCAACATAATCCTCAGTTAAATGATAAAAAAACGATTAGTGTTATTACCAAAATATTGGATAAAAATAATCATGAAGCAGGACATAATCGTACTCATTTTGATAGTCATAATGTTTTATCTATAAATCTTATGAGCTCTCTTGGTAGTGGAAAAACAACACTTTTAGAAAATATGGCAGATATGGTTAATTTTAAATTTGGTGTGATTGAGGGTGATTTAGAGACTTCTCGTGATGCTGATAGAATTAAGGCAAAAGGTATTCCATCATTTCAAATACAAACAGGTTCAGCTTGTCACTTAGATGCTTTTATGGTACACAAAGGGCTTCATGATATGCCTCTTAATGAGATAGATGTTTATTTTATAGAGAACGTTGGTAACTTAGTTTGTCCAGCTTCTTATGATGTAGGTAGCCATTTAAATATTGTATTAGTTTCTATTACAGAGGGAAGTGATAAGATAGAGAAATATCCTGTAATGTTCCGTCAAGCGGATTTAATCCTTATAACTAAGATGGATTTAATTGAGCATTTTGATTATGATTTAGAGCATGAAAAGAAAGAAGCACGTAAGATTAAACCAAGTGTTGATATTTTAGAAGTTAATATCAAAGATCAAGCATCAATTCAGAGAGTAATAGACTGGATAGAATTTAAAAGAAAAATGAGAGCTTAGTATGTGTTTATCAATTCCAAGCAAAGTTGTTAAACTTGATTTAGAAAGGAATGTAGCTATAGTCGATACTATTGGTGTTAAACGTGAAGCTAGTTTAGAACTTATGGAAGAAGGTATTGAAAAAATAGGTGATTATGTTTTACTTCATATAGGTTTTATAATGAATAACATTGATGAAGATGTTGCTCTTGAAACACTAAAGTTGTATGATGAAATTTTAGAAAAACTAGCTGAGGAAGATAGGCGGCTGATGGTCATAGATGACGATAACTGTGAAAAGAGAGGTGCTTAAATGAGTGAACTTAAGCTAAAGAATTTATATGATGGTTTTCGTAATCCTGAAGTTATCAAAGGTTTTGCAAAGCTTATCAAAGAAGAGGCAAAAAAACTTGCTCGCCCTATAAATATTATGGAAGTGTGCGGTGGGCATACTCATTCGATTATGAAATTTGGTTTGCCACAACTTCTACCAAATAATATTAATTTTATACATGGTCCTGGATGTCCTGTTTGTATTATGCCAAAAGAACGAATTGATCATGCCTATATCTTAGCAGGGCAAAAAGATACTATACTTGTAACTTTAGGTGATATGATAAAAGTACCAGGTAGTCGTGGAAGTTTACAAGATGCACGTGCAAATGGTGCAGATGTTCGTTTTATATATTCTCCTCTTGACGCACTTAAAATTGCATCCGAAAATACAGATAAAAAGATAATCTTTTTTGCTATAGGTTTTGAAACTACTACACCAATGACAACAGCACTTATAGATATAGTACTAAAACGTGGTATAAAAAATATCTTTTTTCATATAAATCATGTAACAGTTCCAGAGGTAATGGTAGAGCTTATAGATAGTCGTGATGAGCATGTAGATAGTTATAATAATTGTATTGATGCTTTTTTAGGACCAAGCCATGTGAGTGTAATTACTGGAAGTAAAATATATGAAAAGTTTCCTCGTGATTATGGTCGTCCTGTTGTAGTAGCTGGATTTGAACCAGTTGATGTTATGGAAGCGATACTAATGATTATCAAACAGTTTAACGAAGGAAGATGTGAACTAGAGATAGAATATAAGCGCCTAGTATCTTATGATGGTAATCTTAAAGCACAAACTCTTATTGAAAAGTATTTTAAAAAAGCATCTCTATTTAAATGGCGCGGGTTAGGAAATGTCCCTGATAGTGGTTATAAACTTCGTTCAGAGTTTGATGATATAGATGCTGAAAAAATTTATGCTGATATACTCCCTTTTGAAGAAATAGAGGATCATAAACTTTGTATTTGTGGGGATATACTTAGAGGTATGGCCAAACCAGATGAATGTACAATTTTTGGTACTGCTTGTAAACCACAAACACCATTAGGTTCTTGTATGGTAAGTAGTGAAGGTGCTTGTGCAGCTTACTATAAATATGGAAATTTATTAAAATGAATAAACAGATAACCTTAGCCATGGGAAATGGTGGAGAAGAAAATAATKAGCTTATACRTAAAGTTTTTTATAAAGCTTTTAAAAATGAGATACTAGAAAAGTCTGAAGATGCAGCTGTTATTCATGGTGGAGAACTTGCTTTTAGTACCGATAGTTTTACAGTGTCTCCACTCTTTTTTCCGGGTGGAGATATAGGTAAACTTGCTATTTGTGGCACTTGTAATGACCTTGCTATGATGGGAGCAAAACCAAAATATCTTACTTGCAGTGTTATAATAGAAGAAGAATTTCCTACTCGTGAGCTTGAAAAAATTGTTCGCAGTATGAAAAAAGAGTTAAAAAACAATGGAGCTATAGTTGTAAGTGGTGACACTAAAGTAATACCTCGAGGAAGTGTTGATAAGCTATTTATAAACACAACAGGTATCGGAGAGATACAAAAAAAAAGGATAAGCTCAAATAATATCTCAAAAGAAGACGTAATATTAGTTAGCCGTGATTTAGGTTGCCATGGAGCTAGTATATTTGCAGCACGTGAGGGGATTGAACTAAGTAGTGAACTTCAAAGTGATTGTGCATCATTAACTCATCAAGTTCAATCTCTTATAGATGCAAATATAGCTATAACTGCGTTAAGAGATGCTACTCGTGGAGGAGTAAGTGCTGTACTTAATGAGTGGGCAAAACAGTCAAATATTTGTATAGAAGTAGAAGAGGAGAGTATACCTATTTCAGAAGAAGTGTATGGTATCTGTGAGATGCTTGGCTTTGAAGCAGTAAACTTAGCGAATGAAAGAACTTTTGTATTAGCAATAAAAAAAGAAGATGAGCAAAAAGCACTAGATGTATTGAAAAATTTTGAAAATTCTAATAATGCCGTAAAAATTGCAAATATTACTGATGAATACAAAGGTAGTTCTTCTAAGCTCCTATGGAACAAAAAGATTTTTAAATACTCCTACTGGTGAACTTCTACCGAGAATTTGTTAAATATCGATGAAAATACTTCTCCTTATTAGTGCTTTTAACTCCCTCTTTTAAGATGTATATACAAGACTTAAACTTATTGGGGGATGGATTTCTTTAGTAATGGGATATATTTAAATATATTAGAGGATTCTAAAAAACAAGGGGAGGATGGTTGGAGACAAGTTGGCAAATAAACTAATGAATGATGCTTTAGATATCTCTGTTAAGTACGCAAAAAAGATAAATATGAAAGAAGAAAAAAATAATTAATGGAACAATGTAAATGTTCTGAACTTAAGAAAATGTATCCAGAATTTTTGGATAAATCAAGTGAGTTTCATAATTTACGACGGGAGTTTGTTTACAAGCTTTGTCTAAAAGCAACACCAAAAAGATTAAAAGGGGAACATTATGCATGAGTATAGTGTAAGCTCTTCTAGTACAGATAGAAGGTATAGCAAAAGAAAATAATGCTTCAGAGGTAACAAAAATAGTGGTGAAAATTGGTGTCATGAGCGGAATAGAAGCGCATCTTTTTAAGATTGCATTTAATACATTTAAAGAAAAAACTATATGTGATTCAGCTGAGTTTATAATGAATATACAGAATCTTACTATAGAGTGTTTAGAATGTAGTTAGATAAGTGAGTTAGAAAAAATACATTATTGTTGTCAAAAATGTAAATCTACAAATATAAAAGTAGTTGACGGGGAAGACATGTTCCTTATGAGTTTAGAAATGGAGTAAAAGATGTAAGAATATTGGGAAAGTTTATTGAAGGTCATATATGTATGTTGGATTTGTAAAATTAAATCCCTTGGATGGAGAAATGAATTTTGTTCACGTATGTATATGGAGTAAGAAATATATCAAAAACTATTTTTCCCAACTATAAGGGAATGGCAAATAATTGCTAATCATCTTTATTATGATATTAATTAGTTAACAATGATGATTATAGATATTAGTCATTTTTGTAATGGACAATATGATGGATGGGAATGTTCTTTAGTTAATACTGGATATTAAAATGAGTATAATGTAATTAAATAGTCACAAAAGATAAAAATCTCTTGTAAATGATGTAAAGTTATTATATAATAATTCTATAAATTATCACAGAATAATTACATTTTCAAATAAAGTATAGGGGGTAAGTATATATGAATCAGTATAATATAATTATTGTTGAAGATGATGAAATTACAGCTTTAAACCTAGATATGTCTCTGCAAAAGCAAGGTTATAATATCATTGCTATCTGTGATAATGCAAATAAAGCAAAAGATGAGATAGATAAATATAGACCTGATCTTATTATTATAGATATCTCACTTCAAAAAAGTAGTGATGGTATAGAGTTGGCAAGTATTATAAGGGAAAAGTATGGAATTCCTTTTATATATTTAACCTCACATAGTGACGATGAGATTATAACTAAGGCTAAAAAAACAGAACCGTATGGTTATATAGTTAAGCCTTTTGATCCATCATCACTTCATGCAACTATACAGATGGCAGTTTTTAAGTTTGATATGGAAAATAAAAGAAATAATGAAGATGATTTTTTAAAATTCGACCAATCAAATCTAGAAAAAATGCTTTATAAACAAAGAATCTCTGATAAACCTGTAGTACCTTTTGGTGGTGACTACTACTTAGATATAAATGTAAATGAAATATTTTATAAAAATAAAAAAATAAAACTCACAAAAAAAGAAAATGCATTTTTACATATATTAGTAGCTAAACTAGGTACAGTTATTAGTTTCAGCGAAGCACTCCAGTATGTATGGAAAGAAAATGGTGCTACTGAAAACAGCGTCAGGACACTGGTATGGAGACTTAGAAATAAACTTCCATCTGAAGTTATTAAAAATACATCAGGGGTTGGTTATTATATAGAAAATAACTAAATTATTTTTATAATTTAGAGACCGTAGAATAAACTGTATATACCCACCCCTTAATCATTAATCATTTTATATATTTTGATATAATTTCACTAAAAAATAACCTCCAAAGGTCTTCTTTCATGGTACTAAGTTGAGGATAAATCTCAAACCAATTTCCAATACTAGATACATAACTTTAAAAGCAGATTCTACAGTAGGAAAAGATTTTCAAGCATAACCTATAAGTGCTATTTTTTTTATTTTAATCCCTTTAATTTTTCATATTCAATGCATAAAAAGCTTATCCAAGTGATATCCCACCATCATTTACAGGTGTTTGAGACTGTATATAATATCGTATATTATTAGAATCTAATTTATACATAAGTCTTTCGACTAAAATACTATTTTGAAATACACCTCCACTAAGTACAACTGGTAATTCTTTATGAAGTAATGATATATCCATAATTATTTTAATAATAGTATTTATAAATTTTACAGCTAAATTTTTTTTATTATCTTCATCTAAAATTTCTTTTATCATTTGATAATATTCAATATTATCCCCGTTTAATGTATAACTATATACATCATCATTTGTAATATCTGATGCATATCCTTCCATGATTATTCCACTTTCACCTTCATAACCTAAGTTATTTAAATGTCCACTTAAAGCATACACAGCGTCAAATGGTCTACCTATGGAGCTAGTTTTTGGAGAATTTATTTTTTTTATTTTCATTAAATATAATGTTTTAATCTCTTTTTGTGTATATGATTTTATAAGAGGATTATCTAAATTTAAAACTTCTTCTAAAGTAAAACATTCAAATAATAAAGCTAACGCAACACGTCGTGGTTCTTTTATTGCTTTTTCTCCACCTATAAGAGAATACTTTTTTAAATGATAAATTCTTTTATATGTATAAGGAGTAGATAAAAGGACTTCACCTCCCCATATTGATCCATCATCTCCATATCCTGTACCAACAAAACAAAAAGCTAACACCTTTTCATTTAGATTATACTCTGCCATACAAGCATGAGCATAATGATGCTGTACTTTTATCAGAGAAAGGTTGGAGTGTTCCTTAGTATATTGTTCAGCCCACTTAGTTGTTTTATATTGCGGATGTTTGTCACATACTATAATATCAGGTTCAAAATTATAAAGTTCTTTAAATGTTTCAATAGTTCTTAAAAAATATTCAAAAGCATCTAAGGAATTTAAATCTCATATAGGAGGAGACAATACAATATTTTCATCAAATACAAGTGATATTGTATTTTTTTGGTTAGCACCTAGGGCAAGAATTTTTTCTTTGTTTTATCTTTTAAACTAAAGCTTTTAGGAGCATAACCCCTTGAAAGACGTAACATAAGAGTTCTGTTGTGTACACAAATTACCACACTATCATCACAAGCATTTACAATATCTCTATTATGATTTAGTGCTAATTGAATTACTGAGGGTAGTTTTTTAAAAAGTTCTTGATTTTTTCTTATTATAGGTTCATCGCTCAAATTTGCACTTGTAGCAACTATTGGACATTTTAGTATATCTAATAACAATTCGTGAATAGGTGTATAAGCTAAAAAAGCGCCTATTTTTTCTATATTTGGAGCTATAGAATCAGCTAATATTTTAATATCTTTTATTTTTCTAAGGATGACTATAGGTCTCTCTTTGGAGGGTATAAGAGCTTCTTCCTTTGGTGTAACTTCACACACTTTTTTAATACTTTCCAGACTATCAAACATAACAGCCAAAGGCTTTGTTGGTCTATGTTTATTTTCTCTAAGTTTTAAAACTGYTTCWTYRCTTGTAGCATCACATATTAAGTGAAAACCACCTATACCTTTAAGTGCCACTATTTTATTTGCATTTATTTCATTGGCAAGTTTATAAATAAATTCTTTTATTTCATCTTTTACAAAATTATTCAGTTCAAAAGATGGACCACAATCAAAATAAGATATAGGCTGAGCATGATAACGTCGATTAGTAGGATCATTATACTCCATCGCACATGCCTCACACATCATTTTTATACTCATTTGGCTTAACTACATAAAATACTCCATCGCACATGCCTCACACATCTCGAATTTTTGCATTGATGTAAAATCTCTATCATAAGGAAGCTTTTTTATAATAGTATAACGAGGTTCACAATTTGTACAATTAATAAAAGGGTATTTATAACGACGATTTTTGGGTTCATTCTTTTCAGTTCTACATGCATTACATAAAGATATGTCAGCAGAAAGCATTGAAGATATATCAGTAGTATTTGATTTAAGAATTCTGAAGATATTTTCACCAACTAATTCAATTTTTTCTATACTACCCCAAGAAAAACAGACAACTTTTCATAAAGTTTAATTCTCAAAAAAGTAAAATTAAACAATAAAAATGAGGGTAGCAGTATGAGTAGAAAAATGACTAAATTTTCAACACAATTAAATTAGTACTAGAAATTTTACGAGAAGAGAAAACTCTAAATGAGATTGCAAGTGAAAATAATATTAATCCAAAAAATTTACAGAACTGGAAGAAACTATTTTTAGAAAATGTGCTGTAAGCGAAGCGAGGAAATACTCTTGGGGTGCAGAGGTTGCAATGGAACCAGCTAAAGCTGTAAAAGAGTATAAAGATGAAGTAGCCAAACTAAAAGTGCAAGTGGGTGAGTATGCTAAAAAAGTTGGAGAGTTAACTTTCGAGAAGGACTGGGCAGTGGGAAAGTTAAAGAGCTTGGACTCTAGCTTTAAAAAAGAGTTAATTGATAAAAGTGAGAATAAAATAATCTCTGTCGTAAAACAGTGTAAGTTGCTGAACTATAATCGAAGCAATTTATTTTATATCTCAATGGTGAATCCTATTAAAAAAACCATCAAAGATGAGATAGTTGCTATTTTTGAAGAGATACCTTGCTATGGTTATCTAAAAGCACATCAGGAGCTTTTAGATAGAGGTCATAATGTTTGTGTGAACACAGTGAGAGCTAATCAAGTATGGTCAACTGATATTACCTATATTAAAATTAAGGGTGGTATGGTTTATATGGCTGCCATTATTGACTGGTATTCTAAGGCAATATTATCTTGGAGAATATCAAATACAATGGATACAGACTTAGTGATGGGTGTACTTAATGAAGCATTATCATTGTATGGTAAACCCGAGATATTTAACACCAATCAAGGAAGTCAATATACAAGCTACATTCATACACAAACATTAAAAGATAATAATATCATAATCTCTATGGATGGCAAAAGTAGAGCTACTGACGGGGTACCCCTTGAGGGTATAATATCTGTATTGAGAGATTCTGGAGAAGTGCTAAGGTTGAGAAAATATATCTTAATGAATATGAGAGAGTATCAGTTCTTAAAAATGATGTTAAAGATTATATTGAATTTTATAATCATAGAAGATTTCATGAGACACTGGACTATCAAAAACCTATGAATGTTTATTATGATAGTTTTAAAATGAATGATGAAAACTACACTAATTTTAGCGAAAATGTAGCATAAGAACAGGTGCTTAGGGAATTAGATTTTATAAAAAGTTGTCTTGACTAATTGGGGTAGTATAAAGTAAGCATATTTTTCTTGTTTTCTATAAACTTTACCAATACTCTTGCTTTTCTATCTCCTTATTCCATCTCTACACTCATGAGAAACATATCCTCCCCATCAATAACTACAATATTAGTAGAATTGCATTTTTGACAGCAGTAGTGAATTTTTTCTAGTTCTGTAACTTCACTACACTCATTACACTCTACGGTAAGTGGCTGAACATTTAGTACAAGCTCTGCTTCTTCACAAATAGTTTTTTCTTTAAATGTATTAAAGGCTACTTCAAGAAGATGTGTTTCTATACCACTCATAACACCGATTTTCACAATTACTTTATTTACTTTAGTAGCTCTGTTTTCTTGTGCAATATTTTCTACTTGATTTAGTAGAGCCTGTACTATACTGTACTCATGCATTCTTTATATCCTTTAATCTTTGAGGTGTCTCTTGTGGACAAAGCTTATAAACAAACTCACGTCTAAGAGTATGAAAGCTACTCTCTTTATCCCAAAATTCATCATACATTATTTTTAGTTCTTCGTGTTTATACTGTTCCATTGCATCTTGTGACTCTTCAACTCTATCTTGCTTTTGCCAGATATAGTCTTGACTATAGAGTGAAGATGCAAACTCGTGCAACTCTTCATAATAATTCTCTTTAGCATAAACTTTATCTATCATCTTAATCTTTTGAGCATACTCTACAGATATTGGCAGAGCCTCCTCTAAAATTTTTTCACTCAAGAGTTTTCCARCTCGTTTTGGAAGTGTGTATGTATGGTATTCGCTTCCACTAAGCCCTAGTGTTTTATAGTGAGGATTTAAAACCACGCTTTCTTTGGCTACTACATAATCACAAGCGAGTGCTATAAAAACTCCTCCAGCCCCTGCATTTCTAGCCAAAGACGCCACTGTTACAACTTCATCAGCTTCTAGGATTGATTTTATAAAATCATTCATAGCGTTTATGTTGCTCCAGCCATCTTCACCCTGTTTTTTTGAGTCCTCTAAAATATTCAGGTGAATCCCATTTGAGAAAAAGTCCATACCCCCAACAAGCACTATAACCTCACTATCCTCTTTAAGATATTCAAAGGCGTATTTTAGTCGTATGCACTGCTGCGCACTCATAGCACCGTTGTGAAAGTTAAAACATAGATATGCCACACTATCCCGTTTTTCTACGCTTATCTCATAAAACGTTTCATATGTTTTATCAAAAAGAAGAGAGAGTCTACTCTCTTTTATACCAGCTATTTTTTCCTTCAACACAAAAGTAGCTGGGAGTTTAAACCGATTTGGCTCTTTGAGATGACTTATCCATATTGCCCCATCTAAAGTACCTAAACAGATAGCACCATCGCGTTTAGCTAAGAGCTCTTTTACATCGCCTCGTAGTTTATTTTCGCGCCAAACGCCATAAAGATAGCATGAAACATCCATTATTTCATCTAAGACTCCAGGGAAACTATCCGATAGGTTTATTTTATCTATGATGGTATCCGTAGAATCACTCTGCCAATCTATTGTTCTTATCTCTTTTGTAAACTTTTTATGAATAGGGTTTAAAACCTGTTTTGTTTGAGTTGGCTTCATAAAAAAATCATCTAAGGCATTAAGGGAGTTCTGTACTACCTCTTGACGATAGAGCGAGGCTTTATAAGTGCCTCGTACTTTAAAATCACTCTGTGCTACTATATACCCACCATCATAAAGTTCATTGGCTCTGAGTATCACAACTCCCCACTCTTTTGTGTGGTTTTGTAGTGCATACTCTAGTGCATTTGGACCTCTATCGCCAATGGGTCCTGGATGAAAAATATATGTAGGGTAGTTCTCGTAAATATCTTTTGAGATAAAATCCTTTAAAAAAGGACAAAGAATCAACTCTGGATTGAAACTTCTAATCTCTTTTTGAACTTGAATTTCATTAATAAAGAAAACGACTGCTACTCTATTTCCTTTATCTCTAAGACGAACAAAAACCGCCTGAGAAAGAGAGTTAAATGCAGTGACTAGAAGTAATATTTTCATAAAGTTTTAGCAGATACGAGGAAGCAGTTCACCTGTAGGTGTCTCTAAAAACCTTTTAGTACCATAAGAGCTTAAAAGAACTACTCTTTTTTTATACTGCTGGGTTACAACTGCTATTTTTACTGCATTTGAAGAGTTCTCAAAACGGTGCAGAACTTCAAGAGCTTTTACTTCATCCTCTTTTTTTATAGCTAAAACAAAAGTACCCTCATTTGCAAGATTTACAGCTTCAAAGCCAAGAATTTCACATATACCATACACTTCTTGTGAGACTGGAATACTATCTTCTTGAACTTCTATACAAATATTTGACTGTTTTGCCCACTCATTAAGTACAGCACTTACTCCTCCACGAGTTGCATCTCTTAATGCAGTTATATTGATATCTGCATCTATGAGTGCTTGGACTTGTAGAGTAAGCGATGCACAGTCGCTCTTCAAGCTTGTTGAAAGATCTATACCCTCCCGTGCTGCAAAAATAGCAGCTCCGTGACGACCTATATCACGACTCACTAAAATAACATCATCTTCAGAGATACTATTTGAGCTTATCCCTTTTTTTTGAATCTCTCCAATACCTGTTGTGTTTATAAATATCTTATCAACACTTCCTCGAGGTACTACTTTAGTGTCACCACTTACAACTATAGCTCCATTGTTTTTTAACTCTTTTTTCATACTGCGAACAATTTTTTCAAGCTCACGAGTAGGAAATCCTTCTTCTATTATAACACTGCAAGTAAGATATTTTGGTTTTGCTCCCATCATAGCAAGATCATTACAAGTGCCACAAATAGCAAGTTTACCTATATCTCCACCCGGAAAAAAGAGTGGAGACACTGTAAAACTATCGGTACTAAAAGCAAGTTCTCCACCATGAATAACAGCTGCATCTTCAGACTTTTCTAGTATCTCATTTTTAAAAGCTTTATAAAAAACTTTATGTATAAGCTCATTATTTTCTTCTCCACCATTTCCCATGGCTAAGGTTATATGTTTATTCATTTTAATAAATTTCCATATTTATAGTAAGCTGCACAAGCACCTTCACTACTTACCATACAAGAACCTAATGGTGTTTGTGGTTTACAAGCAGTACCAAAAATTGTACATTCATCTGGTTTGGCCATACCTCTAAGTATATCCCCACAAATACAAAGTTTATGATCCTCTATTTCTTCAAAAGGGAGTATATCAGCATAAATTTTTTCAGCATCTATATCATCAAACTCTGAACGAAGTTTATAACCACTATCAGGGACATTTCCTAACCCGCGCCATTTAAATAGAGATGCTTTTTTAAAATACTTTTCAATAAGAGTTTGTGCTTTAAGATTACCATCATAAGATACTAGGCGCTTATATTCTATCTCTAGTTCACATCTTCCTTCGTTAAACTGTTTGATAATCATTAGTATCGCTTCCATAACATCAACTGGTTCAAATCCAGCTACTACAACAGGACGACCATAATCACGAGGAAACTTTTCATATATTTTACTTCCAGTAATTACACTCACATGGCTTGGTCCTAAAAAAGCATCAATACAATTATTATAACTATCTACATGCTCATCACGACTATCTATAAGCTCTACCATTACCTCTGGAACTGTTACATGATTTATATGAAAAAAGATATTTTTTATACCACGTTTTAGTACTATATCTATAAGTGCTGTTGTCATTGGTGTAGTAGTTTCAAAACCTATAGCAAAAAAGATTATCTTTTTATCTGTATTTTCGGATGCAATTTTAAGTGCGTCAAGAGGAGAATATATAAAACGAACATCTGCACCATTTGCACGTGCATCTTGTAAACTTCCACGACTACCTGGTACTTTTATCATATCACCTAAAGTTACAAGTATAGTATCTTTTTGCCTTGCTAAGATATAGGCATGATCAATTCGTTCTTTTGGCATAATACAAACAGGACATCCAGGACCATGTATAAAATTAATATTATTTGGTAGAAGTTGTGGCAAACCAAATTTCATAATCGAATGAGTATGCCCACCGCACACTTCCATAATATTTATAGGACGARGAAGTTTTTTTGCCTCTTCTTTGATAAGCTTTGCAAAACCTTGAATAACTTCAGAATTACGAAAACCATCATATAAATTCTTTAGCTTAAGTTCACTCATTTAAGCACCTCTCTTTTCACAGTTATCGTCATCTATGACCATCTGCCGCCTATCCTCTTCATCTAATTTTTCAAGTATTTCCTTGTATATTTCCAGTGATTCTAATGCATGCTGTTCATCAATTTTATTCATAACAAAACCTATATGAAGTAGGACATAGTCACCAACTTTAACATCCCCTGCTTCCATAAGACTAAGCTCAGCTTCCCGTGTTACACCCATAGTATCAACTATTGCAACATTTCTTTGTTTATCTATTTTAACTACTTTACTTGGAATTGATAGGCACATCTTAACCCCTCATCTTTCTTTTAAATTCTATCCAATCAATTACACGCTGAATTGATTTACTATCTTTAATATTCACTTCTAAAATATCAACATTAGGCTTGATTTTTCTAGCCTCTTTTTTCTCATGTGCTACATCATAATCAAAATGCTCTATTAAATCCATTTTTGTAATTAAAATCAAATCAGCTTGGCGAAACATTACAGGATATTTTTCTATTTTGTCACTTCCCTCTGGGATTGAAACAAGTACAATATTTAAGTGACTTCCAACATCATATGAAGCAGGACAAACAAGGTTGCCTACATTTTCTATAAAGCAGACATCTATCTCTTCTAGTGGCATAGCATGAAGCCCCTTATGTACCATAAATGCATCTAAGTGACAGGCTGATCCTGTTTGAATCTGAAAGGCAGGTATTCCCTTGGCTTTAATTCTATCAGCATCACGAGAAGTCTCCAAGTCTCCCTCAATAACGCCAAATTTAAACTCAGCTAAATCTGCAATATGCTCTAGTAGTGTTGTTTTTCCACTCCCGGGACTTGACATAAGGTTAATACATAAAACACCATTTTTTTCAAAGTGAGCACGATTATGTCCCGCTTCATGATTGTTTTTATCTAAAATCTTTGTTATGACACTAATTGTTTTAGCATCGTTAAGCTGAGGATTATGATGTAGTGTCTCATGTGCCGATTGATGCTCATGTGAGTGACTATGTTCATTTTCATCATGGTGGTGATGCCCACCCGTTCCTAAAGTTGTTCCAGTTATACTACATCCGCAATCTGCACACATTTTAATGTTCCTTAAATTTTATTTATTAATTTTATGCCAAAAGCATATTTGTTCCAACAGCAATAGAGACTACTCCAGCTGTTGCAAAAACTCGTCTTACATTTGTTATGTTTGTAAGATAGTGTTTGTTTAGGTAAAGAACCATCGCTCCAAAACTTAAAAACACAAGTGAAACACCAGCTACAAAAGCAAAAACCATATTCCACTCAACATCGCCTCCACTAATCATTCCAAGAGTTACGAGCATTCCTCTTACTCCACCTATCCCCATCAAAGCTCCTATTGTCCATGCTGAAGTTGTTGACATCTCCTTTGAGTGAGAGTGCTCTTTTCCAAAATAGATATGTATATGTTCTCTATTTTCATGGATATGTTTGTTTAACTGTATTCGCTTTGAAGCAACCATAAAAAGAAGATAGACTCCCATCGCAATAATCACAGAGGAAGATATTATGTCTCCGTATGCAGTTATAGACTCAGGTAGTGTATAGACTTGCAAAACTTTTGCAAATACAAAAAGCATCAAGCCATGTCCAAATGCAAACATTATTGTGATAAGCATTGTTTTTTTCATGGATTTTCCAAGAGAAAAATCTGCTATCGCAGTAAGATGATCTGGTCCAAAGGCATGTAAAACACCATACCAAAAAATTAGCAAAATACCTATTTCCATAATAAAGCTACCTTATAATGAATGTTTATTCAATTTTAAAAGATTTTATACTATATTATGTAAATTAAAACTAAAATATTGTATTTCTTATATTCTTTTAGGACTTATTTATTAATAAAGGTGATGTTTATAGATGCAATGGACTACTGAATGTATTTACTGTCAAGGTTTTTTATATTGTCTTGCTGATGGTCGTATTAAATGTTCATCGTGCAACAGAAAAATATCTAAAAGAAGAATGAATAAAATTATCACTTTAATTATTGCATTTATCAAGAATGAAAATGCACTTAGTCTCTCCAGTCGTCTCTCGCTATCTTATGTCTCCGTCCAAAAATACTATAAAGAGTTTAGAGAGATAGGTGCTACAATTTGTGAAATGCAATATGAAGAGATGAAAGAAAAGCCTTGTCAATATGAAGAGTATTTTTATCTTGAAGGCTCAAAAAAATTTAAAAAAGAGGCTATTTTTGATGCTTATAATTTTTTAACATTTGATTATGAAAACCATATCTATACTCTTTTAATGCCCTCACTTAAACAGTACAAAATGGAGTTTATAGAAGATGGTGTTACGGGTGTGTATGCAGATGAATTTTCTAAGTTTAAACGGGATAATAAAATTATAAAAATTTCAGAGCATCATAACAATATTGTAAAATTTTGGGACTATTTTGAGAAAAAAATTTTAAATTACAAAGGTGTTAAGGCAGAGTATTTTATATACTATCTTAAAGAGTATGAGTTTAAGTATAACCATACACAAGAAGAGGCAATTGAGTTTCTCATAAAACATTATTTCAAGGATTAGAAATATGAAAAATTTACTACTTAWATCTAGACCTGTATTAAAATATTGGAAAAAGAGGGTGTTAGGGTGAAAAGTAACTCTTCTACTTATCACTTTATCTAAAATAATAGAAGAGTTTAGAAACTAAAAAAGGTAAAACTAACTGCTTTAAATCAAGTAGCAAGGGAAGAATTTGACAAAGTTTTACCTTGAAAACATATTAGCCATTCATAAAAATCACAAAATGAATAAACATTCATATATTAGTAAAAATTATCTTAAAACTCTCTAAAATCCACAAGTCTATGTATGAAAATTTGGATATACTTTTTTAATAATGTGGTAAACTTTACAACCTATACAATAATCAAAAAGAAGTTCCAATGAAGCACAAGATATAAGAATAAATGCAGTTATATTTAATGCTATGTCTAAACCTAATTGTGCTTCTATTATAAGAATAATTGAAAACTGTAATCCAAATTGAGCAGCTAATCTTTTTGCACCTGCATCTGTCATATATGTTTTTACTTTAAGTATTTTTTTGAGTATTTTGGAGAGTTGATAGATGATACTAAACTCTTTTTTCCAATACAACCGTGTAGAAAAATCTAATGCTAAAATGTAGAGAAAAATAGTCATAGATGTGACTAAATATCCCAATACACAAAGTAAAACAAAAAAAGCTCCTATACGAGCCAAGTTTCCATCTATATGCTTAAACGCAATAGGACAAGATTGAGCCATTTTAGCTATCCTTTTTATTCATTGCAAAATATGCTTGACCGAGTGAAACCCCACCATCGTTGACTGGTGTTTTACTCTGAATATAATATTTTCTATCTATTTTTTTTAGCTCTTTTGTTACCTGTGCCACTAATACTCTGTTTTGAAAAACACCACCACTAAGCACTACTGGTAAGTTTGGATACTCATTCGCAATCTCAATAATAATCTTACCAATAGTTGAGATAAACTTTCTAGCAATTTTTGCCTTATCTTTCTCTTGAAGTATTTGACATATCATAGGCTTATAATCTATGATGCCATTCTCTAGTGAATACTTATAAGTAGCCGTTGTTTTAGAGAAAGAACTTAAACTCTCTAGTATAAATCCACTCTCTCCCTCATACCCTAAATCTTCAAGATGCCCACTTAGCGCATATACTCCATCAAATAGTCTTCCCAAAGAGGATGTTCTTGGAGTATTGATACCACGTTGAAACATTCTGTAAAGTGTTCTTATTTCACTCTCACTATAGAGGTCAAATATAGCACAATCCATCTGAAAAATCTCATCAAGTGTAAAACATTCAAAAAGCAGTGAAAGAGCAACTCTTTTTGGCTCTTTTACAGCTTTTTCTCCTCCTAACAAAGGAATTTCTTTGAAATTATATACCCTTATGTAGTTATATTTAGAGGCCACAAAAACTTCTCCACCCCAAAGCTTGTTATCATCCCCATAGCCTGTTCCATCAAAACAAAAAGCTAGTACCTCTTCATCTAGAGAGTACTCAGCCATGCAGGCAAGAGCATGGGCATAATGATGTTGTACTTGGAGAAGGAGGATATTTTTATTTTCTAAACAGTATTTTTTTGCCCATTTAGTCGTCTCGTAGTTAGGATGCTTATCGCAAACTATAATATCTGGTTCAAATTGATAGACTCTTTTAAGTGTATCGAGTGTTCTTGTGAAGTACTCAAAAGCATCAATAGAACTTAAATCTCCAATATGAGGAGAAACAACAATATTATTATCAAAGGCTAGTGTAATTGTTGATTTTTGATGTGCTCCCAAAGCTAAGATTTTTTTTTGAATTTTCTCTTTTACAAAAAAGCTTTGAGGTGCATACCCTCTAGCCATTCTTATCATTATCTTCTCATCTGCTACATTCAAAACAACACTATCATCACAAGCATTGAGTATCTCTCTATCCTGTGTTAAGATATTTTGAACCACCAGAGGCATTTTTTTCAGTAGTACCTCTGCATCTCTGATAATCGGTTCATCACTTATATTTGCACTTGTTGCTACTATAGGTCTTTTTAACTCCTTTAGTAATAGTTCATGCAGAGGAGTATATGGTAAAAATACACCTATCTTCTCTATGTTTGGTGCTATTGACTTAGCTAAAGTTGAGTCTGCTTTTTTAGAAACCACAACTATTGGACGCTCAGGAGAGAGTATAAGTTTTTCATCTGCCTTACTTAATAAACAATTCTTTTTTATCATGGAGATATTTTTAAACATTACAGCAAGTGGTTTTGTTGGTCTGTGTTTATTTAAACGTAGATTTCTTACCGCTTTTTCATCTGTGGCATCACAGACTATATGAAAACCACCAACTCCTTTAATGCCAACACTCTCTGCATTTTTTATAAGTGAGCATATTATTTTAATCGCTTTTTTTTCATCTCTTTGAACTTTCCCATCTAAGCTAATTAAACTTAGTTTAGGTCCACACTTAAAACAAGATATTGGCTGTGCATGGTATCTTCTGTTACTTGGATCTGCATACTCCTCTATGCACTCACTACACATTTCAAAATTCTTCATAGATGTTTTATCTCTATCATAAGGAAGATTTTCTATGATTGTGTATCTTGGTCCACAATTTGTGCAGTTTATAAATGGGTAGTTGTACCTTCTATTACTCTTATCGTTCATCTCATCTCTGCAGTCATTACAAAGAGATATATCAGCACTTAACATAGTTGAAATATCTGATGCAGTAGATTTAACTATACTGAAATCTTGAAAATTTTCTAATTTTACTTGTGTTGAGTGAATAGAATCTATTCGGCAAAGAGGTGGTTTTAAAAGTTCCAAATCAACTCTAAAATTCTCAATATCCTTATCTTTTCCTTCTATTGTGAGAAAAACTCCCGAGCCGTCATTACTAACAAAACCAAACAGTTTATGTTTTATTGCTAGATTATAGACAAATGGACGAAAGCCAACACCTTGAACAATACCAATAATATTTAATTTATAGCTATTTTTTATAGAAAATTCCTTAGAAACATTATTTATCTAACGATACTCCACCGTAAAACATATTTCTTCCATCTACTGGAAGCTCGTTGTTGAAGTAAATATTATGATTTACTGAGATTTCTCTACTTAATTTTGAAAAAAGATGTTTATTCCCAAGTAGCGATCCTGTAACTACTATAGCATTAACATTCATATGTTGTTTTATATCATCAAATTCATTAGCAAGAAATTCTAAAAAACTTTCAATAACTCCATAACAGAGTGTTAAATTATCAACACCAGCCAACTTAAAACTCATAGCTGTTCTAATAGTCATCAGTGGATCCAAAGATACTTTATCTTTTATATTTAAAAGTTTATAATCTATTCTCGGACCTTTTTTTCCTAAAAACAACATAGCGTTCTCTTCTAGCGTATGTGCTGCATTTAGAGGATTAGTATCTTTTGTAATATCTATTACCATAGCAATAACACCCCATAATTTATAAATATTAAACTCTTYTTCTTTAAAAATAATTTCATTAATTTTACTAAAATGCTCTGGGAATTTTTTTCTAAAGTTTCTTATTATCTTCTCTCCACTCTCATTTGTAGCACTTATTTTCTCCAATATATCTTTCATTGAATCAAATTCAAAATTAAGAGAGAGATACTTTATAACTCCAAATTTTTTACTTTGGACTAAAATATTGTTGCTATATATTTTACTTAAATAAATACCAGCGATACTATCTTCATCTATATTATGCTCCTTAATAACAGAATAAAATGAACCTAGCCCAGGGTTAACTTCTTCTGCTGAAACAGGAAAGGATGGTAATCCTTTTTCACCTCTTACGATAGCAATATCATTTGTAGATACAACAACTTCAATTGACTCTAGCTCTTCTTTAGGCTCAATTAAAAGTAAATTATTTTCAGAAGGAATTTTTTCTTTTGTAATAAATATAATATCAATATCTAGTTTATGTAGCTCTTGCATTAAAAAATACAATATGAAGTCATCTGCTATTTTAAATCTAATAAGATCAGACTCTACATCTTCAAAGTCCATAGTAAATTTCAATGTTTTTTTGAGCTTTACTAATGGTTTTTCTATTGCACCAAGTGCAGTAATCTCTTCTTTTTCAAAGTTAGTATATTTTTCAATCGTTGCAAGATCATATGCTACAATATCAAAAAATATCTCATTACAAATTTTATTTGGCTTACCTACATAATATTTTGTATAAAACGTATTGAGTTCTATAACTTTACCCTCTTTTATCTTTAAAGCAGTCTCTTCAAACTCTTTTTTATAGCTTCTGTTTTCTCCATCTGCTTCATACCCACACACTTCACACTCTGTAAAAATATTATAATAATTTTTATGTTCTACATCTATCACCTCACTGAGACATTTTGGGCAAAATGGAATAGACAATTTTTTTTGATTCTCTAAAATATATTTATCAGTAGGCATCTTTTCTACCATTGACACACTACTTGCATGTAAAAAAATAGAGTGAGGAAGAGCTTTAGTAAATAGCATTACAAACTCTTCTAGTTTTTCTTTACTCTCTGCTTCGATGAAAAGTTTTAAAATAAAATATTCTTTGGATATATTTCCATTTAAGGAGAGCTCATTGAGTGTTCTTAAAAAAATCTTTTCATAGACTAAGGAAGATGAACGATAGTCGAGTTTATATTCCAGTATCATATTCTATCCCTTTTACATATGTCATTGAAGTCACATCTGTTATTTTTAAATTTTCATCTACTACTGTTACTTCTATATCAAATGATTTAAGATAATCAATAATTGTTCTTTCCATAGTTTCACTTGCATTAACTATTTCTTTAGTCATTTCAAAAGTACTATTTTCACCAATAACATAAGGTATTACTCCTACAATTCTTATAGGTGGTAAATCACCCATCATCTCTATCATTTGAAGTGTTTGAAGCATTTCAACTTCATGTGCAGAACCATTCCAAGTTATATAATCTGGAACTTTTTCAAAGTCAAAACTATAAACATCGCCTATGCTTCCATCATCTACTTTGACACAATCAATAAGTATAACTCTGTCATAGTCTGTGATAATCGGAATTAACCTTTGTGCTAAAGTACCACCATCTACAATTTTCACACTGTGTTCGTTCGAATTAAATAGATACTTCTCTTCTATAAAATTCGCTAAATGGGGACCGATACCCTCATCTCCAAAAATAATATTACCTATGCCTAATATCAAAATTTTCAAATTCTCTTTCCTTTATCCCTTCTTAAAGTTTCCAATAAGCGATTAAATTAAACTGACCTGACCTAACTTATTAATGTTTTTTATGCCATTTATTTCCAGAGAAAATAGCATCCATAGCTCCCTCTTTCACAAATACTGCATTATAAACTGCCATGTAAACATGTCCTAACACAAATAAAATAACACCCCACATTGTGATGTGGTGAATAGCTCTCACATTAGCAAGACCACCCATCATAACCTCAAGCTCTCTCATCGAAGTATAAATTAATCCGGCAAATCCATCGTGGTACACATGTGCATACATCACAAATCCAGTTATTATAAGCACAAACATCATCACATAAAATCCTACATATGCCATAAATTGAAGAGGATTATATACTCCACTTAATTTTGGATGTTTTGTTATTAGTAGATAATACCCAATTTGCTGAACCCAAATTTTAGGATTTATAATATCTTTTATAGCAGCTCTTTCCATTTCATGCTTTCTTCCGAAAATAAAAAGATAGCTTTTAAAAAAAATAGCTGAAGTAAGTACAAAACCAAATATAATGTGCCAGCTTCTAAAAAGTGCTTGCATAAAATTATCTGGTTGAGAACTAGCAATAGGTGTTATAAATGGCACGGCAATATAAAATCCAGTAATCGTCAAAACAACTATAGATAAAGCCCTTACCCAGTGCTGCCATCTATAAACAGCACTAAATTCAACCTCTCTTTCTGCACAATTATCGTTTTGTGCTACTTCTTTGTAAGTGGTTTCCATTTTAGCTCCTTATACGCTACAAACGCCACCATAGAGTGGGTCAACTTTATATTCACTTAGCTTATTACCTTTAGTATCCATAACATGAACAGCACAAGCAATACAAGGATCATATGAGTGAATAATTCTTATAATCTCCAATGGTTGTGTCAAATCAAGTATTTTAAGTCCGATTAAGTCTGCTTCATAAGGACCTTTAACTCCTTTTGCATCTCTTGGGGATGCATTCCATGTTGATGGAACAACGGCTTGATAGTTTTCTACTACACCATTTTTAATTCTTACCCAGTGAGAAAGCATACCACGAGGAACATCACCCATTCCTACGCCTTTGTATTCTTTAGTATTGTCGATGGTATAAGTAGCACATGTTTCTTGATCCACTTTTGTATTTTCTATAAGGTTATAAAAAGCCACTAAACCGTGATCTGCAATCAATTTTGCTTGAAGCATTCTTGCTGCTGTTCTTCCTAAAGTGGAAAATAGTGCTGCAACTGGAAGACCCGTTTTTTCAAGAAAATCATTTACTATTTTAACAACTTTGCTATTGCCTTTAACATAACTTACTAAGATTGCTGCAAGAGGACCAACTTCCATTGGATGCCCATCATATCTTGGAGATTTAATCCATGAATATTTACCTTTTGGGTCAATGTTTTTAGTATGAATCATTGTTCCATCCGGTCCAATACTCTCACCATCAACAAAACCAGTATAATTCCCCTCTGTTTTTCCATCATAAGGGTGAAGTGCTTCATCATCCATATACCATGAGTGAGTTGCCTCTTCTGTTATTTTATCGATGTCAATATCAAATATTTTTGAAAGGTCTCCATCCATGATAATTCCACTATCAAATAAGTAGTCATTTCTACCTACCATCATACTTTGAAAAGACATAAAGTTTTTAACACCCATAGGCTTCATAACGGAGGCCTCTGTTTTATACATCTCTGCTGCCATAACAATATCTGCATAGTAAGCATTGTTAACAAATTCAGCAACTTTTTTAAATTTAACCATAAACTCACCCATGCGAGCAGGATCAAGCATATCCATAACACAAGTAACACCACCAATAACTAAACTTTGTGGATGTGGATTTTTACCTCCGAAAATCGCTTGCATCTGAGCAATCATTCTTTGCATTTCTAATGCTTTAAGATAATGAGAAAGCCCAATAAGGTTTTGTTCTGGTGTTAAACGATATGTTCCATGTCCCCAATAAGCATTAGCAAATGGTCCAAGCCCTTGAGGATTATTTGCAAATTTTCCAACAGTCTCAAGAACTTTTTTCAATTGATTCTCACCTGTACCAATAGGATTATCACAATATTTAAATGCTAACTTACTTGCTTTAGCAGGATCAGCACTTAATGCAGAAACAATATCTATCCAATCTACTCCGTGAAGATGATAAAAATGAACAACATGATCGTGTAAAAATAGTGCTTGATCCATAAGCGATCTTACCAACTCAGCATTATAAGGAATTTTAATTCCTAAAGCATCTTCCATAGCCATTGTACTTTTTAAATAGTGTGAATAGGTACATACACCACAAATTCTTTGCATAATAAGAGGTACATTTCTAGGATCTCTCCCTTTTGCAATTACTTCTAAACCTCTCCATAGAGTTGATGAAACAAATGCATCTTGAACAACACCATCATCATCAACTATTACTTCTGCTCTTAAATGACCTTCTATCCTTGTTATAGGATCTACTATTATTCTTTTTGACATATCTATTCTCCTATTCTTTTGGTGGTTTTATTGCTGAGACTACTGCATGTGCTGCAATACCAACTGCAGTAGCTGTTAATAAGCCTATACCTATCTTATCTGCTGTTGCATCAGCGCCAAGTCCACCAAATGTTGTATTGTATAGTCTGTCTTTAATTGGCTCATTTACGGTACCCATAGTATCCCAAAAATCAGGCTCTGAACATCCAATACATCCAAATCCAGCTTGAACTGGCCAAGAAGTTCCTTGATTAAATTTTTGTTTTGAACAGTTGTTAAAAGTATATGGACCTTTACAGCCTACTTTATAAAGACAATATCCATCTTTTGCACCTGCATCACCAAATTGTTCTACAAATTCACCAGCATCAAAGTGTCCTCTTCTCTCACACAAATCGTGAATTCTAAGTCTATATGCCCATTTTGGTCTATTGAAAACATCTAATGCAGGGAGTGTTCCATATAGAAGATAATGAAGTAATGTTCCAACAATATTTTTCTCACTTGGAGGACACCCTGGAACATTAATTACTGTTTTGTGAGTTACTTCACTTAGTGCAACTGCATTGGATGGATTTGGTGCAGCTGCTTGAACCCCACCAAAAGCAGAACAAGTTCCAATAGCAAAAACAGCAGCTGCATGTTCTGCTGCTTCCATAGCAGAGGCTTTTCCTGTTTTTCCATGTCCACCTATAGTTAAGTAATGCTCAGTATCGGCACTCGGAATTCCACCTTCTACCATTAAAATATATCTGCCTTTATATTTTTTCATTGCATTTTCAAGATTTTGTTCTGCCTGCCAACCAGCAGCAGTCATCAATGTTTCTTGATACTCTAATGAAATATAATCAAAAATCAAGCTATCAATGGAAGGATTTGCAGAGCGAAGTAGAGATTCTGTACACCCGGTACATTCTGCCATATGAAGCCAAATAATTGGTAGTCTATCTGCAACCTTAACAGCTTCTGCCATTAAAGGTGTAAAAGATGAAGGGAGTGCAAGCATCGCTGTAACACCTCCCGCCCATATCATGAATTCTCTTCTTGAAAAGCCATTATCATTGATAACTTGTTCAATCGAGCTGTCTTCTTTCATTTTTGGCAATTTTTTTAATTGCTCTATCCTCTCTTCAAATGCTTTGTAAAGTGAATCAAAAGATGTTTCTTTCATACTTGTGCTCATACAAATTCTCCTTGTTTTAAGTAAATGAATAATCATTCATATGAAAATTCTATATAAACTTTACTTATGTGATGCTTAATGTAATTTATTTAAGACTAAGCATCACATAAGTTATATTAATTTATGGTAAGGAGATATAAATAATGGTATATTCTGCAAAAAATATGTTTAATAAATTTAAAAAATAAAAATTATTTCTGCTTCAATGAGTGGTACATACGGAGCAGACATCAAATGTCCTAAATACAAAAAGTGCCTCTTCTTTGCTTAACTTCTGCATTGCTTTTTGTGCTGGAGTAGGGTTTTTTAAGCTGGAACTCCCAATGTTAAACTGTGTTGGAGTTATTATTTTATAAGACTCGATAATCCCTTTTTCAATCTCTATTTTATGAAGTAGTGGACCACGAGGAGCTTCAACAACACCTAATCCGCTTGCAGTTATTTTTGAAATATCGACAACTGAATTGTAAGAACTCTCTGCTATTGTAAGAGTAGTTGCTAAAGATGATGCCTTTTTTAAAAGATATGCAAGTTCAAAAATACGAGCCATAACTCTACTGTAGGCACTATCTTTGAATCGTCTATGCATGTTTTTTATAATAGGGAAGTTTAGAGCCATCATTCTTGAAAGTGGTCCTGTTTCATAATATTCTTTTTTATACTGTGCATTTTTAGCATATGTTATTTGATTTGGACTATAGGCTTCAACCGTGTTTACAAATTTTGCATCTATGCCAACAGCATGAGTCTTGTTTAGTTTGGATACACTTGTAAAAGAGTGTTTACCTAAAATTAAAAATTTATCATAAGCAAATCCCTTTTCGTGCATTTCTAAAGAGATAAGCTTTTCTTCTATATAAGAAAAATCACTATTTAAGCCTCTAAACTCTTTACACGATTCAAAAGATAAGAAATCTTCAAGAGAAGTGCCAAGTGTCTCGTTTTCAAAAAATAAACTTAGCTCTTGGAGATAAGTTTGAACTTGCAAAATATCTATATTTGTTGGATCACTCGTGATGCCCCCTGGTATCATATAGGAGGAGTGTGGCCACTGCCCTGCGAATGTTGCAATGGCTTTTGCAGCAAGCGAAGCAGCAAATGCACCCTTAAGTGGTGTTTGCACTAAAGATGTACTATGGAGTTTTTCCAACTCTGGAATCAGTGTCATGTAAAACCACTTAAAATGGTTTTGAATTATCTCCATAATAAGAGTAAATTCTCTTATTTTTTCTATCTTTTGATTATTTTTAATCTCATATCCCGCATTTTTATAAGCATCCTCAATGGCTCGAACAGATGCCATTAGGTGTGCATGACCACAAATTCCACAAACACGAGGAGTTATGACTAAGGCATCAAGTGCATTTTTACCATTAAGTATCATCTCAATTCCACGAAAATGAGGGAAGGAAATTGTTGCAAACTCCACAAGATTATCTTTTATCTCAAACTCTACAGAGGCTTCACCCTCTATTTTTTCAATTATCTCTTTTGTAATCAATGAGCTTTCCTTCTAGTCTTTTTATATAAAATGTTTTAGCGATGCCCGTTAAAGTTAAGTAACTGCGTTTAGATATACCTACTGGAACATCTTTAGGTATTGACATATTTGTTTTTGTACTAAATAGATTTGTGAGCGGAAAATTTGGTTCAGTACAACCAAAACATGGTGTTCCTACCCTCGTTTTTGAACTTACATTGTTCCAAAGTATTTTATTGCAAGAGGAGTGTGTCATAGGTGCGCGACACCCTTGCTTATAAAAAAGGCAGCCCTCTTTTTCTCCAAAATTATCTGCATCAACTTTCCACTCAAAGTACTCATTTCTTGTGCATCCATGATGAGCTAGATTACTGTAAAGCTCAATTGGACGATGCAGAGAGTCTACTTCTATCTCTTTCTTATTTAAAATCATACCGAGTACATAAGAGAGCCACTCTGGATGTATGGGGCAACCAGAGAGGTTTATTACCCTATCTTTATAACTTTGTAGTGGTCCATACTCTACATCTTCGTTAAAAATAAGTCCACTATTTCTCTGCGGTGCAGATGCCTTAAATATACCACCAAAGCTAGCACAACTTCCAGCGGCTATGATATGTTTTGCATTTTTTGCATAATGAGTAACAATATCACCAATCAAAACCTCATTTCTTCTCATAAGTGGGTCATAAGCCCCCTCAAATATAAAGATGTCGCACTTATCTTTGAGCTTTGTAATCTCTACTAAAGATAAAGTTGACTCAAGTATGGGGTGATAAAGTATTTCAAATCTGTTTAAAAGTTGTTCTAAATGTGGTAGATTTAAAAAAGAGTGKGTATTGCCATTGCAAGTGACACCTCTAAACCAAAGAATTTTTAGTTTTTTATCTTGCTTTGAGTGCATTATATATATTGGTACTTATTGATTTTTTATAGCTATTTAATGGCTCTGGTAAAATCTTCTCTCCAAAAAGAAAGACCATACCACCTAAGTAGCCCATAAAAAGCCCAAACGCACTAAAAAAATCTTGATCTTGAAGTTCTCCACTGCTAACGCCATTATCAAAAAATATCATTAATTCCGTGACAAAAGCAGAGACACAAATCATACCCTCGCAACCATTACCAAAGACTTCTCTATTTGAAAGGTAGACTCTCAAAAAGTACTCAATCATCTCTGGGCGATTATCTGCCATATTAAAATACATAGAGACAATCTCATCTATCTTTTTTTCAGTCGATATATCTTTTTCGTTGATGAGGCGAATATTCTCACCAAGGTACTCTGAAATATACATAACAAGCTCTTTTGCTAGTATATCTTTGGAGCTAAAGTAATTATAAAAGTTGCCAACACTCATTCCTACTTTTTGCGCAATATCAGGAATGGTAGTTACATAAAAACCTTTCTCAGAAAAAAGCTTTAATGCTGCAGAAATAATATTTGTTTTTTTCTCTTCTTTTGTAACTTTTGGCATTGTAGTCCTAAATTGTAATACAAACATTATAACTAATTTTAATTGCTTTATTTACTTAAGTCTCGTTTTTCCCACGGTAAATCAAAACTAAGCCAAGAATGATATTACTACATGTTAGCTATTTTTATGTAATCAAAGGTATTTATTCTCTGTATATTTCATAAACTTTTTGATAAACGCAAACGGAAGTTCAACTAGCACTCTTATTTTTGAGATGGGATTTGTGTAGTTTGTTATTAAGTCATAAGTAATGGCATGGTTTATTACTTGTATCGCAAGTCCTAAAATATACTGAACTGTTCTAGGCTTATAACCTTCTTCAAGTTTTTTTATTTCCTTTGGCATACTCTATATATTTATCAAATACTTCGCCAAAAGTAATTTTATATTTTTTCCAGTATATTCTCCATTTTGGATTTTACTTAAAATTGTTATCCGTTTAGCTTTACACATTTTAAGATTAAATCCAGACTTTTCTCTTCCAATAGTTATCTGTTTATCCATAAAGTTTTCTCTATATCTAAGAAGATATACTTTATCTACTGTATTACCTTTATCATTTATAACTTCTTTATAAAATATACCTTCTTCCGTAGTTGCTATTWKYYTMKTTAGNRSCTTTGNTAYTWWKSWKWWYGRKKYYKYRRWAYGKWTWWAKRRWRKKAWTAWTKAWSWKWAYKAKKRTAAANTAAAAATGCTGTGGCCCTCCTTATTCATGGAAATACATGAGGTATGATTAGATTTAAGTAAATATGATATTGCTATTAAATGATATTAATGAAGTGTAATAATAATTTTACTGTTATTTTAGGAATTAATAAGAGTGCTGAAGTAAATAATTGAGTTAAAGTCAAGTGTTAGAATTGATTTTTATATAGTTTTATAGTATAACAACTGCATATATTAAATAGGAGGGCTTTATTATTATGGCTGTAAGATACTTAGATAATCAACATAAAGAGAGTAGTGGTTACATCGTTTCCGGTAGAGAAGCTATACTTCTGAAAAGCATGTTTTAGATAAATCTAAGGCAGATAAATTAAAAACTTTTAAAAAAACTTCTTCTTCTATCAGTAATCTAATTAAATCTTTTTCTGCTTAATGCATCAAATAATTGGGCTTGGAGAGTTTAGTAACTCTGAATTTAAAGTTATTGCTTCGAAATTTGAATGCACTGGTCATCAAAAGCTTTTGGATTACCTTTTGCAAAATACTCATAGTCATCATAAGTAAGGTTTCTTTCAAACTTATTTTTTTCAAAATGAAGGTAATTACAAAGCTTATATTTCACTAGCATCAACTCATATTACTGAGGATAGTAAAAAATTAAGAAGTGAACTTGATGTCAGTGAATCTATGCTTTATGATATACCAGCACTTAAAATTACAAGACTATGTGTATCGGATCAATTAAAAAGAGAGAAAATAGGTACTCTTCTTATTGAGTTTGCAAAAATTGTAGCATATGAACAGCAGGTTAAATTAGGTTGTCGTGCATTATTAGTAAATTCAAAATCAGAAGCAATAGAATTTTATGAAAGTTTAGGTTTTGAAATGCTTAGTGAGATGGAAGATGATACAACTTCTATGTTTTTAGATATACCATCATTGCGTAGTAAAGATGTTAAAAATGAATCAGAAAAAGAGGAATTAGTTAAAAACTTCATATTGTTTTGTGAAACTTTTAATTTATCTGAATTTTCAAGTGTATTTAAGAAGATGCTTTAGTTTAAAAGGTAAATAATGAGTTCTTTAAATAAAAGATTTATATTTTAAGTCCGTGGAAAAATATTATATCTGAGATACATTGATTAAATATGATAAGTATAAAAAGCTATATACTCCCTAAATATAGGTAAATATAAGAGGTTTAATTAGATTTAAGAAATGATGATATTATTGATTTAACTGACTGTTAATCACTTGGTCGTTGGTTCGAATCCAGCATCCGGAGCCATACACTTTCAATCCCCTAAAACACGACATTTCAGAACATTAAATTCATATGGTAGCTAATGGGTAGCTAAAATATTTTCATTGTATTACTTTTTTTAATACACACTTACACTTTGTCTCTAAAACAATCCAATTGACTTATCAATTTTTCTTACTTCTCCTGGAATAAACTTATTGTATTTATGGATTATCATATCTACATTTGTATGTCCCATCATTTGAGCAATATGATTAATACTAAACTTACCACTAGATAACATCATAGTTGCAAAGCTAGACCTTGTATCATAAAGTCTTTGATATGGAAGTTCTACACTTGCAAGTAACTTAGTCCAATGATGACTTCGTATTCTATTCCCATCATTAAATGGTTTTCCATCTCTTGAAAGAAATACATAATCACTTTGTATATCTTTTGTAAGTTCTCTTTGACTTTTTAAGTAAGGTAGTAGTTCATCAAATATAGGAACTATCCTTTTACTTTTTTCAGTCTTTGGAGTTATATCTTTTCCATATCTCCTAGAGTATTTAACTTCTATCTCTTGAGCTTCAAAGTCTATATTATCCCATTTAAGTGCAACAACTTCACCAGTACGAAGACCAGTAAAGAAACTAAGTGCTAAAAAGTTTTTAAACCATTCATCTTTAGCGTTTTCAATAAGCATTTTTATTGTATCTACACTAAAAGGTTTAGCACCACCTTGTTGCTTCTTTGGTTTTCTTATATAATCAAATGGATTTTTATCTATCACTTCATCATAAAATGCTTCTTTAAAAATTGCACTAAATGTATTAGCGATATATATAGCAGTTGTATTACTACGTTCACTTATCCAATAGTTAAACCATTTCTTTATCTCTGATGTTTTTATAGAGTTTATAGCCCTACTTCCAAACAGAGGTAATATCTGATTACGGATAATTGAGTCATATCTAATATAAGTTGACTCTTTTACAAGAACCTTTTTACTTTTTAGAAATAACTCTGCATATTCTTCAACTGTTTTAATCTCACTCTTAGGAGTAATATCAATTTGGTTTGTTTGAATTTGAAATAACACATTAGGTAATAAATCATTATTACATAACTTTCGATTTTTAGCATTATCAACAAGACCAGTAGATTTAGTAATCCTTTGACCGTTGTGATATATACTTAGATAAAGTTTGTTGTTCTTGGCGTATAGGCTTACCATTCAGCTCTCCTTTTGCCCTTAACCACTTATCTATCTCTAATCTATCAAATAAAATTTTAGCCTCTCCTATCTTAAAGTAATGTTTACCGTTTATAAATTCTCCATTATAGAGTTTGTTTTTTATAAATGACTCACTTACTTTTAGGTAGTTTGAAAGCTCTTTTTTAGATAAATAAGGTGAATTAGCTTTGATGAGCATATCTTTTATTATTGGTAATAGTTCCAAGTATTCATATTTAATATCCATGATACACCCTACCCTAAAACACAATTTCTTCTTGTTTAGCTATACCTCTAAACTTAAATTCTATAAGTGCAGTTTGGTGTTGCTTAATTATTAGATGAAAATCTAAGTCAGGTTTACTCATGTTTGACTCTAAAGTTTTTATATATTTCTCTAGTTCCATATTATTAAGCTCTTTTAGATTTACACTATCTAAGATATTTTCATGAGTAATAATTAACTCTTTTTTATCTTCTTCATTAGTATGAATACTTGGAGTTGTTATATGTACTGGCTCTTTACTTTTACTAAAAGCTTCTAGCACTTCATCATAAAACTGTTCATCTATGACACCGTTATGTATATAATACTTTTTAGCTAGTGATACATGCTCTTGTATAGCTTCTTCAATTGAATAGCTATAACTCTTTCTTTTTAATCTTTCTAGTGGTGCTTCGATTGATAAAAAGTCTTTTAGTTTGTAGCTATCACTTATATGTTGCCATAAAGGATGAGTATCAGCTTTATATCTATTTGCAGAGTTTTTTGAGGCTTCTGTTATTGTATCTATATCTACTAATCTAATTGAGTCCATAGACTCACGAAATAGTTTTTCAGCAGACCCAAGTAAATCATCTACTGTAAGAATATTATATATCTTTAAATGTTTTCTGTGCATTTCAAACTCAATATTAAAAATATCATCTTCTTTATTGAAACCATTATTTAAGAAGTATTCATACATCATTTCACTTTTTTTAGAGTTTTTTAGTTCCTCTTTTTTATCGTATAAGCGAAGTAAAAATGGTGCAGTACCAATATATAAAGTTTGAAGTTTATATTTAGAACTTACCTCTTTAAAATGAGTAGTGTATTTACGTTTACGAGATACAAACATATCTTTACTTAGCCAAGATAAATCCGCTTGTACAAATACGTTTAAATCAACTCTAGTGATTGGTTTATATCCTGTTATTATATCTTTGAAAATATCATCTGTATATTTTAGTAATGACTTTAAACCAAGTGTATATATACCATTAGCTGTGAACTGTACTTGGATATCATTTAATGCTCTATTTTCTAGATGGTCTTTAAAACCAACTGTTAGATAATTATCAAAGTGAGTGAACCAGTAAAAGCCTTGTGCCTTACCGTTGAACTCAAACACTTGATTATTTATTGATACTTTTATATCTTTATTTTCATAAGATATGTCACGCTTCTCGAACCTACCTTTATTATCTTCTAGTTGGTCTAGTGCATCTATAAAAAAATCATCATAGTTATTGTTAGACTCATAGAAGTAGTACAGTGTATCTATTCCACTTATTAACTTTGGTAAGTTAGTGGAGTTTATATTATTTTCCATATTGTTACCTTTTAAATATTAGTTATTAAAGGTGGCAAAGTGTAGCCACCTACTACGATTACGGGCGAGGCTCATCACTTAGGTGTTCTTCACTTCGTCCTCATCTTCGAGAGTTTTTGATTGGCTCTTTATGTTAAGAACCGAGTGTTACCAAGAACTCGGAAATATTTATCGTTCTTCGAATAACTTAGCTCATCCTGCGAGAGTACTCGCAGGCACCAAGCTAAGTTCCTCTCATAACTCTTTTTTTAGATACCGTAGTAACTACATTTTCCTATTACACCAACTTCAACTTGTACAGTTGTGCCTATCTTGTCTTTGTATAGAGATAGTTTTTCTTTTGGGATAGATATATCCATCAACTCATTTTTTATTTCACCATTACGTAAAGTTACAATCTCTAGGAGTTGTAGTTTGACTTTGCCAAGAGTTACCTCTTGCGTTTCTTTATTTGTATAGTCTGCACTGGTAAATATATGCAGTAGTTTTGCTTTTTTATATGTTGCCATAGTAAAGCCTTTGTATTGAGTTAAACTCAAACGCGTTAAAGAAGCACGGATGCTTTTTGGTGGAAATTAATTAATCGGGTTTATTATTGCAAAGTGGGTGATTATTGTACGAAGTGGGGAAGAGGAATTTTTCCTTTTTGAAGTAATATTAAAAAATATCTAATGATTCGTATATCATTTTTAGTAAAATTTAACTCATATTTTAGAGCACTTAATATATTTTTCATAACTCTATACTCTGACAACTCATCACTTGTTGGATTATCTGGCTCAAATTTATTTTCTAAACCTGACATAGAATTAAATGCTATTTCCATTAGTTCTTCAAGTGGACTTGTCTTATTTGAATATATAAATATTTGAACTTTATCTGATGTACTTTTTAGAGCATACACTTTTTCAATATGAGTTTTGTTAAAAGTAAGATTATTATCTTTTTTATTTATTTCATTCATCTCATCACTAAAAAATTGAATTGTAATATTGAGTATTGACTCTGCATATTCGCTTTTATTATTTAGTTCATTATAAAAAAGTAGATTTAAAAAAATCATACTACTGCGTATTAATTCCGTGTTACTGTTACTTTTTCCATTATGAAATGATGTTGCTTGCTGTATTGCTTCTAGTTCAGCTTCACTAAGTTTTAGTACTCCAGCATCTAGTCCAGTAAACGTATTTAGTAAATGTATATATTCAAAAAGATTTTGGTAATTATCATCTTGAGATTTTTTCAACATTTTTATTATTTTTTCTATCTTATTAATCTCATTTTTGCTCGTTGTTGGGATTAAAGGATCATCTAATCTAGCTTGCAGTTGAGCAATTTTTATATCAACTATCTTTTTTAATGAACTTGTTCTAAAAGCAGTACCTAATTTATCACTTTTTTCTTTTTTTAAAATAATTTCTATTTTTTTAATATACTCAAGATAAGATAGTATTTCCATATAAATTACTAATTCCTTATCTGTGTTAGCATCTAGTATTTTTACTTTTTTAGTTTTTATTAATGGGATAAAATATTTAACTAATTCTTCTAGTTCATTTTCTTGAATATTTTTATATACATAATTTATACTATTTAAAATTACTTTATTTATGGTTAAATTATTAGCTATAAGGTATGTTTCTTCATTACTGTAATTTAGATGGTTACTTGGATTGTTTTGTTTGAAATAGTTTTCTATATTTGTAGGAATATCACTATCTATCCAAGTGATTAGTTTTGGAATAGTACTTTTATATAATGTTTGAATATATATTTTAGGTATCCAAACACTTAACATAGGTTTTGAATAGTCAATGCTTTTATTTCTATATAAAATTATATTTTGCATTGATACCCCTTCATAGCGTTAGATATTTCAAATTTATTACTCTTTTTCTACATTTATTTTTTTAATCTTACACATTGATTAATACAAAAATTACATTTCGGACAAATGATTTTTTTACAATAGCTACAAGTTTTGTGTTTACCTTTAATTAAAGGTTTAAAACCACAGGCACCTTTACCTTCAATGAAACCACCGCAATATGCAATTAATGTATCCCAAGAAGTGCTCATCGATATTTTGGCTAATAATATTCCTTTTTGATTATATTTAAACGTAACATAGCTTGACATGTTGATAACATTTCGTTGTTGCCATAATGTTTCCAGTGTATCGATTAATTTTTTAATAATGAAAGTCGGATCATATATTCCAAGTGGGTAATTAAAGCTCTCCTCATAATAAATCAATTTTTTATAATCTGATGGAGTATAGTTAATATCCTTACTCTTTTGAAGTCTTTCAGAAAAATGTTTTAGTATCGCTAAATATAAAAAAGGTTTAGTTATCGTTTGTTTTCCTTGGATTTTTAATCTATTATAAAAATTAAATTGTTCTTTTGTTAACCTTCCATAAAATATATTTTCATCATGAATATTTGGTAAATCAATTCCACAGCTAAGAAAAAATGGTATTAAATTCTCATTTAATACATCATACTCAATTGCACTAGGGTATCCATTAAATGTTTTTATAAAATCACTTTTAAGTTCATCTCTATATTTATAAAATTCTTTTGGATATTCCAAAATCCAATCAGGTGTAAAGTTTTTCTTATCAAGATCAACTTCTAGTCCTTTTTTACTAAAACGGTTAGCGTAGCTATCTATCTCATTTAAAGATGTTTCACCTAAAACTGTAATCATATTTTCAATATTAGTAGTGCTGTAAAATGTCTTACGTTCTAACTGTTCTTGGTTTTCTTCTAATTTAATATAAGGGGAAATTACGCCTAATATATTAACTGGATTAGAAGTTCTAGTTTTTTTAAACCTTGGAATACAATGTTCTGAATAAGATAATTTTTCATTGAATACACTACGTGAGTTTTTTACATCAATATTTTTGTTATCCACAACTAGGTCAAATAGTTTCCAATCACTACTGTCATTATTAATCTGAGTAATGGCAGTATCATATACTTTAGAGCATAATTGTTCGTAGAATTTAATTGAAGCTAATTCTGCTCCTCTAGCAGATAACATTTTTGCATATTCAAATACATCATGATTATTATTGTTAATCCATTTTTTTGCTAAAGTATAATCGGAATCCTTAAATTGATCATATATTGTATTAGCATCAAAACTAACATTTACATGATTGTAGTTTTTACATTTATTAAAACTATTTATCAAATCAGAATATTTTGACTTTACAACACTAGGTAAAGATGCAACTTTTTCATTTATACTTGAAACATTAAAAAACTTATCCTTATTTTCACTTTTAAACAATGACTGTACAGTTTCTTCATTAATTTTTGTAAGTAATAAATTTATTACTTTAGAATCGAGGGTAACTGTAGTTGATACATAACTGTCGATTATTTCAATAATATCATTTGAATTATAATGAATAAATAAATTAATGAAAGCATCTGTATTAAGACTCTCATGTATCTTCTTATTTATAAATTGTTTAATAAAATAATTCATTTGTTTAGTATTAAATAATTTAATATTCTGATTTTTATATTTATTAAAAAAGAAAATAATAGATTTAAGAGACACTTCATTATTTGACAGTATTATTATTTCTTCAATAAATCGTTTAGTATTATGTTTATAAAGTACAACACTCTTATGATTAAATATTCTATCATTCTTATTTATAAAATCAAATGTTTGTTCAGTTAAGTTAACGTCTTTAATAAAAATGGACATCTTTCTATCTGTTACGTAAGAAAAATTTCCCTTCTTTGTATTAGTTATTATTCCTATTTCAAATGAGTCCAATTTACTAATAATATCTTCTGCAACAAAAGATTTTATTTTTTTTATTTTTTCGTCAACTTTATTTATATCCTTTTGAATAAAGTCTTTTTTGACAGCTTTATTAATTTTATCTACTTCTTTTTTACCAAATATCAATTTAATAATCTTATTAAAAATACTTCTTCCTTTTTATTTATAATTTGTTGTAAAGAAAAATTTATAGAGATAATATATTTAGTCATAAATATATTATCTTCCATGCAGTTCTTTTATTTTGTTCCACTATATGAATATTTATTTTCAATTATTGTATATTAAACAACCTTAATTGATTTAAATTATTTATATATTTTATATAATTATTATAGTTTAAGTAAATCATAAAAGTCTTAATAAAAATGTATTATTTTGAGTTTTAGCTACCTAGAGACTGTGAAATAACTATAAAACAACTCATATCTCAGAAGTTAACAAGATTCTAACATATAGAGCTTAACTTCATCAAGTCTAAACCCATAAAACAG
>NVUO01000044.1 GCA_002733155.1 Sulfurimonas sp.
TCAAATATTTTTATGGTATAATTTAGGCAAGATAATTGCCTAAAATTGAGTAAGAATTAGAAAATTATGAGTTGAGGGGTTTGATTATTTCACAGTCTCGTAGTAGCAGTACAGGTATTATGGATGGAGATGCTGATGTACTAAAGGTATTTGAAGTATCTATAAAAAATAGGGATAAAGTTTTCTTCAAAATAATGGAGAATGTATCCCCAGAGTTATATATTGATCTTATTGCTGACTTTGATGAAGATAGAGTTAATCGTAAAAATCTTATATGGTATTTTTCATCTGTATTTGGACAAGGCATATATAAAACTAATAGAGCTCTTATTACAGCTTTAAGATACCTTAGCACTACAGAAGAACCATTTGAAAATGAAAAACTATCACAGTCGGGTAAGACAGTGTATTATAATTTATACTAACTACTGTACGAATAAATATACTGAAATTATATGGCAATCAAGTAGCAATTACATAGCAACTGAAAAGTAGTTTCAACTTCAAAATAGCACATATTTTGATTTTTAATTGCTATATAGTTGCTTCTAAATATCTTTAATAAATATAAAATAATAATAAAACTATTATAACAATATATTATAATAGTGTGCTCAATGCTGTTACTATCAACTGTACTATAACACCCTTAACCATAGCCTTTTAGTATCACATAGCAATCTCACTAGGGATTGCTATGTGATACTGAAAGGAACAATCAAGTTTAACTTAAAGGAGCAAAATTGATTAACCAACAAAAAGAGTTTAAAGTCTTTACTAAATCTATTTATATCCCTGTAAACAACTTTAATTACTACCCATATCTTGGAGCCTAGAATGACACCCCTTCAATTAGCATCACTAGCCTTAGCAATAGGTGGAATAATTATTAAATCTCTCGATTCCAGCGAAGAGTAGTCCATTAGTCTTATGACTTTTAACCACAGTATAAAAAATAATAAGGAAATACCATGTCCAAAATACCACTAACAAACGAACAACTAAAACAACAAGCACCAGCACTCTTTACGAAGGAACCCCACTACAACACGAGCGACAAGTACCATTTCATAAAATCCATCGATGTTGTAAATGAAATAAAAGCAAATAATTGGTATCCGGTATCGGTATCAGAGGCTTCTGTAAGGGACTTAGACAAAGAAGGCTATCAGCAACACTTAGTCCGATTTAGACACTTCGACGACCTGTTACACGAACAAGACAATGCAGTAGAATTACTATTGTTTAACTCTCACGACAGAAGCAAGAGTTTTAGCATCTCAGCAGGTATCTACAGATTCGTTTGTGCCAACGGACTGGTAATTGCAGACAGTGTATTTGAAAAATATAAAATCAAACACCTGGGCGATAGAGAAAATGATGTTGCAACCGCAGTAGCAAATATAACAGCTATTAAACCTATGCTCATTGATAAAATTAACAAGCTAGAATCCATCGAACTAACACAGCTTGAAAAAGAGTCATTTGCTCGTAGCAGCATACCTCTTAGATTTGAGAATCACCTACAAGTAAATCATACTGATCTCTTAATCCCCCATAGAGAAGAAGATAAAAATTCAAGTCTTTACACAGTGCTTAATGTCATCCAAGAAAACTTACTTCGTGGAAATATCTCTGGTACTAACAAAGAGACAGGTCGTAGATTTACCAGTAGAGAGATAACTTCTATAAGTAAGGACGTAGATGTTAATCAGGGACTTTGGGACATCGCAGAAAAATACTTTCAATAAAAGAGCCAGAGATGGCAGTAGCAGCTTAACTTACACCTGATGCATATAGATTACATCATATTAGAGATGAAGATAGTTCATTTACAACTTCAACTAGCTAAAAAAAGTGTTAAGAAGTTATATACACTTCATAACACTCAAGCAGAAGTTGAACTACACATCGATCACTCTCTCGAAATACTTAATCGTATTATCTATTTTACAGATGATTTTAAAACAGAGGCAGAGTCAAAACACTCTGCTTGTAACCGAATAAAGGAAATATCATGAAAAACTTAACAACACAAACATCCGTATTAGAACAAGATTTAGTAGCACTCCATAGTGGAACACCCCAGAGTAAAGAGTGGTTTAACCAAAGTGTGATGAATATCCTGAAGGCTCCAACTCAATCGTCATTCGCTAAAGCAGATCGTGTAGCAGAAGCATTTACAAGTATAGATGTGAAAATTGATTACATCAAAGAGCAACAGAAGTTATTAGCTAGTCTGAAAAAGCAACTTGAAACTGCTAAATCGTATGCTAAGGTAGAAGTTTCAGATGCTCTTATATCGCTAGGTGTGACCAAGCTTGAAGGTTTAGCAATCTCTAGCATTACAGCTTCTAAAGCTACTGCTAAAAGTGTCGCAAAACTAGTGATACTCGATGAAGATGAACTCTTAAATAGAGGTTTTTTCAAAGTGGAATTAGATAAAGAAGCTATCGAAAAAGCTCTCTTGTCGGCTGACCAAAGAGCCGAAGTTTCGGACTATGCAGATATGACCATAGAGTTAGTACATAAAGAAGCAACTATCCGCATCAATAAACGAAAAACACTTGCTCATGAAGAGCCAATACAGTTAGCAGCATAGGGGGATAAAGTTATGTTTAATGAAAAAACTAACCAAGTCTTAGCTTATGAGCTAGACAACGGTAGAATCAAGAGTCGTCAAAAAGGTAATATTTCCCTCTCTTACTTGGAGGGATTTGATATTATAGAGACAGCTAATCGTATCTTTGGATATGGTAATTGGGATACTAATATCATTAAGTTAGAAAAAGTATCGCAAGAGGTAAATAGCAACCAAAACAACATCATCTGCTACAAAGCAGAAATAAGTATCGTGATACATGATATACAGCACTCTAAACAAGTTTCAAGAACAGATGTAGGCTTTGGTACTGGAATAGCTAAAACACTTGCTGACGCTCACGAGGGAGGTGCTAAGGAAGCCGTTACAGACGCTATTAAAAGAACTTTTAGAAGTTTCGGTAATCAGTTTGGAAATTCGCTCTATAATAAGACTAAAAACCAACAGAACCAAACATCGAAACAGCCACAGCAATACTCTCAACCTAACCAACAACAGATGCAACAAGTACCTGTTCAGCAACAAGCACAACAGTCTCATAATCCAAATGATTTTTCATCACTTTACTCAATTGGTCTTACAATAATGGAACAGGGATCCAACCTTGTAGTTGTCGGTGATGACATATTCAGTAAGAAGGACTCGATAAAGGCTTGTGGCTTCCGTTGGGATGGAAATACTAAGATGGTGGTACAAATCTCTAGAACAACAGCAACAAGCAGCATAAGGAGGTGCTTACTATGTGTAATAGACCTTTAAAGAAAAACTCTTTAGTAATCTGTTTGATTATAGGGTTAGCTATAGGAGTATTTGAATGTAAGTGTCGTCAATATGAATGTAGCTGATATGAACGAACGAAGAATCAACTCATTTATAAAAATATTAGAGGATGATAAAGCTGTTCACTTTTCTTACAATGAATATTACTTCGAAATCTTTGAATCTGTTACTGATTATGGATACGTAGTTAATGTTTACTCTAATGATGAAAAAGATGAAAATAATGACTATCTTGTTAGGCATTTAATAGATGGAGGTACTTGTACTGGTTCAGCTCTAGATGCTATTCTCTTCATGTTATAAATATAAGATAGAGTAAGTTAGCATTGATTACATAGGGGGTATATTGTAGTAAACTACATTAATTAAACTTTCTTTAGGAACTAGTAGTATCCATTAGTCTCTACGATGTATATAAATATATTATTTTATATTTCGTACTATTGATAGGGGCTCCGCCCCTCACGTTGTCTCTTTTTTYGCTGTTGCTATTATGTACTTATCGCTTCTTTTGATGGGTTGTTCTTCTTATCCTCCTGAGATCCTGCTCAGGTCATCGAGTGAGCCTACCTAAGTAGGATGTCTTTTTCTTTTCATTGGGAGTTCTGACAATAGATATTGTCATATAAGAGTAACTTTAAATAGATAAGCATAAATAAATGTCACTTATGGCACAATACTAGTAAAGGAACTGTTATGAAACGCTTAGACTTAATAAATCAAATCATTGCTAGAAAAGAGCAGATAAACATTACAATAGAAAATCTTGCTACTCTTAGTGGGGTTAGTATTAGAACTATAAACAGACTCCTAAAAAATGAAGATGTTAAACTAAGTACTATTGAACATGTAACAAATTTCTTAGGTTTAGACTTTGCTGGTAATGAGCAAGTATCTGTAAGTGTATTAAAGAAACAAAGAGCCCATGAGAAAGCTCTATTCTTAGCCTCTATAGTTCAAGGTACATCAGCACTAGAAATGCAAGGTTTAGAGGATGATAGTTTAAATAGCATTATTGCTTCTTACGAGAAAGAGTTTTTAAGTGGTAGCTATCAAGATACTCTTTGGGTAGCTTAAAATAATACACTCTACACAGCCTATAGACGATGCTACACCGCTTGATGATATATCAGGACTCAAACTACCAAGTGATAAAGTTTACTCTTTGAGAGAGATCTATGTAGCAGAAGCAAATAACATCGCAATTGCTACTATAAAATATTTATCAGCTCCTCCATCTAAAAAAGTAGCACCATTCTCCTATGAGTGGTTATCTACACTTCATGAAGAGATGTTTGGTAATGTATGGGATTGGGCAGGTAAATTCAGACAAGTAGAACTCTCTATCGGTATAAAAGCTTATCAAGTACCTACTGCACTGAAAGAGTTATCAGATGATATAGCTTACTGGGATAAAAACAAAACATTTGACATATACGAAACAGCTACTCGTATCCACCACAGAGCAGTTCAAATCCATCCATACAAAAATGGGAATGGTCGTTGGTCAAGAATGTTAGCAAATATCTACCTTAGACAGAACGGTTCAATGCCTGTCAAATGGCAGGAAGATTTACTCTCAAAAGAGAACCCTAAAAGAGATGAATATATTATATCACTAAAAGACGCTGATAGTGGAGATTATTCAACTTTGATAGAGATACATAAAGTAACTTACTGAACTATTATTTAGTTTAGATAAAATAGAGTTATAAATTTAAAAGGAAGCAGGTATATGCTAATAGACAATAAAAGAAATGGAAAAGTTGGAGATGTTTTAAAACAAAACATTCATATACTAACAATTAGCAATTAGCAATTAAGCTATCATAAACCTAGAGAGTTTTGAACATATAACATGTCGGACAAAACATAAATCAGCTAATTTTCTTAAACGATAATTTTAGC
>NVUO01000007.1 GCA_002733155.1 Sulfurimonas sp.
TATTTACGATAAAAGTAAAAAAATATTACATATAATTGATACAGGTAGGGGTATAAAGTATCCAAATAAGGTATTTGAGCGTTTTTACAAAGAACAAGAACGAGGCATAGGTATAGGTTTAAATATCGTAAAAAAGCTTTGTGAAGAGCTTGGCATAAATATATCTGTAAAAAGTACATTTGCTAAGGGAAGCACTTTTTCTCTCCATATAAAATCATTATTAGTCTAATTGAACTCTCTGAACAATTAGCTATTAGATTCTAAATCAAGTTTAGAATGACTGACCCATCGTCATTCCAGGCTTGACCTGGAATCTATTTATTGGATTAATCAGAGAGTTCAATTAACTTATCATATATTTTTTTCATAACGGGGCTCCCAATATTATATTTATGAGCCTCTTTTATAATATAAAAACATAAACTCACAATCTCCATTTTTTTATTATTTTTAAAATCTAAATGCATAGAAGTTGATGCTTCAAATGGCAATGATTTTGCTATATCTAAGGACTTATCTACCTCTGAGCTTATATCAATACCTTGCTTAAAAGCAACATTTGCTATCTCAGATAAAAGCTGCTTAGCCTCTTTGAAATGCTTTTCATATACCTGCGCTATAGATAAATCATAATAGGTAGTTAGTGAAGCAAAAGCTGAAATAAATATGTATTTTTTATATATAGCTGTTTTTATATCTGATGGTGTCTTTACTCTTAAGCCTGCATCTTCAAAAATATTTTTTAAAATATTTGTAGATTTATTATCTCCACCAAATACAGCCGCAAAAACTTTACCTTCTTTTCTAATAACTCCACTATCTTGGATATGTGATAGTATATACATACATCCATCTAAGACAATAGACTGGCTTAGTTTTCTAAGTATATCTCCATTATTTACACCATTTGAAAAAGAGAGTAATATGCTATGCTCATTTATAAAATTTTTTATATATGCATAAGAATTTTGCAAATCATAAGACTTTACACAAAAAAGTACTATATCAAAATGACCATCTAAGTTTTTAAATTCCCTAACATCTAAATCTACATTAAAAGATTTTGTATCTTCTATAATCTTTAGACCCTCTTTTTGTATAACTTTTAAGTGTCTGCCCCTAGCTACACAGACTAAATCATGTTCAGATTTAGCCAAATATGCACTTATATATCCACCAACTCCACCAAGACCAATAATAGCTATCCTCATAAATATACCTTTTATTTACATTGTAATATAATACCAAAAAGGAACTATAATGCCACGCATAGACAATGAAAAATTTTATAAATCCGCTATTGAGATGTTTGGTACTACAGCTAAGGGTGTAAACTGGCATTCTAAAGAGTATCAAAAAATACGTTTTGATATGATTTTAGCACTGCTACCAAAGAAACTCAATAAATTTAGCCTAATTGATGCTGGTTGTGGTTTTGGAGATTTATATATTTACTTAGATAAAAAAAACAAATTACCAAAAATATATACTGGTATAGATTCTTTACTAGATATGTACTCAATAGCATCTGAAAAAACTGGACAAGAAATTATTTTAGCTGATATAACTAGAGATAAACTACCAGAGGCAGATTATTATATATGTTCAGGTGCTATGAATGTATTAAAAAAATTTGAAACACATCTATTTATCCGCAACTGTTATGAAGCATCAAAAATAGGATTTGTATTTAATATACTTCACGGAGACAAAGATAGCGAGACATACAACTACTTTACAAGAACTAGTATAAAAAAAATTGCATCTGATTTAAATGTTAAAGATATAGTTTTCAAAGATGAATATATAAAAGATGATATTACAGTTGGTTTTTATAAATAATATGTGCAATATTTGGAATACTTGACTTAATTAAAAAAATAAACCTTATTCAAGAGCTAAATAAATAAACTGGACTTTTTAAAAAAGAGAAGTTAAAATAGTTTATATCTGGAGCCTTTAAACAACAGTTTCGGTATTATCTTATTGGATGAAAAAGTACCTAATCTAGTTACTTTTATATAAAAATAAATATATTAAAATACTAATACACTTAAGTATACTATAATCAAAAAGCTGTATCATATAGTTATAATTTGTTTAATTCAATATATGGAGATTAGATATGTTTACTTTTAATACACTTCAAGATATACCAAGTTTTATACAAAAAAACATATCTAATGAAAAACTTCTTAATTACTTAGAAAATGGAATATGGAGAAATATAAGTGAAAAAGAATTTGTAAAAAATATTTATAAATTATCCTCTGCTTTTAAAAAGGCTGGGGTTAAAAAAGGTACTACTGTAGCTATAGTATCTCCATCATCACCATTTTGGCTTATGATTGATTATGCACTTCAAGATATTGGTGCTATAAGTGTACCAATTTTTGCAAATATATCTCATGAAAATTTTGAATATGAACTCAAAGATGCAGATGTACAATATATATACATAGCATCTCAAGAAAGATATGATTTAACAAAAGACTATATAGATTCAATGAAATTAATCATTACCCATAATATACACTCCTCTACTGTACATAGTATAAATTTTTATGACTTTATAAATATACATGCCAAAAAAAGCACAAATATTATAAATGAGCAAGATATAGCTACTATCATTTACACTAGTGGATCAACTGGTACTCCAAAAGGTGTTGAATTAACACATAAAAATATTACTACCCAACTAAAAGACACCGCTAAGTTATTTCCACTCTTACAAACTGATAAGGCCTTGAGTTTTTTACCACTAGCTCATATATTTGAGAGAATGGTTATGTCATATTACCTTGTATCTGGTATTAGCATATATTTTGCAGATGATGTTAAAAATGTAGGTCAGCTTATAAAAGAAGTAAAACCATCTATTATGACTGTAGTACCAAGATTACTCGATAAAATTTATATAAAAATGCATGATAATGCTCAGAGTGCACCTTTAATTAAACGTTTTATCGCAACTTTAGCCTTCAGGGAGGCTGATAAAAAAGATATATATAAATCAACTTTTTTTACTCCTATTTATARWWWMCYKRTYYRWKCCARATTKCTRGAAKCSWWWSRTGRWWMKATTCGTTTTATGATTTGTGGTGGTGCTCCACTAACTAAACAAACTGAACGTTTTTTTACAAATATTGGCATAGAGATTTATCAAGGATATGGTTTAACTGAAACCTCCCCTGTTGTTTGTGCTAACTCCCCAAAATATAAAAAAGCATATACCTGCGGTAAGGCTTATGATAACTCAGAGGTGAAAATCGCACTAGATGGGGAGTTATTAACTAAGGGTACATCACTAATGCATGCCTACCATAAACAAAAAGAAGACACAGATGAGGAGATAGACATCCATGGGTGGTTCCATACTGGGGATTTGGCTAGTATAGATGATGAGGGTTACATTAGTATAAGTGGACGTAAAAAAGAGATTTTTAAAACATCTACTGGTAAATATGTATCAGCTATACATATTGAACAGATACTTACACAAAATAGATGGTGTGACTATGCAGTAGTAGTAGCTGATAATAAACCATATGTAAGTGCCTTAATCTTTTTAGACCCCATAATTATAGAAGCTTACGCTAAACGTAAACAGCTAAATTATAAAAATATATATGAATTATATAAATCTAAAGAGATATTTAAACTTATAGATAAAGTGATTTCAAAATCTAACAAACAGCTAAATTATGAAGAACAAATAAAAAAATATATTATTATAAATGATGAAGTTAGTATAGATAACCACATTCTAACACCATCAATGAAAATCTCACGTAATACTGTATATAAAAAATATGCAGATATTATAAACGATATATATGGAGAATAATTATGAAAGAAAGAATAGCTATTATTGATGGTCTTAGAACTCCAATTGCCAAAGCTGGAGGCAAACTAAAAAATATCCAAGCCGAAGCCTTAGCAAGTTTTCTTATCTCAGAATTAGCACTTAGAGTTGGAATAAGTTTTGATGATTATGATGAAATAATTATTGGTAATGTATCCCAACCATCCCATGCTGCAAATATAGCAAGAGTTATAGCCTTAAAAGCTGGTTTTAATGAACATATTCCAGCTTATACTGTAAGCAGAAATTGTGCTTCAGGTATGCAGTCTATAACTAGTGCTACTGAAAAAATTTTAGCTGGACGTGGTGAGATATTTTTAGCTGGTGGGGTTGAAAGTATGAGCAATATCCCCCTACTCTTTAACAAAAAAATGTCACTTTTTTTTGAGAATTTATTTCGTTCAAAAACTCTAGTTGATAAATTAAAAACCATAAGTAGTTTTACCCCATCACACCTAAAACCAATTATAGGTTTGATGCAGGGATTAACTGATCCTTTAAGTGGACTTATGATGGGTTCTACTGCTGAAATTTTGGCACAAGATTTTGGTATTAGTAGACAAGAACAAGATCTGTTTGCCTTAGATTCACATAAAAAAGCTGAACAGTCTCAAAAAAACCTAATCTTTGCAGATGAGATAGCCCCAATAATATATGAAGCTTCAAAAGGTCTTATTATGAGTAATGATGATGGGATTAGATATGGGCAAAGTATGCAAGCTCTCTCAAAACTAAAACCATTTTTTGATAAAAAAAATGGCACAGTTACAGCTGCTAATTCATCTCAGGTATCAGATGCAGCTGCTGCTGTAGTATTGATGAGTGAGACTAAGGCTAAACAGATGGGATTAGAACCTCTTGGATATTTAAGAGAGTTTGAATATGCAGGCTTAGATCCATCTAGAATGGGTCTTGGTCCAGCTTACTCAACTGCTAAGATTTTAAAAAAGACTAAGATGAAAATTAGTGATTTTGATTTAATAGAATTAAATGAAGCCTTTGCTACTCAGGTATTAGCTAATCTTGTAGTATTTGAATCTAAAAAATATGCACAAATTCATCTTCAAAGAAGCGAGGCTCTAGGCTCTATTGATACAAATATTTTAAATGTAAATGGTGGTGCTATAGCTCTTGGACATCCAGTTGGAATGACTGGTACACGTATAGTTATACATATTCTAAAAGAGTTACGTAGAAGAGATAAAAATCTTGGCTTAGCTACCTTATGTATAGGTGGCGGTCAGGGTGCATCTTTTATTTTGGAGGTAAATTAATGTCTTCTTTTAATTTAAAAATAGAAAAAAAAATAGCTACTTTGATGTTTGATATGCCAGATTCAGATGCCAATATTTTATCTATTAAAGTTATGTTAGAACTTGAGGTTATTTTAGATGAGTTAAGAACCTCTAAAGAGATTGACGTCTTATTATTTAAATCTGCTAAAGATGGTATATTTATAGCTGGGGCTGATATATCTGAAATAGAAGCCTTAAAAGATGAACAAGTATCCTACGAGGTAGTTAGAAAAGGTCAAATAATTTTATCTAAGATAAGACTACTGCCATTTTATACTATAGCTATTATCGATGGGGTATGTCTTGGTGGCGGTTTTGAGTTAGCTTTAAAATGTGATTATAGAATTGCAACTGAAAATGATAAAACAAAAATTGGACTTCCTGAAGTGAATCTAGGTGTATTGCCAGGATTTGGTGGGACACAAAGTTTAAAACATTTAATAGGCAAACAAAAATCCTTAGAGTTGATTTTAGGCTCAAAATTAATAAATGGGAAAAAAGCACAAAAACTTAAAATGGTTGATGAATGTGTACCTGTTGGTTATTTAGATTTTAAAATAAATAGTTTTATAAAAGCTATACTCGATGATACTCAGCGTGCAAAAATAGATGCTAAACGTTATAAAATAAACTTATTAGAGAGGTTCGCACCTAAGCTAATTTATTATTTTGCATCAAAACAAGTAATAAAAAAAACAAAGGGCAATTATCCCTCAGCCCTAGAGGTAATAAAACTATTTAAAGATACTGATAAACTACCCATAAATGAAGCCTTATCATTGGAGGCTTACGCTTTTTCAAGACTTTGTATAAGTGATGTATCTAAAAATCTAATTTCCTTGTTTTACGCATCTGAAAAACTAAAACATGATAAATTTGTCCCTAGTGATATAAAAGCACTTAAGATAAATAACACCTCAGTTATAGGTTCTGGCACTATGGGTTCTGGTATAGTTTGGCTGCTTAGTAATATAGATAAAACAGTTAGGATGAAGGCTAGGACTTATGATTCTATAGCATCTTCATTTAAACATATAAGTTCTGCCTACAAGGCTATTCTTTCAAGAAACAGAATAAGCAAAAGGGAAATTGAACTTAAGATGGGTCATATCTCATATACAGATTCTTATAACGGATTTAATAATATAGACCTAGTTATTGAAGCTGTAGTTGAGAATTCTGATACTAAAAAAGCTGTATATAAAGATTTAGAAGCTGTAGTTAAAGATGAGTGTATTATTGCTTCTAACACCTCATCATTATCAATATCTATATTAAGTCAGGATATGAAAAAACCTGAACGTTTTATAGGTATGCATTTTTTCRATCCAGTACCTAGGATGCCTTTAGTAGAAATTATCCCCGGTGAAAAAACATCAGAAGAAACAATAGCTACAGTTGTGAAACTAGCAAGAGATGCAGGTAAGACTGCCATATTAGTAGCTGATTGTGCTGGATTTTTAGTAAATAGAATACTTTTACCTTATATAAATGAATCAGCTAAACTTTTTGAAGAGGGTGGAAATATTCAAGAAATAGATAAGGCTATTGAAGAGTTTGGAATGCCAATGGGTCCATTTACCCTAGCTGATGAAGTTGGTCTGGATGTTGGACTCAATGTTTCTAAGGTCTTAGAAAATGCCTATGGAGAAAGAATGGCTGTAGCTAAAATCTTACAAAAAATGATAGACAAAAAACTACTTGGTAAAAAATCCAAAAGAGGTTTTTATATACATGAGGGAAAACAAAAAGTTCTAAATCCTGAAATGAAATCATTGCAGTTACATAATAAAGAATTTAATAAAGATGAGATTATAGATAGGACTATTTTACTAATGGTTAATGAAGCCTCACGAGCCTTAGAGGAGAATATTGTCAAAAATGCATCTCAATTAGATATGGCAATGATTATGGGTACTGGTTTTCCAGCCTTTCGTGGAGGTTTACTAAAGTATGCAGATTTTTTAGGCATAAATAAACTCTATCTTTCATTAATAAACTTAGAAGAGAAATATGGTAAAAGATTTGAACCATCAAATCTTATAAAAAAGATGCTTCATAATAATGAAACATTTTATAAGGGATAAGATATGAGTATATATATAATACTAACACTTAGCTTGGCACTTTTATATAGCTGGTATAATGGTATGTCATTTTTTATAAACTCTGTACTTATGCTTGGGCTAATTGTTATTTCATTCTCCCCCAATTTGGTGTTTTTAATAATTTATATATCTATTAATCTTTTACTTCTAATAATTCCATTAAGAAAAAAAATTATATCTGCACCACTAGTATCATTAATTAAAAAGCTTAATCTTATGCCAAGGATATCTGATACAGAAAAAATAGCACTACGTGCTGGTGATATATGGATAGATGGTGACTTTTTCYCTGGTTCACCAAATTTTAAAAAAATCTTAAATGAATTATATCCAAGTCTTACACAAGAAGAAAATGAATTTTTAAATACAAAAGTAGATGAAGTTTGTAAAATGACTATTGATTTTAAGGTCTTTGCTAAGCGTGATTTAAGTTCACAGACATGGACATATCTAAAAGAAAATAAATTTTTTGGAATGATAATACCAAAAGAGTATGGTGGCTTAGGCTTTTCAGCCTTAGCACATTCTAGTGTAGTACAAAAACTAGCATCTCATTCTCAGGTATTAGCTATAACTACTATGGTACCAAACTCTCTTGGACCAGCTGAATTATTACTTAATTATGGTACAAAAAGCCAAAAACAATATTACCTACCAAGGCTAGCTGATGGAGTAGAGATACCATGTTTTGCTTTAACTGAACCATTAGCTGGCAGTGATGCTACATCTATTAGGTCTAGAGGTGAGTTATTTAAAAAAAATGGAAAATTATTTATAAAATTAAATTTCAATAAACGATATATTACCCTAGGTTCAATTGCTAGTATCATTGGCTTAGCCTTTGTTTTAATAGATAAGAATGAACTACTTGGGCGTGGAAAAGATTTAGGAATTACCTGCGCCTTAGTTGATTCTAAACTAGATGGAGTCAATCAAAAACAAAGACACGATCCACTTGGAATTCCCTTTATAAACTCACCAATTTCTGGAGTAGATGTAGTTATTAGTATAGATGATGTTATTGGTGGATTAGATGGGGTCTCCAAAGGTTGGAAAATGCTTATGGAGTGTTTATCAGTGGGTAGGGGTATATCTTTACCCTCAACTAGCACTGGTGGGGTTAAACTATCAGCTGGAGTAGCTGGCTCATATTCAAGTATACGTGAACAATTTGGTTTATCTATCTCCAAATTTGAAGGTATTAGCGAGGTATTAGCGAGACTAGCATCAAATGCTTATATGCTTGATGCAGCTAGAATATTTACCCTAGGCGCTATTGATGCTGGTAAAAAACCAGCAGTTATTAATGCAGTTATGAAATACCACTCAACAGAGATTTTTAGAAAATCAATTAATGATGCTATGGATATATTAGGTGGAGCTGGAATTTCTTTAGGAGAAAAAAATCTTCTAGGTCATGCCTACATGGGGGCACCAATAGCTATTACAGTTGAAGGTGCAAATATTATGACTAGGACACTTATACAATTTGGGCAGGGTGTAATTCRTTGTCATCCATATGCATATAAAGAGATTTTAGCCTTAGAATCTTCAGATATAGAAGCCWTTGATAAGGCATTTTTTGCTCATATTGGCTTTAACCTAAAAAATATGCTTAAGATGATTCTTATTAGTATAAGTAGGGCTTACATATATAAACCAGTATCTGTAGGTGCTGGAGCATATTATGAAAGAAAACTTATATGGGCTAGTATTAGTTTTGCTTTTTTTACTGACTTTGTTATGGCATATTATGGTGCATCTTTAAAACAAAAAGGACAAATGACTGCTAGGTTTGGCGATATATTATCAGCTATGTATCTTCTTAGTGCTACTCTACGTAGATATAAGGCAGATAATAATAAAGATGATGATTTTGTCAAATATATTGGTGATTCACAACTTCGAATCATTCAAAATGCATATAATGAAATAGCAGCTAATCTTTTTGAAAACAAAATACTGAATTTTTTATTTAAACCTTTTAAATGGTATATATCCTTTAATTCACTGAGTTGTGATGTAGATGATAAGCTATCACAAAAACTAGCCCTCCATATTAGTAAAAATTCAGAAATAAGAGACAGGTTAATTGATGGTATATATCATAGTGATACATATATACTTATAGAAGAAGCTTTAAAGTTACACGAGCAGGCATATTCAATTGTACAAAAAATAAAATACGCCATTAAATCAAATAAGTTGAGTAAAAAAAATATATACCTACTTATAGATGATGCTTTAAAAGCAAATATTATTTCTGAGTTTGAAAAAAATATTTTACTTAAGGCTAAAAAAGCAAAAGAAAAAGTTATTCAAGTTGATGCATTTACAATAGATGATTACTTAAATCGTAAGGTATAGTTATGCAAGATAGATTATATGATGCATCTCAATTTGTCTTTGGTATAGTCGAAAAAGCTATGGCGAACTCTATTACATTTACTGGTGAGGGTCATCTAAATAAAAATTTTCCTACTATATTTGTATCAAATCACTTTACTAGAATTGAAACCTTTTTAATACCATATATATTATATAAAAAACTAAACTTTAAGGTTAGGTCACTAGCTGATCACTCAATTTTTCAAGGTGTACTTGGGGACTATTTATCCGCAGTTGGTACAGTATCTACTCAGGATAAAAATAGAAATGAGATAATTTTAGGAGACTTACTAACGGGGAGGGTTAATTGGCTTATTTATCCAGAGGGTTCTATGATTAAAAGTAAAAAGGTTTTAATTTCTAAAGATACTTTTTTAGTAGAAGATGAAAATGGTTTGCATGATATATTTACAGGTTCAGCTGTATTAGCTCTAAAAAGTGAAATACTTAAAACAAAATATATAGATGCACTAAACAACTGTAATATACAGATAATAAAAGAACTTCAAGATAAATTTTTTTTTGAAGATAAGTCTGAAATTTCATATCATAATACACAAATCATACCTGTAAATATTTCATATGTACCAATTAGAAGAGGTGAAAACGCCTTATCGGCAATTGCGCATAAGTATATTGAGATTGATGCAAATTTTATAAAAGAGGAGATTGAGATAGAAAGTAACCTACTTTTAAACTCTCAATTACATATACATTTCTCAGCGCCAATTGACGTAAAGGATTTTATTTTAAATACAAAAAGGGAGTTACAAATGCAAAATTTAGATATTAAGAATGAGACGGTTATAGATACAGCAAAAGTTCCATTAACAAACCTGATGATGAATGAGGTTTATAAAAATACACTAATATCATTTGACCATATTTTTGGGCTCTGCTTAGATTACTTAGGTGAAGCCAACTTTACCCTTAGTGAATTAAAGGCACGTATGTACCTAATTTCTAGAGAGTTACGTACACTGGAGACTTATAATTTAGATAAAGTTTTAAATGCTAACTTATACAAACTATTAAATGATGAGAGTTATGAACTTTTTGATGACATACTTTCACTTGCACTTAAACAAAATATTTTATATCGTTTAAAAAATAGTACATACAAGGTAAATATAAGTGAATTTAAAAATGAACATGACTTTCATACAATTAGACTAAAAAATACTCTACGCGTATTAATTAATGAGACTATAATTCTCCACGAACTTCATAATACAATAAGACATCAAATGGCTAAAAGTGCCAAAGAGATTTACGAAGAAGTTTTTTATATAATCTATAACCGTGATAAAAAAGAGTTTAAATATGACTATAATAAATTTTATTCAGTTTTTAAATCTAAACCAAAAGAGGTAGGTCGCCCTTTTATATTATTTGATTCAAACAATATAATTGGCTGTGTAATCTCACATGGATATAAATCAGCACCAATAGAGATAGAACCCTTAGCTCAATACCTATTTGATAATGGCATTAATGTATACGCGATTAGATTAAAGGGGCATGGTACTATGCCTGAAGATTTACGTGATGTATCTCACCAAGAATGGTATGATTCATTTGATATAGGTTATGCAGCCTTATCTGGAGTTAGTGAAAAACTTTATCTATGCGGTTTTTCAACTGGTGGATTATTAGCACTCCTAAAAGCATCTAATACAAAAAATAAAGTTGATGGAATTATATGTATAAATAGTGCTATCTCCCTACAGGATATTCGCGTAAAATATATAGTACCTACTATAAATATTTTAAATAACTTTTTATCTTTATTTAATGCTGATATAGATACCTATGAAAGTGAGCCTGAGCATCCTGAAATAAATTATAAGTTACATTATTTAACCTCTATAGGAGAGTTAAAACATTTAATTGATTTAGTGAATGAACGTTTAGAATATGTAACTGAACCAACTCTGATTATTCAGGCTGATAAAGATCCAATAGTTAACCCTGAAAGTGCCGATATTATATATAATACTATAGCATCAGGTTCAAAAGAAAAATACATAGTCCACAGCAACAAACATGTCATCACACTCCAAACGAGTGTGAATCAAGATATATTTAGAAAAATTGTAGACTTTATACTTTAAAACGTACTTAAATCAGTTACAAGAGCATCATCACTTGTACTGATCCCAGCTAAGTGAATACTAGCACTTATAGTAGCATTATAGATATTTAATCCTAGTAGTCTTATTTCTTTTTTTATACCTCTATCTTACCAGCATTCACACCAATAAACTATAGTAATTAAAAAGAAAGCTATCGTGCCATAGACAATATATAACATATTTTAAATTTTTCATAAAAGTGAACTTTTACAAGTTCACCAAACTATAGTTAAAACTCTAAATCCTATTTTTTACATCTAAATTGTATAAAGTATTAGGTTCTATATCGACAAGACCATTTTTAAATTCTAAACAGCCCCAATCTTTATCTATATGTGCAGTTTTAATCTCATCTTTTGAAATTTTAGATTTTTCTAATTTCATAATTACTCCAATGGCTCAATTTTATGAAAGTTTTGAGTATCCCACATCTCTAACAATTCATCTTGGTGAAGTTCAGCCCACTCACGAGAAAATATTCTAGCTCTTTTTGGCAAAGAACCATCTATAATATTTAAACTGCTAAGTTCCAAAAAAAAATATCATCATTCCAAAAAAATATCGTCATTCCAAACTTGATTTGGAATCTAAGCCAACAAACTAGACCCTGAATCAAGTCCAGGGTGACGAAAGTAGTTGCATAAATCAATAGTGTCTATCATGCTACATCACTATTTTTTACTAATTTATTTAAATTAACTAATTTTTCATATAAAGATTCTGCACTAAATTCAAGTCCATTTTTCCAGCATAATGCTCCAAAATCTATGAAATTTTTTTTAAAATACTTTATATCTTTAAGCTTGTTTGTTAAAGATGTATTTTTCTCCAACAAATATGAAAAGTCTATTACTCCGTGGCTATTATTGGAAAAGTGTAGCTCTAAATTATAATCATTTATATATACTATCTCAACTAAATTAATCATTATCAGCCCCTTGTATTTTTTCTAATGGTTTAAAGTTTTGTGCTAATTCCCAATCTTTTTTTAACTCTTCTTGATGAGTTTGAACCCACTCACTAACAATTTTAAAAGCTTTATTTGGAAGTTTACCTTTTTCTATTTTACCAGTATTAATATTCATCAAAGCTATATAACCTTGATACTCTACATGTATATGTGCAGGTGGATAATCATCATGATACATTCGAATTGTAATACCAAAAAAGTATGAAATTACTGGCATGGTAAGCCTTATAATTTAAGATTTTAAAATTATAACATATTTTTAAATCATCATTATCTATCATCCCATGGCTGATTCATACAGTGAAAAATATCGTCATTCCAAACTTGATTTGGAATCTAAGCCAACAAACTAGACCCTGAATCAAGTCCAGGGTGACGGTCAATCAAGTTCAGGGTGACGAAAGTAGTTGCATAAATCAGGTGTAGCATATATATACAGGTGGAAAATCTTAAAAATTATCGCGATTGCAAGCAAAGCTTGCAAAATTATTAATTTCTAATCCTTGAAACAGTGAACACTAAAGCCGTAAGCACGATAGTTGAGGCTCGTGTCTGTACCGCCTTCTGGACTAAAGTACAGATAACGCGAGTAAGAGCTAAAGACACTACTAGCCTAATCTGAACTTCCTATAATAAAACTACTATGTCCAGTATTTTTTACATCCGTAGCTAAGGTAGTTGCACTATGCTAATCCATATCATGTTTAAATGAACATATTCCCGAACGAAGGGACAAATGCCATTGGGGTGCAAATGGATTAATTAGAAAATATTTTTTAAATTAACTACATATAATATAGAGGTAAATAAAATATGATAATTTTAAAAAAANTTGTGGACTTTATACTTTAGTTTTTAAACTACCTGTTTCAAGTATATGGATAGCCTCTTTACAGTTATCAAATATTTGAGATGGTGGAATAAGATTTGGAATTAGGGCTATCCTCTTTAACATTGAGTATGGCTGTTTTTGTAAACCAACTAWCGAAACTACTAAACCCTTTTGTTCTAATTCTAAAATAGAATCTTCTAAGGCATATATACCTGACTGATCAATATATGGTACTGACTTTAAATCAAATATTAAAAACTGTACCTCTGGCGATGCACGTAAAATCTCTTGAAAACTTGAGATAAAACCAAAAAATATAGGACCATCAAACCTCTGAATATAAACTTGTTCCCTTAATCTTTCATCTAAAACTATACCTTCATCATTATTATTATTATTGGCATTTTTCATCAGCTCTAATACTGATATGCCATCAGCTTTTTCATTAGATATATCACCCATTTGTTTCATAAATAATAAAGCAGCCATAGTAATACCAACAGCTACTGCTTGAAGTAAATCAACCATTACAGTCATTAAAAGTACTACATACATAACTACAGCATCAGCACGGGGTACTGAAAAGGTATGTTTTAAACCCTTATAATCAATTATACTTATACCAACTGTAATTAATATACCAGCTAATACTGGAAGAGGAATCATAGCTGCATATGTACCAGCCCCAAGTAATATAATTAATAATACTAAACCGTGAATTATCCCCGAGAGTTTAGATACACCACCAGCATGAATATTTACAGCTGTTCTCATTGTAGCTCCTGCCCCTGGAATTCCTCCAATAATACCAGCAGCCATATTACCAAGACCCTGACCAATTAACTCCTTAGTTGAGTTATGTTTTGTTTTTGTCATATTATCAGCTACTACTGATGTTAAAAGTGAATCAATAGCTCCAAGTGCAGCTAAGGTTATAGCTGGAAGTATAATCACCATAGGATGTGACCAGTCAATCATATCTAGATGTAAATCAGGCAAACCTTTTGGAATTTCACCAATAACTGATACATTTAGACCCATAATAGTTGAAGCTATTGTCAAAATTATTAAAGCTATTAATTGGCTAGGTACTATTTTTGTAATATATRGAAAAAGATWAATAATTATTATAGTTGCTATAGATAAGGCTACAGATTCTATACTTATAGAGCCAAAAATTGTACCTAACTGAGAAAAGATATCTAAAATATGTTTAGGGGATTCAAGACCAAAAAATGGAAAAATTTGAAATATAATTATAATGGAACCAATTCCACTCATAAAACCAGATATTACTGGATAAGGCATATATCTTATATACTGACCTACCTGAGAGATACCCATCAAAACCTGTAAAGCCCCAGCAAGCACAAAGGTTGCAACTATAGTACCCATAGCAGCTTCTAATGAACCAAAGGCTTCAATTTCTGTAATTACTACAGCTGCTGCTACTACAGTCATTGGACCAGTTGGACCAGATATCTGTGTATCTGTACCTCCAAAAATAGATGCTACTAGACCTACAGCTATAGCCCCATAAAGACCAGCTATTGCACCTAAACCAGACTGTACTCCAAAAGCCAAGGCTAAAGGAAGAGCAACTACACCAGCCGTTAAACCTCCAAAAATATTACCTTTTAGTGTACTTAACATAAGTAATCCTACGGTTCCAATGAACTGATAGGCATAAACTGTGAGGTCTCAGGGTTATAATAATCAATATTTCCACTCTCTATATCATATACCCAACCATGCACAGCCACTGTACCATTATCCACCCTTGACTTAACTGATGGATATGTTAATAAATTCTCAATTTGTGTAATTACTGATAACTTTTCTGTTAAACGTAAAAGTTCATCTTTATCAGCGTTTACGCCTAGGGCTAAAATTGCCTGTACTTTTGGTTTCTCACCTAAGGTTAACCATTTTTTTGTATGTATTAACTCTGGACTATCTAACTTAGATTTATCATGTATAGCCTCTATAGCTCCRCAGTGGGTATGCCCACATACAATTATATTTTTTACATTTAAAATACTGATAGCATACTCTATTGCTGAAGCAGTTGAGTGGAAATCTTCATCAGGTTTATACGGAGCTACAAAATTTCCAACATTTCTTACTACAAACAAGTCCCCAGGCGAAGACTTTGTTATTAAATTTGGTAATACTCTGGAATCAGAGCAACCTATATATAATGCTTTTGGGTGCTGACCTTTTTTTACAAGTGCTAAAAACTCTTTTTCATGAGCCTTATAATAACTTTCTTGAAATAATGCATTACCAGAGATAAGTCCGCTATCTTCCATATTCAAAGCCTTTTTATCTTAATCAAGATATAAGCAGTATATCAAAAGAAAAATAATGCCTTACACATAATAAATCTTTAATAAAAGTAATTAAGGGTATATTATTTACTTTAGTTATACTTTCRAAATGAAAAAAATATATATAACTGACCTAGACCATACATTTTTAAGAAATGACTTATCTATAAGTAAATATAGCCAAGATATTTGGAATTCATATTCAAATCATTCTATTTTAAGTGTAGCTACAGCTAGAACCTTTAAAAAAACTAAACAATTTTTAAAAAATATAAATATAAATGCACCTATGATTTTATTAGATGGTTCACTAATAGCTACTATGGATAAAAAAATTATAGATACAAAGTTTATAAGTGAAGATGTATCCAATAATATTATAGATATTGGTGCAAAGTTTTTTATATATCCATTTGTATTAGCTCTAGCTGATAAAAATCTAAATGAGGCTTTTTTGTATCCAGACATTTGTAACTCATCTCAAAGAGAGGTACTTACTCGTTACATAAAAGATGACAACCTAAAAGAGTGTAAAAATATCAAAGCTATGAAAGAGAACTTCAAACTTGTATATATGGGTGACGAAGAAATACTATCTGCACTAAAGGCAGAGTTACAAGATACATTTGGTGAAAATCTAAAGTATATACTAGCACCTGAGGCATATATAGGATGTTATTTTCTTACCATATTACATAAAAATGCAGATAAGTCTCATGGTATTTTATCAATTAGTGAGTATTGTGATTTTGACTTAAACAAGCTAACTGTATTTGGAGATAACTATAACGATTTAGGTATGTTTAAACTTGCAAATACATCTATAGCTATGGCTAATGCTCAGGAGAAAGTAAAACAAGAAGCTAATATCATACTAGATTTTACAAATGATGAGGATGGTGTAGCTAAATATATGGAGGCACTTAATAGATGATAATTATAGGTATTTTATTTTTTATTTTTGGTTTTGTAACTTGGCTAAATGGTTCTTTAATCCCTTTTTTAAAACTTATCTGTGATTTAAATGATTTTGAAGCCTTATTTGTTACATTTGCTTTTTATATAGCTTATACAGTGATGGCTCTGCCAATGTCTTATGTATTAGATAAGACTGGATATAAAAACGGTATGGCCCTAGGTCTAGGTATAATGGCTATAGCTTCATTACTTTTTGTGCCAGCTGCCCTTAGTGCATCTTATATAATGTTTTTATTAGCTCTTTTTACCTTAGGTACTGGACTAACAATACTGCAAMCTGCCTCAAACCCTTATGTAGTGCATATTGGGCCTGCACATAGTGCAGCTCGTAGAATATCTATAATGGGACTTATAAATAAAACAGCTGGTGTACTTGTCCCTCTTATATTTAGCGCGCTAATTTTATCTGACATTGGTTCTTTAGAAAATTTATCAACTAATCAGATAGATAACTTGGCACAAAAGTTAATCATTCCATATATAATTATGGCTGTAGTTTTAAGTGGGCTTATATTTTTAGTAAAATTWWYAKMMMTMCMWKWKYWGAATATAAAAGATGACAACTCAGACAATACAAATATTTTTCAATTCCCCCGTTTAGTACTAGGCGCCTTAGCTCTGTTTTTTTATGTAGGTATTGAAGTTATAGCAGGTGATACTATAGGTCTTTATGGGCAGAGTTTAGATTTAGTAAACTATACAACTTTAACCTCATACACTATGATATTTATGGTGCTTGGTTACTTAGTTGGGATTGTATTTATACCAAAATATTTATCCCAAGAAAAAGCACTTATAGGTTCAGCCTTATTTGGTATATTATTTTTATTTGGGGTAGCTTTTTCTTCTACTACAAACACCTTTATCTCAGATTTTTTATGGGGCTGGAGTGGCATAGCTAGTCTTCCAGATACGGTAACTTTTGTAGCCCTGCTTGGTTTTTCAAATGCATTAGTATGGCCAACTATCTGGCCTCTAGCCTTAGAGGGACTTGGTAAATACACAGCTCAAGGAAGTGCCTTACTTATTATGTCTATAGCTGGTGGGGCTCATTGATTTTTGGTCGTTTATCATTTATAAGCGGGGATATGCAAAGTTCTTATCTTATAGGTTTAGTTTGTTATATTTTTATATTTATGTATGYATRTWWGTRKCATAAAATTATTTCATGGAAATAATATGAAAAAAGATTCTTATATCAAAGCATGCTTAAAATAATTAATTAACTTATTTTGTTTAAATTTAATACTTAGTTAATCTTTTTATGGATATTATGTGTTTTTAAATTAGAATAAGGGTTTTAAATGAAAAATACAAAAAGAGTTGCTACTTTCTTATTAACAGGAAGTATATTAGTTTTTGGTCTTAGTTTTGGTGGTTGTAGTGCTATGAATACGGCTATTAAAAAAAGGGATTTAGATGTTCAGACAAAAATGTCTGAGACTATATTTTTAGAGCCAGTTGCGCCAGAGAATAAAGTTATTTATTTTGATATTAGAAATACTTCTGATAAAGACATTCATATAAAATCTAGTATAGAGGCATCTTTTAAAAATAGAGGCTATAAGATAACTTTAAACCCTAAAGAAGCTACATATATGCTTCAAGGAAATATATTAAAATGTTCTAAATCTGATTTAAGAGAATCTAAATTATACCTTGGTTCTGGTTTTGGTGCTGGAATAACTGGGGCAGCTGTTGGGGCAGGTGGTGCATATGCCTTTGGTGGAAGTAATAGAACTGCAGCTGCAGTAGGTTTAGCTGGTGCAGCTCTAGGTTTTATAGGTGATGCATTAGTTAAAGATGTAATTTATGTAATGGTAACTGATTTACAAATTAGGGAAAGACCTTTAGATGGAGAGATTATCACTCAAACTCAAGAAGCTAACTTGGCTCAAGGAAGTTCAACTAAGGTAAAACAAGATATCAGAGGTGGAAAAGTTAAATGGAAAACTTACCGTACACGTATAATAAGTACTGCAAATAAAATGAATTTAGAATTTTCAGAGGCACAGCCTGTACTTGAATCAGCATTAGCTCGTTCAGTATCAGGAATTTTTTAGTATATAGTAGCTAAATGCTACTGTATATACTTTAAATATAAATTATTTTTCAAGACCTATATGAGTATCGTAAGCTAAGCGCATAACACCAATGGCGTAATTAGAAGAGTTATTATAAGACATAATTTTTTTAGCGTATCTCCTTAGGTATTGCAGTTTTGGTTTTTCACAAGCAAAACAATCATATTTTTTCCCACTTCTTTTACTTTTTGCATATACAAATGAACTGTGCTTATGCTCAAAATCATAATCATACCACTGCTCTTCAACTATTGGCATATCTGGAATTTTGTCCCAATCTATAAGTTTATTAAACTTAGATTTTTTATTTAAATAGTTACTAGCAGACATTATCGCATCTTGTATATTTGTAAGATCTGGAATTTTACTCTCATATGGAACTGCATATATAAAACTACTTGGCATAAACTGTGGAATTCCAACTGCACCAGCGTAAGAACTAGCTAAATTACAGGAGTTAGGACTTATAGATTTGTTATAACAATAAGATATGATTGAAACCATATTTGATTTTCCCATACTCATAAGCCATTTATCTCTTTTTGTTTTAATATCTAGCTTTACAACTAGGGTATTAAAAACTTCAAATGCATCAAAACTAGGTTTTATAAGTCCCAATTTTGTTTCTTTCATTAAAATAGCTGCAACTATTTCACGGTTAACTCCAAACTCAGCTTCAGCCTTATCATATACATCTTTATACTTTTTCACATGTGTAATAATTTTAGGCACATATTTAACTAAAACATTATTCGCCCTTTTCTCATTTTTCCTATGTAAGGCTATTTTTTTAGGAGAAAAAAGCCTAAAACTTTTCTCATCTAATTTTTTAGTTTTAGTTGATAGTAAAAACTCATTAACATAGTTTATAGATACACCTTTTTTTAGGCTTCTCTTACATACATCTTCGTAGTTTTTATTTTTAAACTTACAGTTTGAATACTGAGCTAAAAGCAAGCTAGATAATGAAATCAATAATATAAATCTAATCAATTTTTCCCCTAATAACACTTTTGTAATATTTCAGAATTTTATCATAAAACAAAACTTATTAAATTAATGATACTATACAGGAATGAGAATATTAATCCTAGAAGATGATAAACAACTTTGCAAGCTTCTTGTAAGTTATCTAAGAGAAGAACTTTTAGTAGATTTTGTACATAATGCATATGATTTAAAGGCTTATGTAAATAGATATAACTATGATGCCGTCTTACTAGATAGAAATATAAATAATGAAGATATAGGACTTAGTTTWWTMTCTTTTATTAAAGAAAAAAATCCTAAAACAGCTATAATTATCATAAGTGCATATGGAAACGTTAGTGACAAAATTGAAGGCTTAAACTTAGGTGCAGATGATTATTTGGAAAAACCGTTTGACAATGAAGAATTACTTGCTAGAATTTATGCACAGGGAAGAAAACAAGTAAAGCAGACAATATTAAGCTTTAATAAGCTTAAGGTTGACATGACAAACTTTAAAATAAGCTACAATGAAAATACTATAAGTCTTAGTAAAAAAGAATCTGACTTATTATTTTATCTATTAAAACGTATCAATAATATAGTACCTAGTAATGAACTTATTGATGCTATATATCTACATCCAGAAGAGGTATCATCAACTACACTAAGAGTAACTATTGGAAATATTCGGAAAAAATTACCCTTAGATATTATTAAAACTATTAAAACACGAGGCTATATCATTGAAAACAACTAGTATGAAAACTGAAATATTAGTTTTTATAGCCATTAATGCTGTACTTTCAATAATATTAACACTTAGCTATTTATACTTTATAAAAAATATTTTTGATATACAACTAATTTTAGCTCTAATGAGTATATTTTTTATTTTTATGATTAYAAGTTATATATTTTTAAATAAAAAATTCAGCGCACTTCACTGCTTAATAGGTTTTGCCTCTAGTTATTCAAAAAAATATTCAGAAATTCCTGTATGTGATGGAAGCTATGAAGTAAAAAACCTTAGAGATGCTATACTTGAACTAGTAGACACTAATGAATACTTATGTAAACAAAAACAAGAACTATTTAAAGAAGCTGCCCATGAATTAAAATCACCAATTGCAGTACTCAAAGCAAGACTATCTCTTTTTGAGCAGCAAAAACAGGCTTCAAAAAAAGACTTTATAGATGAGGCTAAACAAGATATTGTCATAATTACTTCAAAGCTAAAAGAATTACTATTTTTAAAATCTATTGAGTGGGATATGCAACTTAAAAGAGAATACCTAAACATGGAAGACAATTATAAACTAATGCAAAAAGTATTTAGACCAATTTTAGAGAAAAAAAATATAAAAGTAAATTCTTCTTGGCAGGATAATTTTATAATCTTTACATATAAAGAAGCTATGCAAAAAGTTATACAGGCAATTTTTGAAAATATATTCATTCACACAGAGGCTGGCTCAACAATAAAAGTTAATGCTAAACCTAATGTTATAAATATCAAAAATGAGATTGATACAAAAAATGAAACTGCCCTCTTTAGCTCATATATTGGTATAAAAATGATTCAACGTTTATCAGGAAAACTATCTTATGATTATTCAACTTTTAAAGATGAGAAATATTTCTACACAAAACTCACTCTCTATAACCAAGACGAAGACAATTGCCCTATTTAAACAATTTTTTTACATTCTTAAGGCTACTATCTATATATAAAAATTAAATAATGGAGTTTTAATGAAAAAAGTTTCTAAACTAAAAAATATACTACTAGCTATGGCTGTTTTATCTACAGCTTCTTTTGCTGGCGATGAGTTTAAATTTCTTCCAATCTTTCTGGATGATAATTGGGATGCAAAAGTAGAAGTTGCTGCAGTTATCGGTTCTACAAATTTTGATAGAGACGGTATAAATTCCGGTGTTAATTATGGTCTTGATTTATCTTTTGAATGTCCAGTATTCACACTTGCAGGTAAGCATCATATTAGACAACAACTAACACTAAGTCGTTATGATAAAAATGATTATGAAGTTACAGTTATTGAAATGAACCCATACTATTTTTTCGATATATCTAAAGACTTAACTTTAGGTGTTGGGCCTGGTATTGGTGCTATGAATGCCAAAATGCCTAATGGGAATGATGAATGGTTATTTACAGTTCAATCTGGTGCAGGTTTAAAGTACTATATGGATAATAATATTCTAATCGGTGCAGATATCCGCTACCAATGGACAGCTGAAAAAAGTTTTGGTACTGGAGTTAAACAAGACCTTGATAATATGAGAGTTTTATTAAAAGTTGGTTACGCATATTAGCGAATATAATATGAGTTACAAGATAGAAGAAAGTCAATATTTTTGTACAAATATGCCAACTATATTCCACAATCATATTATCTATTCCATAACAGATATAAATGGAATAATTACTAATGTTTCTAATGCTTTTTGCTTAGAAACAGGTTATCAAAGAAAAGATATTATTGGTAAAACTCACTCTTTTCTTCGTGCACCAAACTTTCCAGATGAAATTTATAAAGACTTATGGGATACAATAACTAAAGATAATATATGGAAAGGTCAAATCAATAATCTACGAAAAGATGGTATATCTTACTGGACAAATAGTATAATTCAACCTATTTTTGATGAAAAAAATAAAAAAATTGCTTATTTAGCTATTCGTCAAAATATTACTAGAGAAAAAGAGTAAATACTGCCTTATACAAAGCAAAAAAAATGGACGAAATAGAACAGGAATTTTATAATTAAACTAAGAGTTTATTTATATCCTCTAGCCTCTTTGGAGTTCCAATATCTTTCCAGATTCCATCATAAAAAAAGCCAGAAATTTTACCTTTTTTCATCTGCTCTCGTAAAAGTGGAGCTAAGGCACTTTTCCCATAAGATAAATTATGAAATAATTTCGGGCTGTAATAGCCTATACCTGAGAAGGTATATTTTTCTTTACCCTCATTAAAAACTCTGCCTTTTTCTAAAACAAAGTCTCCATTAGGATTAAAATCAGGGTTACTTACTAAAATTAAGTGTGCTAAATCATCTCCAAGTTCAAAACTTGCATCAAAATTATAATCACACCAGATATCTGCATTTACAATCAAAAATGTATCATTACCTAACAAAGCTAATGCCTTAAAAATTCCTCCAGCGCTCTCTAGGGCACCTTCATCTTGTTCATCTGAGTAAATTAGTTTAACTCCCCACCTTGAACCATTACCAAGGGCTTGTGGTATTTTAAATCCTAAATGAGCTATATTTATAATTATCTCTTTGAAACCCTCTTTGACCAGCTTTTCTATATGATAAACTATCAAAGCCTTACCTTTAACTTCAAGTAGTGGTTTAGGCACTACATCAGTAAGTGGTCTCATCCTCTCACCACGTCCAGCGGATAAAATCATAACTTTCATTTAGTTACATCTTTTAAAAACTTTGCTAATTCTTTTGTTTCTTCATATCTATCTGCCGTATCTATTAGGTAACTTAGAGTCAATGGTATATCTTTTAAGTATCCATCTTTATAATCGCGAAGATAAAGCCTAGAAAATATTCCAAGTATCTTTATATGACGTTGAAGTCCCATAAAATCAAAATATTTTAAAAATATTTTATTTTTTATATTTAAATTTAATTTATCACGAAATTCTAATACCAAATTTTCTATATCTTCTCTTTTGTACGAAATATAACAATCTTTTAAAAGTGATACTAAATCATAAGTTATTGCCCCATTCATTGCATCTTGATAATCTATAATAGCTATCTTATTATCCTTAGTTAGCATAATATTTCTAGAGTGAAAATCTCTATGTACAAATACATTTTGTGGCTGTTTTAAAACTTCTTTACTTATAGAATCTAGACTAGTCTCTAAAAGTTGTTTCTGTGAATTTGACAAACTTATTTTTAAGTATTTTTGTAGATACCACTCATTCATTAAATCCATTTCAAAGTGTAAAAAGTTCTTATCGTATACTGGTAAATCTTTAGCATCTGCCTTTTGCATTTTTATTATCTCACCAAGTGCCTTAGAATATAAATCCTTGAAATTTCTAGAATCTAGTACATTTAAATAATGAATATTCCCAAAATCTTTAATAATCAAAAATCCATCTTCTAAGTTTTGCTCCAAAATTATTGGAGCATTTACATCTACATCTAAAAGTTTTTTTGTTATATCTATAAATGCTCTTAAAGAATCTCTCTCAAGAGACGAATCCATTAAAAGCACACTCTTTTCTTTATAAGTTAATCTATAATACTTTCTAAAACTAGCATCAGTTGAGGCTATCTCAAGCTTATAATTCTTATATATAGTCTTAGCTAACCAGTTTGTAATATTATTCATATATACATCCTAATATTGTATCTTCTTTTGCACCAGTTACATCTTTTAGGTGGACTATTTGTTTATGTAAACGCTTATAAGCTAACCAAGCAAAAGCCATAGCCTCCATATAACTACTACTAACTCCACATTCGTCACTTGTAGTCATCTCAACATCATCTAATGCTATTTCCAATCTCTTCATCAATTCTTTGTTATTTACACCACCACCACAAACTATCAAAAGTTCAGTGAAGCTTTTATTTACCTCATTAGCTATAGTTTTTGAACTAAGCTCCAAAAGTGTAGCTTGAACATCTACAGCCCTAAGATTATTAAAGTTTTTTAGTTTATACTCTAACCACTGTCCACTAAATAATTCACGTCCAGTACTTTTTGGTGCAGCTTTAGAAAAATATGGTTCAGCTAACATAACTTTTAATAAATCTTCTTGGACTATGCCCTCCTTCGCCCAAGAACCATCTTTATCATAAGGCAAAGATTTGTTTTTATTTATCCAATAATCCATAAGCATATTACCACAACCAGTATCGTAACCAAGTAATTTAGAAGACAATATACTTATATTAGCTATACCGCCTATATTTAAGACAGAGATATTAGCTTTTAATCTAGAGAATAAATATTTATGAAAAGCTGGTGTAAAAGGGGCACCTTGACCACCAAGGGCTATATCTTTTTGTCTAAAATCACTTACTACTTTTATACCAGTCTCAWSTGWWANYTWTAMTAKCATTCCCTAGTTGCATTGAAAAAGCAAACTTAGAGTCAGGTTCATGCCAAAGTGTTTGTCCATGTAAACCAATAGCCTTAACTTTTGTTTTATCTATTTTTTTCTCACTTATAAATGTAGATATAGCTTTTGCAAAAAATTTTCCCAAACGAGTATCTAACTCACCAATAATTTTTAAAGTTATAAAACCATTTATAGCAGATAAGATATCATGTTTTAAGTCCTCTTCAAAATCATATTCATAAGAATGAAGTAACTCAAAACTTTCATCTTTAATCTCACAAAGGGCTATATCAATCCCGTCTAAACTAGTACCAGACATAATGCCTATATATAATTCATCCATCCCTACCCCCAATTTGCATAACTAAAAATGAAACTATAGTACCAATAACAAGAGCCCAAGAAAAACCTATATTAATACCAAAAACATAAGGTTGAAGAGCTAAAACACTAACAAAACCAGATACTAAGGCATATAAAACCATTTTAGAATTACCATGTGATGTAAACATAGCAGAAAAATAAACACCTAAAAGTCCAGCATAAGCAAAAGCCATGACACCAAGAGCAAAACTGATTAATGAAAGTTGTGTATATTGTTGCCAATAATAACTAATCATTGCCATTATAGATAAAACTATAGCAAAAAATACAACTGCAAACCTAGAAGCTTTNACAAAATGTATATCACTCACTTGACCCTGCTTTAGTTTATATGGCTTATACAAGTCTTCTATAGCTACTGATGCCATAGCCCCAAGTACTGAGTTTGTACTAGATAAGGCTGCTGCAACTGCTCCAACTGTAACTAAACCTCGTAACCCCTCTGGCATTTCATTTAAAATATAATACATAAATATAGTAATTCTCTCACCACTAAAGCTTTGATTTACATTTACTTCCTTGTAATATACAAATAATAAAAGCCCAATACTCAAGAATAAAAGCACTACTGGTATAGTTAAAAGTATAGATACTATAAGTGATTTTCTTGCCTCTTTTTCATTTTTGCATGATAATACCCTTTGAGTCATATCCTGATCTAATCCAAAGGCAGCTATATTTAATAATAACCAACCAGATAAAAGCCCTATTACACTGAATTTACCATCTATTGAAAAATCTAAAAACTTTAGTTTATTAAAATCATTTAATACAGATAATATATCTACATTTTCTAAAGAAAAATAAAGAAAAACCAATACAGCTATGCCAGCTCCAACATAAGTAAGAGCTTGAATAATATCACTTAAAATGACTGAACGTATACCACCAAAATAAGTATAAGCAAGGGCACCAAGCACTAAAATAAAGATACTAATACTTAAATGTAAAAAAAGTATATCTCCAAATAAAATCATAGATATAGCTAGTGAACCTATATATAATCTCGCCCCACTAGCAAGCACCCTACCAAATAAAAACATTATTCCAGCTTGTTTTTTTGCTCTAGCTCCATAAGACTTTTCAAGAAGTTCATATACAGTTACAGCCTTCATCTCATAAAACTTTGGTATAAATACATATGAGACAAAAATCACAGCTATCAGTGAGGATATATAAAAACCAATAAAAGTAAGATTATGTGCATAAGAAAATTCAGGTGCACCCAAAAATGTAGCAGCTGATTGTGAGGTAGCTAATAGCGAAATAGCTACAGCTAACATAGGCATAGAGTTTGAACTAACAAAATACTCACGTGAGTTTGAAATCTTTTTTTTACCTAATAAATAAGATGATATAGCAAGCATTAAAAAATAACTAAAAAATACTAACCAATCAATACCTGAGAACATTATTTATTCTTTTATTAGATTCTAAGATTCTTGAGTATTTTATCTCTTCATTTTGCACCTGTTTATAAATAATATCAACTAATTCATCTATATTTTGATTAGCTAATTGGTTTCCAAATAAAAGTATATCTACACCTGAGTTTATTGCTAAAGTTACAGTCTCTTTTAACGTATAGTGATTTCGTATAGCATTCATTTGTAAATCATCACTTATAATTACACCTTGATAGTTCATTTTTTGGCGAAGAAGTTTTGTATTGATTTTATAAGACAAGGTAGCTGGATATTTATCATCTAAATGTTTATTATATACATGCGCAGTCATTATCATTTTTACATCGCCTGAATCTATTAGAATCTGATATGGTTCTAACTCTTTTTCACTCCAAGTATCTGTAATATCTACAAAACCTTTATGTGAATCTGCTAAAGATGAGCCATGTCCAGGAAAGTGTTTTAATACGCTCAAAACTTTTGCCTTTTTTAAAGAATCCATAAATATTTTCGCATATCTAGCTACTTGTTCTGGATTTTTTCCATATGAGCGCTCTAGTCCATATATAACCATATTTTTAGGCTCAATAGCTAAATCTACAACTGGAGCAAAATCACAATTAAATCCATTTTTATATAACATTAAAGACATAGAGTTGTATATATTTACAGAATCTTTAGATGATAATTCTGAAATCTTTTTTGCAGAAGGGAATTTATCAAAACCGTATATCTTTTTTAATCTAGAAACTTTTCCACCCTCGAAGTCAACTGAAATAAGTAAGGGTTTATTGGCATATTCTTTTAATTTTGAAGTTAAGTCTTTTACTTGTGCTGGGGATGAAATATTTTTAGTTTTAGATCTATTTTCATAAAACTTATCAAATAAAATAACACCGCCTAAGTCATATTTTTGTATAAGTTTAACTATCTTTGAATTTTTATCTATTTTTTCATTATCAAATCCAACTAAAAGCATACGACCAATCTGCTTTTTCAACTCTTGTTCTGAAATATCTTTTACATCTGCATTTAAAAGCAAACTAATTAAAAAAATGTTTATAATTAATAATATTTTTATCATAAACTTATTTTATCTTTCTAGCAGTTAAAAACAGATAATCCTTACCAGTAATGGTAACTCTGTATTTTTTTTGCTGCATATATTTTTTGCAAAAATGAATATCTTTTAAAACTAAACTAAGTTCTGAAAAGCAATAGTTTGGAGCCTTAGCGCCATAAATCATCTCACCATCAATCCATCTACAGTTTGGAAAACCCAAGATAATATCCCCATCTTTTTTTAAATAATTTTGATATATATTCATAAAAGTTTCATTAAAATTTATATTTGAGCTTTGAAGTGTGCCTATAGAGATGATTAAATCAAACTCCCCTACTAAGTCATCTAAGTTATTTATATCATGGCTTATAAAGTTTATATTTTTATTTTTGAAGTTTTCTATAGCGTAAGATATAACTGAATCCGAGTAATCAATTCCTACAAACTCTATATTTTCAAACTTTTCCTCACTTAATATATCTTTAATGACTTGAAACTCATCAGCCTTGTTTATGCCAAGGTTTAATATGCGTTTTTTATCCCCTATGTTTATAAACTCTAAGGCTTTTTGATAAAAATATAAAAAACTAAAGCTATCATTTTTATTTATAGAAAAAAACTCACTATCTACGCCATACTTTTCGCTAGATTTTTCCTCTTTATGAAATGATTTTTCCACATTAAGTTTTTCAAATTTAAGATAGATACTTGTATCTTCACCTCTTGGTGTTAGCATTTTTAAAAAAAAGATTTGAGCTAAATCTACAAAAGACTTATAACCAATTTTATCCATATCAGATTCTAATATTTCTACTTCAAAAATTTCATTTGCCTCTAGTTTTAAATCTTTAAAACTTTTAAGAATCTCTTGTGTAGAAAATGATTTCATATTCATGCTTTTCATAAAGTTATTATAGTGTAAAATCTCGAAAAAAATATAGGATAGAGTATGCAAACAGTTACAATCTGGCATAACCCAAGATGTTCAAAGTCACGTGAAGCTATAAATATTTTAGAAAAAAATAATATAAAAGCAGATGTAGTTAAATATCTTGATAAAGAGTTATCAACTAATGATATACAAGATATTTTAAAACTACTAAAGTTAAGTCCAAGAGAGTTAATGCGTACAAGTGAGGATATTTATAAAGAGTTAAATCTAAAAGAAGAAACTAATGATAATAAACTTATCCTAGCTATGGCAAAAAATCCAAAACTAATACAAAGACCTATACTTATCAAAAATGATTCTGCAATTATTGGCAGGCCTACTGAGAGAATTGCAGAATTTTTAAACTCTTAGTCCTTATTTTCTTCTGAAAAATGACATTTGGTACCTGAGTATGGACATGACTTAACTATGTTCATCTCAAAATGTTCCTCCATAACTCCACCTTGAAGTCTTTCGTAATGACGCATAGCTGCTCTAAAGGCTGTTAAAACCATGTTAGCACTATCTTGGTATTCGCTTGACACATGCTCAACTTGTTGACCTTCTGGCTTAGTTAAATCAACTTGTGGCTCTGATAAATTCGAATAAGATTTTTGCAAATTTTGTTCTAAACCTAGGGCAGATTTTAAAACATTTTTTATCTCATCACCCTTTATCATCTCAGTAAAAAGTGAACCTAGGGTATTTACATCCTGAGTTGAATTTGAGCCAAACTTTACATCTAAAATATGTGTATCACTTAAATTCATATACATAATAACATAAGACTGTGTAGTGTTATCTGTACCAATACCTGTACAATCAGCACCCTTAAGTTTGCCGTAGTTCTCAGGTTGCATAAGATGTTTAGCTATTTCAATTTCTAGTTCTTTTTGATTATTCATCTGCTACCTTTAAATACTTACTTGTTCAATACTTACACCATTATCTTTTATAAATTTTGAAATTTGCTCTGAATGGGTATGTTCATACGACTTGTTATATACTATTTTTTTTATACCACTTGCTATAACATTTTTACTACACTCACTACAAGGCTCCAAGGTTACATATATAGTAGCACCTTTTATACTAATGCCCTCACGTGCAGCCCAAATTATAGCATTCATCTCAGCGTGAATCTCATAAGTTTTAGACCATTCATGGTGATCCTTAGTATATTCACCGTGCCAGTAATCTTTACAATTAGTAAATCCAGCTGGAGTGCCGTTATAACCTGTACTTAAAATTCTTCCGTCTTTAACTATCACAGCACCAACTTGCTTAGATACACATTTTGATGCACTAGCTAATTCTATAGCTATATTTATAAAATTTTTATCACTTAACATTATATTTCTTTATATTTTTATTATTGTGTTATTATATCGCAAAATTTTAAGTCTAAAATTGATACATAAGTATTTATTTGATAAAGTGTAAATATTACAAACTAGGAGTTTAAAATCTTAAAAAAATTATTTTTATACAGTCTAATTATAAGCACTAGCCTTTATGGGACAAGTATTAACGTAGCTGTAGCTGCAAATGTATCATATGCAATAGATAAGCTGAAAAAAGAATTTAAGCTTTTACATCCAAATACAAGAGTTAAAATAATATTAGCTAGTAGTGGAGCTTTAACTGCCCAGATAAAACACGGGGCACCCTATCAAATATTTATGTCTGCAAATATGAAATACCCAGAAGCCTTATACAGTGATAAAATAGCTATAACAAAACCTCTTATTTATGCCAAAGGTTCACTTGCTTATTTTTCTACAAAAAAGTTAAATTATTCACTTGGCATGAACTTATTAAAAGAAGACTCCATATCTAAAATTGCTATAGCTAACCCAAAAACTGCACCATATGGAAAAGCAGCCTATGAAGCTATAAAAAAATTTGGTATTTTAGATGAAGTAAAAAACAAGTTTGTATATGCCCAATCTATATCTCAAACTGTATCTTATATCATAACTGCTACAGATATAGGTTTTATTGCTAAATCTTCATTATATAGTCCACATATGAAAAAATATAAAAAAGATATAAATTGGATAGATGTAGATACTAAGTTATATAAAACAATTAATCAGGGTATAGTTATTCTAAATAATGCTAAAGACAATAATGATGCAAAAAAATTTTATGATTTTATTTTAAGTGATAAAGCCAAAAAAATATTTAAAGATTTTGGCTATATAGTAGAGTAGTTTATGGTTTTCTAATAAATGTTATATCTGCATTAGTTCTTAATCTTTCGAAATAATCACTTAATACCTGCTCTCTTTTACCAGCTATAATCATATTTGATATCTGAGGACTAGCTCCATGTAGACCTGTTTGCTCAATAGCCTTAGTCTCTTTCATATAAAAACTCATATAACCACCTTTACCATCAGGTATAATTTGCGTAAAAACTCCAACTGGTGTTTTTGTTAGTAAGTTTGCTAACTCTGGTGAGATTTTAGAATATGGCAAGTCACTATTTGTTTGCATAATATCTGGAGAATTAAACATTGGATTATCTATTTTTTCTTGTAATCTAGCTTGGTCTTTTGACTGATATATAACTACTTTAAATCCACTTGGATGAGAAAACTTAGGCTTATGTAGTTCATAATACTCTTGTATCTCTGCTTCACTTGGGTTTGCTATTGATGAATAAGATATAGCTGAATATAATTTTTTACTTAAAAGTTTTTCTTTTATCTTTTTCTTTAAATCGCTTGAGCTAATATCGTTTGCATTTCTAGCTGCCGCATAAAACTCACTAACATTCATATTGTTTCTAGATGCTAACATTTTAATATCATCATATACCTCACCGCTAGTTACAGAAATCTTACGCTCCTGTATCTCGGCTTCTTCGAGTTTTTTTCTTATTAATATACTTGATGCCTCATCTACATTTATATTTGAGAATCGCATCTCCTGCTTTAACTCATATAAAGTAATTGCCTCACCTTTAACAAGTATAGCTACACCATCAATCATCTGAGCGTTAAGTAAAGCTCCAAGAGCTAAAGTTAAAAATATTTTATACATTAATTAATCCTATATTTGTTCTATTTATATTAAAAAAAACATTTTACCCTCTTTTAACAAACATTTGCCTAAAATTGCATTACTTAAATAAAAGGTTTTTCATGACTGTTACTCGTTTTGCTCCTAGCCCTACTGGCTATCTTCATATTGGTGGTTTACGTACAGCTCTTTTTTCATACCTATGGGCTAAAAAAAACAATGGTAAGTTTCTTCTTCGTATAGAAGATACTGATAAGGCTAGAAATTCTAAAGAGGCTACTGAGGCTATTTTAAAAGCTTTTGATTGGTTAGGACTTAATCATGATGGAGTGATTACTTACCAATCTCAGCGTGATGAAATTTATGCAAAATATATCAAACAGCTTTTAGATGAGGGCAAGGCTTATAAATGTTATATGTCTAAAGAAGAGTTAACACAACTTCGTGAAACTCAAATGGCTAACAATGAACGTACTAAGTATAATGGTAAGTTTCGTGATTTTGATGGTACAGCGCCGGAGGGAATTGAACCAGTTATACGTATAAAGGCACCATTGAGTGGAGAAATTTTAGTTAAAGATGGTGTAAAAGGTGATGTATCTTTTCAGGCTCAAGATATTTTAGATGACTTTGTTATAGCTCGTGCAGATGGGGCTCCGACTTATAACTTTGTAGTAGCTATTGATGATCATCTTATGGGTATTAACGAGGTTATCCGTGGAGATGATCATTTATCTAATACACCTAAACAAATAGTAGTATATGAGGCTCTTGGTTTTGATTTACCTAAGTTTTATCATGTACCTATGATTCATAACTCTGCTGGTAAAAAGCTATCTAAACGTGATGGTGCTACTGATGTTATGGCTTATAAAGAGATGGGCTATACACCTGAGGCACTTTTAAACTTTTTAGTACGTCTTGGATGGAGTCATGGTGATCAAGAAATATTTTCAATGGATGAGATGATTCATCTTTTTGATCCATCAGATATAAATAAATCAGCATCTATCTATAATACTGAAAAACTTGACTGGTTAAATTCTCATTATATTAAAAATTCTTCAAATGATTTACTTGCTCAGCTTCTTACTGGATATGGTTTAGTATTGTCATCCCACGATAAAAAAGAGATTTTATTAGATGAGTTAAAAAAGAGAGCAAAAACTTTGAAAGATTTAGCAGATTTAACTAAGGAAATCTTAACTACCCCAAGTTCATATGATGAAAAAGCGCTTAAAAAAGCATTTAAAGGTGATGCAGTATCTGTTTTAAATGCTTTTGGCGCAAAAATAACAGCTAATGACAATCTTCATCTTCCAAGTGATTATCATACAGCTATGCAAGAGATAGTTACAGAATTAGAGATTGGTTTTGGTAAAATTGGTCAACCTCTTCGCGTAGCTTTACTTGGAAAAATGAGCGGACCAGGATTAGATAGTGTAATGGCTATATTAGGTAAAGATGAAACTATGCTAAGAATTGCAAACGCAATAGCAGCAAATTCTTAAGCTTTATATCTAAAAGGTAGAATTAAAATATGGAATATATAACACTTTTTTTTAACGCACTTTATGATCTTTCAAATGCAATGTCTCCATATATTTTATTTGGTCTTGCTTTTGCTGGAGTCTTACACGAGTTAGTACCTGATTCAATAGTTACAAAACACCTTGGTAAAGAAAGCATCTCTTCAGTTATAAAATCTACCATATTTGGAATTCCTTTACCTGTATGTTCATGTGGGGTAATACCTTTAGCTACTAGTATTAAAAAATCTGGTGCTAGCAAGGGTGCTACTCTTTCATTTTTAATCTCAACGCCTATAACTGGTGTAGATTCAATTCTTGCTACCTTTGGTATATTTGGTTGGATATTTACGATTTATAGAGTGCTTACCTCTATGCTTATAGCTATGTTAGCTGGAATACTTACAAATATATTTGATAAAGAAACAAACTCTGAAGATTTACTAAAAACTGGAAATAGCTTTTCAATAAAAAATATGCAAAAACCAAAATTTACACAAGCCAAGCCAGCTATGAGTAGTTTTGGGATAATGCCAAATAACTTCTCCTTGCAAGTAGATTCTAATGCGCCAAAAAGTTGTTGCTCATCTACAAAAGAAGAAACAAGTTCATGTTATTCTGATAAATCTAAAAAATCTTTTTCTTTCTTTAAAGCTATGTCTTATGCATTTGGAACACTTCTTGGAGATATATCAAAACCGCTTTTATGGGGACTTATTATCGGTGCACTTATAACTGTATATATCCCTGATAATTTAAGTGATTTACTTAAAGAGTATCCATGGGTATCATACATTATAGTTATAGCTATAGCTGTTCCAATGTATGTATGTGCAACTGCTTCTTTACCAATTGCAGCGGGACTTATGTTAAGTGGTGTATCTGCTGGGGCTGCTTTTGTATTTTTATCTGCAGGTCCAGCTACAAATACTGTAACTATAGGTGTAGTTAAAAAAATGTTAGGTACAAAATCTCTGTATATATATCTATCTAGCATTATACTTGGAAGTTTAGTATTTGGTCTTGGACTTGATTATATATTTAACATAAACGACATTGATACAGCTACTTTAATCCACCTTCACAAAGAGGCATCAATCATAGATATACTTAGCAGTCTTGTGCTCTGGATAATGGTGCTTTATTTTGTAATTAAACCTTATTTTAAAAAGTAATAAACATGAGAAAAAAAGCATTATTACTTCATGGCTGGGGCGGAAGTAACTTTCCACGTTTAACTTGTGATATTAAAGAGTTAGCTAGTTTTTATCCATGTGAACTTCCCACAAATTTATACGCAGATAATTCTATTTTAATTTGTTCAGATAATGATCCATATGTAAATATATCAGAGATACAATCTATACAAAAATCTTTAAATATAGAACTTAAAATTATAAAAAATGCTGGACATATAAATGCTGATAGTGGATTTGGTGAGTGGCAATGGATTTTACAGGAGATACAAAATGACTATAAAAACTAACTTATATTTTTTACGCTCATCTGAGCAACATATTTTAAATACTATGCTGAATTCAGCTTTTAATGAACAAGAAAGCATTGAGTTTTTTGCTTTTACATCAAATGACCTTGGTTTATATGCACTAGTAGATAATGTTCTAGCTGGAGCTGTATGGATAAGGAAATTACCAGCATATGAGTACCCTATATTAAATATATCTGTAAAAGAAAAGTTTAGAGGTCAAGGCTTAGCTACATTAATGCTAAATCAGATTTTTATAGAGGCTGGCTTAATTTTTGAAAAACTTGAAGTTAGATTACAGAAGAATCAAAACTTTATAGATTTTTATAAAAAATTTGCTTTTGTTGAAGAAAATAATAGGCTTTTAAAAAGTTTAGATAAAAAAGAAGTTTTAAATTTGTATGATGATTATAGCTCTTGTAAGTGGATGGAACCATGATAAAAATATATATAGCTGGGCCAGATGTATTTGAGAGAAATTCAATAGATATCGGCAAAAGATATAGCTCACTTTGTCAGGAATATGGTTTTAAAGCTTTATATCCACTTGATAATGTAGTAGACTTCACTCAAGATAAACAAAAAATATCCCTAGATATATATAAGGCTAACATAGAGTTAATAAAACAATCAGACATAGTTATAGCTAACCTAAATAACTTTCGTGGAAAAGAGGCTGATAGTGGTACTATTTGGGAGTGCGGTTATGCCTATGCCTTAGGCAAAACTGTATATGGATATATGCATACAGATTTAACTTATGTAGAACAATTTACAGATAATGAAAAAATGCTTATAGATGGGAAATTTGTAGATAAAAATGGGAAGTTTATAGAGGACTTTAATCTTTCTATAAATCTTATGATAGCTCATTCATGTACAAAAATAATATCTGGTTCATTTGAGGATGTATTAAAATTTTGCAAACACTAACTAACTTACTCACAAACAAAACAAAATTAAAAGAACTATATGTAAAAAATATTCTAAAACTCTTAGATGAGGGTTCAACTATACCTTTTATAGCGAGATACAGGAAAGAGTTAACTGGTGCTGCAAACGATGAAGTATTACGTGAATTTGAAGATATATATATATATTCTAAAAAACTACTAGAGCGTAAAAATGAAATTTCAAGGCTCATAACTCAAAAAGCTACTTTAAGTAATGCTATTAAAAAAAATATACAAGAAGCAGATACACTTCGAGAACTTGAAGATATATATCGTCCATATAAGGAAAAAAAATCTTCTCGTGCAACTACAGCTATAGATAATGGTTTAAAAAACTTAGCAAATACTCTTCAAAGCGCTAAACTAAGTTTAGCTGAATTTAAAACTGAGGCTAAAAAGTTTGTAAAAAATAATATCACTTCAGTAGATGAGGCTATTAAAGGTAGTCAAGATATTTTAGCTGAAAGATATTCTGATTTAACACGTGAACGTGAGGTTATACGTAACTCACTTCTTAAATTTGGAAACTTAGAGACAAAAAAAACTAAAAACTTTGATGAGAATGGTAACTTTAAAAATCTTGCAGGAAAATCTGAAAAAATAGCCTATATACCATCACATAGATACCTAGCTATTATGCGTGGGGTAAAAGAAAAAGAGTTATCAGTAAAAATAACTACAGATATTAGCTATATAGAAAAGAATATAAAAGAATATAAAATACCAAGATATGCCTCTGCTTTATCATCTTTACTTTTTGATGCATACAAAGATGGTCTAAAAAGATTATTATTACCATCACTTGAACGTGAAGTTCATTCAGAATTAAAAGAAAAAGCCGACTTAGCAGCTATAAATGTATTTGGTAAAAATCTAAAGCAACTTCTTATGACACCTCCAGTAGTATCTAGGGTAATACTTGGAGTAGACCCAGCTTATGTAAGTGGTTGTAAGTTAGCAGTTATAGATGAAAATGCAAATTTTTTAGATTATGCTGTCATATACCCAACTCAGCCAAAATCTGATTATGAAAATTCTAAAAATAAAATACTTCAACTTGTAAAAAAATATAATATTACTGGGGTAGCTATTGGTAATGGTACTGGTTCACGTGAGACTCAAGAGTTTTTTGCAAAAATAAACCAAAAAGAAAATATCTCATTAGCATATACAGTAGTATCTGAGGCTGGGGCATCTGTTTATTCAGCTTCTAAAATTGCACAAGATGAATATCCACAACTAGACGTTACTATACGTGGAGCTATATCAATTGCAGCTAGATTACGTGACCCAATGGCCTCCCTTGTAAAAATAGATCCAAAATCTNNGGGTATTGGTCAATATCAGCATGATGTGAATCAAAAATTATTAGAGAAAAAACTAGATGATGTAACTAGTGATTTAGTAAACCATGTAGGTGTAGATATTAATTCAGCCTCAGCCTCACTTTTATCTCATGTAGCTGGAATCGGAAAAACTATAGCAAAAAATATTATCTCTTTTAGAGATGAAAACGGTAACTTTAAAACAAAAAATGAACTACTAAAGATTAAGGGTCTAGGTAAAAAAGCTTATGAACAAGCTGCTGGATTCATCCGTATAAAAAATGGAACTAATGTATTTGACAATAGTGGCATTCATCCTGAGAGTTATGCAGTAGCTAAGATTTTAAATAATCTTTACTTAAATACTATAAATATAAAAACTAAAGCTAGTGAATTAAATATTGGGGAGGCTACCCTAAAAGATATCATTAAAGAGCTTTTAAAACCAGGTTTTGATCCAAGGCATGACTTAGCAGATATAGTATTTAAAGAGGGTATTACTGATATAAAAATGTTAAAAGAGGGATGTATAGTATCGGGTGTAGTTCGAAATATTGCTGATTTTGGAGCATTTGTAGATATTGGTCTAAAAAATGATGGCATGATACATATATCAAAAATGAGTAATAAAAGGATATCCCACCCACTTGAAATATTATCCCTAAATCAATATTTACCAAAAATAGAGGTAATATCTATAGACAAAGAAAAAGGTAAAATTTCTCTTAGTCTTATTTAGTTTTTATAAAAGGTAATAATATTGTATCTATATATTTTATAGATTCTTTTATAGAGTTTTTATCTATATCCTGACCAAGAGTTTTTATATAAGAGATATAAAACTGAATAGTCATTAATATACTATCAGTTATATATTCAAGGCTTTTATCATTTAGTAAAATAATATCTCCATTTTCTACAAAGTTATTTATAGATTTTAGAATCCTTTGTCTATGTCTTAGGTTATCAGATATATACATTTTTTCAAGCTCTTCATCCCTTGAAAATAGAAATAAAAGCTCTTTATAAAAAAATCTATATTCCCAAAATACTTCTAATAAATCTTCCTGATGTTTATGTAGTTCATCTATAGTTGAGGGCAACTGTTCTATTGAAAGACTCATTTTTTCTCTCATCTGTTTATATAAAATTCGTATTATCTCTTCTCTGTTTTTATAATGATAATGCAAATTCCCAGGACTAATCCCCATAGCCTTGGCTATATGGTTGGTTGTAGCCATCTGAGTATTTACCTCATTAAATAAACGCAAAGCTGTTTGTAAAATTTTTTGTTTTGTATTCATAATTTTCTCTTTTTAATCTATTATGAATTCTATCATTTATTACGTTAAATATTTTCATATATAGCTACTAATGATTTAACTAATATACCCTCAGCTTCTAGAATTTTGTTAAACTTAATATTAAAATCTTGTCTATCTATCTTACCTTCTAATACAAATCCTGTACGAATATTACTCCATGGGTCTTTAATACTTTTGCTAATATCATTTATACTCATTTTGACTATCCTCGTAGTATCTTTAATTGTAAGTTTTACCAAAGCCTCGGTAGCATTTTGTTTTACTAGTACTATGCTCATTAGTGGATATTTTTCCGCATTAAAAAATGCCTCTGATTTTAGATGTGTATCCCTATCTGTATCATCTGTAGTTATTGAGTTGATTTTTATTATACCATTAAGAGAACTTACAGAATTTGTTTTTTCATCTATAGAATAAGTACCCTCAAAATCATTAAACTTTTCATTTATATTTGAAATCATCATATATTTAATTTTAAAACCTATGTTTGTATGACTTTTATCAATATTATAATTTGTAGCCATCAATGATGACATGCCTAATAACCTAGTTGCGAWWMAKTAMGTNTAATWTTNTTCATTTTTTATCCTTATATCTTAATTTTAGTGTAATTACACTATAAGTATATCTAAGAAAAATATAAAAAGTTAAGAGTAATTACTCTAAATTTATATTTTTGCAAATACTTGTCTTTWTTTACAAAAACAAACTGATATAATATGAATATATTAAACAAATAAARGAGCCTCATGATTCAACTTCTAAATATCTCAAAAAATTTTGCATCTCAAGAACTATTTAACGATTTAAGTCTAAAATTAAACTCTGGAAACCGTCTTGGTTTGGTAGGAAAAAATGGTAGCGGAAAATCTACACTTTTTAAACTACTCCTAGGTGAAGAGCTTGCAGATTCAGGTGAGGTAATTATCCCTAAAAATTATAAGATTGGAGCCTTAAAACAACATCTTGTATTTAGCGAGGATACACTTAGAGAAGAAGCAGCCCTAGCTTTAGAAGAAGAGATGAAGTATGATGTATATAGGGTTGAGAAGATACTTTTTGGACTTGGTTTTATTCAAGAGGACTTAGATAAGAATCCCCTGTCTTTTTCTGGTGGTTTTCAAATACGTATAAATCTCGCAAARCTTTTAGTAACTGAGCCAAACTTATTACTACTCGATGAGCCTACCAACTATCTTGATATAGTCTCACTTCGTTGGTTAAAGTCTTTTTTGCGTTCATTTGATGGTGAGTTAATACTTATAACACATGATAGAGATTTTATGGATGCAGTAACTACACATACAGCTGGCATAGTTCGTAAAAACATCAATATAATTGAAGGTAATACCCATAAATTTTATGCACAACTCGAAGCTAACGATGAACTTCATTCTAAACAGAAAATAGCCCAAGATAAAAAAATACAAGAATTGGAGGAGTTTATTGCCAAAAATAAAGCAAGAGCTTCTACAGCTTCTTTGGCTCAATCAAAAGTTAAACAGTTAGAAAAAATGGACTTATTGGATGATTTAAACTTTGATTCTAACCTAGAGTTTAATTTCAACTTCAAAGATACCCCATCAAAAATTTTGCTTGATGTTAAGGACTTAAAGTTTGGATATAGCGAGGATAAAATCTTATTTGAAAACATATCTTTTACTCTAGCTAAAGGTGAATGTCTTGGCATAATTGGTAAGAATGGAAAAGGAAAATCAACTCTTTTAAATACTATAGCTGGTGAGTTAAAACAAATCAAAGGTGAAATAATCTCGCACCCAAGTGTTGAGTTTGCACACTTTGGACAAACTAACATAGCTAGACTTCATCCTGAGAACTCCGTGCTTGATGAGATACACTCAGCTAATACAAAACTTGGGGCGCAAATTATTAGAAGTATATCTGGAGCTATGATGTTTAGCGGTGATAGTGCTGATAAAAAAGTGTCATTATTATCTGGTGGTGAAAAAAGTCGAGTAATGCTTGGACAAATTCTAGCCCGTGAAGTAAACTTATTATTTTTAGATGAGCCAACTAACCACTTGGATATGCAGTCTATTGAAGCTTTAACTAAGGCTATAAAAAACTTTGATGGCTCAATTATCATAGTAACTCACTCTGAAGAGTTATTACGTCAAGTTTGTGATAGGTTAGTTATATTTGCAAAAGATGGAGCTGAATACTTTGATGGTACTTATGATGAGTTCTTGGGGAAAATTGGCTGGGAGGAGAATGAAGGCGATTCTAACTCAGAAAAAAAAGCTCCAAAAAGTAATAGAAATGAAAACAAAAAACTAAAGGCTGAGTTAGTACGTGAGAGGAATAAACTAACATCTCCGCTTAAAAAAAGAGTTGAAAAACTAGAAGAATCTATTATGAAAATAGAAGAACTTTTAGAATCTAATCATAAAGAACTTATAGAGGTATCAAATACAGGTGATAGCTCCAAACTAATGGACTTATCAAAACTTGTATCAAGTCAAGAGAATGAAGTTGAAGAGAAGTTTGAAGAGCTTGAAATATCACAAAATGAGCTTGATGAAATCAACCAAGTATACGAAAAAAAGATGGACGGACTCTAGTTTGTATCAAACAAATATATCTATCTTAAAGATATTTACATCACCTAAACATAACTACTTTACTAGGGATAAGTTTGATATTGGAGATGCACCTACAATTGAACATAAAAATGTAATACTAGAAAAAAATAAAGGTTTAGCTGGTGATAGATTTGAGTTTTCAAAATACCCAATAACATTTTTATCACTAGAAGTGGTCCAAGATTTATGTGAAAATCTAGATATTGAATTAAATCTACAAGTCTTTAGACGTAATATAATTATATCTGGGGTACATCTAAACTCACTTATAGGCAAAAGATTTAAAATAGCAGATATTCAGTTTGAAGGTATAGCACACTGCGCACCGTGCACATGGATGAATGCAGTTATGAAAAAAGGTGCCTATATACAAATGCGTGGAAGAGGTGGGCTTAGAGCTAAGGTTATAAAGGGTGGGGAATTAAAGCTTGGTCAATCTATATTTCTAAGTGAAGAAGAACTAGGAAAAGACATGCTTGAAGCTTTAACTAGACCAAATATACCTTAGTTTAATAAAGCTTCTATATCATCTTTTATATCCATAGGTTTAGTATATGGTGCGTAACGCTTAATAACCTTGCCATTAGAATCAATCAAAAATTTAGTGAAATTCCACTTGATTGAATCCATCCACAAAAAGCCACCTTTTTCTTTTTTTAGATATTTATATAAAGGTGTAGCATTTTTTCCATTTACATCTATCTTAGAAAACAAATCAAAGCTTACATTATAAGTAGCCTCACAAAAGTACTTAATCTTTTTTTCTGAGCCTGGTTCTTGTTCACCAAACTGATTTGACGGAAAACCAAGTATCATAAAGCCTCTATCTTTGTATTTTAAATATAACTCTTCCAAGCCTTTATACTGAGGTGTAAATGTACACTCACTAGCTACATTTACTATTAATAAGACCTTATCCTTATACTTTAACATAGATATCTCTTGAGAATCTATAGTTTTTACTTTAAAGTCGTATATAGCCATATGTCTTCCCTCTGCACTTAAGCCTGTAATTATTAAAAATAATACTAATAAATACTTCATATCGAACCCCTTTTATACATCTTAACACTAACTATCTTTATACTATTTTAGTAAATATTTTAAAACCATTCTTGAAGTTTACCTTTTATATCCACAAAAGTAAGATAAAGCCTTAAGTCAAATTCAACTTGATGATATGAAGGCTGCATATATTCACATAATTTGTAAAAAGCTTTATTATGTTCTTTTTCTTTAAAGTGAGCCAATTCATGTACAGCTATCATCTGTAAAAATTCTTCTGGTACAAGCTTAAACATAGATGCTATACGTATCTCGTTTTTAGCCTTTAGTTTATTTCCTTGCACCCTAGATATAAAATGGTGGCTACCCAAGGCATTATGTATAACATTTATTTTACCATCATAAAGCACTTTAGATAGTGGTGCTACTTTTTTCATATGTTCATTTTTTAAATTGTTTATATAAAAAAACAAAGACTTATCATTTTTATATGTATGTGTACATTTGTATTTATGTAAAAGGTGTAGACCCAGTTTATCTTGTTTAATAAGCTTATGTACCGCTTCCTTTACAGAAGGTGGGTAATGATTTAAGTATCTAAGTTCTTTATTATTCATAACTTATTATATAATATATTAAATTATACTTGACTTTTGTACCACTTGGTACTATACTATCATATGCGAAATACAATTGGACGACCAAAATCATTTGATAATGATACTGTTATAGATTTAGCGATGCAATATTTCTGGGAACATGGTTATGACAACTCTTCATTAGAAGATTTATTATCAGCTATGTCTATAAAAAAAAGTAGTTTTTATGCTAACTTTAAAAGTAAAGAAAACTTATTTTCACTTGCTTTAGACTTATATAGAAAAAACCTTTTTCATATTATCAGAGATACAGCTAAAAAATATGGGGTTAAAAAAGCACTATTTAGTTTAGTAGATGAATCACTTGAAGATTTTAAAAACACAGGCACCATAAAAGGATGTTTGTTAGTAAACTCTGCAAATGAGTGTTATAGAAAATATACAGATTTAAGTAGTCAAATCAACTTAGAATTTAAAACTTTTATAGAGTTTTTAACACAAATTATACAAAAAGCTAAAGATAAAAATGAAATTAAAAACCATCTTGATTCTAAACTTATAGCTAGTAGGTTTTTGGCATATTTAACTGGTTTAACCTTAATCATGAAAGCTGGAGCTGATGAAAAAAGTATATCTAGTGTATCAGATTCAATAAATGAGCTTTTAGACTAAATATATTTTTTTGAATACTTTTGTACTAGATAGTACAATTTTAAAAAAGGAGACCAATTGTGATAAAGATACTGGCGTTTGATAGGTTAAGTTTTGTACCAATTGGTACATTAACATATATATTAATAAAGGAAAATCATGAGTTTATTAAAAACAGTAGCAGTAAATGAAGCAGATGCGAAAGTAAAAAATATATATGAAGAGATAAATGCAGCTTTTGGTTCTATACCAAATGCATTTCAGTTCTTTAGTATAGAACCAAAAATTTTAGAATTTCAATGGAATAATGCAAAAGATATACTATCTATGGCTAAAGAGAATCAGCAGTATTATCTTTTACTAGAATATATAGTCTCTGATGATAATAAATGTGATTATTGTATAAGTTTATTAAAAAGCATGTTAATCAATATGTTTGGCATGACTAATGAGCAAATTTTAGAGGTAAAAAAAGATCCTTCATCTGCACCATTATCTAAAGCAAATATAGATTTATTATTGTTCACTTTAAAAGCTCTAAAAGATTCAGAATCTGTAGATGCATCTGATATAAAAACACTTGAAAATATTGGTTTTACTCAAAAAGAGATATTTAACTCAGTAAGGACTGCTGGTCAAATATTTATGTATAACATTTTATTTCGTACCTTTAAAGTAGAAAAAGATTTTTAAGCGTACATAGAAAATGAAGATGGGAATGATGATGTTTTAGTAGTTTGACTTGATTGAAAGATTTCATTTATAGCTTTTACCAAGTCTTCTACATTTAGATTAGACCTATCTAGTTCAGCCATTTTTTTTAATGCGTCTTTTTTTCCACTTGGGTCTAGTGTATCTAATAATGATTTGATATCAGCTTGTTCTTTTGGAGGTACTGATTGTAAAATTGTATTTAATTTTTTACCTAAACCCTTATTTTCTTGCTTTTGGTATGCGCTTAAATAATTTGTCTGATTTGTTCCACTAACGTTCATAATATCTCCTTAATTAATTATATTAAGCAAAGTTTATACCAATTATAAAATGTGATTGTGTCAGATAATTTTATTTTAAGTAATATCGGAATAAACTTGAAGTAAATGGATACAATAATGGATATTATTTTAACTTCAACTATAACTTGTCCAAAGTGTGGACATAAAGAAACTGAGCTTATGCCAACTAATGCTTGTCAATGGTTTTATGAATGTAAATCTTGTGGAGAAATTTTAAAACCAAAGGCTGGTGATTGTTGTGTATATTGCTCTTACGCAACTGTACCCTGCCCAGTTATACAGAAAGAAAAATCTTGCTGTAATCATAAATAATGTTTAAAGAATCCAAACTGAGAATTTTTTACCCTTAATTTTTCCATCTTTAAGTTTTTTAAATGCCTCATCTATAAGTTTAGCCTCTATAGCTACATAAGCTTGTCTATCATAAATATCTATCTTGCCTATGCTTGAACCCTTAAGTCCAGCCTCACCAGTCAAGGCACCTAGGATATCACCAGCACGTACCTTATCTTTTTTACCACCCTCTATTACAAGTGTAATATTTTGTGGTTTCATCTCAAAGCCATTAACTGCTTTTAAAGTATCACCCTCTTCAAAGATTCTACTATCATTTTTATATTCATCTACTTTTTCTATCTCATTTGGCTCATATATAGTAAATGCAAGACCCTCAGCACCAGCACGACCTGTACGTCCTATACGGTGAGTATAAGTCTCTGCATCATGTGGCAAATCATAGTTTACAACCATAGCTAACTCTTTTATATCTAACCCACGTGCAGCTACATCAGTTGCAACTAAAACTGTACATGAGTTATTAGAAAACTGAACTAATACATCATTACGTTCATACTGTTCTAAATCACCATGAAGAGCTAGGGCATCTACTTTTGCATTTACTAAAGTTTTTGTAATCTCATCTGCCTCTATTTTTGTGTTAGTAAATACTATAACATTCTTAGGAGAAAAATTAGAAAAAATATTTATAAGTGTCTCTCTTTTTTTATCATATTCAACTCCGTAAAAGTGCTCTGTAATTTTATTTGCCACTTCAACTGATGTAGTTTTTACACTAATTGCATCTTTTTGAATATCTTTACTTATACTTAAAATCTCATCTGTATATGTAGCTGAAAAAAGTAAAGTCTGTCTCTCTTTTGGTGCAAAAGAAAGAACCTCATTTATTTCTTCAGAAAAACCCATATCTAACATTCTATCAGCCTCATCGAGAACAAGCATATCAAGGTTTTCTAAGTTTAGAGTTTCTTTTTTTAGGTGTTTTAAGATACGTCCAGGTGTACCCACAATTATATGCGCACCATGACGAAGTGAACCAAGTTGTGGGCCAAATGCAGTACCCCCACAAAGAGTTAAAATTTTTACATTATGAGTAGCCCTAGCTAATGTACGCAACTCTTTTGCAACTTGGTCAGCTAGTTCACGAGTTGGAGTTAGTATAAGTGACTGTACACGAAATTTTTTAACTTGAAGCTTTGTTAAAAGTCCAATGCCAAAAGCGGCAGTTTTACCACTACCTGTTTTTGCCTGAGCTATTACATCTTTACCATCTAAGATTATAGGCAGAGCCTCAGCTTGAATAGCTGTCATCTCTTTATAGCCAATCTCATTTAGGTTATGTAACATCTCAGGTGAAAGTGCTAAGTTTGAAAATTTCATAAAATATCTTTTTGTGAAATTATAGCTTAATATATCTCTTTTACCCTACCAACTTCCCTGCTCATAAGACGAACTTTAATCCCATGAGGATGGGTAGCTGACTTTGTTAAGATATCACGCACAATACCATCAGTTAAAAGTCCGCTACCTTGGTCTTGTTTTAAAACTATAGCTACACTCATTCCACTTTTTATATTTTTTCTCTCACGTCCATCTAACATCTATCTTTTCCTTATTATGCAAAACACTCACAAAAAACTTCGCCAGGTCTATCACCAGCCTTATCTTTTTCAAAAATATTTGCTACTTTATAAAATTCTACACGAAATAAAACTTCTCCACTCATCACTACACTATGGTAACGTTCAGGTTCTATAACTATTGGGTGATTTATATCAGCATCAATAATATTTTCTTTATCATCCTCCCAAAAATACTGAAGTGAGCCCTCTTCAACTACTATATATCCAAATTTGCCTTTTGGAGCTAAATGATTTTTAAGTAAACCCTTTATAACATTTTTTTCTGTCATACTAGGAGTCTCTCCAACTTTAATTGCACCCATTGGCAGTTTAACATCTGAAAAATTCATAAATTTATTTACAGCAGAAACTCTTATAAGGAGCAGATTTCCATTTATGAAAATATAGCCCGTTTAAGAATTAGTTTCTATCTGTTTTCCTTTCTTTTTATTATTTTCAAGTATTATAACTATTTGTAAACTGAGTTTTCATGACATACATCATTATAGATGAAGCTACAGCTACATTAAAACTTCTAACATCAGACTCCATCTCTATTTTAACTGTATAATCACAAATATCTAAAAGCTCTTTACTTAAACCTTTGCCCTCATGCCCCATTAAAAGTACCCATTTTTTAGGTACATTCACATCTTGAAGATTTATAGATGTATCTACTACCTCAGCCCCAAAGACTTTATAATCATTCTTTTTTAAAAGTTTTATAGTTTCAAATATATCCCCATATATCAAATACTTTAATTTAGATACATGACCCATTGATACTCTCAAAGCACGTCTTGAGTATGGATGCGGAGCAGTTTTTGGAACTAAAAATGATTTTATGCCAAGAGCTGCTGCACTTCTAGCAATTGAGCCAACATTTTCACTCGAACTTATCTCATCTAACATAATTATATTATCATCTAAGTTATCTAAAGAAGTTTGTTCTGGACGTATACCATGCATCATACAATTATGATGAATCTTATGACCAATTATTTTTTCCATATCTTTTTTACTTAATACAAATAAATTATCTATATTTTTAGTTAAAATTAAATCCTCACACTCCTTATAATACTCATGAGTAGCTAAGATACTTTTTATTTTTATATTTGTTTGTAAGAGTATATTTACAACCTTTGGACTATCAGCTATAAAGCTATTATCGCTTACAAAAGCCTTATCTCGTAGCTGATGATATATCTCTACAAGTTCTTTATTTGTTTCATTTATATTTATCAAGTTCATAAGTGTAATTATACATTATACTTCACAAAGTCTGCACATATATTTTATATAATATATTAAATTATACAAGGAATTTTTTTGAAAAATAAAAAAGTAATTATTGTCACATCTGCATTAATATTTTCTAGCTTACTTAGTGCTGGATGTATGATGGGTGGTGGGGACATGTCTGATATGGATATGAACAAAAAAGACTCAGATTCCACTCAAACAAGAAAAGCTCCACAAGCAAAAGTTGGCATGAGCAAATGTGGGGATGATATGAAGATGGATAAAAATACTAAACTTATCCCAGATGTATCTACTGAACCTAAATCAAAATCATATATCATTGCATCGCGTTATTGTACACAATGTCATAATATGCGTGAAGTAAATGAATTTAACAAAGATGAATGGAGACCTATAGTAAATAGGATGATATCATATATGCAAAAAACAGATAAAACCCTGCCTGATTCTTATGAAAAATTGATGATAGAACATTATTACGGCATTGATTAATCATGGTTGATTCATACAATTACTTTCGTCACCCTGAACTTGATTCAGGGTCTAATTTATTGGCTTAGATCCCAAATCAAGTTTGGAATGACGATATTTTTCACTGTATGAACCAGCCCCGATTGAAAAATATCTAAAGTGGCTCTTCTAAAGATATATATACTTACATTTTTCCTCCACATTTACCTTCGCCACATTTCATAACTGGCATTTTAGCTCTATTATTATCAGTTCCACACTTACTTGTACCGCATTTCAAAACAAGCTTATTCCCATTTGGATTACGTACACAGTCATATRCAGCTTYTGTACTAGCTGCCTTAACTACACAGTCCCTTCTTGAATCATTATCACGCATTTGAGATAATACATTTTTTTTCTTTTTAGTTAATGCTGAATTACCATCAAACATATTAGCTCCACATTTTCCAGCTCCGCACTTCATTCCAGGAACTGTACTTTTTTGCTCTTTTTTCTCACCACATCCACTTAAAATAAGTAGTATGAGTGATATTAATAATATTGTTTTTTTTATATTATTTCTCCGGAATCATCAAGTTTAGATTTTGAATCCGAGAGTTGTTTTTTAGCATAAACCTCAAATAAAATAGGGATAATTACTAAAGATAAAACTGCAGAAGATATTACGCCTCCAAGCATTGGAGCTGCTATCCTTTGCATAACTTCACTTCCAACTCCTTGTATATACATAATTGGAGCAAGACCAGCTAAAATTGCAAATACTGTCATAAGTTTAGGACGAACTCTTTGAACTGCACCCTCATATATAGCAGCATTTAGATGTACTACATTAAAGTTTTTTCCATATTTTTCTTTTGCATCATCTATACTTTCTTGTAAATAAACAATCATAACTATAGCTGTCTCAGCTGCAACTCCAAGCAGGGCTAAAAAACCAACTATAACTGCTATACTCATAGCAAAGTTTAACATATCTATATATATCAAACCGCCAAGAAGTGCAAATGGTAAGGTGAAAAAGACTATAAGCGTTGGTACCATTTTTTTTAAAGCAAAATAAATCAGTACTAATATACTAAGTAATACAGCTGGGATTATCCATTTTATTTTTGCCATCGCAGATTCTAAATACTCAGATTGTCCAGCCCATTCTATATAATAACCTGCTTCGAAATCTATCTCATCTATAAGAGCCTGTGCCCCTTCTTTATAGGCGGTAGCTGTAATACCTTCATTTGGTGTTATATACACAAAAGTAACTGGTGATGCCATCTCTGACTTAATTACAGATGCACTTTGTCTGTATCCAACTGTAGCAAAGGTACTCAAAGGCACAAAACCGAGTTTTGTTTTAATCTGAATATCTTTAATACTACTTAAAGAACGACGCTCACCCTCATCTAAACGAAGAGTGATTGGGTATCTCTCTAGACCCTTGTACATAGTAGATACACGCATACCACCAATAGCTAGGGATGTATACTCTAATAAGGCATCTTTTGCCAAACCATAACGTTGAAGTTTTTCCTCATCTATATCTATATCTACATAATAACCAGCACTAGCTTGATCTGCAAATACTGATAAGGTATCCTTATATGTACGTAGTTTATCCTCTATCTCTTTACCATACTTTTGAAGCCCATCAGCTGTTTTACCATAAAGTTTAATACCTAATGGTGTTCGTATACCTGATAACAACATATCTATACGTCCACGAATTGGATATGTCCATGAGTTAACTAACCCTGGCACTTGTAGAGCATCTTCCATCTCTTGACGAAGTTTAGAGTATGTCATACCCTCACGCCACTCACTCTCAGGCTTAAGTGTAATTATAGTTTCAAGCATACCTAAGGGAGCTGGATCGGTAGCTGTATTTGCACGTCCACCTTTTCCGAACACAGTCTCAACTTCAGGGAATGATTTTATGATTTTATCTGTTTTTTGTGTTAAAGCCTTAGATTGATCTATAGAGATACCATATGGGGTTACAGGCATATACATAAAACTTTGCTCATTTAGCATAGGCATGAATTCCCATTTTAAAGAATTAAATAATGGATACATATAACCTAATGATAAGGCTACCATTACAATTACTAAATATTTAAGTTTTAAACCATACACAATTATAGGATGATATACCCAGATAAAAAATCTGTTTAAAGGATTTTTATTCTCTGGTAAAATTTTTCCCTTTACAAAAAACACCATTAAAACAGGGACTAAAGTAATACTAAGTATTGCACCAGCTCCCATAGCAAAAGTTTTTGTATACGCTAATGGAGTAAAAAGTAGACCCTCCTGACCTGAAAGTGCAAATATTGGTAAAAATGAGACTACAATTAAAGCAAGTGCAAAAAATATAGGACGACCAACAAGCTGTGATGATTTTAAAATAACATCTATACGCTCAGCATTTGTTGGTACCCTATTATTTTTATGCTCAAATTTATACAACATTTTATGAGAATTTTCTATCATCACAATAGAGGCATCAACCATAGCACCAATAGCTATAGCTATACCACCAAGTGACATAATATTTGATCCAATACCAAATACATACATTAATAAAAAGGTAGTACCCACAGTTAGAGGTAGTACTATTAAAACTATTAAAGAGGAACGAAAGTGCATCAAAAATAGTCCAATAATCACAACTACAATTATACTTTCTTCAATTAGCGTACTTCTTAGAGTCTCCACCGCTTTTTCTATTAAAGATGAACGATCGTATACAGTTACAACATCTACATCATCTACCTTTAACTCTTTCATTTTTTTATCTATTCTTTTTATAGCTGAATAAACATCCTCACCATAACGAAGCAGTACAATGCCACCAACTACCTCACCATCACCATTTAAATCAGCTACCCCACGACGTGCAGCTGGAGTGAGTTCAACTCTAGCAATATCTCCAAGTGTAACTTGAACTCCATCTTTTTGAGTAACTACAAGTTTTCTAATATCATCTAAGTTTTGGACATAACCCTTAGCTTGAATCATCCATTCAAAACCATTTTCAATTACAATACGTCCACCAGTATCATTATTATTAGCCCTTAAAACTGATGCTATATCTTTTATGCTTAGGTTATATCTTATAAGATTATCATTATTTACAGATACCTGATAAGTTGGTATAAAACCACCAATACTAGCTACTTCAGATACCCCATCTACACCCATAAGTGCATATTTATAATAATAATCTTGAAGACTTCTAAGCTGGGCTAAGTTTTTAGTTTTTGAAGTTAGGGCATATTCATAAACCCAGCCAACACCAGATGCATCTGGACCAAGACTAACTTCCATAGAAGCTGGAAGTTGGGACTGTATAGATGATAATTGTTCTAATACACGGCTTCTTGCCCAGTAAAGATCAGTACCCTCTTTAAAAATAATATATATTAAACCATTTTCATAAGTTGAATATCCACGAACTGTATCAATATTTGCAATAGCCAAAAATTGAGATACAAGGGGATATGTACCTTGATCTTCAATAATTTCAGGTGATTGTCCAGCCCAATTAATCTGCACAATTACCTGAGGTGGGGATAAATCAGGCAAGGCGTCAAGTGGAGTATTTTTTAAAGAATAATACGAACCCATACTTATAAATAAAGCCATCATCAATACAAGAAATTTATTTTTTATACTAAATTCTATTAATTTTTCAATCATTTTGTTCTCATTTCTATTTTTCTACTCCCGAAGGAGTTAACTCTAGTGCCATAGCGGTTAGCGTAGTAAAATGGACTTTGTTCATTTTGCTTTTAAACTAGTATAAACCATTTATTTGTGCGTCAGAATCCATCATAAACAATGCATTATTAACTACTTCATCACCCTCATTTAGTCCACTAAGTACTGAATACAAATTTGCATTAATTATCTTTACATTAACTTCCATAGGTTCATATTCGCCCTCATATTCACCAACCATAAATACATAAAATTTTGAATTTTTACGTATAACGGCTGTAGTTGGTAATACTAACTGTTCTTTTTCATCCTTAAGTGAAATTACAGTTGAATACATACCAGGAAAAAGATCATGATTTGCATTTTTTACACGTAAACGTAATGTCAAGGTAGCTACCCTTGGATCAAGCCGTGGATAAAGTAGTTTATCTTTTGTAGTATATGTTTTTTCTATGCCCTTAAAATTTAGTTCATATCTAGATGTAGTTGATAATCTAGCTCTTTCTTCTTCAAAAAGTTTTGCTTCTACCCAGACCTCATCAAGATTTACTATCTGGAAAAGTTTTTGTTTAGTATTAAAAGCTGAACCCTTATCGATGCCCTTAATAAATACATATCCATCTACTGGTGAATATATAGTAGTATTTGCTGATGCTTTTTTATTTTTTATAACATCATTTATCTCTTTATCGCTAATACCTAAAAGTTTTAGTTTTAATTTTGCACTACTTAGCATGCCATTTTTTCTACGTTTTTTTGTATATTTAAAAGTGTTTAAATACTCGTCTTTTGCCTTAAATACTTCAGGTGAATATACTGTAACTAAAGGTTCACCTTTTTTTACTTTTTTGTATATCTTATCTGCATATAACTTAACTACATATCCACCAAAACGTGGAGATATATCATATTTACGACTCTCGTCTGTTTTAACATAACCATAATTTTTAATAGATTCACTTATAATTTCTTTTTTAACTTTTACTGTCTGTACAGAAAAAAGCTGCTCAACTGTAGCCTGTTTTGCTAATAACACAAAGGGCAATGTCAATAAAACTAGTTTTACTAATATTTTCATTATAATTCTCCTGATAARGCTGATATTTTTGCTTCTGCACGTTTATAGTTAGCAACTGCAACTATACTTTTTTGTTCTAATTTAAGTTTTTGTACTAAGATATCTATATATTTAAAAAGATCACCGCCAGTAGATATAGATGAAGATGTTAATTCAAACATATGATTTATTTGAGGGATAGCCTCATCATGAACAATATGATAAATTTCATAAGCAGATTTCATTTGTAGATATGTAGTTTGAAATTCTGAATTAATAGCTATTTTTGTATCTTCATTTAAACTTTGTGAAAAAAGCACCAACTTTCTAGCCTCCTCTTCTTTATACTGCTCAGTTGAATAAATCGGTAAGGATATGCCAAGTCCGACTGTAAGGTAATTATCAAAGTTTTTTCTATATGAATATCCAGCTAAAATATTTACATCTGGATAATTATTTAACTCTGCTGTTTTAACTATAGCCTGACTTTTTTGTATCTCTTGTTCCCTTACCCTAAGGTTACGGTTATTAGTTAAATCATTTATTAAACTATCTATGCTTGGAATATCCTTAACTAAAAGCTCTATATCTAAATCTTTTACTTCAAAAGCAGCTAGATATGAGAGTTYTGCATAAGCTGAATATATTTTAGAATTTAAAGAGCTTTTTTGAATTTTAAGATTACTTAGAGTTAATTCAGCAGACATAATGCCCATATGCTGATTTCCTGATATACTAGTATAACTCTCAAAAATATCTATATTTTGTTTTGTTAAATCTTCATATTCTTTAATTATTTTATAAAGTTTTTCTAATTCCCATATTGTATAGGCCTGGTTTTTTATCTCATTAACTAAACTTACCTTAGCCTGCTCTAAGTTTTCATTTAGAACTTTTTCTTGGGCTAGGGCTACTTTCTTTAAACTATCCCTCTTCCCAAAATAAGGAAGTTTTTGTGAAATTGAGACTGTACGCTGACTCATAGCCTGATTATCATCTATAGAGTTTTGAGTATACGATAATACAGGGTTAGCAAACTGATCTGTTATTTTTATATTTGATTTATTTGCAGAAATTTTATGTGATATTGATTCTAAAGATGGGTTTTTTTCCAATGCTTTAAGTATAAGTTCATCAAGGCTAAGAGCATAAAGCCCTGAGCCTAGAAGAAATGGAAGTAAAAATAACTTTTTCATACAATTACCCTAGAAATTTATAGAGGTTTTGATACGTGATTTTTTACCAGTAGCTGGTGTTATAAATATATGTAACTGCCATGTACCGCCCATTGCAATATTTAGAGTAACTTTGTATTTTCCATTACCTAAGTCTTTTGCATCAGCTTTTGATTGCATTGCTGGCATACCAGGCATAGCTGGCATAAAAGCTCTTACACTAACTTTAACAGCGTTTATAGCCTTGCCTTTTTGCGAGATGTCTAATATAAAAGTATTTGAGCCTGTTCCAATTACTTTATCTGAACTAATACTAACTTTAGTAGTTCTAAACTTCACTTCTTTAGTAAAAGCAGCTGCCTGCAAAAAAGAAGCACCTAGTGCTAAACTTAGTAAGATGAATAAAATCTTTTTCATAATATTTCCTTTGTTAAATATGAAGTATTGTACCATACTATATGTGTAGTATTTGTGTAAAAAAACTTAAAAATTATTCAACTATAAACTGCCCCATCATGCCATAATCTTCATGTTCTAAAAAGTGACAGTGATACATATACGGTACATTAGAATCTACATAATCTGTCATTTTTATTATTAACTTTACACTGCTATTTGGAGCCATAGCTACTACATCTTTATAAGCTTTTTCACCCTCAGATACATTAAAAGAACTTCCATCACGTTCTAAAATCATAAAATGAGTACCGTGTATATGAAAATTATGCCAAATACCCATAGTATTAGTAATTTCCCAAATTTCTATCTCATTAATTGCTACACGTWCATTAATAAAATTAATATCCATAAATCTATTATTTATACTAAATCTACCCATAGAGCTCATCTCAAGACTAAAGCTTCTGCTACGTAAAGCCTCACTTTCTTTGTATTTTATTAAAGTAGTTAAACTATCTGGCGTAGTAGTTATAGACGAAGCTTCTTTATTTACATTTATTGTTAAAAATATTTTATTTGTACTTATATCTCTTAATATTATAGTATTTCCAAAATCATTTGTTAAATCTATAACTATCTCAGCTCTCTCACCTGGTGTTAAAAATAAGCTATTCAAAAGTACAGGAGCCTCAAGTAAAGAGTTATCAGCCGCAATTTGTTTAAATGTTTGGTTATTGTCAAAGGCTATATTATATATACTTGAATTTGAGCCATTTAGGATTCTAAATCTAATCTCCTTTGCCTCGACATCTAGGTATGGCTCTATTACACCATTAGTAACGGGGATACTGCTCACATATCCACCTATAATCTGCATCCTGCTTGGGCTATAATCTATCTGTAAATTTTCATCAAAAAAACGATCTTGCAAGGCCAAAGGAAAATCATCAATTCCATATCTATTTGGTAAATCTAAATTTTTTATTTCATCATCTTCAATAATAATAAATCCAGCCAAACCCTTATATACATGTTGGGCTGTCTTACCAGTATAATGAGGATGATACCAGTTAGTTGAAGCTACCTGATTTACAGTAAATTCTGATGACCAAGTCTCTCCTACATTAATAACCTGATGTGGTGATCCATCCATATTTGCTGGAATATGAAGACCATGTCCATGCATAGTTGTTGGCTCTTTAAGTTTATTTGTATAATTTATAGATATCTTGTCACCTCTTTTCATTAAAAGAGTTGGAGCTAAGTAAGTTGCATCCATAGCAAAAGTATCTGTATCTACTCCTTTAAAAAACTGGTGTTTAGCTTCTTGTATGTTTAAATCATAGTTAGCTATACCATTTTTATAACTAGCTATACGTAAGGCTGGAACAGCTAAGGCTAATTTGGCACCAGCTTGTGGAGTTATGCTTTGTTGACTAGTGCTTTGAGCAGAAGTAGATGAATTTAGCATCTCACTAGCACCGCCACCACCACCACAGCCTGTAAGTAAGTAAAAAGATGCGCTAGTACTTAATGTTAAAAATTTTCTTCGTTTCATAATTTATGACCTATTAATATAAGATTCTTCAATTTTATCGAGATTATGTGTAGCTTAAGTGAATATCTTGTAATTATCTAAACACTATAATGTAACTATCTTGTAATCAGTATTTAATAAACTTTTTTATGCAATATAAATCAATTTTTGTCTCAGATATACACCTAGGCACCAAGTTTTCTAAGGCAGAGTTATTTTTAGATTTCTTAAGAGACAATAACTCTGAAAATCTTTATCTAGTTGGTGATATCATTGATGGATGGGCAATAAAACGTAAGTTTATTTGGCCACAAAGTCATTCAGATGTTATTCAAAAAATTTTACGTCAAGCCAGAAAAGGGACTAACGTTTTTTTAATAGCTGGTAATCATGATGAATTTTTACGTCCATTTTTGCCTATCATATTAGGTGATAATCTTCATATTGACAGTGAGTTTGACTACAATGCAATTAATGGGAAAAAATATTTAGTTACTCATGGTGATTTTTTTGATTCTATAACTATGACAAAAAAGTGGATATCTGTGTTAGGTGATTATGGATATGACGCCCTACTTCATTTAAATAGTATTATAAACTTTTTTAGAAAACTTTTTGGTTATAAACGTTATTGGTCATTATCTAAATATGTAAAAGATAATATTAAAAAATCTGTTTCTTTTATTAGTGATTTTGAAGGTATACTTACAAAGTATGCTTTTAAAAATGGTTATGACGGTGTAATATGTGGACATATCCATAAGGCTGAAATAAAAGATATTAAAGGTATTGAGTATTTAAATTCTGGAGACTGGGTTGAAAACTGTACAGCCTTAGTCGAGACTATGGATGGACAATGGAAAATAATATCATATCTATAATCCAAGATAAAGGAATCTCCTTAGTACTCTCAGGTGGAGGATTTAGAGGAGCCTTCCATTTAGGTGTGCTTGCTTTTTTGGATGATAATAATATAAAAATAAATGCTATTAGCGGTACAAGTATTGGTGCTTTGATAGCATGTTCTTATGCTAGTGGTGTTAAACCAACAAAAATATTAGAAATTTTTGAATCAAATGAATTTAAAAAAATGGTTTCATTTAACTTCTCTTTTAAATCTTTTTTAAAAATAACAATAGATAAAAAAATTATGAATAAACTTTTTTTAAAAGAGAACATTGAAGATTTAAATATTCCAGTATATCTAACTATTAGTTCAATATCAGATTCTTATGTAATTTATCAAAATAAAGGCAAAGTAATTGATGAAATTTTAAAATCTATATCACTTTTCCCTATTTTTGAAACAGTTAAAGAAGGTTCAAAAATTTATGCAGATGGTGGAATATTTGATAACCTGCCTTTAAAACCATTAAAAAAATATGCTTTCAATATCTTAAGTGTTAATTTACATCCAAATAAAAAACTCAAATCATTAAGCTTTTTTTCTAAGATTAAGAAGATACTTTTTTTAGTATGGTATTCAAATATAATAGATTCTATAGATAATAGTGACTATTACATAACAAATGATAATTTAACTAAATTCAATATTTTAAAACAAAATAATAATATAGAACTTTTTAATCTTGGATATAGTAGTGCCAAAAAAAAATTTCCTAATTAAAATATTTCACCTTGTTTAAATTAATAATCTGATTTTTTGTTATCATACATACATGAAAATATTATTTTTAGAAGATGACCCAATTATTGGAAATATTGTTTCTGAGTTTTTAAGTGAATCTTATGAGGTAAATCATTATTTTAACTCACAAGATGCTATTGAATCTGCTGAAAAAAACAGTTATGACTTATATATCTTTGATATTAATGTCCCTGGAATCTCAGGCTTAGAGCTTCTCAAAACTTTACGAGAATTTAAAGATTCAACTCCAACTATATTTATCACCGCTTATCAGGAGCTAAAATATCTACGCGAAGGTTTTGATATTGGAGCAAATGATTTTATTAGAAAACCATTTGAGCTTGAAGAACTTCAAGCACGTATAGAAAATATTAAACGTCAGTTTAATATAGATGAAGAGATACTTATAGGTAAAGATATCCGCTTTAATAATCTAACTAGTCAATTATTTATAAAAAACAAACTTATCTCCATATCCGCTAAAGAAAATGCAATATTGCTTTACCTTATTCGTAATAAAAAAAGAGTTGTTTCAACAAATGAGCTTTTACAAAATTTATGGGGATATGATGAGATGCCTAGTAATGATACTATCCGTACATATATTAAAAACCTTCGTTCATTACTAGGTAAGGATAGGATTATAAATATTCGTGGTGAGGGCTATAAGTTTGAATAGTTTAGAAAAAAAGTCTTTTTACTCTTTTTTAAGTTTATATATAATCTCATCTATTTTATTTATTCTGTTAAGTGCTTATTGGTATTATAAAGCTCAAAAAAATGCTATAGAAAATAATGAATATTATCAGCTTCAACATATCTCAGATACCCTCTCTGGAAATATTATTAAAGCACATATGCAAAAACTTTTACTAAAAATTCCATCATTTGAAAAAGATATACATCTATATATAATATCTACAGATAATGATATTTTATATGGAAAAGCTCTTCATGGTTATTCTCCAACTAAGCCTGGCTACACTAACTTTGCTGGTAATAATGTATTAGTATCTGATACAGCAAAAAAACATCTAAATGTAAAATTTGTAGTTATTTATTCTAATTTATTGACATCTAAAATTTCAGCATTAAAACAAACTATTTTAGAAATTATTATTTTAGCTATTTTAATTATTATATCCCTAGCATGGATATTGTCCTTATTATTTATGAAACCGCTTCGTAAAAAAATACAACAAATAGAAGACTTTGTACATGATACTGCCCATGAGTTAAATACTCCAATAACAGCTCTAAGTATGTCAGTTTCAAGGGCTAAAAAAAAAGATATGTATGATGCTAATATTCTTAAAAATATATCCGTAAGCACTAAACAACTTTTTGATATATATACAGCACTTTCATATTTGTCATTTGAATCTAAACAAAAAAATGAAACAAAGATTGATATAGCTAAGACTCTTCAAAAAAGTGTATCTTATTATCAAGAACTAAGTCAAAGTAAAAAAATAGAACTTATCTTAGAGACTCAATCTTATGAGTTTGAAATAGATGAGACAAAACTAACTATGTTATTTGGAAATCTTATTAATAATGCGATAAAATATTCACATCCAAATTCAAAAATTGAAATATCTTTAAAAAATGCCGTATTTAAAATAAAAGACTATGGAATTGGTATTGAAAAAAATAAACTTGCTAATATCTATGAAAAATATAATAGAGAGACAGATTATGCAGGAGGTTTTGGGGTTGGATTAAGTATAGTACAAAAAATTTCATATGAGTATGGTTTAAAACTTGATGCTCATTCTAAAATAAATAAAGGAAGTACATTTTGTATAAATTTTTCATAAATAGTTTACTGCTTATCTCTATCTTACTTATAAGCGGATGTGATTTTAAAAAAGTACAAGAGGGGAATAAAGATCCAAAAGAAGCAATGAAATGCGGAGCTGGAAAATGTGGATCTAGTATGCTTGAAGATGATTCCCCCTTAAGAAAAAACGAAACAAATAAAAAAAGCGGTGCTAAATGTGGGGCACAAAAGATTGATACTCATTAGAGGTATAAAGCCTAATGAACTAAAATATTTTTTCTTATCTTGCAGGGATGAATCTTGAACTAATGATATTAGTCATATTAATTGTCTTTATATATCTTATGCAAATGATTTTTTTATAGCTTATGAATCTGATACTATAGTTGGTTTCGTTTTAGCTATAAAAGAGAGTAAAAACTTTGGCACAATATCAAACTTGCTTGTTTTACAAAAGTATAGTTGCCGCGGAATTGGCAAAAAACTTCTAAGTCATGCCATAAAACATTTAGATACATGCCAGATAGCTCTTGATTGCATACCTGGTAAAGAAAAGATATATGAAAATTTTGGTTTTAAATCTTATTATCAAACTTCAACTTTCTTATATGAAAGACAAACAAACTATCAAACTAACTATTATATAACAGTTAGTGATGTTAGTTTAGAATCAATTTTAGAATATAAGCAAAAAATGAACTTTTTAAAAAAAACAATCCTACTTCTCTTGTTTATTTAAAAATAAAGATACTAAATATAAAGCTGTATACAAAAATAAAAGTATTTCATCATATGCACTTAGACTTCCATTTAAAGATGCTTACAAGATTGTTTTATACTCAAGTGATATAAATGAAGTACTAAGTCTATTTTTTAGTCTCTTAAAGGATATAGATAAGTTTACACCTATCTATATGGAAGTCTCCCCCAATAAATCAAACTTCACTCAAAATAGTAAATTTACTAGATATGAAAAAGCTTTTTTTTACAACAAAAATGTATAATAAGATTTTAAATTAGGATATAAAATGATAGAAATAGTATATTTATTAATAGGTTTTGTTTTTGGCGGAGCTGCCATTTGGCTAACAAGTGTTAAAACATTACAAAACAACTTAAAAACTAATGCAAACACTTTAGATATTATTAAAGAGGATTTAGAGACTAAAAAAAATGATGGATATACACTTTTAAATGAAAACTCTGTTTTACAAGAGCGTATAAGGAATATGATACAAAAAAGTGAATCAGAACTTTTACAAGAAAAAAAGTCTAATCAAGATAAACTCAATATGTTAGAAAAAAATAAAGAACAAATGAAACTAGAGTTTAAAGATTTAGCAGACAAAATTTTACAAACAAACTCAGAAAAATTCTCTATGCAAAATCAGGAAAATCTAAATAAGATGATTAATCCTATAAAGGAACAGTTCACTGCATTTAAAAAGCAGATAGATGATGTATATGTTCAAGAAGCAAAAGACCGTTCAACACTTCAAGCTGAGATAAAAAGTATAAAAGAGATTAATCATCAAATGAGTGCTGATGCTAAAAAGCTTACAAATGCCCTTAAAGGCGAAAGTAAAACTCAGGGTATCTGGGGTGAGATGATTTTAGAAAGAGTTTTAGAAAACTCAGGTCTACGTGAGGGTGAGGAATATGAACGTGAGGTAAGTTTAGAACATGAGAGTGATGGATCTCGTTACCGTCCAGATGTAATTGTACACCTACCAGATTCAAGAGAAATAATAATAGATGCAAAAACTTCCTTAACTGCCTATGAAAGATACGCATCTGAAAATGAAGAAAATTTAAAAGAAAATTTTGCAAAAGAGCATCTAAATTCTATAAAAAAACATATAAAAGAGTTAAGCCAAAAGGATTACACAAACCTAAAAGGTATAAAAAGCTTAGACTTTATTTTTATGTTTGTACCAGTTGAATCTGCCTTACTAATGGCTCTAGAATATGATTCTTCACTTTTTGATTGGGCTTTTAAACAAAATGTTATCTTAGTTGGACCAACTACCTTAATGGTCTCTCTTAGGGCAGTTGAAAATACTTGGAAGTACGAACATCAACAAAGAAATGCCTTAGAGATAGCAAAACGTGCTGGGCTTTTATATGATAAGTTTGTTGGTTTTGTTGAAAGTGTAGAAAAACTTGGCAAACAATTAGGCACTGCACAAAAAACTTATGATGATGCTTACTCAAAACTCCATACTGGGGCTGGAAGTGTAACAAGCCAATTTCAAAAACTAGAAAAACTTGGAGCTGCAGCAAGTAAAAAATTACCTGAGCATATCCTAAGGGCTATTGAAGATTAAGATAAAAGCTAAGAAGAAAAATCGAGTAAAAAGATATTAAAAGAACTTGAAAAAATGATTTAGAGCTCATAAATTCACAGCTACAACATTAAATATAGATTAAATAATAAACTTAATACAAAATTAACATATATTTATTAACATTGTACTATTATTTACAAGGTTAAGAAAAATGAACGCTAAAATATCATTATCAATTATTTGTGCCCTAACTATAAATGCAATAGCATTAGACTTAGGAACTATACAAGTTGAATCATCTACTATTGATGATAAGTTCCAGTCAAAAATGTTAAAAGTATCAAATACTACTATTATCCAAGCAGAAGAGATAGAAGATAAGCATGCTGAAAATATAGCTGATGTACTTAATAACATTCCAGGTGTTACAGTTAGAAAAAATGAAGGTGATTCAAATAAGATACATATTAGAGGTATTACTGCTGAAATGTATATGGGTGAAAAACCTGGGGTAGCTATAGTAATTGATGGGGTACCTGTTCAAGAGAGAGCTGGTAGTGTTAACATAGATAGTGATAATATTGAGAGTATAAAAATCATTAAAGGTGGGGCATCTTATCTTTATGGTAATGATGCATNAGCTGGTGCAATAATCATTACTACGAAAAAACCAAAAAATAAAAATGAAATTTTTGTATCTACCGAAGCTGGAAGTTATGGTTATTTAAAAAGTCTTATTGGAGTGAGTACATCAACTGAAGATATGGCAGTTGAACTTCAAGGAAGCTATAAAAAGAGTGATGGATATTGGGAAAATTCTGATTATTGGGCAAAGTCTGTTAATGGAAAAATTCAATACTATATTGATGACAGCAGCGATATCACTCTTGGAATTGATAAGTCAACTAGATATGAAAATGATACTGGTTCAATTACACATATAACTTATAACTCTGATACTAAAGTTTATACAAATAATATAAAATCTAATCCTAGGAGTAAAGGGGAAGTTGGCTATTCAGTTGATTATGATATAGATTTATCAAAATACTTCCTTACATATTCAAAAGACTTCGATAATGGCTCAAATTTAATGACACAGTTATATAGCTATGAAGATACTACTACTAATAAAAGTAGTGCATTTGATAGCAGTGGCGATGGAGTTAGAGATAATCATAGATACAATTCATATACAAATACAATGCAAGARGRTKWWAWGWSWGARWTTRSRACTAANGKTRNATAMSAWWKYMWMKWWNATTGRYANTCSATMTARMAAGAAATGAAGAAAATAAAAACTCTAAATACAGGGTTAATTATACCAGTAGACGCTCAACATACAAGATAGGAGATGTAAGTAGTGATACTACATCAAATGAGGATATAAATGCAATATACGGTGAGATAAAGTATGCTATTACAGATAAAATAACCTCGACCATAAATGGCAGATATGACAATATAAGTTATGACTATGCTAATAATTTAGATTCACTTTCGTCTAAAGAAACCTATGATGAAATCTCTTATAGATTTGGTGCTACATATAAACTTAACAAGAAACAAGTTATATATATTAACCATTCTACAGGATTTAGGGTTCCATTGATTTCGCAGATGTATGCTGGTGATATTTATAGGAGATCATGGAGGGGGACATATATAAATAATATAGATATAGATATAGAAAAAACATACAATTATGAAATTGGGTACAGAAATAAAACCAACTTTTTCTATTATGACATATCTGTTTACCAACTAGATAGAAAAGACGTCATAGGAAAAAGTACCGGGAACTATGCTGCTACAGATGGGGATAAAGAGTTATACTATGACAACATAGCTGATATTCAAAATATAGGTTTAGAACTTTCTCTAAATAGTGATAAAACAAAAGATATATTTTTTGTTTTTAACTATGCATATTTAGATTCTAAATATACAAGCTACGATAAATTTACTCAAATCCTAGAGGGTGAAGATACCGCTACAAACTATGATTTAAGTGGAAATGCAGTCCCTAGAATATCAAAGCATACTGCGTATGTTGAAGGGAACTACAAAATAATACCTAACTTGATATTAACTGCTGATGTGAACTACAGGTCTTCTCAATTTGCTGATGAAAGAAACTTAATTAAAATAAATGCTTATTCAGTTGTAAACCTAAGAGCTAAATACAATATTAAACTATATGGTTTTGATATGACTTTATTTGCCAAAGTTGATAATATTCTTGATAAGCAGTACTCCATGATGCCTCGCGTAACTGGGGACAGAAATAATGATGGAATATACGATATTGGAGATATGGGACTTACTGTAAATCCTGGTAGAGTTTATGTTGCTGGACTTTCTATAAAATATTAATAATTAGGTAAATAGATGAATATAGAACTTTTTAAAAATATTATTGACTATGGAATTATTGGGGGTTTAGGGCTTATTAGCTTTGTATCTCTTTGGTTTTGGATAGAGAGACTTATGTTTTACAAAGACCTCGATGTAAAAAACTTCAAAACAAAAGAGGAGCTAGAGATTGTTCTAACTAATAATATAACTATAATCTCTACTTTTGCTTCTAATGCTCCATATATAGGCTTACTTGGGACAGTCTTTGGAATTATCATCACTTTTTACACAATGGGTCAAAGCGGTGAACTTGAGGCTAATATGATTATGACATCTTTGGCACTTGCTCTTAAAGCTACAGCTATGGGTCTTGTAGTAGCTATCCCATCTATTATCTTTTATAACCATTTAGCTAGAAGGATAGAAGTTATTTTAGCTCATTGGGATATAGCTAATAAGGAAATACATGCAAGTTAAGAAATTTGATTCTATAAACGTAGTTCCTTTTATTGATATTATGTTGGTAATACTTGTAATGGTTCTTATAACTGCCTCTTTTGTGGCAAAAGAAATCATTCCTATTGACCTTCCTAGTTCAAAGACTGCTACAAAACAAAATGACATAAAAAATCTTACTATCAGTATAAAAAAAAATGGGGATATTTTATTTGATAAAACTGTAGTCTTAGAAAAAGATATAAATACTGAACTTACAAAATATAAAACAAAGACACCTATTCATATAAACTGCGATAAAGAAGCAAGGTTTGAGCTCTTTGTTTCACTACTAGATACACTAAAACAAAAAGATTTYYWRAASSWWGKAMKYRWKACTAAAAAGGATTAGTTAAATGATTAAATTTAAAAATAATAGATATAAGAATGATATTTTAGGTATGCCCATACTCGGATATATATTTAAAAATCAAAAATTCTTACTCTTTATTAGACTAGTGGTTTTAGCTCTATTTCTATTTGGCATATATCTTGGACTTGAAGACCATGGAAAAGAAAACATATTTACACGCTACCTTTTTTGGGGACTTTTTTGGTCACTATTTATGGTCTTAACTTTAAGTACCTTTGGTAGAATCTTCTGTGGCATTTGTCCACATGGTTTTTTAGGTAAATATATCACAAAATATGGACTTCAAAAAGAGATGCCCTCATGGTTGAAAAATCCTTGGTGGGGACTAATTCTTATTGTAGTCGGCTGGTGGGCTGTAAATTATTCTTTTCCTGGTTTTTATAAAACCCCACTTGCTACAGCTATAGTTTTTATAGCTATAACTGTTATTGCTTTTATTTTATACTATCTTTATAAAGATATGAGTTACTGTAAATATGTTTGTCCAATTGGAAGTTTAACTAAAGCCTATCATAGAATGTCATTTACCTGGCTTAGTTCATATAAAGAAGATTGTAGTACTTGTAAAACATTTGATTGTGCAATAGCTTGTCCATATAATTTAAAACCTTTTACTTTTACTAAGAAAAATTCTATGGAGGATTGTAGTTTATGTATGGAGTGTACTAGTGCATGTGATGCTATTAGTTTTAATATAGTACCACCAGCTCAGTCACTATACAAAAAATTTAAAATCGATAAAATAGAAGTATGGACTTATATCCTAATCACGGCAGCGATATCTATAACTATGAGTTTTCATCACGGTCTTGGGCATTCAAAAATTGCTGTATATATGCCATGGACACAAACTGCTGAATTCTTTAAAGGTTTTGTAAACTTTGGAAAAGTAGATCCGATTGGATTGTTTGCATTTATTTACTCAATTACTATAGTTTTAGCAGTAGTAGTGATTGGTATGTTTATAGCTTCAAAAGCTTTAAAAGTTACTTATTCTAAAGCTTTTTATACTCTTGGCTACGCCTTTGCTCCACTATTTTTAATTGGTGGGCTAGACCATCTTATGCATGGTTTCTTTACTCATACATACGCCAACATAGCAAATGGATTTATCTATGGCTTTGGTCTTGATACTGAAAAAATTCAAAATTTAGCTTCAAGAAAAGACACTTGGCTAGAAGTATTTGCTGTTTTTAAATATATTGCTGTTGCTTGGGCATTTTTTATTATGTATAAAAGAGTAAATCTATTTAAAGCTAGTAAAAAAGCTAAAACTGTAGCTTTTATTTTTGCATCACTACTTATAATTTTATATCTGTTTATGAACTTATTTAGAGCCTATTCTATGAATACTTATGGTAAAGCTACTAGTGAAAAGCATATAAGTTATGATGATGATAAAAGTAAAAAGTTAAAAACACTAAATCTAGCTAATACTATAGTTTTAAAAAATGCTAAATAAAAAAGTTCTTGTGGTAAATATGGTATGAAATTGCATATATTTTATAAAATATACTATACACTATTTTTCCACAAGTATAAAAGTTATGAATAGATACTTATCATCGTTTATAATCAGCTTTATTTTCTTTACCTCTATAATCTTAGTAATATTTTACTTTTTAACAAATAATAATTTTTCTGTTACAGAGATGGAAATAGAAAAAGTGAGTAAAATAAATCTTTCTATTATATTTGAAATACAGCAATCAAGAAAAGAGCCCCTGAAAAATAAAATACTAGAAAAAAAGACTGAGACAGAGCCAATTCCTGAGCCAGAAATACTTGTAAAAGCCAAACAAATCACTGAATCTGAGCTAATTGTTGAACCTAAACAAATCACTGAATCTGAGCTAATTGTTGAACCTAAACTAATTCCTAAAAAAGTCCCTAGTCTTCTATCAACTCCTAAAATATCGCAAAAGAGAATACTAAAAAGCAAAAAACAGACAGTTAATTCGAATATACGTCAAGCCAAGCAAAAACTATTTATTACAGAGTTAGTAAAAAAAATAAATAACAATAAATCCTATCCATACAGTGCAAGACGAAGATGTATTCAAGGTAAACTTGATATAAAGTTTAAAATTCTGGCAAATGGGAATGTAGATTCAATTGAGATACTCTCTGGAAAAAGAATTTTTAAAAAATCGGCTATAAAAGCAATATATAAAAGTTTTCCTATACAAGTAGATAAATCTATATTTGATTTTCCAAAGGAGTTTACAATAAAAATGGCATACCTTTTAAAATAAGGAGCTGCGGCAAGTAAAAAATTACCTGAGCATATCCTAAGGGCTATTGAAGATGAGCAAGCATAATTGTATTTTTTTGCAGGGATAAGGTGCTAATTTTATCCTCAATCTCTGCAACATCTGTAGTATCATATTTTAAGCTATCATATTCTAAGGCTTCATTTAAATGATTTTCTTTTTTATCAATACCTTTAATATTTTTGAGTTTATAGCTATATAATATTTCATTGTCTTTTTTCACCTCCAAAGATAAGAGGATATTATTATTTTTTTCATATTCCATTACAATATCTTTACCTAAACTTGTTTGTTCATAATGTTTATATACACAGCCATCTTTTTTTGATACAGAAGCATTTGTTAAATGAAATAGCTCTGGAGTAGCTAAGTTTTTATGTATACCCCATATACTATATTTATCATCTATATTTGTATCTACTGGTTTATATTCAATACTGCGCTTATGATTATCAAAGGCACGAATTAATTGTACTTGATTATTCTCATTTTTTTTCCATATCTCTGTTATCTCTTGAGCTCTATACTCATAAGCTACTTTCTTACCCAAACGATAATAATTTATTAAGGCACTCCGATCAGGTGTACTTATTTCATAATTAGCTACAAAATCTTTTGAAGTTATTTGTTCACATGTTAATATCTCGCTTAGCTCTTTATCTTGTATAAAATATGATGATGCATATAAAACTATATATGAAAAAACGGTAAATAAGAAAAATTTGTACATCTAGCTACTCCTTAATTAAATTTTCCATGTAAGACATTACATGGAAAATCATATTTTGTTCATTTACCCCTGAGAGTAACTGAGCACCTGATTCATAGTTCATATGTGATTCATTAAAAAGGGTAAAAAGTTTTGTAGCGCTACTTAGTACCTTATTAAATTCTCTACATAATAAGCTTTTGGATATTTTATCTTCCATTCCTTACGAAGATCTATATTTGCTGTACGTGCATAAGTAGCAGCTGGTGTAGCATGTGTCAAACGTGCTGTAGATATAATACCAGTAGACATACCTTTATCTTCGGCTAATTCTAAGGCAGTTAACATTTCATGTCCAACTGTACCCTTACAATCAAAACGTTTAACCTTATCAGATATAGACAATACAGCTTTTTTAGTTTTAACCCCAGTCATAATAGCTGACATAGTCCCAGCTGAATCTGGTATCTGTGCATTTGTATTGTAAGTCTTAGAAAGTCCGGTTATAGGGAACTTATCARAACTAAGCATATTTTCTTCACCGCTATTTCCACGATTTTGTCCATCCAAGATACGTGCAGCTGTAACTGTAGATATACCCATACCATCWCCAATAAATAAAATGATATTTTTTGCTTTTTTTATAGTATTTATATACATAAGTTTAGATTTTAAAACTCTTTGAGCATCTACATACCAGCTAGAATTTTTCTGTTCTGCTGTTATATCCACGCTAAATAATGATGTGCTAAATAATATACTAAATATAGTAGCTAAGATAATACTGTTCATTTATTCACTTTTAATTTTATATACTAAGTTTAGTTTAAAATAATTTTATTACTAAAATATTACTGTTAAGATACAAAAAGGCTCTTGCGGTAGTTTTTTGTCATTCATAATCTCTTGATTTCTAAGCCACCTCTGAGATAGTTTACGAAAAAATCTAGTGCTGATTCATACAGTGAAAATATCGTCATTCCAAACTTGATTTGGAATCTAAGCCAATAAATTAGACCCTCCCCAATCAAGTTCAGGGTAACGAAAGTAGTTGTATAAATCAGTTGTGACGAAAAAAATCAGTCTTGAGATACCATATTATATTTTCTAAGCTACCTGTGCGGTAGTTTACCTGATGAAATAGCTAAAAATCTTAACGTTTACTTTCTAAGCTACCTGTGCGGTAGTTTACCTTCCTCTTCAGTTGGTCAATTCTCAGTTAATTTTCTAAGCTACCTGTGCGGTAGTTTACGTGTTGATACGCCTGATTATATAGGGAGCAATTTTCTAAGCTACCTGTGCGGTAGTTTACTGAACTGGGGGAATAGCTTAAAAGGTATCTCTTTTCTAAGCTACCTGTGCGGTAGTTTACCTATGCTAAATGATGCTTCAAATACTGCTTACTTTCTAAGCTACCTGTGCGGTAGTTTACTTGACTTTAGTATTAGTGCTATGAATATGAAATTTCTAAGCTACCTGTGCGGTAGTTTACGACCAGTGATATTTTTAATGATGTTAAAGGATTTTCTAAGCTACCTGTGCGGTAGTTTACAATTAGACAATACTCGTACTCGTGCATCAAACTTTCTAAGCTACCTGTGCGGTAGTTTACTTTCAATGCTATCTTCTTACAACATTGTAGCTTTTCTAAGCTACCTGTGCGGTAGTTTACGAAATACCTGTTTATAGGGCAAAGAGTGTAGATTTCTAAGCTACCTGTGCGGTAGTTTACATCTCTAGTGATGGAACAACAGCTGTTATTGGTTTCTAAGCTACCTGTGCTGTAGTTTACTAAAACCTTCTGATGTAAAAGTGTCGCTAAATTTTCTAAGCTACCTGTGCGGTAGTTTACCGTGATGAAATGGCAGGAGATACTCCAAGTGATTTCTAAGCTACCTGTGCGGTAGTTTACTTTTCATCATTGATTGGTCTTTTACGACCGCTTTTCTAAGCTACCTGTGCGGTAGTTTACATTGTATCCCCTCTACTGCTTCTTCGAGTGTTTTTCTAAGCTACCTGTGCGGTAGTTTACACCTTTAACTATCTGGTCACCTTCAACTATCTTTTCTAAGCTACCTGTGCGGTAGTTTACAAACTTATGGATGGAGAGATACTTGTAAATAATTTCTAAGCTACCTGTGCGGTAGTTTACAGTACGTGATGGTGTCGGCTTTGTTCATTCGTTTTCTAAGCTACCTGTGCGGTAGTTTACTTAGGCTGAATGGTTGGGAATATAATGTACATTTTCTAAGCTACCTGTGCGGTAGTTTACAGCAAAATAATTCTATGAAACACAGTGTCACATTGCTTTATAGATAATAAAAATAATTATACCAAAAAAAACATTCTTTTTTAATTACCCTAATCTACGAGCTTTAATAGGGGTCGTTAAAATAAAGGTTTTTTTTGCAAAACAAACTTACTACAATCTATAATTTCTATATTATCAATACTTTCATTTATATCTTTAGTAATAAGTAAACATCTCATTTTAGCATTTATATTAAACTCTTCAGAAGCACTAATTTTCCTTAATTTTGTTTTTCATTTTCTATAGCATATGCTACTTGAATTAAAACATTTTTAAAAGCTTTTTTAACAAAAGTATCATAAATCGTATCATTTACCCAGTGCGGATTGTCTTCAAGAAGAATAGATTCCATTTAAAACCAAGGTACAGTCGCTATTTTGCTTAGACCAAAGGTGTCAAATTTACCTATTATTGAATTTTTCTGTAATTTAGAAAATTGGATAAACCGTCTGTGGCGTTGTCCATTTGACATACTTGTAAGTTCAACATAAGGATTATCTAAGCTTTTTTGAAACAATTTTGCCTTATAGCCTTTTATATCCTTATCTTTTATTGTCCCTCTTTTAATGAGTCTTTTAAGTTTGGATTGCGACATGGTTGTTTGTATTCTTGATACTGTTCTATACTCAACACCATCAGGCACTAAACTAATCTCACTTATATAACAAAATTTTAAAGGTTCTTTTATCCAATCTACTTCTTGTAACATTCCTAAATCTGTTTGAGATCCATGTATACGAAAAACATTACCCAATTTCAATCTATACTTTGGGAAGCTCACCCCGATACTATCTACTTTTAAATCATATAATCGTTTATGAAAGTTTGTATACAAATGATTTAGCCATATATTTTCTTGTATCTCTTTAGATGGGTTAAGCTTTATATTAATAAAATAGTTCATCTTTGCACCTCTCGTGTACTAATATTAGTCACATACGCCAAGCCTTTTTTACCAAGATAAAAACTTGAAACTCCTGCATTTTCAATCATTAGCTTGAGTTCTTTTGCTTTTTCTCGGGGAAGGTCTAAGATTATTTCTAAAATTCCATTTGCTTTTGAAAGAGTCGAAATACTTTTACCTTCACCTTTAACAAAGCTTTCCTTCATATAAGGATTCCCAAATATTTTTTTCTCTTTACCAGTTGTAAATCTGGCCATAAAACCTTTTTTAGTAAACCCTCTTTTTGAAATACCACTTAACTTTCCTTGTTTTGTTAAAACTAAGCTCATGTCGTATTTATTTAATAATCTCTTATATTGAAGATATAAACAAGAACAATATAATGTTAATGGAACTATTTGCTCTTTTTTATTTAAGTAATTTGTTTCAGGGAAATATTGGTCTAAAACTAATAAAACTTTTTCAAGGTTTACTGTTTTATCTAATGCTTTTATTTTCCCGATTTCATCAAATCTRTCTGATATTGATATTGGGTCTAATGCTATATCTGCTTCTATTTTACAATCATCAATTATAAAAGAAGTTAATTTATCGAAGTCTAAAGCTAAAATACCCCAAAACTCTTTTGAATAATCCGAAGTAAACATAGGGTCACTTGTTTTTATCATACCCGTGAAAGAGTTTTGATCGGTACTTCCTGAGATATTTCGTAAAAAAACGATTTCATTACAAAACTCTGGTTTATCATCAAACGCAACTAGGGACTCAATATCTTTAAAATAATAGTTTTGTTCACTTCTAGCTTGATAAAGTTTTTTCTGTTCACCAATAAGTCTATTTAATAAACCCATAACAGTATTTTTAGTTACTTCTCTTTTTATATAATTTCCTTGAGTTTTTAAACTCGTAATGGATGCAATATATTTTCGTCCTGTTTTTGGTATCATTTCATCATTACTTCCATCTAAAAAAGAGTTACGCCAAGAAGCCTCATACTCTATATCAATTTGCATTACTTCTCTTTTGAGTAAAAGTACATTGCGTAATCAGAATTTTTTGTTTTTGATATACTACTTTCATCTCTTTTGATACGCATCATTTTATTACTATCGTTGTAATCTACAACTATCTCATCTACATACATATATGATTTTGCTTGTCTTATAGCAAGATTATTAATTTTGTCTAATGTTTCATTTATCAGTATCTCAATAGCATCTTGGTTAAGGAGTAAACCCATTTCACCCTCTTTAAAGATAGTTCCATTTCTGACATAATTTTCATGAAAGGTAACCTCTACATATTTACTTGTATCTAAAGATGAAATATACTCTTGAACCATCTGTGCTACCTTTTCTCCTTCTCCCTCGTTYAACTCCATAGATGCTCTATCAAATTTTTTATCAAGTGAAATAAATTGTAACTGCTCGATGCTAATAGAACCATACGCAAGGTATTGTGTATCACCAAAAGTAGTTTTTGAATAAAAAGATGAACTATCTCTTTCCCCAACTTGTCCAAACTGTTCAAAATTACCRTTGCCTARTTSATCWACAAAATCTTCMATTARYAAKGGGCTTGTTCTCTTATTTTGACTTGCAGGCACAACAAAACCACGTACTAGGCCTGTCAATGAAGCAATAACCATTTTAATATTTTTTTTTGTCGCATAATGTAAATCAAAGGCTTGTTCTCTAAAGAGATGATGTCGTATACAGTTTTGACTAATATATAAAGGATTTTTCTTAAAATCTATATCTGTTGGTTCCTTGTATTCTTTAAATCCTTTCTCTGTTGTTTTTCCATTAAAATTTGTATACCCTCTTAATTTTGGTAAGGTGTGATTATTCTTACCTAGTTTACTGTCCTCTTGCACCTTTAAAGCTGTCGGTCCATTCCAATTCACAACACCATGCCCTAAAGCAACTATCTTAAAATCAACACTCTTTATACCTGTAATCTTCTCAGTTTTCATCATTATCTCCTTTTGTTTGTAGTTGTTGCAATGAAATTGCACCTAWGACTTGTTTGTTACCTACTGCATAATAAATAGCATCTGTATGTGGTTTTGATTCTACCTTTTTTAAATCTTCTGGGATATAGCTTAAATAAACTGGGGTGATTGGGTCCCTTGCATCACTTAATAATTGTGAATCCTTATACGCTTTTTTAGTCTCCTTAATATTGTGATGTTTTTTTGCCATAAATGACAATAAATTTTTATTTGAATCTCCATAACCTTGAATACTGTTAGTATCATAAGTCATACCATCTAAATTTAACGCTTCATCATACATATAGCTGTTTTCAAATTCTAAAGTATCTCTAGTATCTATATGACATCTTGCCATTTGCACAAAACGACTATCTCCACGTAAAGAGTTCTTTTTTATTTTAATGGTACTGTTTTCTATTTTCTTTTTGGGAAAACTAAGAGGATCTAGCACTTTTGCTTCAATTACAGCAACACTATGTCGCAGGGCACCTAATAAATCTTCTTCTACCATTTTTTTAGAATTTTCATCCCTATAAAAATCATCATATATTTTATATATATCTGATATTTTAATAGCCCCATCACTTAAAGTATTACCTAAAAATTTATACCAAGCCTTAGTGCTTTGCAGACTAAATAACTTCGCCAAAAATTTTGCACTACTTCCTTGTTGTTTACCTCTTATAATATGTGAAGTTATCGCTATTGTGTAATTATTTACACTATTATTTTCTCCAAACCGATCTAATCTTCCTAAGCGTTGTAAAAAATTCTCTGCATGGGTCATTTCACTTACCATAACATCACAACTTATATTGAGTGAAGCTTGAACTATAGGACCACTTCGTAAAATATCGTACGCTTTATTACCATTTTGTTTAAAACTATCAAAGGCTTTATCAAATAGCTCCATCTTATCTTTTTTAGTATATTTTGAATGTAATAAAATAGAATTTTCACTCATCTGATTATCTATAAAGCTTTTTTGAGCTGTTATTGCCGTATTAGAAATTACGAAACTGTTTTTACTCTGTTGTGTAAAAAGGGGATTTGCTTCATCCTCTTTCCTCTCGTCATATTCTACAAAAGAGATTTTATAATCACTTTTATTAAAGCTTTCAATGCCTACCATATTGTCTGTTTCATTTAATTGTAAAAAGTCTGTAACAAAGATAGGATTTGGTGTTGCAGATACCAATAACGTATTTGGTAAGACATTATCATTTTGCTGTAGCTTTTTAGCTTCAACAATCTCTGCAAAAAGAAGATTAAACGCAGGCATATTTATGTACTCATGATACTCATCAAACACTACATGCGAACTCATAAAATCTATTAAAGTAGTCACTGAGGTATGGGTGGTAATTGTATTCACAATTTGATCAATGGTGGTTAAAACAATATCTGCCGAAAACTCTTTACCTTCTTTTGTTTCGCCTACTTTTCCACCATTGTACGTTTGTTTTATCTCCCCTGTCACTATCTCTATACTTGTATTTGGCAAATATTCATCTGCTGTCAAGTCTTTAAAAAGTCCCTCACAAATTTGAACACGAGGACAAACCCAGTAAATCTTTTTAACACCTGTTTTTAAAGCCCATTCCAAGGCAATTTTTGTTTTTCCACACCCTGCTGGACCTTTGAGTACACCTACTTCAACTTCTTCATCAGATAAAAAATTTGCGGCTTTTGATTGTTCAAAATTTCTATTACTATCAGGATATTTAGTTTCAAATCCATCTAAACACTGTTGTATTTCTAAGGCTAAAGAACTTTCTTTATGCAATACTGTGTCAATTAAATTTGATACAGTTTTTTCATTTATATGCTCTTGTAAAGCTTCACAACTTAATGCTGAAATCAATCTATCTGCACTTATAATTACAGACCTTACTAAATTGTTTTTTGCATTTTCTTTAATATTTCTGTTATAGCTTTTTAAATCATTTCTTGCTGAATACTCTTTATATTTTGGTACACAAACCTTATCTATTTTCTCTTCAATATCATCAAATTTTGAAATGTTTAAGGATAAGGATAAATCAATATCGTAATATTCGCTATGCATGGATTCTATGGAGGCTAAAATAGATTTAATGCTTTCTATTACTATAGAATAATCATCTTTTAAAGTACCAAGTTTATCCAATATATCTATTAAACTCTTAATCTCTTTTTTACGAATAGGTTTAGCATGATGCCAAAAAACTGCATGTTGGCACCTATCCCTTAGGTCTTTAGAAAAAAGATGATAAAGTAAGAGTGAAAATTCATTATGTCGTGGATATTTTTCCCAAGAAAATGCACCTTTGTCTATGTGGACACCATCATCTAGGGTATCTTCTTTTTTGTCTAACTTTTTATAAAGCCAACTTTGAAAATTATTATCAAGTTTTCCCATATCATGCCAACATCCTGCTATAAAAACATCATTTGCTAAGACTTCATCATCTGGTACCAGTTTACCTATAATCTCTTTTGCAACAGTCGCTACGGCAAACATATGCTGATCTAACCTTTGACCTTGTGTATTTGCTAATATCTCTTTATTCATATTTTCATTCTCTCCTATAAATTTTTTAGTTTCACTATAGTTCACCGCCACATACCCCTCACTATTAAACTTATCTTTATTTCCAACTACCCAAATAAACTCACTTCTTGCACGAGTTCTAATCCAGTGACATGATACAGCTGTACTTTTTGAAGCAGTACGTCGCAAAAGTTTTTGAACAGCTTCTAAACCCTCTTGAGTGATAATGGTTTGCCAAGTATTATCACCTATTCTATTGGCGAAGGCATCTAGTACTCGTCTTGTTTTTTTAAGAGCATTTTTTTCACATTGAGAGATGAAGGTCACCATCATGATTCTACGCCTTCTTTGTAAAAAAGTGCTACCTCTTTGACCTCTTTAAACATAAAATCAAGTGCCTTATAATCTACAAAGTTTTGCAGACATTGAGCTCTAAAGCCTTTTTCATCCATCTTTTCAGAGGCACAGACAAATGCCCATGGTAAAATGAGGGCATCTTTTATAAGATCAGCTATATCAAATACTAATGCACCTCGTCTGGTTTTACCGTGAATGACTGCAAAACCATGAGGTATACCTAAAACCCAAAGCGTTGATGCTGCTAATCCATAAGCTAGATAGTTTCCGTGGTTTAAAAAAGCATTAGCATCGTCTGCGGCATTGTGTTCCCTAATAAAACCTAGTTGATTAGTTACTTTTGCAGCATATTTGTAAAGTTTTTTTGTTAAGTCAGCTTCTAGCTGTAGTAGTTTGCCTACATTGTAGGCTTCATTAATGGAGCCGATAGATTTATCTAACATATCCTCTATATCTTCAAGATTAAAGCCCGTCATTTTTAGTTCTTTATCTTTAGAGTAAACTTTTTTTATAAAGTTTATCCTAGCTACTTGAAATTTTTTTGCAACATCCAAACGTTTAGTTTCATCAAACCAAAAACTCATCCAGCCTTGAATATACTCAGTTGGTCTATATTCACTTTGTGGACTTAACCATTCAACCTCTGTGGCAGCTAAAAGTGGTGTAGCACCGCTTCCACTAAAACCAACCAATACACCAGCTTGTGCTAACATACGAATTGCAGCTTGAGTTATAGAAGTGCCAGTACCTAAAAGTATACATGTAGTGTTAGCAATAGGAATATTCCAATACTGGTAATCTTTTTTAGCCTCACTTAGATAAAGGACTCTTCCATCTTTTTGCATAACACGACAATACTCCAGATAGTATATATTTGCACGTTTAGAATGTAAAATCGCTTTTAAATCTGTTAGTTGTTCCATATATACATCCTTTCAATTATCTACTATAAATTAATATAAACACACAATACAAAGTTTAGTTTTATTAAGTATTTTATAATTAATTTAAATACTTAAAGAGTATATTAGCACAATAAACAATATTATTTATTTAATTTTATATTTTAAGTATTTTATAATTTTATAGAAGGTTTGAAGTGGAGGATAGATATTAACTAATTGAACTCTCTGAACAATTAGCTATTAGATTCTAAATCAAGTTTAGAATGACTGACCCATCGTCATTCCAGGCTTGACCTGGAATCTATTTATTGGATTAATCAGAGAGTTCAATTATAAAAGTTTCTTTTTTATAATATCAGCTACTCTAAAAGAGTTGGCNNATATATAGTCCAAGTATATGGCACGCTACCACCAGTTGGCATAAAAGATGCATCAGTTACATATAGATTATCTAAATCATGAGCTTTACAGTTTTTATCAAGAACTGAAGTTTTTGGATTATCTCCAAACCTACATCCACCAGCTACAAGGTTTGGTGGTGGAGAATCTGAGATATTTACATATATATCTTTAGCACCCATCTTTTGTAATATATCTTTTGCTTTTTTTGCTAGATGTTTACCAACTTTTATATCATGTGGATGAGAGTAAAGATTTATAGCACCTACATTTACCCCATATTTATCTTTAACTTTATCGTCTATACTGACATTACAAAAATCAGTTGGTAACCAGTCATTAAATACTTCAAATGTTAATACCCTTGAACTTGTGATTGTTTTATGAATTTTATCTTGCAGAGGCTTGCCCCATAAAATATTTCCATTATCATCATATWRSTNSSMTWCTAACACGGCTTATTATGTTAGCGTGTTCAAATAAAAAGTCTGTAGTACCTCCCTTGTATTTTTTACCATCTTCTTCATATTCATACTCTTGAATTGAACGGTTAAAAAATAAACCCGGTACCATAAGTTCTTTTTGTTCTTTTTCTGATAAGTTTTCAAAGCGAAATCTTCCAGTCCCAGTCCCTCCAGCTGAAAATATTAGATTTTTCCCAACCTGAGAATTATTATTTGCAATTCCATTTGGAAAAAATTCATTTTTTGAGTTTAGTAAAAGTCTTGAGCTCTCTATAGCCTGAGCTGATAATACAAAAATCTTAGCCTCTATAAAGTGTGATTTTAAATCCTTATCATAATAATGAACTTTAGTAATTTTTTTCTCATCTGATTCAAGTTTATATACAAAGGCCTCTGTAATAATTTTTGCATCACATTTTTGAAGTAAGGCAGATCTTGCGCTCCCCTTAGCTCCAGTTGCACAGGCATAACTTCCACAAAAATTTGAATATGAACAAACATTACGACCAAGTGCTGACTTTGATAAAATTGCCCTAGGTGTTTCAAAGCTCTCATAATCCAAATCTTTACAAGCCTTATCAAACCATTTTGTAACTCCGCTAGTTTCAAGTGCCTTATATGGAAAATTTGGAGTTGATCTTGGTTCTAAAAACTCATGTTTACTTACCTTTCCAGATACACCAATTACTCTTTCTACCTTTTCATAATATACCTCTAAATCATCATAGTTAATTACCCAATCAACTATATTTGCACCTTTTATTTCTCCATAAGTAGAAAGTAATTTAAAATCATTTGGTTTCATTCTATGAAAATACCCACTCATTAAGTTTGATGAACCACCAACTAAGGAGCCGTTCCAAAAACTCCAGTTATATTCATTCCCTTCAAAGCGAGTAACTTTATCATCTTCACGCTGATTAATAACATGTTGTTCATCTTTAAGTTTAGGCATATACATATCACGTCTTGAAACTGCTAGTTCATCTTTGTTTATCTCATCTTCTTTGTAGTATTTTCCTTTTTCAAGCACTACTACATTAAAACCAGCATTAGATAACTCATAAGCTATAGGTGAAGCACCAGCCCCGCTTCCAACTATACATATATCATATTTCACAAATAAGCCTTTGTAGGTCTTGGTAATCCAGGTTTATGATTAAGCCATATCCATCCACTCTCGTTTTTATTAATTCCATAAATTGGGTCACCAAGCATTGCTTCAAAAATAAACTTTAAAATATCAGCTATAAAACCCTCACCCCAAGAAGTCTTAGATATACTTTTTAGTACCTCTTGACGCTGGCTAGTATTAAGTTTTGTATAGGTTTTTTTATACATATCTATAGCCTCTTCATTTAACCATTTAACCCCATTTTTTATAAACTCTTTATCGGCATCTCTTACGCTTTTATGATTTAACATAAGACCTAAATAAGCTTTTGCATTTATTTCATTCTTAGTAGGTACGCCATCAGTCTGAGGAAATAAATCTTCTTGTAAAACAGAGATAGTCTCTAAAACTGTGACTCCACCAAATAGTTCAGAATTAAGTGTTAACAATACTACTGAGCCAGCAAAACCAGCTAGCAGAAATTTTCTACGTGTATTTATCATATTTTAATTATACTAGTTTTTTTCACCAAATATTAATCTATCTAAAGAAAATTTTCCAGCACCATTAGCAAAAAATATTATTAAAAATATCATGTAATATACTGGTATCTCATAACCATTATCACCCGCTGAAAAACCATTTGGTAAATGTACAGTTACAATCGCAACTATCATAATAACTATCATTGGTATAGAGATAAGCCTAGTAAATAAACCTAAAGTTAATAAGACTACCCCAGTTRTTTCTGTAGTAGCTGCCATATAAGCATTTAAAAGTGGAAATGGTATGCCCATAGATCCAAACCATTCAGCTACATTTTCAATACCACCCCATTTATTCATAGCTGGTTCATAAAAACCATAAGCTACTATAAGACGGGCAAAAAGTAATGATAACGGCTTAAAAAGATTAGCAACATTTGTAAAAGTCATATATAAGTTTTTAATATTCATGACGTACTCCTATTAGATTTCTTAATATATAAAAAGTATACTCTTGTTTCGTGTAAGATTTGTGTATAAAGTATATTAAATCAGGACTAATTCTTGAAGTATTAGGCTCAGGTGGATTAGAAATTTATGGACGTTTTATGCTTAGGTTTGAGCAAAGTGGAACAAAACTTCAAGACCTAGAGGCTGTAGTTTTAACTCATTTACATATTGACCATTTAGTTGACTTGCCTTCATATGCAAAAGCTGATTATTTTCCATGCAGATATTAGATATTATTGCACCATTCGAAGTGCGTAAAATTAGATTATAAAAAAACTTTAAATATAATACAAAAAGAGTCTAATGGTAAGATAGTATTTGCTGAAGATAAAATTATAGAGTTTATAAATTCTCTCTTTCATGTGCAAAGTTTTTTTTAACTCTTTTATTTAAAGAATAAGTAACTATGAAAAAGAGAATTTACAAGTTATAAAGAAATGAAAACTCTAATCAACCACACTTACCAGCGCCACATTTCATATCTTTTTTAGCTTCTTTTTTCTCTTTGGCTTCTTTATCACCACTACCACATTTGCCAGCGCCACATTTCATATCTTTTTTAGCTTCTTTTTTCTCTTTAGCTTTTTTGTCACCGCCACATTTACCAGATCCACACTTCATATCTTTTTTAGCTTCCGCTTTTTCGCTACCGCCACATTTTGCATTCAAAGATGATGCACCTAATCCTAAAAACAAAACTGCACCTAATAATAGAGCCGAAAACTTTAAAACTTTCATTATTAATCCTTATATTTGATTTAAAAAATTATACATTCTTATTGTGTAGTATTTGTGTATAAATAGTTTTTTTTTATTACACAATAGTGATATAATAAAAATAATAATGAAATAGGGAATTATATGAGAATACTTCTTATGGAAGATGATGCCGTATTATCGGATATTTTAGTTGATTATTTATCAGAATTTTGGGATGTAGATTATGCTTTTAACTCTGATAATGTGTACCAAAAGTTAGAGAAAAATAAGTATGATCTTTTTATATTTGACATCAATGTAACAGGGAAAAATGGATTAGACTTACTTAAAGAATTAAGAGAATTTCACAATACGACTCCAACTATAATGATTACAGCATATACAGATACTACTTACCTTAAAAAAGCCTTTGAACTTGGTGCTCATGATTATATAAAAAAACCTTTTGAGCTTGAAGAGATAAATGCACGTATACAAAATACTCAAAAACTCTTTAATATAGATAGAAATAATAAACTTCAAATCACTAATAATATATTTTTCTTTCCTCAGTTAAAAGAGGTATCTATCTATGATAAAAAAATCTTCCTAAGCACAAAAGATAGTGAAATTTTAACTTACCTTATGAATAACAGAAATAGGGTTATAACAAAYGARGAATTAGTTCAAAACATATGGGATTTTAACTCAATGCCAAGTGATGCAACTATACGCTCACATATAAGGACACTTAGAGAAATTATAGGTAAGAATAAAATCTATACTATACGGAGTCAGGGTTATAGGTATGAATAAGATTACCAAAAAATCTTWTTATTCATTTTTAACCCTTTATTTAGTCTCCTCATTTATATTACTTTTTTCTACATCTTATTGGTTTTATAACTCACAAATGGCTAAACAAAAAAGTAATGATTATTATAAAATGAGAATGATAGTAGATAAGGTAGCTACACAAGTAGCTAAAGCTCATATGATGCATACAGAGTTTATTTTAGATACTTTTGAGTATGCTAACGTATCTATATTTGACAAAAATAAAAAGCTTTTATATGGAAATATTATTCAAGATATAGATTTTACTAAACATCAATATATGCACAAAGATGTTTTTGTAGTTATTATCCAAGATTCATTAAAACACTTAGGGGTATCCTATATAGTTGCACAAACTACAAAATGTTCATCTTCACTAAACATCATAAGAAGAAATATTCTCTATACTACTATATTAATAGCAATTTTTATTATAATAGTTTCGGTTATTTTATCTCATATGTTTTTACGTCCAATTAAAGATAAAATGCAAGAAATTGAACAGTTTGTTAAAGACACTACCCATGAGTTAAATACGCCAATCACTGCACTTATGATGAGTACATCAAGAGCTAAAAGTAAACAAATATATGATGAAAAAATCATACAAAATATCTCAATAAGTACAAAACAACTCTACGATATATATTCCTCTTTAAGTTTTTTAAATTTTGATACAAAAAGTGAAGAAGCTATAAATCTTAGTTTTGATGAAGAACTTAAGCAAAGTATAAAATACTTTAATGAACTTTTAGATAAAAAAAATATGCAAATTATATTAGATTCTTCTACATGTATATTAAATATAGCTCCAACTAAGGCTAAAATGCTTATTAACAATTTACTAAGTAATGCTATAAAATATTCCCATCCAAATACAAAAATATATCTAGAAGTTAAACAACATTCATTTACAATTAAAGATGAGGGTATTGGTATAGCTAAAGATAAACTAGATACTATCTTTAAAAGATTTGTAAGGGCTAACTCTTATGCTGGTGGTTTTGGAGTTGGTCTAAATATAGTAGATTCTATAATAAAAGAATATTCTTATAAAATAAATATAAGCTCTACAGAGGGTAAAGGTACAAAAATTTTAATAAGATTTTGATAAGTTTTATAAATATTTAGTGAAAAAGTTCAGGGCACATCTGCCCTGAAAATAAGGAGAAATAAAATGAGATCATCACCTCATTTTAAGCGGCACAAGTGCCGAGCAAAGATGAATAAGGAGAACTATTCATCTTCATAAAAAATTATCTTTAGTTATGTCAAATAAGTCTTAACTTACAGCAGCGATTGCAGCATCATAGTTAGGCTCTTCAGTAATTTCTGGAACGATTTCTTTGTAAGTTACAATACCATCAGCATCAACAACAAAAATAGCTCTACAAGTAACACCAGCAAGAACTGAACCACCAAGTAGTACACCATAAGCGTTAGCGAAATCTTTGTTTCTGAAATCTGAAGTAACAACTAAATCATTAATACCCTCAGCTGAACAAAAGCGACCAGATGCAAATGGTAAGTCAAGAGAAACAATAGTAGCAGATACATTATCTAAACCAGAAACTTTAGAGTTAAAGTTACGAGTTTCAGTAGCACATACACCAGTATCTAAAGAAGGAACAACAATGATAAGTTGTTTTTTACCTTGAGCTCCACCAACTGTAACGTCACCTAGAGCATCTGAGTTTACAACTGTAACTTCTGGTGCTTTATCACCAACATTTACTTCATTTCCTAATAACTCTACGTCCGTACCTTTGAACTTTGTTGTTGCCATTTTGGCTCCTTTTATTGTTTTTTTATATTTGTTACCGCAATTATAGTTAAATCGGATGATATAACTCTTAATTAGAATCAAGAGTATCTGAACTAAGTTAAGATTAAGTTTAAAGTTTACTTCTTGCTGATATATCTAAAGTTTCTAAACTCTCAAATATTTGTTTCTCATACATCTCTACAGCTACCCTACCTATCATGGCAGCATTATCTGAACAATATTTTAATTCACTTAATATCAAAGGTGCCTTATATGCTTCTAAAAGCTTTTTTATCTGCGAACGTAAATAAAGATTAGCACTAGCACCTCCAACTATAGCAAAGGTACTAGGTTTTACCGTTTTAAAATACTTTTTTAGTTTTTGAATCAAATGAGCTGATGCTATATGCTCAAAGGAGGCAGCTATATCTTTATAATCATCTTTATTTGACTTTTCTATAGCTAAGCGCACTGCATTTTTAAGTCCAGAATATGAAAAGGCAATAAGTGGCGACTGAGATAAGGGTATGGTGAAATTAAACTTTTTTCTATCCCCATGCTTAGCTAATTTTTCTATAAGTGGTCCACCAGGATAACCAAGTCCCATCATCTTAGCTACCTTATCAAAACTTTCACCAAAACTATCATCCATACTTCTAGCTACAGTTTTAATATCTTCTAATCCCTTAACTTCCATAACCTGAGTATGTCCACCTGAGACTAATAACACAGTTAAAGGAAAATTTGTTTCTTTATCAATAAATAAAGAATAAATATGTCCTACAAGATGATTAACACTAATAAGTGGGATGTCTAAAGCTACAGATATAGCCTTAGCCATAGTAACGCCTTCAACTAAGGTTACAGCTAAACCAGGAGTTGATGTTACAGCTACAGCCTTTAAATCTTTAAAATATATCTCACATTCTTCTAAAATATTTGGTAAAGCCTCAGCATGAAGACGTGCAGCCAATTCTGGAACTACCCCACCATAAACTGAATGTTCTACTTCTTGTGATATTTTTTTATGAAAAATCAATTTTTTTGTTTTAATATCCGTAATTGCAATAGCTGAATCATCACAAGAACTTTCAATAGAAAGAATCATAATATATTTACTAAGTTACAGTTTTTTGAACATGGTATTTTAATTCTAAAACATGTATGTTTAGTATTAGTATCTAATACAATTGTTCCATCAAACACCTTGTTTATAATCTGCTTTGACATGTAAAGTCCTATCCCAGTACCTTGTTTTTTTTCTTTAGTTGTAAAATATGGATCAAAAATTTTCTCCGCTATCTCTTTAGTGATACCAGCTCCATTATCACAACAAGAAATTCCAAAGCCATCTTTAAGCACTTCAAAATAAAGGATTATCTCTTTATTTTTAATATTATCATCCATTGCATCTTTTGCATTATTTAAAAGATTTAACAATACCTGAGATATTACAGATGTTATTTCTATGTTTTTTAATTTTTTATCTATGTTTATACTAAGTTTTATATCCATACTCTCTATTTGAGACTGCATTATACTTCTAATCTCATCTATAATATTTTGTGCAGTTCTTGTCTCATCCGGAGTTTTTTTATCAAAAAATAATAAAAAGTCATTTATAGTAGTTGATAAATAGTTAATATTATCTTCCATAATATCAAAGTTTTTTTCTAATTCTTGTGGTGAGTTAGATGATAAGCGCGTAGATACAATAGCTAAACTCATGTTATTTAAAGGTTGTTTCCATTGATGAGAGATATTTGCCATCATCTCACCCATTAAAACAAACCTAGCCTGTTCAAAAAGTAAGATATCTTTTTTCTTATTTTTATCTATCTCTTCTTCTAAGTTTATTTTGTAATATTGTAAATGTTTAAAAAATCCAGCTACCATAAATAAAGTAATGGGAGTAATTATAACTGGTAAAAAAATTGAAATTGCTAATAAAAAATCTGTATATTCATAATTAGCAATATAAGCTAATACATACACAAGGGGAATTGATACAAATGCAACAATAGCTGTAGTTATAAAAATAATATTAACAAATTTACATTTAGATATATGTGTAATTAGTTTATTTATGTAACCCTGATTAAGCATTTGAACTCCTTTAACAAAATTTTCTTACTTCTTTATCTAAAGCAAATACATCATCTACGCTTTTTGGTAAGTCTGTAAACTTCTCATAGGCATTTATAATGGTTTTGCTTATATCCATAAAAGATATCTCTTTATTTATAAATCTCTCGATTGCTACTTCGTTAGCAGCATTTATCACTACCCCACGGTTAGGGTTAGATAGTAAATCTTTTTTAATCTGCCAAATTGGGTATCTATCTGTTTTTATCTCCCTAAACTCTAGGGAGCCAACCTGTAATAAATCTACATTTTGAAGTATCTCTTCTTGCATATCAGTCTTAAGTGCGTAAGCTATTGGTAACTGCATACTTGCATGAGCAAAATGTGCAGTACTTGAGCCATCTTTAAAATCTATAAGTGCATGAATTAATGACTTTGTTTCAATAATAGCATCATATTCTCCCTCACCAAAAAGCCATCTAGCTTCTAATAACTCAAACATCTTATTAACCATAGTTGCACTGTMTATAGTTATCTTTTGTCCCATAGACCAGTTTGGATGTTTTTGAGTATCCTCTAATGAGGCATTATTAAGCTTAGATATATCCCAATCACGAAACGCTCCACCACTAGCTGTAATAATCATCTTTTTTATAGGTCTATCCTGCATTAAATACCAAAGTCCAAAATGCTCACTATCTATTGGCTGTATCTTAGATATATCTATAAATCCGCCACAGGCTACTAATGATTCTTTATTTGCTAAGGCTACTTTTTTACCAGATGCTATTGCGCTTAAAGTTGGACGAAGACCAAGATATCCAACAAGAGCATTTACGACCAACTCTGATGAGCTATCCTCGATAATTTTTAAGATAGAATGTTCCCCAAAATAAACATTATTATGATTTACTTTTAAAACATCTTCTTTATTAGATACTACTACCACCTTAGGTGAATGTATCAATATTTGTTTATTTAGTAATTCTATATTTTTACCAGCTACTAATACTTCTATTTTTATAGAAAATCTTTTAGCAATTTCTAGTGTATTTACGCCAATAGAACCTGTACAACCTAATACTACCAAATTTTTATACCAATCCTCTAAGAAGTACAAGCATAACTATAGATCCAAATAAATAACCATCTATTCTATCTAATGCTCCGCCATGACCAGGCAGTAAGTTTCCACTGTCTTTTACTCCAGCACTCCGTTTTAAACTACTTTCATATAAATCACCAAAAATAGAACTAATTGCAACCATAAATGAGATAATAAAAGAGATGCCAAAATCAACTATAGATAAACCAATAAATGTACCAGATATACTTGCTACAACTATACCACCAACTACACCCTCCATAGTCTTATTAGGTGAAGTCTCACAAAAAGGTGTTTTTCCTATACTCTTACCAACTGCATAAGCACCAACGTCAGTCATAGCTACTACAATTAAAAGCCATAAAAGAGAAATTATCGAATATTCTTGATACATAGTAAAAATAAAAAGCATGCCTGCGCTTGGATAAATAAAAGGAAAGAAATTTTTCCATTGTAAATTTTTGTTAAAAGCCACCATAGACGCATATGATACCCCAGCCAAAACAAAAAGATCATCACCATAAGGATATATACCAGCCAAAATCCAAAGAAATCCAGCATAAACAATAAGAGATTGATTTTGTATATCAAAAAGTTTACAAGCTTCTTTAAAAGATATAAGGTAAATAAGTCCAAGGCTAACCCACATTAAAAAAAAGTTATCTATAATACCTACAAGCAAAGCTGTAGTTACTAAGACTAAACCAGTAATTACTCTATCTTTAGAGCCTACAAATACACCCATAATAATCCCCAATATTTAATCTGAACATAATTTATTTAATAATTATATCCAATCAGACTTTAATATCTAGCTTATATATTGGAAATTTTGCTTTACCAAAAGAGCTTTCTTCTTTTTTTTCTTCTTTGTCCTCTTTTTTTTCATTTCTTTCTAATTCTTGTTCAGAACTATTTTTTTCATGCTCGCGGTCTGGGTTTGTTGCATGATTCTCCTCAGCTGGACGAAGTTCTAAGACTTTTTCATCTTTTTCTAAAACAGCTGCCTGAGCTGCAATATTTTGTAGGTCTACTCTATTATTTTGCGAATTTACCAAAGATGCTACAGATGCTGTTTGTTGATTAACATATATAACATTCCCAATTGCCCCTATAGCCATAATCTTTCCTTTAATTTATATTCATAAATCGAAGAGGAGCCTAGCWCATCGTTGTGATTATATTGGAGATAATTCCTCCACCTAATCTAACGATTATCTATTTCTATGGTCCTATACTTATTATACAGCACATTTGCACCATGTTGGATAGTTACTTCTCTTCTAGGAGTATAATCGACCAAAAAACAATCTTTTTGAACAGTAGTAAATTCTACACACAACAAGGATGCTGATTCTATGATTTTCATAGGTATATTTTGTTTGTCAGTAGTGATGATTACATGAGTAGATGGTCTATCTTTCATATGTATCCAAATATCCCTAGCTCTGGCATTTTTAAGCAATTCAACATTTCCTTTTTCATTTTTTCCAAGGGAGACCTTATATCCCTCTATCCAAAATACCTCTATAGAATCATTAGTTTTTATCTTTTTTGCTTGTACATTTTTTGGAAATAAGAGTTGTATTTTTGCTATAGTTTTTGCATCTTGTACTGTAGATATAAAAAGATTCAGATGTTGTATTTTTGAGCTAAGTGATTCTTTTTCTATATGTATATTTGAAGCTTTTTGTTTAGATTTTTTACTTTTTGTAAAATAACTATTCGCTATATCAGAGGCATTAGAGAACTTTTTTTCAAGTATAATTTTTATTTTAGAACCATCATAATCATCAAGTTCTAAAACTTTTGAGTATGCTTTTATTTTATATAAGTTAGCTAAGATAAGATTAGCTATATGCTGAAATTTGTCTACCTCTTTGTATAGTTTTTCTTCATTTTCTAGTTTTGAGAAAAGTTTTGTTAATTTTGTTAATTTTTTCTTTAAAAAAGAGATTTTTTGAGACTTTAAAGATGTTAACTTCTGCTCTAAATCGACCTCATATACCTCATACAAAAACTTTTCTACATCCCCAAGTGCGTACTCTTTTGCCTCAAAAGGTGCAGATGGTATATCTAAGAGTTTTTGCCCAACTCTTATCTCCCTAAATGATGAAAATAAATCCACATGTCTTAAAGCTTCAAGTACAATACCATTTTCATCTAAGATAATAATATTTGTATATTTTCCAGTAAATTCAAACTGTAAATATGTAAACTCTTCTTTGTAAGCTGAAGCTACTGAGGTCTTAAAACATAAAATTTTATCATTATTTATAAGTTCAATACTAAGTATTTTTGAACGATTAAATCGTTTTGATAAGATGACATCAAATGGTGCATTATAGACCTTTGAACGTGCATAAGTCTCACACTTAAATATCTTAGAGTTTGAGCGTTGCATATCAAAATAAATCTCATCATTTTTATCAAAAGATATCTTAACAATAGTATCACTTACTCTGTATATAGCTGAAATTTTTGTAAAAATTTCTAAGTAATTTTTTATCTGTTTAAGGTGGGATAGTTTCATAGAGGTATTTTATCTAAGTTTTGGATATACTTGCAAAATATTCGTAATTTCAAAGAAATTATGATACCTGTAAAATTACAATAAATAAATATTTTATACATTATATGCAAAATATTACAAAAAAGAAAACTATGAACTCAAAACTGTATATGGTATCCCTAGGACCTGGTGACGTTGAGCTACTTACTTTAAAAGCTTTAAATGCCTTTAAAGACTGTGAAGCTATCTGTGTACCTACAAAAAGTGAAAATAACTCATTTGATAAATCTATATCTTACAAAATAGTATCTGAGGCTCTAGAACTTTTAAATATACAAAAAACAATAGTTCCAGTTTACTCACCTATGCATTTTATAGAAAAAGACTGGGATAATGAAGCTAAGATAATCCTAGATTCTTTAGATAAATATAAAAAAGTTTGTTTTGTAACCCTTGGGGATGCTGGTGTATATTCAAGTATCTACTATCTACTTCATAGAATCAAAGAAGCAAACGAAGAGTATTATCTTAACTCTGAGGTTATAGCTGGGGTTACATCTTTTAGCGCTGCATCTGCGAAAGCGAAAAAAGCACTTTGTTTAGGTGATGAACAGTTAATAATAAAACCAATTAATCCACGAAAAAATGTAAAAACAACCGAAATACTTATGCGTCCTAAAATAGGCATGGATACAAAAGAATTAGGTGAAGGTGATTTTTATACATTTGAAAACTTATACTTATCTAATGAAATTATTACACCATCAAAAATAGACAAGGTCACAAGATATATGACCCTATTTTTAAAGTTTGCACAAAGAGACCAGGGCTGATTCATACAGCGAGAAATATTGTCGAAAAATATTGTCATTCCAAACTTGATTTGGAATCTAATACAATGAATTAGACCCTGAATCAAGTTCAGGATGACGGAAATCAAGTTCATGGTGACGGAAGTAGTTGTATAAACAGCCGTGACAAAAAGACTAAGTCTCTTTTCTCCAACCGTCTTTTTTCTCACCACTTAAATCATACTTATTTAAATAACCACGTGGAGTTAAAACTCTTCCATCTTTTGTTAGTTTTGTAGTTGAGTTTCCAATAAGTAAGGTTGTAGACATATTTACATCTGTGTTTTGTGCACCAGCATCTATAAGCTCTTTTGCTGTTATAGTTTTAATAAACTGATTCTCACGCCCTAAGTCTCTAGCAATTACGACAACTCTATCTTCTTCAACTGTAGATAACTTTTCAAGCATACCAATATATGGATCTAGGCGACTTTTACTTTTTGGGTTATAAATAGCTATAACATAATCACATTCTAATGATAGTTTAATTCTTTTTTGAATTAAATTTGCATCAGTTAACCTGTCTGAAAGAGATATAAGACAAAAGTCTTGACTTAGTGGCGCACCAACTTCAGATGCTAAGGCTAATACTGATGAGATTCCAGGTAATGAGATATAATCTATATCAGACCAATAATCATTTACATCTATTAACTCAACTACTAATGAGCCCATTGCATATACGTTAGCATCACCATTTGACAATAGTGCTACCCTGCGACCTTTTTTAGCCTGCTCAACTGCGTAAGATACACGTTCAATCTCTTTAGTCATAGGTGTAGTAAAAACTTCTTTGTCACCAAGTAATTCTGGTAAATCTTTTGCATATTTTGTATATGCTACTATTAAATCCGCACTATTTATTGCATCTATAGCTTCGTTTGTAAGGTAGCGGCTTCCGCCAGCTCCCGTTGATACTAATGTTAATTTACCCATAATATTCTCCTTTTTATCACGATTATCTTCTACTTGCTAAAAAGAAGCTGCAACAGTTACAGATCCATAAATTCTTTTACTAATAAATAATGTTTTTGTATTTGATGCTAAAAGTGAAGCTGGTTCAGCTACGCCTTTTATATTGAAAAATTTTGTAGCCTGAGATGGTGAGAAGTTTTCTTCTAAAGAATTTATCTCTTCTTCATTAAAAAACTTCAAGTCTTTGTTTTCATTTTTGGCATATTCTAATAAACCAATTTCATTTGATTTAGCTTCAAAAGATGCAAAACAGCTTACTGATTCTAAGTCTAGTGAATGTTCAAAACAAAATCTTTTTACAGCTAGTTTTATCTCTTTAGCTGGAGTATTTCTATTCATACCAAGTCCTAAACTAATAGACTTTGGATGAAGCTGTAAAGAATCGTTTGCTATTTTTTGAGGCAAAATATATACAGTTGGAACTTCAAAATYAAAATTTTCTAAATTATCTGGTGCAAAAAAGTTTATACATCCATCCTTATATCCCTCAAAATTTTTCAACTCTTGTTCTATAGATGGATAAGTTACAACTTGCACTATTTGTTTGTTTATAATTCTATTTGCAACTACTGCTAATGATTTAAGATTACTTATCCCATATCCCATTTTTTTGGCAAACATATCAAAGGCAATTACTTTTATCTGGTCAGATGCAGTTGTAACAAAGTTAACACATCCATCTATAGCTTCGCTTATCTCTTGTGTAAGCTCGTTTGCACCACCTAAGTGACCAGATACAAGTGGTATAATTCTCTGTAAATCTAAAGTCATTATAATTACAGCTGGATCAGTAGCCTTGTCTTTTAAGTGTGGTGCAATTTTACGAATAACTGCCCCAGTAGCCATTATAAATATAAGGGCATCAAACTCTGCCCATGCAGTTGGCATAATATCATCAACCTTATCGAAGATAACAAAACCTTCACCTTCTTCACTTTTATTAAAAACTGTACAATCGTGATTTTTTAAAACTGGTAATAGTTTTTTTGCTGCCTCTAATGAGGGATTATTTATAGTAGCAATTGCTATGCGCATATTTGTCTCCTTACAACGACTTTGTGGCYTTTTCGCCCTCTTTTTTGTATTGTTTATCATAAAGATGAGATTCAACTTTTGCTTTTTGATGTAAATAATCTCCAAATAAAATTAAAGCTACACCCTTAATATGCGATACCTTTTCTTGTATATTTTCTATACTAGCCTTATAAATTTTTTCATCAGCCCATGTAGCTTTTTCAACTACCCAACAAGGGGTATCTTTACTGTAGCCTAGTTCATAAGAAGTCTCACGAAGTTTTTTGATTAAAGCTATAGATAGGTAAAAAGCAAAAGAGCTATTTTTATTTGAAAGTAATTGTTTTAGGCTTTCAGGGTTTGGTGTACGCCCCTCTACACGAGAGATAATTAAAGTTTGAGATACACCTGGGATTGTATACTCAATTCCTACAGATGCGGCAGCTCCAAAGGCTGCAGTAACTCCAGGGATGACTTCAAACTCAATTTTATTTTCTCTTAAAAATTCAACTTGAGCAGCTGTAGTTGAAAAAACAGAACTATCCCCAGTATGAAGACGAACAAATTTTTTATCTGAGTGTTTTTTTATAAAAGAAAATATATCCTCATAATCCATATCAGCCGAATTCTCAATAATCGTACCATCTTTGCACCAAGTAAGTAGTTCTTTTGGCACTAATGAGCCAGTATAAAGCACTACCTCTGCATCTTGAAGAGCTTTCATTCCCTTTACAGTTATAAGTTCTACATCGCCAGGACCAGCCCCTACAAATTTAATCATTTGTTTCCTTATTTAGAATAATATTCATAATATACTTAATTCCTTTATCTTCTAAAAACAAGACTTGATTTCATAAAATACATTTAAGATGTTTAAATTTTATTAAAAGAATATGCATGCTAAATCTAGTTTTAAAACCTGTGCAATTTTTGTTAATCCATAAGCTTTCATATATTATATTGCCTTATTTATAAATATCTTTTCTAAATCCAACTCGCAAAACAAGAACTACAAGTACATCATTTTCTATACTAAATAAAACACGTATTTTTTTTGCTACAACAAACCTGTATTGGTTTTCAAACTCACAACCTTTTAGTTGAGTTACTTTTTTTGACTCTTTTAAAAGCTCAAAGTTTTGAGAAAGATATTCTATTTTTTTAGCGACAAGTATTCTATCTGGGTGAGTAAAAGATTTTAAATCTTTTACAGATTTATCAGAATATCTTATCTTCATATTTCAATGCCAAGTTCGYTATATACATCCTCACTATCATGAACTTTCATTACTCCATCGTGAATATCTTTAGTTACTTTATCGGCTACAACACTATCTGTATAGTCAAAGTAAAAGTCCAAAGCACTCTCTATTACATCTTTTTGTGATTTATGTAGAGCTTTTGCAACGCTTTCTAATTCTAATGCTAGCGATGCGTCTAAAGATATAAGTTTTTTTACTGTTGCCATCTTCATTTCCTTTAGTACTTTATATATACTATTGTATATCTATTTAGATATATTGTCAATTAATTTTTATGATAATCAATATAAAAATTCAAACAAGCAAAGTGGTATTTTATTCTAAAAATCTATCTCAATATCATCAGAAACTACAAAGCTATTTTTCACTAAGTCTATTGCATTACACTATAAAATATATCATTAGTCTACTCTGTTAGACTTTCTTTTTTAACAATTATCTGGTGCATAACTCTCTCAGGCTCTGGCATAAGCAAGCTCATTTTATAAGTTGTTAAAGATATGCTTTTTATATCAAATTTTATATCTKCTWYKKTYRAAWCTGNNTTRTNMSMYRWTGTTAGGTGTTGAAGTGTTACAAAGTTAGCTAGCATTAAACCACCATCTGCTAAACGAGTATAAAGATAATCTAATTCTGAGATTACCTTATCTCCTCCGCCACCAATAAAGATACGTTCAGGTGTACTCTGCTCTTTTTTATAATCTTGGCTAGCCTCGCCAATATAAAGTTTTGTACTTAAAATTTTATGTTTATTTAAAGAGTTTTGTATCATCTTTGCGCGTTTTTCATTTTTCTCAAACATTATAGACTTGACCTTATAACGTTTGTAAGCATCTATACTAACCGAGCCACTACCAGCCCCAACATCCCACATCAACATATTTGCTTGTAAGTCTAGGYTTTGAAGTGATATATGTCTTTTGTAAGTTTTGGTAATCATTCCATTTTCATGCTCAATTGTATCTTCACTTGAGATATTTGGAAGGGTCTTATAGTTCTTTTTTAGCAGTAGTGAAAAAGGCATTTTGGGAGGATTTTTTAGCATAAAATCTAAGCTAGGGCTTGAGAACTTTTCATCCTTATAAGCAAATTGTTCACCTAAGGTTATACTAAAATCTTCTTCATTTAAAAATTCTGTAGCCTCTTTTATCAGTCTTGGTGTATTTTCATCGCAGATTATAAATGTATAATCTTTTACTAAAAAGTTTTCTAAGTCTAGGTTAGTTTTTCCATGTAGGGTAACTATGCCAGTTTTCACCAAACTAACACCCTCTTTTGCTAACATATAGTTTAGAGATGAAGTATTATCTATGATTTTAAAAGCTATTTTTTCTTTTTTTAGTACATTTATAATCAATATAGCACCTGAGAAAAATGTAGGCGAACCAGATACTATGTAAAGAATCTCTTTATTTAGATTGTCTAATATAGCCTCTTTTACTACTTTAAAACTACCACTAACTACATTATCTAAATCATGTACAAAATTTTGATCACAAAAGATTTTGTCATACTTAGAAAAATCTAAATTTATATTGTCAAAATTATAATCACCCATACCTGTGCCTGCTATTGTTACCATTTTAATTCCCTTTTAAAAATATTTTTTCCATTTAGTGTAATAATCTCTATATTTTTTATATTTATTTTTAGTTCTAATAACCACTTTTTAAAATTTTCACTAGCTTTATAAGCTAAAAAACTTATAAATAGTTTTTTTTGTTCAGGGTAAAGTTTTTGTAAAACTGCCTTTAAAGTCAGATACTCATCAGAGCCTAGGTCTACATCTATCTCTTTTTTTAGCCATAACTTAACCTCATCAAAGTTTATACCACCAAAACGGTTATGAGTATTTTTACAAGCTTGGGCAATCTTACACATCTTTGCTACACTAGATATAAATATCATCTTTTCAAAGGAAGTATCTACAAGTTGAGCTGCTCCATCATAAATAAAATTACCAATCTCAACTACTATAGTTTCATCATAATTAGCATTAGCATAATCATGTGCAGTATTTCCAAGTGTATATACTATATCTTTAGAACCACTAGCATTTGCTACTGAGACCTCAGCTTTTATGGAATCTAAGTAGGCATCAGCTGATATAGGTTTTACTATACCACGTGTACCCAAAATAGATATACCACCGATAACCCCAACTTTCGCATTTGCTGTATCTTTTGCAATAATTTCACCATTTTTTACAGAAAATACAACATAAAGTTCATCAGAATTATCTTTGATAATATCACGAGAATTTATCTTCATCATATCTAGTGGGACTGGATTTATAGCTGGAAAATTAGGCTCTATCTTAAGACCTTTTTTTGTAACTATACCTATGCCATCACCTGCGTATACATAAATTTTAGTCTTATTTATCTCCAAGATTGTTGGTTCTTGGACTTTTAAGTTCATAGGTCTAGTTTTTGACAAACTAACATCTATATAACAACCTTTAGTTACATCCAAATCATCATTATCGGTTTTTATACTACTATATACATACTCTTTTTCTCTTTTGACATCTATGATGACCTTATCACCCTTTGGCAAAATARCTTCAAGATTTTCTAAATACTTATCTTCATAATACTCATACAAACAAGCCAAAAATACTGCCGTAGCATGTGTACCAGTTGTATAGCCACTACGAAGCTCTTTAGACATATATACTAGCTATACACTTTCATTGGTATAAAAGCTTCATCGCCTAACTCGTTCACAAGTATTTTTCCATCAACTAATAGTTTAAAAATATTACGCCACTCATCATCAGTATATTGGTGTGTATGTTTTAACCAAAGTGCATTATTTTTAGGCTCACCATTAGCCTGAGTATTTTCAGTAACTTGACAAACTTGGCGGTATCTACAAGCTCCATAACATCCAGTTCTAGAGATCTTGATACGATTCTCGCCCTTGTTTAAATCCATATCTTTTAAAATATCTCTTAGATGTGTAGCTTTGTCAATCTTACCAGCCTTGCCACATCTCTCATCATCACATAATAATAAAAGAGTTTTATAATGCATAATTGGTCGAGAAGCATCAAAATCTTTAGGTTTACAGGTATAACCCTCAACTACCTCTGAGCCCATCTCGTTTAAACGAACTTCACCTTTTTTTACGGGATTACTTCCATAAGTAGAACTAGAATGTGAGTTAATTAAACTACTTGCCATTATACTTTCCAAATTCGCTGTCATAATCTTTTATAAGTCTATATGCAGCATGAAGTGAGGCTACTACCATAGTTGAAGCTCCATAACGACCCTCTAAAATAATTCCCTCAACTCCGTAGTGATTCATAAAATCTTTTCCATAGTGCTTAGATTCAACTACATTTACAAAACCAACTGGGAAAAGTAAAAGTATTACATTGTCTAGATTAACATTTAGTCTTATAAGTGCATTTATAGCTGCATAAATGTAAGTTGGTGCATTTCCGCAAGCTAATACCATTGGCTCATCTTTGAACTTTTCTATAGCTAATTCAACTGCTGCATATGAACGTGTAGTCTCATTTACTCTTGCCATCTCAAAAACTTCAGGCTCATTTACATAACAGATAACTTCATTTTCATATTTATCAAGATAAAATTTAGACAGACCTGAACGAATCATATTTGTATCTACTATTAATTTTGCTTTTTTCTCTAAAAGTTCTTTTAGTTTTATCATTGCATTATTTGAAAAATAGATATTATCAATAACCTGATCAAAACAAGTAGTAGTATGGATTAATCTCTCAACTAAGGCTTTTTCATTATCATCAAATCTAGAAAAACCATCATACTCAACAGCTTCTGCTTGGATCATCTCAAAAGACTTAATACTTATAGCATCGCCAATATTGATTGGTGGTTCTAGTTGTTCAAAATTCATAAAGTAGTCCGTTTATTTTTAAATAGATTATATCTAATATAAATTAAGGACATATATATTTAAATTTTTAATACTAAATCAGCTAAGTTTGAAATAATCTACAGGTCTTGCTTTGTTTAGTTCCTCTTTATCCTTATTTTCTTTAAAAAGCGGAATATTTTTAGAACAATGTATATATGCCTCTTCAACCTCTACTAGAATCCAAGAGACTTGTTTTTTAGTTAGTTTTAGATTATTTACTTTTTCTAAACTAGCMTTATCTAAGACAGTATCCATATCAAACTTAGATAAAAATTTTACACTGCCATTTACATGCAAACCAACCTTATCTTCTAAAAAATCCAAAAATAGCAGACCTATATGCGCATTTTCAGAGATATTGCCCATAGATGCCATTACCCCATTACCTTTAAACTCAGGGTATATAAGTCTGTGTTTATCAAGTACTAATATAAAACCATTTTTCCCTGTACGGAGTGAACAGTCGCACTCCCCGTGTTTATCAGAAGTTGAGATAAATACCATGCTTTGTTTATTTATAAACTCTTGCATACCTTGGCTCAAATAATCTAACATCTGTTTATTGTAAAAGCCTTCTGCCTTAGATTCTGTGAAAAAAACTTTTTGTAGTTTGTGCTCACCAACAGAGCCTGGTAGGGAACTTTTTTCTTCTTTTTTTGTCATTTATTTTTTCTTTTTTTATAAACTAAATGTGCAATATAACTCTTTAATTACTTCAAAAATGATTAATAAAAAAAAGTAGTTTTTTTTTAAGTACAAATCTCAATCTCAATCTTGTATTATAATAAAAAAATCGGCGTCACGCCCTCTACTGGAGAAATAATGAAAAATATAATTTTAGCCCTATTAGTAAGTTTTATTTTTATAGGATGTAATTCAAACAAGGCGCTTTCAGCATCTGTTGAACCTAAATTAGTTGTGTCAAAAAGTCTAGCTGATTTAAGATTAAATGATCAAAATGAAAAATCTCATACATTATCTGCTGATACAAAAACTGTAGTTTTTGCTTTTTCTAAAGATGTTGGACATAAGTGTAATGACTTTTTTGCTACAAAAAAACCTTCATACCTTAGTGATAATAAAACAGTATTTGTAGCTGATATTAGTTCAGCTCCTTCAATTATCAGAAGTTTATTTATTAAACCAGGTCTAAAAGATTTTAAACATACAGTATTAATCATAGAAGATGAGGCTATTGCAAGTTCTTATAAATCTGGTATGGATAAAGAAAAAATCATTGTAGTTAGTTTAAAAAATCATACTATCACAGCTGTAAAAGCTATAGATTTAGTACAAGATTTAGCAAGTATTATTGAAGCTAAATAAGTCTTTGAACTAAACTTAGACCAAAACCTGATGTTTTGTAGGGAATGTTTAAAATTTTCTGTAAGACATCATTTTCTGCTATATATGTAATGTCCATAGTCCTGTTTTCACTTAAGTGCTTAGCTGAGACTATAGTAATATTTTCATTTTTGTAAAGTGCCTTATCACCTTTTTTTATCTTTTGTTCATCATCATAAAATCCACACATATTAAACTCTCCACATTGTATGTAAGTAAGTAGCAATTATATTATCTTTTTTATAACCAGCATCTTTAATCATCTTTTTTGAAGACTTATATAAACCTATGTTTGCCTCTGGAGCTGATGTAATGTAGGAGTAATGAAAGGCATGACCGCGACTAAGTTCATTTGTATTATAGTCTAAACCAATATAATAACCCAAACGCTCCCTTTTTTTACCAAGCTTAAACTCTATATCTAAAATACCGCTCATCTCTTTGTCGTCTATGCATTTGCCTAGGTAAATTAAACCTGCACATTCAGCGTATATGCTTTTCTTTTTATTTGCATGTATATGTAATGAATTTTTAAATTTAGTAGATTCTTTTACCCTTGCATAACTCTCGTTTGTTTCTACATATCCACCAACAATTATTACCATATCTGCATCAGTAGGAATTTCTTCATCTTTAGTTGAATCTACCAAGACTACATCTGAGTAAAGCTCTTGGAGATACTTTAAATTATCAAAATAAAGAAACGAGAAGTTTTTGTCTTTTACAAGTGCGCATTTTTCATCTTTTTGAACTATGTCTTTAAATGGATAATTTTTTACTTCTGCTATGTTGATTTCCATCATAGATTCAAGTAAGGTTATGTCTATGTTTTTTAATACATCTAGTGAAATATTTTCCAAGTCCTTAGATTCTAAGTCTTCTAAATCAAGTCCCAAATGACGTGAACTAATAGATTCTAAATTTTTTTTTATCCAACCAACTACAACTATGCCTTTGCACTCTAAGTCTATGTGTTTTTTAACAAGTTCATAATGCATTTTTGAAGATACTTTGTTTAAAACTACTGCTTTTATGGTGTTGTCTTCTCTAAAAGATTTCATACCATTTAAAACAGCGGCAATAGTTATGTAACTTCCACTAGCATCAAGGATAAGCAGGGATGCAATATTTAATATTTTTGCTATATCATAAGCCGATGAACCCTTATCCATACCATCATAATAACCCATAACACCCTCGCAAATACTTACATCTTTATCAGAGTATTTAGAAAATATCCACCTAAGTTGTTGCTCATTCATCATGTATGCATCAAGGTTTACAGATGGGGTATTAGCAATTTTTTCATGAAACTGAGGGTCTATAAAGTCCGGCCCACATTTAAATGGACGTACAGACTTTTTAAAATAATTTAAAAGTGCCATTGTAAGTAAAGTCTTACCTTGGTTTGATGCTATCGCTGATACAACTAATGCTTTTTTCATAAATGTATTTTAGCAAAATATTTGAAGTGTTTGCTAATAAGTAATTATATGAAATCTAATCTTATCTCGAACTAAGTAAAATAATTTTATTTTAACTTCCATAGCTAAAACCTTCGCTTAAGTATAATCATGAGCGTTATGTAAAATATGTTCATTTAACAATCATTTGAGGCTGTTATTTATACCTGAGAAAATTAACAATCTATATATATTTAAGAAATATATGTCAAAAATTTAAAATAATGCAAATATATGACAATTTAGCATACTTTTATGTGAATAATTTAAAATAACTATCATTAACGGTAATAGTTAATCATCTATTTTAAGCTTACTCTATATATAATGATGTTGAATAAATAGTTATGAAAAAAACGAACTCTTGAAAAAAGAAAGAGGCATTGGCTTTGAAGATGTTATCTTATCACTAGAAAATGGTGATTTACTTGATGATATTTCTCATCCAAATAAAGAGAAATATCCGAACCAAGATATTTTTATTATTTTCATAAGAATTAAGGACTATCTTTACTTAGTGCCTTATGTTGAAACTGAAGATGAAATATTTTTAAAAACAATCATTCCATCAAAAAAGATGAATAAAAAATATTCAAAAGGAGCTAACAATGGCTAATTTAGATGAATTCGAACTTGACATATTAAAAAGTGTAGAGAATGGAGAATGGGAAAGTAAAGGTAATATTTTACAAAGAACACAAGAACTACAATCAATTATTAAACATCAAAAGAAAAAAGCAATTTCAATAAGAATATCAGAAAATGATTTGTATGAACTTAAGAGAAAATCATTAGAAAGTTCTATCCCTTACCAAAATTTAATTCAGATGTTAATTCACCAATTTACAACTGGTAAAATTAGATTGAGCATTTAAGAGATAACAAAAACGAGGAACGTTATAAACACTTGAAAAAGATGCTGAGAAAGAATTTTTAAAACTATAAAAAAATCATTAGAGGGTTTATTTTTCTTTATTTTGAGCTTATTCTTTGTATAACTAATACCTTTTTCAAGTTATCTCTTTATAATGTTTAAAAAATTTGGATTTTCATGAAAAGATATAGGCACTATAACAAAGGTACAGCGATAATACTTTCTTGTTTTGGTTCAGTTATTGAACAAAATAAGTATTTTAAATTTGAAGAATATATAAAAGAACAATTTGATGGTACCCCAGTATTTACTGCTTTTTCTTCAAAGATGGTTATCAAAGAGTTAGCAAAAGAGGGGAAAATTTATAAAAATCTTCCTCAGGTTATGGCTGATGTAGATATGGAGGGTTATAAACACTATATAGTTGTATCTGTAAATATCTTTCCTACAGACGAGCATGAAATTTTAATCCGTATGGTAAAAGGTTTTAAGAAATTTTCTTTGGCTAACATCCGTTATACTAACCCCCTTTTACAAAAAACTAAAGAGACTTCACTTTATTTAAAAAATCTTGATGATACTATACGCAAGGGGCACGATGATATAATCAACCTTTATGTAATTCACGGTGTACCTGTTTTAAATCTAAATGGTTTAGAATCAGTATCATACACAGCTGACTTTTTAAAGATGATAAATAAAAACAATCTTACATGCTCACTTGAAGGTGAGTTTCCTTTTTATGCTGTAAAAGATGCTATTAARAGAGATATTTTAGAGCGTTTAGAAAAAAATCCTAAACTAAAGGTTCAAGTAGTTCCAATGTTACTAGTTAGTGGGAACCACTACTTTAAGGATATGATAGAGATAWCTGAAGAAATTTCTCAATATTGTGATTCTTCAATAACGCCACCTTTAGATGGCACTGCGAAATTTAACCTACTTGGTCAAGATATGGTAAGAAAAATATTTAGAGACAGTATAGAAGTAGAAATCAAAAAACTAGGGCTTTAAAGCCCTAGGTAAAAAGATTTTAAGAACTATGCCTTACAAAGTCTTTTATCAAAAAGCATAAAACATTCATTTGTTTTGTTAAATGCTTTAACTGCAGTTAAGATAACCATGTCAATTATAGGTTCTATTATAACTACACCCATATATACAGATGCAAAAGTAAATACAGAACTTAAATTCTCAGCTCCAAATCCTTGACCGTAAATGGCCCAAAATGCAACCCATGATACTACAGCACCCTGCCATACTACTGACATTTTTAACATTTGAGAATATGATATATCTTTATATGCAGTCTTAGCTGGAACTATTTTTTTAACAGCTAAGTTTAAAACCAGCATAGATGCAAGTAATGTAGTTACATTAATTCCATACTGAGGTAAATCAAACTGAGCAAAAAATAGACCCTGTATAGCTAAACCAAGTGCTAAACCAATAGCAGCTGGAGCTAAACCTAATACCAAAAATATACTAGTACCTAAAATAAGATGTACCTCAGATACACCAATTGGATAATGTGGTAAAATCTCAAAAGAGGTAAATACTACTATAGTAGCTATTACACTCTTTAAGATTAAAGATAATAAAGTATTTTCTTTCATGTTGTCATAAGCCAACTTTACACTTAAACCTAATACTCCTGCTGCTGTCCCATAACTTAGTAGCATTTTTGCCCCTGCTACTACACCTGCTTCTATATGCATAGTTATATTTCCTTTAATATTTATATTTAATCTAAGTATTTTACCCTAAAAAAAATTATATTAGATTTATTGTATAATTCTTACATCAAAAGGATAGCTATTGCTTAAAAAACTAAAAAATTACTCAAGCACAAATACATTAGTAATTTTAGGCATTATTCTTGGTGTATTATTTGGTAGTTTTTTACCAGATTTAGCAATAAAACAAAAACTTATTGGTGATATGTTTATATCATTTTTAAAAATGTTAGTAGTCCCACTTGTTTTTTCTAGTATATATATATCTATCCTAGGTCTTGGCTCCTTAGAACACCTTAAAACTATTGGTCTAAAGACTATATCTCTTTATATTTTAACTACAGCCTTAGCTGTATTAGTAGCCATATTTGCTATGAATATTTTTAATATTGGGGAACCTGTACTTAGTAAAGGTTTAGAGTTCACAAAAGCTGGCACTATAGCCCCTTTTTCATTTGAGACTATGATTCTTTCTTTTATACCTACAAATATTTTTAATGCATTATCAAATGGCTCAATGATGCAAATAATAGTTTTTGCAATTTTATTTGCTATATCTTCATTGTTTTTAGAACCAATACAACAAGAACCCTTAGTTAAATTTTTTGAATCTGTCTCAGAGGCTATGCTTAAAATAGCTGAATGGGTTATTTATATGACGCCAATTGGTGTATTTTCACTTATTTCTTATGTAATAGCTGATCAGGGTGTAGATGTCGTACTTGGTTTATGGAGATATATATTAGTAGTTATAGGGGTTATACTTTTTCATGCACTAATTACCCTACCAGCGCTTATGGCTTTTATTATTAAAACGAATCCTTATAAATATCTTTCAGATGTAAGGGAGGCTCCAATTATGGCATTTTCAACTGCATCATCTGCCGCAACTCTACCTGTATCTATGAGAGTAGCAGAAGAGATGGGTGATGTAGATTCTAAAACCGCATCATTTGTACTGCCACTTGGAGCTACTGTATCAATGGATGGTACTGCAGCTTATCTTACAGTAGCAGTATTATACATAGCTAACTTAGCTAGTGTTAGTTTGTCTTTTGCAGACCAAGTCCTTCTCGGCGTTACAGTGGTAGCTCTTAGCGTAGGTGTAGCAGCTTTGCCATCAGCATCACTTGTAATGATGGTAGTTATATTAAATCAGATTGGTTTACCAGTTGAGTATATGGCTTTAATAGTTGCAGTTGATAGAATCTTAGATATGGCTAGGACCTCTTTAAATGTAACCTCGGACTTAGTGGTTACAAAAATAGTAGACAAACTTGAAAAAATAAATAATAAAAAGAAGAAATATGAAATTTACGAATAAACAGATACAAACTCTACAAGATATTATTTTAGCCAGACGTGATGTTAGAGGTAATAACTTTTTAAGTGAAAAAATCCCACAAGAAGATATAGATAAAATCTTATTCAGCGCTATTCATGCACCATCTGTTGGTTACTCTCAACCTTGGAAATTTGTTGTTATAGATGATGAAAAAATAAAAAAAGAGATTAGAGAAAACTTTGATATTGAAAATGAAAAAGCAAAAAACATTTTTAAAGATAAAAAAATTTATAAAGAATTAAAACTAGAGGGAATAAAAGAAGCACCAATAAATATTGCCGTCTTTTATGAGTATCCAAATGAGCCAACTATTGGAATGACAAGTATAGAAAAAATGGGTGAATATAGCGTAGTTTGTGCAGTTGAAAACATGTGGTTAATGGCAAGGGCTTTAAATATTGGTCTTGGCTGGATAAGTATCTTAGATGAGAAAAAAGTTCTAAAAACTCTCAATGCCCCTAAAAACACTCAGCTTGTTGCATATTTAGCTCTTGGTTATGTAGATGAATTTTACAAAGAACCTGAACTTAAAACTGCAAAATGGAAAGATGAAAAAACATTACAAGAGTGTACAGTATCTAATAGATGGGTGTAAAAACATTAATCTCATTAGATGAATTAAATAAAATATTTCCATCATTTAACTTTATAAAAATAACTCCAACTTACTCTGGTATTATAGACACTACATATATAGTTTATACCTTGGATAAAAGTTATATTCTAAAAAAATATGAAAGAGATATACAAACTAAAATAGACCAAGATATAGCTCTTTTATCTGAGCTAAAATCAGTTGGTCTAAATGTACCAATATGTCTAGAAGAAAATCAATCTTGGTATCTATATGAAAGACTAAAAGGATATCAACCAAGGAATGTACGTTCATACCATATTCAAGCTATTGCAAGATTTTTAGCCAAACTTCATAAGCAAACATCTAAAAAGAACTGTGAATCAAATATCATTGTAGAAAAAGAAGTAACTCATGCCCTAAGATACACAAAACATAACTTTTACAGATATTACAAAAAATTTGAATTTTTAAAAAAATTTACTCTACAAAATGATGCCCTGATTCATGGTGATATATTTAAAGATAATACTGTTTTTGAAGGTACAAAAATTGGCGTATTTGACTTTATAGATAGTTCATGCGGAACTTTTGCTTTTGACGTAGCAGTAGCATTAGTTGGTTTTGATGCACGCTCGCATAATAATTACTTTATCAACCTGTTTTTAAATGCATATAACCAACATGCTCCAAAAAAACTTCATAAAAAAACTATTCTAAAAAAGATGAAGATTGCATCTCATTTTTATGCACTTAAACGTGTAAAGAAATATAAAAACACCTTAAGAGCAAAAGAATTATTATGAAACATGGGGCAAATATATACAAATATGCAAAAGATTTAAACATTCATGCAGAAAAAATTATAGATTTTTCTTCAAATATAAACTTCTATAACCCAAAAATTAAAACACAAGCTACTAATAATATGTTAGTCAAATATGCAGATAGTACTTACTCTGATTTAAAGAATACTATATCTTTAAAATATAAGATAAATAAAAATCAAATCTCTCTTTTTAATGGAGCTACCTCAGCTATATTTGAACTTTTTAAACATCTTAAAGAAAAGAATGTTTATCTATATGCACCATTATATGGTGAGTATGAAAAAGCTGTTAAAAAAGATAAAAAAATCTATAAAATAAATAGGTTCAAGGACTTATATAAAAAGCCAAAGAAAGACTCAGTTGTAGTCTTTGTAAACCCATCTACGCCTGATGGAAAATATTATGATTTAAAAAAGTTATTTGCTATTTGGCAGGAGCAAAAATGTACAATTATTTTGGATGAATCTTTTATAGAATTTGAAGACTTAAAATACTTTAGAAGCCAAATAGAAAATAATAAAAAATTATATATAATCCAATCTTTTTCCAAATTTTATGCCTGTGCTGGAGTAAGAATTGGTGCTATATTTTCACATAAATCAAACATTAAAAACTTAAGTATACCTATGTGGGCTTTGTCATCTTTTGATGTAGCTTTTTTAAACCAAAGACTGCTAGATTTTGATTTTGATAAAAAAAGCAAAAAACTCCATAAAAAAAATAAGAAAGAGCTATTTCAGATTTTAAAAAATTCAAAACTTTTTGATAAAATATATAAAAGTGACAGTAATTTTTTCCTTACAAAATCTGAAATAGCAGATAAGATTTTCAGCTCTCTTTTAAAAGAAAATATACTTGCAAGGACATGTGGAAGTTTTGACTTTTTATCTAATAATTATTTACGTTTTGCAGTTAAAAATAAATACTCTCACAAAAAACTAATAAAAGCACTAAAGAAGATAAAAATATGAACTCACTTAGTATATTCGGAACAAGCTCTGACGCTGGAAAATCAACCTTATCTTTTGCTATAACTTATTTACTTCACCACCGTGGAATTAAGGTAGCACCTTTTAAGGCACAAAATGTATCTAATAATTCTCAGGTAACTGGTGAAGGAGGGGAGATTGCAATTCCACAATATTTTGCCGCAGAATCTATAAACCTAAAGACTACACCATTTATGAATCCGATACTCTTAAAGTCTGGCGGAAAGTCTAAAGCTCATTTGATTGTAAATGGAAAAAGTATTGGCAATAAAGATATTTGGTCTTATTACCGTGACATTAAAACACTTAAACCAGAGGTAAAAAAAGCATTCAAACACTTACAAACTGAGTACGATTGTATAGTAGCCGAAGGTGCAGGTAGCCCAGTTGAGCTTAACTTAATGCATAAGGATCTCTCTAATATCTATATAGCAAATGAATTTGACACAAAAATTATTTTAGTTGCAGATATTCAAAGAGGTGGTGTTTTTGCTTCTATATATGGTGTGTATAACTTACTACCAAAAAAGTTGAGAAAAAATGTAATTGGGGTTATTGTAAATAAGTTTCAAGGTGATATGTCTCTTTTTGATGAGGGTGTTAATATTATTGAAAATAAATTTGCTATCAAAGTCCTTGGGGTAGTTCCATTTAAGCCCTTTAATCTCGGTTTTGAAGACAGTGCATCACTTATGGGTTATACTCAAGATACATCAAAAAGCATTATAAAAGTAGGAGTAATCAAACTTCCTTTTATTAGTAATTTYACAGATTTTGAGCCTTTAGTAGCTGATAATGAAATTGAGTTGTCTTTCATATCCAGTCCTAGTGAAGTATCATCTTGCGATTTACTTATAATTCCAGGTAGTAAACTTGTAATTGAGGATTTGCAATGGCTAAAGAAAAGGGGTTTTACAAAACATCTTTTGGACAAGAAAAAAACAATAATAGCTATCTGTGGTGGTTATGAGATGATGTTTGAAAAAATATTAGACCCATTCCAAATAGAATCTAATACTAATGAAATAAATGGTTTTGGGCGTTTTAAAGGTGAGGTGACATTTCAAAAAGAAAAAATAGTAAAAAAAGCTACATATAATCTTTTTAACTGTGTAATAGATGGTTATGAGATACACAATGGCATAACTAAGAAAAAAGCTCAAATTAAAAAAAATCTATACGGCACTTTTATTCATGGTCTTTTTGATAATGATGAGTTTAGATTTAGGCTTTTTTCTTCAGTCAACCCAGACTATAATGGGTATAACTTTAAAAAATATAAGGCAAAAGCTATAARRWMAWKSRYMWMASWTRWAARYWRNATRWAWARATRKGKWNTTSAWWNNCRAAWWKSRSWWTNNATKAKNARTWTWRAGTWNAKASTWTATAAAAATAAGTCTTTTTCATGTATACTATATAAAGGGTCATATTATTTTATATAATGGTAGGAGGCTGTTTTGTTATCAAAATTTATTCCTAAAACAAGTAAATATCACTACCGCTTTTTACTTAGTGTATTATTTATATCTGTCAGTTTTGTTATTTCGATTATCTCTATATTTGTCAGTACATACTACCAGCTAAGCTCCATTGATGAAGAGTATGACAATTCAGCAAAAAATACACTTATTCGCAAGAAAGACTTTTTATACAAACAAACTAGTAATTTTGAAAATTATCTTACAGCTATAGATATGACACCTGAATTTGATAGTTTTATAAAAAGTGACCCAAAATATACTACTCATGCAAAGGAACATATTACAAGTCTTATGATGGCTATAACACGCTCAAATTCAAATATAATGCAGTTTAGATTTATTGAGAGTGAGGGCTATGAAACAATCAGAATTGATAGAAGTTCGATAAGTGCTCCACCTTATAGGGTAGATAAAGAACATCTTCAAAACAAGGCAGGACGTTACTATTTTAAAGAACTTAATAATATTGCTAAGGGTAAGACTTGGTTTTCAAATATAGATTTAAATATAGAACATAAAAAAATAGTAAAACCAATTACTCCCACCTTACGTATAGGCAAGGCATATTACTTTAATAATGAGTTCAAAGGTATTTTAATAATTAACATTTTTATGGAAAATATTTTGAATGAAGTTATGGAATCAGAACTTTTCCATGTAGCAATAATTGACAAAGATTCTTATATACTTACAAGCAATATTGCTGGATACGAAGAAGGAAAAAAAGAGTGGGCAAAATACCTTAAACCAACAAAAGGTATCAAATATTCAATAAATAAAGATACATATAGAAATAATAATAATTTTCTTTTAAATTTATTCTTTAAAGAAAAATATTTTAGCACAGAGCTTTGTGATATAATTCAAAATAATGAAGGTCTGAAACTTGTCATAAAAGAAAAAATAGAAAAACTTATTGAACATACTGAAGATATCACACACTATATAATAATTATGAGTCTAATAGTTTTTTCTATATCCTTTCCAATTGCAATTATACTCTCTCAATATCCGCTAAAACTACATGAAAAGTTGGAAAAATTCAAAGATGCTTTACAAAATCAACTAAAAATTGTTGACAAGTATGTTTGTATGTCTAGTACTGATATAGATGGTAATATTACCTATGTTAGTACAGCTTTTACTAAACTCTCTGGTTATACAAGGGATGAGCTTATAGGACAAAATCACCGTATTCTAAAAAATAACGATACCCCATCATCAGTCTATAAAAAAATGTGGGATACTATTTTAAGCGGCAAAAACTGGACAGGTTTACTAAAAAATATTGATAAAAATGGGGCTACATATTGGGTTAAAAATCATATAACTCCTATATTTGAAGATAACAACATAACTGGTTTTACATCAATTAAAGAAAATATAACTGATCAAAAACTTATTGAAGAAATTTCTATAAAAGATGAATTAACTCAAGCTTATAACCGTCGTTTCTTTAATCAAATATTTTCTAAAGAACTAAAACGAGCAAGACGTAAAGGTGATATGTTTTGTATAGCTATGTTTGACATAGATTACTTTAAAAAATATAACGATACATATGGGCATCTTAAAGGTGATGAAGCCTTACAAAAGGTAGTTACAGGGGTATTAAATGAACTACAACGCCCTGGTGATTATCTTTTTAGAGTTGGAGGTGAAGAGTTCATCATTATTTATTCAGAGATGCAAAGCTTTGCAGAGGCTAAAAAGTTTTCCAACAAGCTTATTATGGCAGTTGAGGACCTTAAAATTGAGCACAAAGCAAGTCTAAATGTGGATGTTCTAACAATATCACTAGGATTACTCACCATAATACCCCCTTGCTTTATGGATAATGATAATATCTTACAACGAATAGATGAATTACTTTACCAAGCCAAAGAAAATGGACGAAATCAAATAATATCCCAAGAATGCTAAAATAGATTCATGAGTAATATTTTAATAGCTTTCTTTGCCTATATTATAGATAAAATATTTGGAGAATTTAAATTTATAAAACACCCTATTATCATCATCGGTGAGCTGATTACAAAGTTTGAAAACTACTACTATAAGGATTCTATTTTCAGGGGGTTTTTACTTGTTATATTTATCCTTAGCTTTATAGGTTTTATAACATTTTTACTAACCCTGCTAACATCTTGGAATATTATCCTAACATCTATATTAGCATCAATGTTTTTAGCTCACAATATGCTTTATACGGCTGTAAAAGAACTACTAACTTCTAATGATAAAAGAGCTAGTATATCTATGCTTGTATCCCGCGACACAAATGAGATGGGTGAATCGGATATTTATAAAGCAGGTATTGAGACTTATGCTGAAAATCTAAGTGATGGAGTTATAGCTCCACTTTTTTACCTACTTCTTTTTGGCTTGCCCGGAATCATTTTATATAAAACTATAAACACCCTAGATTCAATGGTTGGATATAAAAATGACAGATATATAAACTACGGAAAAACCTCAGCTATTTTAGATGATATTATAAACTTTATACCATCTAGAATTACTGCTGTATTGATTATGCTTATTTTTAGACAAAAAAATATTTTTGCCTTTTATAAAGATGGAAAAAGACATGAAAGTCCTAATGCTGGTCATCCAATAACAGCTATGGCATTATACTTAGGTGTAAAATTAGGTGGTGACACTTCTTACTTTGGTAAGATAAAACACAAGGCCTATTTTGGTAATGGAAGAAAAAACATACAAGCAGATGACTTAAAAAAAGCACTTCAAATAAGGACAAAAATTGATTTTATAATTTTAGTAAGTTTATTCTTACTTTATCTGATTATAATTTTCATATGAAAAATACAAAAACTCTTTTTATCGGTGGCATAAAAAGCGGTAAATCCGCAAATGCTGAAAAATATATACTAAACATTTCAGAAAATAAACCGATATATATTATAACAACTGAGTTTGTAGACGCAGAGATGAAACCGCGTATAGATGCGCACAAAGAGCGTCGAGCTGATAATTTTATTACAGTTGAAGAACCTCTTAAACTTTATGATATTATCTTAGATTCTACAGCTCCCTTGCTAATAGAATGTGTAAGCATGTGGATAAATAATATGCTTTATAATTACTTCACTTTGCAGGATATGCAAGATGAATTAGAAAAGATTTTAAGTCTGGATAGGACTATTGTTTTTGTTTTAAACGATGTAGGCACTGGTGTAATTCCAGATAACAAACTGGCTAGGATTTTTGTAGATATTAGCGGAAAACTAAGCCAACAAATAGCCTCATCTAGTGATGAAGTTTACCAGACCATAGCTGGAATTAGCACAAAAATTAAATGAGTAAAATTTTAAAAGGTTTTGCCTTATCTTTTTCCATGTTAAGTATAATCCCATTTTTCAAGATACATGATTTTTACAAAGGAATAAACGGTTATGCTGTTATATTTTACCCATTAGTAGGTTTTTTATTAGGTCTATTATTGTATATATGTTACTCTATTTTAAGCCCATATATCCCACATAACCATCTTGTGATAATTATATTTTTTCTTTGGGTACTTATAACTGGGGCTTTACACCTAGATGGTTTTTCAGATACTATTGATGGGTTTTTTGTACATAAAGAAAAAGCATTAGAGGTTATGAAGGATTCAAATACTGGCGGAATGGCTATGATATTTTCTGTGAGTTTTTTAATTTTAAAAGCCTCCTCACTTACTTATATAGATTCAATGTATTTATTGCCAATCATTATGATGCTCTCTCGTTTAAATGCTAGCCTTGCTATTTATTTTTACCCATATGTAAGTCTAAGCGGGATGGCTACATTAGCTAAGAAAGAGTTTACAAAAAAACATATGTATATTACAGTTTTTTATACAATTTTATTTATTACTTTTTTTGATGCTTGGTTATTACTTCTATTTAGTCTTTTAACATTATTTTTTATAAAACTCTTTTTTATAAAAAGATATGGTGGCTTTAGTGGAGATATTTACGGCTTTTGCATTGAAGTGACGGAATTAATACTTTTGAATTTATTACTCGTTTTTGGATTCTGAATGCCCGAAGTAATACCCTCTCGGTACAAGTTCAGGATGACGGTATAATACCAAAGCTTATCAACTCGTCATGCAAAGTATTTCGTCATTCCAAAGCTTATCAGCTCGTCATTCCAAACTTGATTTGGAATCTATATATTAGGAAATTCATGAAAATAACWMTTCYWASAMAWACWNARSWWMRAKAAAAATACAGATATAAATATAATGGTCATAATAATATAGGACTATCTAAAAATGGAAAAGCTCATGCTAAGATAATCTGTAAAAAACTAAATAATCAAACTTTTGACTTAGTATACGCATCTGATTTATTAAGGGTAAGACAAAGTGTAAAACATCTAAAAAAAGATATAATTTATACAAATAAACTTAGAGAGAAATCATGGGGTCGGCATGAGGGTATGTCTTTTGATGAGATTATTAACTCAGAAGACTTTAAATACGAAAATTTTTTACAATGGATAAACGCACTTGATGGTGAAAGATATGAGACTTATATAAATAGGATTAAAATTTTCTTTTTTGAATATTTAAAATCATTAAAACAAGAGAATATACTTATAATTACTCACGCTGGAGTTATACGGACTTTGTTATCCTTAGTAAAAGACATAAGCCTAGAAGAGGCATTTAAAATAAAAATAGATTACGGAGATTTAATAAGTGCAAACATATAATATTTTTACAAACGAGATAGATTCATTGCCTGACGGAAAGGCTGACTTTTTACTTGCAGCATCAGTTACAAAAACTTGCTTAATTGAGGGGATTACCCAAGCTGGTATTCCCGGTAAAATTCCTTTAACACCTACCCTCGACGCTGAATTTATAACTAACGGAAAGGTCTACTCCTTAGGCGAATTAGCTGAGACCCCAACAGGTGTACCAAGTCCAGCTATCATTACAAGGGCTGTGCATAACCTAAATGCTTTTTCATCTATAGAAATTTTAGAACTAGGTCTTGAAGCAAGGGCGCAAAATACTACTTTTCACAACTTTGACATATCTCCATCAAATGATATATCAATGGGTGCAAATATAGATGCTAAAGATGTGTTTATTAAAGGTATGAAATCTGGCGAAAGTTATGAATTAAAAGGCTCATACTTAATTTTAGGTGAGAGTACACCAAGTGGGACTACTACAGCTACTGCATCAATCTTAGCACTTGGATACGACTGCAAAAATGACTTTTCATCTTCYTTTTTAAACTCACCAGATTCAATTAAAAATACAACTATACAAAAAGCTCTTTCCCTTATAAATGAGGATATGAGTAGTTTTGAAAAACTTAGTATTGTAAGTGATAATATGTTGCTATTTTGTGCTGGTTTTTTACTAACTGCATCAAGACGTTTTAAAATTGTTTTAGCTGGTGGTACTCAGATGGCTGCGTGTTTGCTTATAGCTGACAAACTCCGAGAAGATGTACTTCAACGTATAAAGCATGACAATATAATTCTAGCTACAACTGCATGGGTAGCTAAGGATAGAAACTCAGATATTCAACATATATTATCTTTTTTATCTTACGAAATTCACGCTATATATACTGAGTTTTCTTTTGCTAATACTGATATAGATGTACTAAAAAAATACGATGAAGGTGAGGCTAAAGAAGGGGTAGGAGTCGGAGCAGCATTAGCATACGCAGTTGCAAATAAAATCACAAATGAAGAACTTTTGGAAAAAGTGGAGTACATTATCTATACCATGTAAACACTTTTTAACTATTATTTTTATATAATACTTGCAAATAAACTAAAGAGATAATAATGGAAAATGTATATGGTATAGATTATTCTAAACCTGAAGTTGTTTTACTTCAAGATACTGGGATTGGTGTTAGTGAAGCAGCTGCAAGGACTTGTTATGATTCATTTTCAAACTCTGAAAATGAAATAATCAAAAACATAGAAAAAAATATGCCGAACGAAGAGATGTGTAAGTCTATCAATGAGCTCCAAGATTCAAATCTTTTAGATGATTTAGCTTGGACATATTTCCACCACTCCATTTTAGAACATGCTAATCTTAGTTTTTTAATCCGTGGAACTTCTAGGGCTGTACTTCAAGAACATGCACGTCACCGTATTCAAGCCATATCTGTAAGAAGTACACGTTATACTATGAGTTCAATTATTAATGCCTTTGTAGCCTCAGAGGCTACAGATAATAAAGAGTTTTTTATATCAACTATACTCTCTTTTAATATGTTTATAACCACAAATGAAGACTACAATCGTTTGGAAATATCTGCAATATATGATAAACTTAAATATCAGGCTTTAATTGTAGAAGATTTTAATTCTATAGCTGTTGCAAAAAGTTCATTAGAATTTTTACAAACATATAAAGACAACTCAGTAGAATTATATAAGACTCTACAAGGTGGTAAGAAAAAAAGAAATGTTGGTGATGCTTTTAAGCATATCATTAGTGATAATGTAAAGGTTGATATGGTTGTAACTTTTAACTTAAGAAGTCTTAAAAATTATTTTAATTTAAGAGATTCTGGAGCTGCATACTTTCAGATAAGATGGTTAGCTGAGGAGATGATAAAAGTTACACCTACAAAATATCTAGACCTTATAATGAGAAAGAAGTAAATATGTATAAAATTTTAATACTTAGTGCCTTAATCTTTAGCGGCTGCTCATATTTTACATTTAACGTAGCTATGTGTGAGCAAATAGCAGCTGACCCAAATCAGATTATGCCAGAAGAATGTAGGGACTATAATGAGGCTGAGGCTGAGAGGGCATTTAACTCTAAAAAAATTAAAACAAGCGTAAGTGGTGATGATTTAAAGTTCAAAAAAGAAGAATAATTTGAATCAAATTAAATCTATAAGTATAAACCTACTTATCCCGTTTTTTATCTCTTTGATTTTTGGGATTATGATTGTTTACTCAGAAAAAATTCCTAGTGTCCTATTTAACTTAGCTCCATATATTTTTTACACACTTGTAGCCTTAACATTATGGGTATCATGGCACTTCAATAGAAATAGATTTATTTTTATTATTTTACCACTTCTTTTTATTCACTTAGGCTTTGAATACCTCTCAGCTCAAAAAGCATCCTTACTTTTTAAATATATATCCATACTTTATCCACTTCATATCTTGGTTTTTTTATTATTTAAAGAGCGTGGACTTTTTTCTTTTTGGGGTATTTTAAAAATAATATTTTTTATTTTTGAAATTTCACTTGTTCTATACCTTATTTATAACCCTCTAGAACTTATAAATAATTATATTAAAATCAAACTATTTGCCATAAATCTATATCCATTAAATGATTTAAGCTTAGCTATATCTATATTTACTTTTTTTGTTATAACTGCTTTAGTTTTATTTGGCAAGTACCTTTTATATTCAGCATCATTTTTAATCTTACTTTTAAATTTTGAACTAGGCTTGTATTTTTTAAAAACTCCATTTGCAACTCAAATAGCATTTTTATCAATTACAGTTATAATTTTTACTCTTTTAATAAGAGAATCTTACAGACTAGCCTTTTATGATGAATTAACAAACCTACCAGGACGTCGTGCACTTGTAGAAGATATGGCAAAACTTGGACGTAAATATACCCTAGCTATGTGTGATATTGACCATTTTAAAAAGTTTAATGATACATATGGGCATGATACTGGAGATGAAGTTTTAAAAATGGTAGCTTCTAAACTAGCTGAAGTCTCTGGTGGCGGTAAGGCTTATAGATATGGAGGGGAAGAGTTTACTATACTTTTTCCATCAAAAGACTTAGAGCAATCATTTATGTTTGTAGATGTATTAAGACAAAATATTTCAACTGCGGCATTTACAGTTAGGGGCAAAAAAACTTCTAAAAAGATTTATGTAAATATCTCAGCTGGAGTTGTTCAAAACTCATCTAAAGACAAGAACCCCTTTGCTGTAATGAAAAGAGCTGATAATGCTTTATATAAAGCAAAAAAAGCTGGTAGGAATATAGTTATACAAGCATAACTAGCTATAATTTCAAAATAATAAACTATAAGGGATATAAATATGTCATGTGAACTATGTGGAGATACAAAAGAGTTAAATGATTTTACAGTTAATGGAGCTAATCAAGAAGGTGTAGCAGTAATTTGTAATAATTGCAAAACTCAAATACAAAATAATGAGCTTGATGAGAAGCATTTCAACTGTTTAAATGATTCTATGTGGAGTGAAAATCCAGCTGTAAAAGTTCTAACATATAGACTGTTAAATAGCCTAGGTCGTCAAGACTTAGTAGATATGATGTACCTTGAAGAAAATGAACTAAAATGGGCAAAAGCTGGAATATCTAACGAAGAAGTTTTAGTTTACAAGGATGCCAATGGTGTAATACTAAATGCTGGTGATACTGTAGTAATCACAAAAGACCTTGATGTTAAAGGTACAGGTTTTACTGCCAAACGTGGTACAGCTGTTCGTAATATTACCTTAGTTAATGATGATTCAGAGCATATAGAAGGTCGCGTAAACGGTGTTAAAATTCATATACTTACTAAGTTTTTAAAGAAATCATAATAGATTCCGTGTCAAGCATGGAATGACGGAACTTGTCTTGTCGTCCTGAAACAGAACTTCTCATGTCATCCTGAACTTGATTCAGGATCTATTATAAACTAAACATTGGAGATATATGCAAGCTGATCAACGTTTTCACAAAATAGATAAAGATTTTCGTAATCCTTATGCAAGGGATAGAGATAGAATCATACACTCAGGAAGTTTTAGAAAACTAGAATATAAAACTCAAGTTTTTCTAAATCAAGAGGGTGACTTTTTTCGTACACGTTTAACTCATTCTATAGAGGTATCTCAAATTGCAAGATCTATAACATCTAACCTTAATCTTAATGAATCTTTAGCTGAGGCTATAGCTYTAGCACATGATTTAGGTCATACACCCTTTGGACATGTAGGTGGGGACACCTTGGATAAGTGTCTTAAAGAAGATGGATTTAAAAATGGCTTTGAGCATAATTTTCAAAGCTTTAGGGTAGTCTCATCACTAGAAAAGAGATATAAAAATTTTGATGGGCTAAACTTAACCTTTGCTACCCTAGAGGGTATTTTAAAACATTCATATCCATATAGGAAAAACTTTTTACCTAAAATAATAGATGAGCAATTTGACCTTGACAAACATCCCTCCCTAGAAGCTATGGTAGTTGACCGCGCAGATGAAATAGCCTATATGAGCCATGATATAGATGATGGGATTAACTCTGGATTAATTAGTTTTGATGATTTAAAATTTAGTGATTTAATACAAGAAATTTTACAAAAAGTAAAACAAGAAGGAATAAACGAGAATGAGGAGGAGATGTTTAGATATAGATTTTCTTCACATCTTATTAACCATCTTGTATATTCACTTCTAGAATATTCAAAAGACAAGATTGGAAATAATGATTTTCCTATAGGTTTTGAAGATAAACTAGAAACAAATATCAAAAAACTTAAAAAATTACTCTTTAATAAGCTATATCAACATAAAAATATAATGATAAAGATGTATGCTGGAAAACAAGCTATCAAAGGTCTATATACTGGCTTAATGCAAGAAGATAAGATGCTTCCACAATTTTTCTATAAACAACTTGATTCAAAAAATAAACATAGGATTATAGCTGATTATATAGCATCTATGAGCGATAGGCATGCACTTAGTTTTTATAATGAGATGTATGGGAAAATGTCATAAAATAATTATAGACTTGGATATAAAATAGTTTGCAGAGAAATAAGTTAAGCCCGAAGGCTTAGCTTATTATAGGCGTGATTCGTAACGTCTCATCATATAAAGACGTTTAAGCATTTTCTTACGAGAAGCTATTTTGAATTTCTTACGCTTTTCAGTTTCCGTTTCATGGAAACGGCGAGCACGAGCTTCAGTAACTATTAAGTTACGGTCAGTCTGCTTTTTGAAACGGCGGTAAGATGCATCAAAATTATCATCACTGCGTAGTACGATACCAGGCATATCACATCACCCACTTTCTTTTAAATTTTGTAGAAAACGAATTATACCATATTATAAGGCTAAGATCAAATTAGTTATTATCTGGATTAAATAGATATACTAGACCTGACTTATCACTGCCCTCTTCATACTGGTTTGCACCAACTAGCACATTATCCCCAGATATAGCTACTGATGAACCTAAGAAATAATAATCTGATACATCTGAACCAATTAACTTAGATTTTTCTAAAATTTTATTTCCATTTATACTAAATAGATATGCCCCACCAGCTTCATTTCCAAATGTATCTTTACCCATAGCTCCAATTACTATATTAGTCCCACTAATTGATACTGAATTACCAAACATATCATTAGCCCCTAAGTCTGAGGCTACTAGCTTAGATAATTCTGTTACCTGATTATCTGCTTCTATTTTAAATACGTAAGCTGCACCTTTATTATCTATACTCTCACTCTTAGCACCAATCACTATAATATCTGCATCTATTTCAAGGGATGATGCAAACTCATCCCCAAGTTCTAAATCTGAAGAAGTTATTTTAAATATCTGAGATATATTGGAATCTGAGTTTCTTTTATATAAATAAGCTGCACCTGAATTACTAGATTCTCCATTTGCCCCAACTAGCATATAGTCTTTATCTATAGCTACTGAATCAGCAAACTTGTCCTCCGTCACTACGCTATCTATGCTAATTTTAGATATTTGAGATACATTGGAATCTGAGTATCTTTTAAAAAGATAAGCTGCACCTAAATCATTGTTATCATTAGCCCCAACTAGCATATAGTCACCATCCATAGATAAGGAATAACCAAATCTATTGCCTGAATCTATTGCACTTAGAGTTACAAGCTCTGTTACAGAATTATCTGCTTCTCTTTTAAACAAATAAGCATCTCCGGAGTTAGTACCTATAAGTATATAAGCACCAGATATTGATACTGCTTGTCCAAAATTATCCCCAGCTTGCACATTTGATGATATAAACTTAAAGAGTTCAGTTACACTTCCATCTACTTCTTTTTTATATAAGTAAGCGGCACCTGCATTATCTCCAAACTCGTCTGCCTCTTTGGCTCCAACTAATATATAATTACCATCTACAGATACAGAGCTACCAAATATATCTAAAGCTTGAGCATCTGAGGCTATTAACCTAGCCTTATTTAAATATTCTAAATCATTTATAGATATATTTATATTATAAGAATTAGACCTGTTATCACTATCTTTAAGCTCTATTGTAATTGAATAAACATTATTAGAATCAGCATCTATTGGTGATTCATAATCAAAAAATTCATTTGCTTTTAAAATATTATTTTGAATCTCAAAATACTTAGCATCAGCTCCAGAGATACTAAAGTTTAAGTTTAAATCACTAAAAGATGGATACAATTTATATTGATTTAAAATATTTGATTCATATAAACTTATACTTGATTCTAATGTTGGTATATATGGCTTATCTGCATATAAATCAAATAGATATGCACTACCCACTTTAAGTCCAGCTTTTGGAGTTCCAACAACTACATAAGAATCATTTATTGATACTGAGCATCCAAACCATTCATTTTCTCTAGAATCAGGGGCAATCAATTTCGAGATTAAAGAAAGCGTATTATCAGGCTTTTTATTATATAAATAAACCGACCCAGTACCTAACTCATCTTGATATGCACCAACTGCTATAAAGTTTTTATCTACAGAGACACGATAACCAAACATATCATCTATATTGTTAGATGATAACTTTGATAATTCATTTACTTTATCATTTGCATCTATTGTATATACATAAGCTAAACCTGCATTTGTTCCAACTATAATAGTATCTTCAAAAATTGATAGAGATTGACCAAATTTATTATTTTGTGAAGCATCCGAGGCTATTATTTTGCTTAGTTCAAATATATTATTTTGTGAATCTTTTTTAAATAAATATACAGCACCAGCTTCGTTTGCACCCTCATCCTCTCCATTTGCTCCAACTACTATGTAGTCCCCGCTTAGATCAATTGACTGACCAAAATAATCATTAATCTCTATATCTTTTGCTTGCAGTTTTGAGACTTCAACTACAGTATCATTTTCTTGTATTTGAAATAAATAAGCTGCACCAACTTTGTTTATCCCATCTTTTTCTTTATACTTTGAGCCAATAGCTATATAATTATTATTTATAGATACTGAACTACCAAACAAGTCATAAGCATTAGTATCTGATGCTGTAATTTTAGATATTTGTGTCACAGTATCAGTATTATTGATTTTAAACAAATAAACTGCACCAGCTTCTATACCCTTAGAGTTCTCTTTTATAGCTCCAATTACTACATAATTCTCCCAGATATCTACTGAATATCCAAATTCATCACCAATACTACTATTATCTGGTGAAATTTTACTAATAAATTTAACTCTATTGTCTAAAGATTTTTTATATAAATAAACTGCGCCAGCTATACTACTATTATTACTATCCCCACTAGCACCTACAACTATATAATCACCAAACATAGCTATAGAGTTTGCAAACCATTCATTTTCTAAACTATTTACAGGAGTAAATTTATCTGTACTTATAACAGATAATAATTTTGATCTAATATTTGTACTTAAAGATGAAGTATTGCCAGCTATGTCTGTAGCATCTATATTAAAAGTATATACAGTATTGATACTTGGAGTTTTTAGAATTTTAACTTCAGCAGTTAAGCTATTTATACTAAAATCGGAACTATTATCTCCAGATAAACTATACTTAATGCTATTTAAGTCTGTAGCCTTTATTGTGTTTATTATCAAGTTATTTTCAGTGATTGTTACATTATTCTCAGATATATTTAAATCAAATACTGGCGGGCTTGTATCTATAACTATATTAAGTGATGCACTTGAACTTGTACTACCTGAACTAACTGAAATTTCATTTTCTATTAAATATGCACCATCTGATAAACTTGATAATTCTATTTCAAAATTATTACCATTTGATATTGTAGTTTTTGTTTGAATTATTGTGCCATTATTATCTTTAATATTTAATCTTATCTTTCTATCTGTTAAAATTTTAGGTGTAGTAATATTGGTAATAAGGTCAGTATCTGATATACCACTATCGCTATCTTTATCTAATAATATAAATGAGTTTATATCTATTATAAGTGATAATTCATCTGATACATTTGTATTTCCTACTTCATCCTTAGCCAAAGCTATAAATTTATATGTACCATTTACTAAACTATTTAAAGTAAGTGAATAATTACCTAAAGAATCTGTGCTTGTAGTTGATATAGTATTATTAGATTCATCTAATATAGTAATAAAAGAAGCACCCTCAGCTGTACCTACTAAAGTTGGAGTAGCATCACTAGTTATATTATCTGTATTTGACGTAGCTGTATCAGTATTTATATCTAAATATAAACTTGGTTTTGAGGTAGTTGTATTTATTAGTACTACAGATGCACTGTTATTTAACATATCTAAGCTAGCTGTATCTTTTAAACTAGTGAGTATATCACTAAGAGATATTGTTACATTAGCAGAATCATTTATAACCTTATCTACCTTATATAAAAAACTCTCAAATGAATTTTGTAATAAATCAAGTTTTGCTGTTGAATTAAGTTCATTTACCTTAGATACTATCTCGTCTGTATAAGCTTGTATAAAACTTTTTGTATCATTATCTATTGAAATATCAGGATTAAATACTTGAAGATCATCTACTAATTTACCTACATTAAAACCTGTATTATTAACTTCAGAGTTTATAGTTAAAGCTAGTTGTGAAAAGATTTCATCAAATGTAGACTGATTTAAACTTCTATTTGTTTTATCATTTACTATATCTATAACTAAAATTCTTGTAGCTTGTATAAGTTCTTGTGTTTTAGCAAAGGTATTTATATTACTTAATGGATTAGCTACTAACTGCTCCTTACTTAAGTTTAAGATATTTGCTAGTTTATCTCTAGCATTATCTATAGTAAAAGAAGAATCTTTTGATTTTTCTTCTTTATATATCTTTGAAGTCAAAGTTGTTAAAGGGCTAACTATAACTGATGGTGTATCTACATTTACCGTTATATTTAAAACTTTTTCTAAAGAGGCATCAAAAAATTGCCCAGTTGCAGTATCAATACCACCAGAAGAAAGAAGTTTATATTCACCATTAGTACCATATTGAGTATCTAGAGTGAAAGAACCACTATCTGATGTAGTTGATTTAGGCTCACCAGAATCACAAATGTTATTTAAATTTATATCTAAACATATAGAAGCACCCTTTATAAGACCATCTATAACTGTACCATTAAGCTCTATAACTCGAACTGGACTATTGGAGGTAGTCCTAGTGCTGTTATTAGTCGTACATGCATTAAACAGTAAGCTTATAAATATTAAGCTTACTATATATAATATTTTCATAAGGTTATAGTCTCCTCTTTTATCWATCTAGCCTAATCTATAGCAACYTACATACCAAGTACTTTATTTATAATTATACAAATATTTTAATATTTACTAAACAAATTAATAATGATGTCGATATACCAATTGTAATGTATTTCAAACAAAGGATGGAAAATGAAAAACATAATTTTTCTTTTTACTAGTATTTCATTATTAATGTTATCTGGTTGCGGAGGAGAAGGTGACGTTAGCAGTGCTTCAAATGGTACAAGTCAAACTAGCTCTGTAGCCGAGGTTCAGACTAGTTCGATTTCTCAGCCACAAAGTAGTTCAATTAGTCAACCACAAATTGGTGGTTTTCCTTCTATACCTTCTTTACCAAAGGGGTAATAAAATATGTTGAGGTTTAAGATGAGAGTTATATTTATTAGTTTATTTATATCTATGTTGTTTGTAGGTTGCGGATCTGGTTCAAGTAGTAGTGCTACTAGAAACTCATCCGAGAGCATAACGTCAACTGGTGCGACTACATCAACTGGTGCGACTACATCAACTGGTGCGACTACATCAACTGGTGCGACTACATCAACTGGTACGACTACATCAACTGGTACGACTACATCAACTGGTGCGACTACATCAACTAATACTTCAGCAACTACAGGTATAGTAACATCTGGTTCTGGTGGCGTACCACCAAGTATTCCAGCTAGTTTATTTTAAGGTAAAAGGTAAGTTCTTATGAAAATATTATTCTCTATTTTATTACTGTTACTCATCACTGGATGTGGCGTTAGCGGTAAATCAGGTGGAAGCACATTTGTAGTAAATAGTAATAATAATTCAGGAAACTCAATAGGAAATATTGACCAAAATAATGGAGGTGACAACAATTTAACTGATGGTAATATAACATTACCTACTGATGGTAATATAACATTACCAGGTGACAATAATATTATATTGCCAAACTTAGACGATAGTATATTTGATACTACTGGAGATATTCAATATGATTCAAATGCTTGTAATGGTAACTTTTATAAGACAGCGGCAGATGCTTCTTATAATGGTGGTCTAATTAGTGAAAATGGATCTAGTTTTTTCAATGTAGAAAATAATGGTTTACAAATAAGATCGGAGTATTTAGAAGCTTCTCCATCAAATGCATTTAAAACATTTGTTACCTTGTTTTATAAGAGTTTTCCTACAGCAAATGACTTAGGATTGCAAGGTAGTACATCATATGTGCTAGAAGGTTTTTTTTCATTATTATATGATAATGCATGGGTTGATAATAGTATATCTGGTATAGATAATACTGTATATATTCAGTCAGCTCAAACAACGAAACCATCATGTTATAGGTTGATCTTAAATAGTGTTACTAATCAAGAATCAAACCTTCAAAAAGTGTACAGATAAGTACAGAAAAATATAATTTTAACAAAAGGATTTATTATGAATTATAAAAAAAGTTTATTAAGTTTAGCTACCGTTATGGCGCTAAGCAATTCATCTATTGCAGATACTGGTGCTACATATACACCATTATCATCAGATACTGCAGATAGTATGTGGGTATTATTTGGTGTAAATGGTTACAGTAATGGTACAGCTAGTGCCTTAGGTACAGTTACGGGTGCTTTTTCTGGTGGTTTAACATCACTTACTGATACTTCAACTTCAGACACCTTATCTACCGCTGGCTTACTTGCAGCTGATTCAGTTGGGAATTTAGCTGCTCTTCAAGCTATTGATTCTACTACTACATCACTTCAAGTTGGTGTAAACTTAACTGGAACAATATTTGATCCTACTGAGCCTGTACGTACTATATATATAAAAGTAGGTGGAGCATCTGCAGCTAATGTAAAGTTTGAGTATAAAGCTTCATTAGAAGGTAAGAGTATGGAGATAATACGTAATGGCAGTTTGTTTAATATAGTTATTAATCAAAATAGTACATATTCATCTGCTATAACTGCTATAACTGGTGGTATAGTTGCAAGTACATCAACAAATGATCGTACTAATATTATAGATATATTAGACTATAATACAAGTAATAATCCAACTAACCCTATACATTTTGATTCAACTAAACATTTTCAAACAGCTACTGGAATTTCTGGTACTGCTGCTCAAACTGCTAGTATGTATCACTTTAACTCTGTAACACAACAATGGGAAGTATGGAATAAAAATTCTCCAAGTGGAGGAGATGACTTTACTAGGGTATATAAAGGTAATGCATATTGGGGTAGAGTAGATATAAATGATCCAGTAGCTACTCTTAATAATGATGCAGGTGGTGCAGCAGGTCTAATCTTAGGTAATGATGGTGCTGGATCTGGTATTCCAGATCCAAAGGTATATAGAGATGAATCTAATGTTTCAACCTTAAGTCCTGGGTGGAATATGTTAGCATTTGATGATGCTAAACCATATATTCGTCATGCATCTACAGGTTTAGTGCTTACTGGTGTAGATATTAATGATACCTTAGTTATTAGTGATGATACTGGTACAAATAGTATTACTTATGATGTTAATGCTACTGGAAATGTAGCTGCAATAGATCAAACACTAGCAACTGCTCTTAATAAAGCAATAGAATCTGCAAAACTTTTAGGCACAGTACCTACATCTTTTAACTTAAAAGCTTTTTATGGTGGTACAGCTGGTACATTTACTTTAATCTCAGATAAAAAATTCACAGTCTCTACACTTGATAATAATGGTACAGGCATAGGTGTAAAAACATTATCAGGAGCTAACCCTTATGTATCTGGTACAAGACAAGCAGTAACAAACTTATACGCAGCTACAAATAAAGAAGCTACTTCAGCTTATGGTGAATATTCACTTATGGTTGACCTTTTAACTTCTGATTTATATGGAAGTGATACAGCTGCTACATTAGACTCTATAACTAATAATGCAAATGCAGTTGTATCTGCTAAAGTTTTATTTGGAGATGCTAGTGGTGATAATACAGCAATCGCCTTAACTACTGTCGCTAATGCAGATCCAACTGCAACAACTTTTAATACTACTCTTAAATCAGCTGCTCCAGCTGGAGATCCAATATTTAATGGTGTTGAGAATACAGGTAGATCAGTAGCTATAGATACAAATAATAATGGTACTAATGATAAGGTAATTATCTCTTCAACTGTTCCATTTTATATAAAAGATAATACATTTACTCGTGTACATGCATTTACTGCTGGTGTCGGTAGTATCACTATTGATGTTTCAACTCCTGTAACAATTAATACAACTGGTGCATCAACAGCTACTTCAGTAGCTACACTTATAGACGCTCAAGCAGATGCTAGTGCTGTTACTGGTGTATTTGCAGCTCGTGGTGTAACTTCTTCAAATATAGTTACAGTTTCAACTACTAACAATCTATTTGATTTAAAAGATGTAGCTTCTGGAACTTTAGATTTCTTGACAGCTACTACAGATTCAAATATTACAACTAAGGGTGCTGTAGCTGGGGTATATTCACTTGATAATGTAGCTGCATTACCTTTAATCCAGCATCTATATCTAGCTAATTATCTCTTAGCAGCTCAACCAGATAGTACAGGGGATACATTAGATATCAACTTAACTATCAAAGGTACATTGACTGGTGTAGCTGATTTAAATGCTTCTACAGCAGCTATTGCAAATACGACAGCTGGTAGATTAGCTTATTTTGATCAAATAGTAGCAGAAATAAATAGACAGATTAAAACAGTTTCTGGAGCTCATGCTTATGCTACGCATGATTATACTGAAGCTATAGATAGCTTTACTGGTACTAAAATTCTTGTATCTGGATTAGATGTTACTAGAGTTCTTATTACTGAAAATACTGAAGCTAACGTTAACCAAGTTAGACAACCTTCAACACCTACTGATAGTAATGCAGCTACTGCTGATCAACTAGGCTCAGGATTAACTACAGGTGATTTAATAGCTGACCTTAAGCAAAATGCTGTTTGGACTCCTAATTTCGCTACTCAAGGACCATTATATACTCTTCGTAATTCAGATATTGGTTATGATGTAAGAGCTATACTTAAAGCTACAACAGAGATGGATTCAAATACAGGTAATGTTACTTGGGATTCAATCGATGTTACACGTGATGAGGCAGACTGGTTTAATAATAATGCATTTAATCTATTTAAAATTAATAATAATGCTGGTTACTGGGTATATTTAGAAAGTAAAACGGTAGGTTCTGTAACAGTAAGTGGGGTTACTTTATCAGCTAAACCATATACATATTACTTTAAAGCGGCAACTCCTTTTACAACAACTAATACTATAACTAATGGTTCTCTAACTATGACTATAACAGGTCTAGAYGATGTGTCTGGTGCAGGGACAAATAATGCTGCTAGTGCATACGCAGTTATAGGTGGAGAAGAAATCCAATTACTTAGAACTTCTGGTACTAATACATTTACTGGTGAAGTTTCTTCTTATGCATTAAGTAGTTTTGCTGAATCTACAAGTCCAATTAATGTAGATATTAGAGCTGTAAATGGTAAAGGTCAAGAGGTTACTGTAAGTACAGCTATTAGTATTGACTATACAAGACCAACAGCTATGACAGCTACTGATTCATCATCAACAAATATAGCCCTATCTGCTACAGGTGGAGATATAAAGAACTTTTACATCTGGGAGGATTATATTCCTGAAGTACAAACTACAAGATCAGTAACTGGTACTGCATCTGGTAATCTTGTAGCTACAGTTGCTGCAACAGCAAATGCTGGTAATGTATCTATTTGTCCAACATTTAATTTTGCTACTATTAATTCTTTGCGTATACTAGCTGCTGATGGTGCTATAAATAGCTCTAATCTTTCAGATGCTGTTGAATACAAATATACTAGTGGATTAAAAGGTGCTCATGTACTTACACATATTCAGGGTTCTGGTACCAGTAAGACTCAGATTGGTGTTACTTATGACTCAAATTGTGCTCAAACAACTACTCAGCCAACTTTAGCAACTGACAATGACGGTGTAAGCGTAGCTTCACTTACTACTGGTGCAACTGTACGTTTGTCTTTTATACCAGATAGTATTGGAAGTAACTTTACTCAAGATGTAGCGTGGACATCTAACTATGCTTTAACAGCTGCTGGTACTGCTATTGTTCAAGTTCAAAGTACATCAGCTTATTCTGGAAGTAGTTTCATTCTAGAATATAATGGAGCTTTATACAGGGGAGCCTTCCCTACTTCTCAGTCTGCGGCAGATGTAAGTATATCTTCAACTTTAGGTTTAACTGCTACTAGTTCAGCTAACGTATCATTAGTTCCTTAGGGACTGGTGGTTTTATTATGAAGAGTGTATTTACTTTTTTAATTTTATCTATATCACTTTTTGCATCCCCTTTGCAAAAAGTGTCAATGTCTTTCTCATCAAGTGAGAAAGACTTACTTTTAAAAGAGTTTTTGCACTCCTCTTCCACACTTCATACATCAAACTCTTACTCTTTACAAAAGGGTTGGAACAAAGTAAACACACCAAAAAATGGTCTTGATACTATAAAGACATTTAAAAAAATTTCTAAAGTAAAATTTGTTGTTACTTACGATAAGTTTAGTAAACTTTGGGCTATGTATACTATAGATACAATATACCCAAAAGATAATATTTTATTTTTGAAATACCTTGAACCAAATATTACTTTTTTTATTCTTGCAACTGAAGATGTAGAAGTTCAAATAAAAAGTAAAACTATTAGTAGTGCATGTAAAAAGATAATGCAAAACCCTAAGTTTGATTTTTTAACAGATAGTGGAATAAATAAACAAGCAACTACAAGTGAGAACAAAAGCATATCTATAACTAGTCGTTATTATTCTCATAACGAGATAGGTGTATATGATGATACTAGAGTGTTATTGATATATCCAAAATTAAAACATACAACTAAATCTTCTTATAAATATGGCCCAGGCAAACCTAAGGTAAAGCTTACATTTTCAAAAGAATATGAAAATAAAAAGTTTTATATATATGATTATAAAAAACAAACATGCAATATTGGCATGTTCCCCTCTCTTAAAATACCGCCATTCCCTATCCTTAGAGAAGTAAAATAATATACATAAAAGTTTTATTAAAAAACTTTATGCTACAATAAATTAAAATTTTAAAAGGTCGCCTATGCCTAAGTTACTTTCCTTCTTACTTTTGCTTGTATTTATAAATGTTAACCTATCTGCCTTAGATGATGTTGACTTAGAATTTGAAGTTGGAGTAATGAATGCATCTTTTAGCGGAGATATTTCAAACACAATAAATACTCTTTCATTTGATAGTGATTTAGGTATTAAAGATTCTACTGCATCTTTTTTTGGTGTTAAAGCAAGATTTAGAAATAAATGGTTTCCAGTAATAAATATAAATTATATGAACTTTTCTGAAAGTAAAAACAGTGTATTAAGTGGACAAAAGATTGGTGATACATTTTTTTCTGAACTTGTTGAATCAAATATTAAATACACAGTACTTAACTCTATGCTTTATTATGAATTTAAAGCTAAGGGTAAAAGAAAAAGAATGTTTGGAAAAGTAAGATATACTGGTGATCTTGAGATTGACCTTGGTGTAAACTTTAAAAATATAGACTTTTTTTATGATGTTAGTGGAACTGTAACAAAAGATACGGAGTATATAAAAATTCAGTCATCTTTATTATTACCATATGTTGCAATGAGATATTATATATATAATTTATCATTATTTACAAATATTAGTACACTTTCTTTTTCAGATATAAAATCAACAAGTTATAGTTTTGGGGCTGATTATCAAATGATAATGAACTTTTACCTTGGGCTTACATACTTTTACGAAGATTTTGAAAAAAAGATACTTAATGACACTATAAGATTTCAGTCTTCTGGTTTAATGTTTAGTGTAAAATATAATTTTTAGGATTTTAGATGTTTAAATTATTAATAATACTTGGTATTTTGTTTAATTATACTATTTATGCCAGGGATGGTTTTCCTGATATAGCAGCAAAAAACCTAAGTAAAAAAGTAGGTGAGGTAAGAATTTCAGCTTTAGGTATGGGTGTAGCCCCACAATTTGCTCACTCACCAGCCCAAGCTTATGCCTTAGCAAAACGTGCAGCTATGGTAGAGGCATATAGACTTTTAGCTGAGAGAGTTGGCGGAGTAAAAATAGAGGGTAAAGATACTATTAAAAATATGGAAGTTACTCGTTCTGAAGTTCGTGCATATGTAAAAAATTCTATAAAAAATGCTGAAATTATTGGAACAACATTTAAAGATGGAATGTGTGAAGTTGAACTTGAGGTAGTTATTAATTACCAAAATCTACTTCAATAAAATATAACTATACACTTTTTATAAAATGATAACACAAGACTCTATTGAGGCTCTTAAAGCTAGGCTTGACCTTGTAGATGTTATAGGCTCATATATTGAGTTAAAAAAAGCTGGAGCTAATTATAAGGCACCCTGCCCCTTTCATGATGAAAAATCACCCTCATTTGTAGTAAGTCCATCTAAACAAATATACCATTGTTTTGGCTGTGGAGCTGGTGGTGATAGTATTAAGTTTGTTATGGAATATGAAAAACTAAATTATCCTGAAGCCTTAGAAAAACTAGCAGACTCATATAACTTTTCACTTACCTATACTGATAATAAACACAATAAACCACGTTCACAATTGATGAATAAGATAAATGAATGGTATCAAAAACTTCTTATCTCAAGACCAACAGCTGTGTCATATATAAAAAAGCGTGGTATTTATGAAAGCTCAGTTGAGAAATTTGGTATAGGTTATGCACCAGATTCAAGCTCAACTATAAACTATATAAAATCTTTATTATTTAATATGAGTGAAGCAGTGGAGATGGGCATAATTGGGTATGATGGAGAAAGAAATTTTGCTAGATTTATTGAACGTATAACCTTCCCCATTCACTCAGCTAATGGTTCCTTAGTTGGTTTTGGAGGTAGGACTATTAGCGGACACCAAGCTAAATATGTAAACTCGCCCGAAACAGCATTATTTAATAAGTCTAGACTTTTATATGCCTACCATCATGCTAAACAAAGTCTTCATAAGACTAAAGAGATAATAATTACCGAGGGCTATCTTGATGTAATTATGCTTCATCAGGCTGGATTTACAAATGCTGTAGCTACCTTAGGTACAGCTCTAACAGCTGAGCATCTACCTCTTCTTCGTAAGGGTGAGCCAAAGATTATAATGGCTTATGATGGGGATAAGGCTGGTCGAGTTGCGGCTCTAAAGGCATCAAAACTTTTATCAGCTAGCGGGTTTAATGGTGGTGTAGTTATATTCGGTCAGGATTTAGATCCAGCTGATATGGTAAATAACGGTAATATTGAAGAATTAGCAAATATGTTTCGTTCACCTAAACCTTTTATAGAATTTGTTTTAGAGGAACTTATATCTTTATATGACCTTAGTAATCCAAAAGCAAAAGAATCATGTATGTTAGATGCTATATCTTATTTAAAAACTTTATCACCACTACTTCAAGAGGTGTATAAAAGTTTTTTAGCCTCAAGACTTGGCTTAAACCCATCATTTATTAAACTAAGACAAAAAACTAATCTTAATAGCCCTATTTTGCAAAAAAACTCATTTAAGGATATATGGGAACTTTCATTAATTAAAACTACCCTAGAGCACCCTGAATTTATAGAACAAATCCTTGACGTTATAGATCCATCAATTTTACAATTTCATTCACAAGAATTTAGCTTAGCTATATCTGGTCATACAAATGAACCAATTATAATGGCTATAGCTATAGATGATAGTATCAAGGCACTTAAAGATGACGATGCACTTAAAGCTGAACTCATTATATTTTTAACTAAACATTACGAAAGAGAGCTTAAAAAGATAAATATACAAAATTCTATGAGCTTTGAAGAAAAAGCTTTCTTTATTCGTAAATTTCGTGGTAAAATTGCGAAATTAAAGCGAGGTCAACTCGTATCTTTTAAAGAATAGTATAATCCCAAACTTGATTTGGAATCTAAAAGGTAACAACAAATGAAAGCAATAGCACTCTTTAGTGGTGGATTAGATTCAACTCTAGCAATAAAAATGATAATAGACCAAGGTATAGAAGTATTAGCTGTAAATATTTCTACTGGTTTTGGTAGCACTAACGATAGAAAAGAACATATGCAGAATATGTGTGATCAAGTTGGAGCAAAACTTAAAATCATTGATATACAAAGTGAATATCTTCAAGATGTATTATTTGATCCAAAACATGGATATGGAAAAAACTTCAATCCATGCATAGACTGCCATGCAAAAATGTTTACAGTTGCAAAACGTATAATGGAAGTTGAGGGTGCATCATTTTTAATAAGCGGTGAGGTAATGGGTCAACGCCCTATGAGCCAAAATAAAGATGCATTACAAACTGTTTTAAATGAAAGTAACTGTGATGGATTACTTCTTCGTCCAATGTCTGCAAAAATGTTAGAACCAACTATAGCTGAGATAAATGGTTGGGTAGATAGAGAAAAACTAGAATCTATTACAGGTCGTAGCCGTGACCGTCAACTTGAGATGGTAAAAGAGATAGGTTTAGAGAACTTTGAGAGTCCAGGTGGTGGTTGTCTTTTAACTGATGAAAATTTTTCTAAAAAAATGAAAGATTTTATAAAATATGATAAGTTTGAAGTAAAAGATATAGCTGTTATGAAGTTTGGTCGTCATTTAAGACTTCCAGATGGGGCTAAACTTGTAGTTGGTAGAAACAAAGATGAAAATATACATCTTCAAAATATAGTTAATGATAAATTTTATCATATTAAAACTCTTGCTATCCCAGGTCCACATGCTTTATTAAGTATAAATGCAAGTTTAGATGATAAAAATTTAGCTACAAAAATTATATTAACATATACTAAGGCATCAAGTAAACTTACTTATAAACTATCCTATAACGAACTTGAAGTTGAAGGTTCACCCTTTGAATCTAAGGACGAGATACAGGCTTATACTGTTTTATAATTTTTTTTGATATACTTACTTACTTACTTACATATAACTTCTGCTTCTTTAGAAGCTAGCTTTAGTCGCAAGAGCGACGCAAGCGCAGTAAAAGAGACCTTGTTCCTTTTACTGATTAATTTATAAAGGGATAATTATGGCTGGTGTGCATTTTTCATTTGATAATTTTAAGCAACTTCTTCTTTTAAATATAGGTGTAGCAGAGAGACTAGATGAGAATAGGGCTGAGAGTTTTACCTTACTATATTGTGATTTCTCCTCAGTATCAAAAGATGTGATTGATATGTCACTATCTCAGGTTCTAAGAAACTCTGATTCTATTACAAATAGTGATGGTAATTACTTTTTTGTACTTCCATATACTGATACATATGGATCAGGCATAGTAAAAAAGATGTTTTCAGATTTTTTTGCTAAAGATATAAACTCTTCTTCTGTAGTTTATCCAAAAGATGGAGAGACTCCAAAAAATCTACTAGAAGAATTACAAAATATAGTTAGTGCAAATTATGATAATGATTTAATATGTTTAAATACTTTTACAACTGCTAAATAAAACCATTTTATATATTGGAATACAATATGCTTTATTCTTAAAAACTCCCCCTATTTAAGANGGGGGGGGGTAACTATAAGGGTAAACGATGATTTCAGTAGATATAAAAAACGAAACAACTAAATCTCCACTTAATTTATCCAGAACAGGTGAAGAACCTAGGGTGTCATTTTCAGACCTTTTAAAAGATATAAAATTACCAAAAGAAGATAATAAAGCTGTTCAAAATGGAAGTTTAGTTTTAACATTTGACAAGGATGAAGTAAAATTACCAAACTTAGAAAATAAAACAAATAACAAAATAAACACTTTAATTTCATTATTAAAAAGTGAAGAAAAAACTCCTGTAAAAAAAGAAGAAGTTTTAGAACTAAACCCTAAGTTAATTTCAAACCTAAATCCAAAAGAGATTAAAAACTTAATAAACGATGCTAAAAATTATTTAAAATCAAAAATTTTAGAATCTGAAGATTATAAAAAATCTCAAATTAAAGACTTACCTAAAACTCTAAAAGGTTTAGCCCAACTAGCAAAAAAATTTGATATAGATGTATCTAAAATAACTCTGCAAGAAGTGAAAACAAAAGATATCAAAACTAAGATTGAAACTAAAAATATTAAACCTTTAGTTGAAGATATTAAAACTCAGACTCAGGACGCTAAACCTTTGCTTGAAGCTAAAGATATCAAAACTAAGATTGAAACTAAAAATATTAAACCTATAGTTGAAGATATAAAAACTACAGCTAAGGATATTAAACCTGTAGTTGAGCCTAAAAAAATAGTCACTAAAATAAAAATTCAAGAAAAAATAGAAGTAAAAATTTCAAAAAATGATACTGAAATTAAAGATACAAAAATTTTAGCAAAGTCACAGCCTAATGTTGGGAAAAAAGTTGAAGTTGAAAACTCTAAAATCGAAGTTAAATTGCCTGAAATAAAAACTTTAATAAAAACTCAAAAACTAAACTTACAAAGCAGCGAACAAAAAATGGATTTAAAAGCTGAAAAAGAAAATATAAAACTAAAAGAGATAAAATCAATACCAATATTCAAAACTCAAAAAATAGTTGAAATTGCTAGCACTGAACAAATAGTGCAAACTAAGGCTAATATACAAATAAAACCTGATATAAAAACAGCAAAAGAAAAGGCTGATGAGACTTTAAAACTCTTATTACGTGCAGATAGACCCTCAAATAATAGCTCATTAACAGCAGATTTTTCAGTATCTACAGCTAAGGTAATAGCACCATCAAGCTCAATGCAGACACAAAAAAACTTAGAATCTTTACTCCGTTCTGATTCAAGTTCTAGTGACAATCAAGATAGTTCAATTAAAACTGAACAGTTAACAAATTTAAAGGCTGATAGTTTTGAAGTAAAACTAAATGAAGCTAAACAGATGATTAAATATATTTCTCRGGATGTTAAAACAGCTATTGAGGATTATAAGTCACCTTTCTCCCGAGTTAAAATTCAACTAAATCCTAAAAATTTAGGTGAGATAGATGTAACTATAGTACAAAGAGGAAAAAATTTACATATAAACCTTAACTCAAATAATGCAGCTATTAATACTTTAAATATGAATGTAAATGAGTTAAAAACTCAACTTAGCAATAATGGAATAAATAATGCTACTTTAAACTTTAGTAATAACTCACAAAATGGCGAAAATTCTTCTCAACAACAACATCGTCAAGAGAGTCAAAAACAAGCTAATGAGGAATATAAGTACTTCGATATTGAAGAATCTAACGAAGATATTTTAAGTTCACTTGAAATTATAATACCTCAATATGGTTGATATATGAGACATTAAGTTTAATAGTCTTAATGTCATAAAAAATAAAAAAAGGATRTATTATGGCTATCAATTCAATAGGTCAAAATGCAGCATTAGATAATCCAGTAGCTCAACAAAAAGTGATAAAAGATAAAAGTGTCTTAGGTAAAGATGACTTTTTAAAACTTTTATTAGTTGAACTTAAATACCAAGATCCAACAGCACCAACTGATACTGAAAAAATTCTAAGTCAAACTTCGCAATTAGCTTCTTTGGAAGCATCGTCAAATACAAATAAAGCCTTAGAAGATTTAGCTGCATCTTTATCTTCAACAAATCAATTTTCTACTATATCTGCTATTGGCAAAACAGCTGATTTAGGTTCAGATGCAATTGTACATGAAGAGGGTACTGTATCAGAATTTGAAATATATTTTCCAAATAGTATTCAAGAGGGTACTATAGAGATAACAGATACAGGAGGATCAGTAGTTAAAACTTTAGATGTTGGTACAAATCCAACTGGGGTTTATAAATTTACCTGGGATGGTTCTGATTTAAGTGGTAATGCAGTAAAAAGTGATGTATATAAAGTAACTGCCTCATATAGTGATCAAGATGGAAATGCACAAACTACAAGAATTGGTGCTTATCCTATAGAATCTGTAAGATTTGAAAATGGTGAGACACTTGTTAAGGTTGGTTCTAGTTACGTGCCACTTGCTGAAGTTAGAGAAGTTTACTAAAACTTAAAGGATATATTATGATTATTAGAGCTTTATATACAGGGATATCTGGAATAAGAACTAATCAGACTGCCATTGATGTTACAGCTGATAATATTTCTAATGTAAATACAATTGGATATCGTGGGTATTCTACAGAATTTGCATCATTATATGAGCAATCTATAGATACAGCAGCTAGGAGTTCATCTAGTAGTATTGGGGCTGGAGTAAGAGTTCAAACTACCAATATGACTCAATTTACTGGTTCAAAGATTTTAACTGATAGAAATACTGACCTTTCAATAAATGGTGATGGCTGGTTTGGTGTAACTAACGATGCCAGTACACAATTTACTAGGGCTGGTAACTTTAAATTTGATGTAAACAGTGACCTTGTAACAGATGATGGTTTTTTTGTTTTGGGTACTAAGGCTGGAAATATAAATGATGGTACACTAACTTCAGTAGTAGATGATGTTCTTTTAGGTGATGTAAATACTCAAGAAAAACTTCGTTTTCCAAAAACTTTAACTTTTCCGCCTGAGCCAACTACTACTACAGACTTTTTTGGAAACCTTGGATTAGAAGATACACCTAGGAGTCTTAGCTCTACGGTAGTTGACCCACAAAATAATAAAAACAACCTTCAATTAGTATTTAATAAAAGTGCAGTTCAGGTAGCACCTGGTATACAATGGGACGTTGTAGCTACTACAAAAAGYGCAGATGGTGTCACTTTATATGATACCCAGACTGGCTTATTAAACTTTGATGAAGATGGAGCTTTATTATCAGACACTTTAGGTACTATTAATAATAATGGTACTGATATAAATATTAACCTAGGGGCTAAATATGAAGGTATTACATCTACTAACTCTAAGATTTCTGGCTCTAGCTCTGTAAATGGAACTATAGGTGGGGATTTAATTGGTTATGAAATAAATAGAAATGCCGAAGTTATTGCAACATTTACTAATGGTGCTCAAAGTAGTGTTGGTAAAATTGCACTTTATCATTTTCCAAATGATGCTGGATTAAGTAGGATTAATGGAGTTAAATTTGAGAAAAGTTCTAATAGTGGAGATGCTATATTTTACAAAAATGCYGCTGGAGAAAATATTTTAGGTGCTACTGTAAATAACTTTAACCTTGAAAATTCAAATATTAAACTAGAAACCGCTCTAACTGAACTTATTATTTTACAAAGGTCTTATGACGCTAACTCAAAAACAATAAGTGCAGCTAATGAGATGATGCAAAAAGCTCTGCAAATGGATGCATAATTTACCAGTAAAGTTGGTACACTTAATGCTTTATATTTAAACTAAAGTAAAACAAATAAAAATACTAGTTTTTTAGGCTCTCTGCCAAAGAGAACTCAGCGTTAGCGCGCCCCGAAGGAAGTACCTTTAGGGTGTAGATAGCGGAATCTAGGTACCCCTTGAGGGTGTACTTCCGACATTGTAATAAATAGTGGGATTAGGTTCCCTTAAATTTATTAAATAAATTAAAGGAAATATTATGTTAAAATCATTATTCTCTGGTATATCCGGATTACAATCGCATCAAGTAGCAATGGATGTTGAAGCAAACAATATTGCTAATGTTAATACTACTGGTTTTAAATACTCTCGTGCAAATTTCTCTGATCTTTTAGCACAAACAAGGTCAATTGCTACAGCACCACAAGGCTCACTTGGTGGTAAAAATGCTGTACAAGTTGGACTTGGTTCTACTATAAGTTCAACTACTAGAATCTTCTCTCAAGGTTCAGTGCAAAACTCTGATAAAAATACAGATGTTGCAATCCAAGGTGATGGTTTTTATATAATATCTCCAGATGGTGGTAATACTTATAAATATACAAGGTCTGGTGACTTTAAGTTTGATGGTTCTGGTAACTTTGTTGATAATAATGGTTTTATTGTGCAAGGATGGCTAAGAGATAGTGTAACTGGTAAGGTTGATTCAACTGCATCAATTACAAATATTAATATACCACCTGGTCTTACTACACCAGCAAATCCAACAAACAATGTAATCTTAAAAGCTAATTTAAACTCTGGTCCATTAGTTAAAAACTCATCTCCTGCATATGAAATAAAATCTGGAACACCACCTGCAGCTCCAGTACCTCCAGCTATTGACTCAAATGGAAATCCTATAGCATCTGGTGATATTGGCATCATGTTTAATGGAGCTGGTGAAGCATTTTCCTTACAAAAAGATCAAGGGGTATGGGCCTCTTTTCAAGCATCTGAAAAAAAAGATGGTGGCGCAGTTACTGCTGGTGCAGTTGAGCTTGATGTGACATTTACCTTAGATGATGGTACTACAAAACAAATCACAACTACTGGTGGATTAGCAGGAAACTCTGTAGTAGTTAACGCAAATAGATTTGTATCTGCTATAAATGCTCAAACATCTATAACAGGTATTATAGCCTCTTATGATGTAGTTAATAATAAAATTGATCTTATTAATGATAATTCTGCTGTATCAGCATCTCACAATATCAATGTATCAGCATCAGCTGGTGGTGATGGTATTACAACTGGTGCAGTTACTACTGCTTATAAATACCAGTATGATCCAACAGCTTCAAGTATACCTCTAAATGCTAATAAAACATTTAGAACTATGGCTGACCTTCGTCAAGCCATGGAAGCTCAGGCAAGAGATCCTGACGCCAACGGTATTGAAAACAATATAGAAATAAAAGTAAATAATACTGGGAAATTTGAGTTGTCAAATCCTGGTGGATCAGCTGAAGATTATGATATAAATCTTAAAATAACTGCAATTATACAACCTGGAGTTACACAAAATACTAGATTTACTCAGAATATGACTTCAATGAATGCTGTATTGCCTAGGGCTAGTGGTGGTAAGACTTTTTCACAAAGTTTTAATGCAGCTACGCATTCAAGTTCTATAGACCTTTTTGATTCTCTTGGTTCAAAACATACACTAAGAGTAGAGTTTAGAAAAACTGCTGTAGACAAACTAACTGGTAGTACATGGGATATGAATATATCTGTACCTGAACCAGGGAGCATTGACACTACTCAACCTTTTAATGAAAAAACAGGTTCTATAAAATTCAATAACGATGGCTCATTATCTACATTTAACCCACCAAATATATCTTTTTCTGGGAATAATGGTTCAGCACCAGATCAACAAGTAGCTCTATTTTTTGGTACAGCTAATGGCTTTGATGGTATGACAAGTTTTGATAGCCAGTCATCTACATCTGGTATATCTCAAGATGGTTATACTGGTGGGGACTTAGTTGGTATTAGAATCGATCAATCTGGTACATTAGTTGGATCATTCTCAAATGGTAGATCTTTTGGTTTAGCACAAATTGGTATGGCTAAATTTACAAATAACGAGGGTCTATCAACTGAGGGTGGTAATGTATATATACAAACAGCAAACTCTGGTGACCCTATTATTGGGACTGCCGCAACTGCTGGACGTGGTTTTATTCAGTCATCTGCCCTAGAGGCTTCAAATGTTGACCTCTCACGTGCATTAACACAACTTATTATTATTCAAAGGGGTTTTCAAGCTAATGGTAAGACTATTACAACCTCTGATCAGCTTCTTCAAACACTAATCCAGCTGAAAAACTAGATCCTAAATCAAGTTTAGGATGACGTTATTTGCGTCATCTTGAACTATTATCTTTGTCATTCTGGGCTACTATTCGTCATAATTGTTCTATCTCGTCATTCCAAACTTGATTTGGAATCTAGTGCTTAGATTCTGAGTCAAGCGCAGAATGACGAAGAGTAGCCCAGAATGACAAGATAAAACAATTACGATATAATTCCACTAATATTTTATTATCATGGATTACTCAAATGTTATTCTCAGCACCTCTTAAATCAAACTCAAAAAAAATCATGTTACTAGGCTCAGGTGAGTTAGGTAAAGAAGTTATTATCGAAGCTCAACGTTTAGGGCTTGAAACTATAGCTGTAGATAGATATGCAAATGCTCCAGCCTTTGGTGTAGCTCACCGCTCATATGTTGTAAATATGCAAGATAAAGATGCACTTTTAGAAATTATTCGTAGAGAAAAACCACACTATATCTTACCTGAGATTGAAGCTATATCTATATCTGCTTTATTTGAGGCTGAAAAAGAAGGTTTTAACGTAATCCCAAATGCTGACGCTGTAAACAAAACTAYGAATAGAAAAAATATCCGTACATTTGCAGCTGAGCACTTAGGTCTAAAAACTGGAGCATATAAATTTGTCACAACAAAAAATGATATGCTTGAAGCAGCTAGGCAGCTTGGTTTTCCATGTGTAATTAAACCAGTAATGTCTTCATCTGGACATGGTCAATCAGTAGCAAAATCTGAAGATGATATTCCAAAGTCTTGGGAGATAGCTAAAGAGGCACGTGGAGATGCATCTGAACTTATTGTAGAGGCATTTGTAGATTTTGACTATGAGATAACTATGTTAACTGCTAGAAACGGTAAAGAGACTGTTTATTGTGAGCCAATTGGTCATGAACAAAAAAATGGTGATTATGTATTTTCTTGGCAACCTATGCAAATGAGTGAAATTGCAAAACAAAAGTCTCAAGAGATAGCTAAAACTATAACTGATGGCTTAGGTGGACAAGGATTATTTGGAGTTGAGCTTTTTATAAAAGGTGATGAAGTATATTTTTCTGAAGTTAGTCCACGTCCACACGATACTGGAATGGTAACTTTAATTACACAAAGCCAGAGTGAATTTGCACTTCATTTACGTGCAGTATTAGGTTTACCACTAGGATTTACTTTTTATGGTGATGGTGCATCTGCCGCTTTTAAATCAGAGGCTCATAATTATGCCCCAGTTGTAGATGTAGATGATTCTCTTTTTACAGATAATTCATATGTAAGGATATTTTCTAAACCGCAGGCTCATAAAGGTCGCCGTTTAGCTGTAGCCTTAGTTTTTGACAAGGTTGAAAAAGCCTTAGAGACATCTCGTGAAATGATTACAAAAATCAAGGATATTTAAATGAAGATAGTCTTACTTGATGCCTTAACTTTTGGCACAACTGATTTATCTGCTTTTGATGATTTAGGTTCAGTTGAAATTTACCAAACTACATCAGTAAATGAAACTTTACAACGCATAATAGATGCTGATGTTATAGTAACAAACAAGGTAGTTATAACAAAAGAGCATATGGATAATTCAAAGAAACTAAAACTTATTTGTGTAGCTGCAACTGGTATGAATAATGTAGACGTAGATGCAGCAAAGTCTCGTGAAATTGAGCTTAAAAATGTAGTTGCTTATTCAACAGATTCAGTAATCCAGCATACTTTTTCTATGCTTTTTTATCTAATGGGTCATTCACGTTATTATGATGAATACGTAAAAGATGGCTCATATACTCAAAGTAAAATATTTACAAATGTGTCAAAACCATTTTTAGAAATAAAAGGTAAAAAATGGGGGATAATCGGACTTGGTAGTATTGGTCGTGGGGTAGCTAATATTGCTAAAACTTTTGGTTCAGATGTATATTATTACTCAACAACTGGGATAAATAGGACTGAAGATTTTCAAAGAACTAACTTAGAGAATATGCTTAAAGAGTGTGATATAATAAGTATACATGCACCATTAAATGATAAAACAAATAATTTATTAGATTATGAACAGTTGTTAATGTGTAAAGATGGTGCTACTATATTAAACCTTGGTCGTGGTGCTATCATAAACGAAGATGCTGTGGCAAAAATCATAGATGAAAAAAATCTTTATTTTGGACTTGATGTTTTAACTAAAGAACCAATGATGAAAAATCATGCTCTTTTAAATATAAAAAACAAAGATAAACTTTATATAAGTCCACATATAGCTTGGACATCTGTTGAGGCTAGAAATAAACTTATAGCCTTAACTATAGAGAATATTAAATCTCTGAACTAACATTATTTGTTACATCCTTTATGGCTGCAACAATTTTACCATTTTCTTCAGAACTTGCATTTCTAACTGCCTTAGCTAATAATATGCCTATTATAACTGCACTTGTTTTTGCATCTAGCGGAAATATTTTAGCTATTATTTTTAACTACTTTTTAGGCTTTTTACTTTATGAAAAAACTTATACAAAATTAGAAAAATCAAAGATTGGATTAAAGTCTTTAAGTTTAGGTAATAAATACGGATATTATGTTTTACTTTTATCATGGTTACCTATAATTGGGGATCCTATAACTATAGTATCAGGTTTGCTTAGACTTAATTTTTTATATTTTATATTAATTAGTGCTACACTTAGATTTTTAAGATATTATATTCTAGCTATAATAATATAAATAATAATATTGTGTTATGGATGGGCTTAATGAAAAAATTTACATAAAAAACCATAATAATGGTGCTATATTCACAATGGAGATATTAAATGAAATATGATGTAATAATTATAGGTGCTGGGGGCGCTGGTTTAGTATCAGCTATAAAAGCTAAAGAGAGTGGAGCTAAGGTCTTAGTTTTAACAAAAGAATATGCTACAAGAAGTCAAACATCTATGGCTCAGGGTGGTATTAACGCTGCACTTGGAAATACACAAGAAGATAGCATCCAATCACATATAACAAATACTCTAAAGTCCTCTCACGGTTTAGCTTCTAAGGATGCCGTTAAATATTTATGTGAAAATGCTCCAGAGGCAGTTCAATGGTTAGATAATATTGGTGTAGTATTTTCTAGGAATAAAGATAGTAAAATAGCTCAGAGAAAATTAGGCGGAGCCTCATCTCCTCGTGCTTGTTATGCTCAAGATTATACAGGACTAAAAATTTTACATACACTTTATGATAAATGTCTGTCCCTAGATATAGAAATTAAAAATGAAAAGTACTTACTAGAACTYTTAACCAAAGAAGAGAATAACTCTAAATTTATTACTGGGCTTAAGATTTTAGATAAAAGAGATTCAAAAATAGAGATATATGAGACTAAGTCTGTTATTTTAGCTACTGGCGGATATAGCAGGATTTATTTTACTCACTCAACTAACTCTGTTAGTACTACTGGGGATGGTTTAGCTGTAGCTCTTCGTGCTGGGGCAAGACTTAGTGATATGGAGTTTGTACAGTTTCATCCAACAGCTCTTAAGAACTCAGCTATTTTAATCTCTGAGAGTGCTAGGGGTGCTGGCGGATATATACTTAACTCTAAGGGTGAACGTTTTATAAATGAGTTAGCGCCTAGAGATGAAGTAGCACGCGCTATTGATGATGAAATAAATAAGGGTGAGCATATCTTTTTGGATATACGTCATCTTGGAGAAAAGTTTATCAACGAAGAGTTACCTCAGGAGAGAAAACTAGCAAAACTTTATGAAAATGTAGATCCAGTTTTTGACTTACTTCCCATAAAGCCTGTAGCTCATTATACTATGGGGGGTATAGAGGTAAATGAAAAATCTCAAACAAATATAAATGGTCTTTATGCAGCTGGTGAATGTGCTAACCATAAAGTTCACGGGGCTAACCGTCTTGGTGGTAATTCTCTTTTGGAGTTAGTAGTATTTGGAAAACAAGCTGGAGAAAATGCAGCTAAATATGCACAAGAATTTACAAATAATACTTTTATAGATATAGATACAAATTCAGACTATCTATTTAAAGAGGATAAACACGGGACAAGTTTTTATGAGTATCAAAAAATTATTGGCGATATATTTTATAAAAATGTAGCTATAAAAAGAAACCATAAAGACTTAAATTTTGCCCTAAAAGAGATTCTAAAAATAAAAAAAGAACTTCCTTTTATGGGCATTAAGGATAAATCAAAAGTTTATAATACTAATCTAATAGAATTTTTAGAATTTAAAAATATGCTTCTAATATCTGAATTAGTACTACTATCTGCTATAAAAAGAGATGAAAGTCGTGGTGCTCATTACAGAAGTGATGCACCTAATGAAAATAAAGCTTATAACAAACATAGCCTTATAAATAAAGAAAGTGAGATTTCTTATGAAGATTAGTATACAAAGAGAAAATTTAGAATACTTTGAAGCAAATGTTAAAGATATTACCTTACTAGAGTTTTTAAATACTATAAAAATCACAGTTGACAATACTCTTAGCTTTTCAAGTGGTTGCAGGAGTGGTATATGTGGGAGTTGTTCTGTACGTGTAAATTCTAAAGAAGTACTAGCCTGTTCATACAAAATTCAAGATGAAGATAAGGTTGAGCCACTTAAAAATTCTCAAGTTATTCGTGATTTAGTAGTAAACATGGATAAGGCATATTCCTTTAACTATGTAGCTAAGGCTTGGCAAAGTAAAGATTCAAAGAATGTGAGACTAAGTCAAGAAAATGAAAAGATAAACGAAGTTCAAAGTAACTGTATTATGTGTATGGCATGTTATAGTGCATGTCCAGTATATTCCGTAAATGAAGAATTTATTGGACCATTTTCTTTAACTAGAGTTTGGCGCTATCTTAGTGATAAAAGAGAAGAAAATTCGACACAAAAAATAAATACTATTCAAACTAATGGTCTTTGGGATTGTACACTTTGTAATGAATGTACATTAGTATGCCCACAAGATATATCATCTAAGGCTGATATAGAAAAATTAAGGACAAGAAGTATTATATTCGGCTTTAATAACCCAAATATAATTAATTTTGCTACTAGCTTTGATGGTAGTCCAAATTTTTAACATAAAAAATATTTATATGTTATAATAACTTCAAATTAATTTAAAGTATCCAAGTATAAGTATTTATTTAAGGAGAAAAACTAATAATGGCAAAAGAACACTCATTTGATATATCTGCGAAAATAGATATGCAAAACTTTAAAAATGCAATTAATATGGTTGATAGAGAAGTTGCAAATCGTTATGACTTTAAAGGTACATCCTATGAAGTTAACTATAATGAAAAAGCTAAAAGCTTAGTATTAATAGCATCATCTGATAACAAATTAGATGCACTAAAAGATATCCTTGTAGCTAAGTTTTTAAAACAAAACCTAAGTTCAAAGGTTTTAGATGAATTAAGAATTGAAGATTCTAGTGGCAATAATAGAAAAGTAACTTTTAAAATTGTTGATTATATAGAATCTAAAGAGGCTAAAAAAATCACAGCTGAAATTAAAAAAATGAAATTAAAAGTAAATGCTCAGATTGAGGGTGATTGTATTCGTGTTAAAGGTGCTAAACTTGATGACTTACAAAAAGTTATGGCAATGGTTCGTGGGGAAGAATGGGATGCTCCACTTGTTTTTGAAAATATGAGATAAAAGGAAAATTTCTATGTCAAAATTAACTATAGCAGATGCAGCAGAACAACTTGGTATATCTAAAGAAGCTATACACAACCGTGTAAGAAGAGGCTCACTTCAATCTGTCTTAGAAGATGGGATAAAGTTTGTTATTATGGATACAAATGAAAAAGCTAGCACTAAAAGAACTACAGTACGAAGAGTAAATCAAGTAGTTGATGATAGATACTATAAACTATTAGAGGAACAAAATACTAAACTTCAAGAAAGGGTATCTACCCTTGAGACCGAGACTCGTTCGCTTCGTGATCAAAAAGAGCTTATGTTAATAGATGAAAGAAAAAAAATAGAACAAATATATAAAGAAAAAGATGAGCAACTCAAAAATATACTCTCAACAATTAGCTCACAATTTATGCTAAATACTCCAGAACTAGTTAACCCTAGCAAAAATAAAGATTTACTAGAGGCTGWAATAGAGGAGMCAAAAAAAATAAAAACAAGACTAGTATCTTTAAATAAACATCTAAAAACTACAAAATTATCTAAGAAAAAAATAAAAAAAATAAAAAATAAAATAAAAGAAAATACTTCAAATGATAATCGTATAATTAAAATAGGTAAAAAACATTATTTAGACCTAAATAAATACGATTATAGTGACTTATCTTTATAAATCACTTAGCTTAAGCGTAAGACCCTTTAAATGAGTAATTGGATACGAGTAAGCTATACCAGCTCCATTACCTGTAATATCTAAATCATGCATAATTTTTTTAATAATTCCATTCACCTTAGATGCTGGTGTTATAAACATCATATTTAAATCAGTAGCTTCACTATGCAAGCGATTATAAAAATTATCCATCTGTTCTAATCCCATACCATGTGCATGCATAATAGTCACACCCCTAGCTCCAGCATCTTTAGCTGAAAGAAGTGCACTTTCTTCCCTCTCTGTTGGTATAATTAGATGCACAGCTACAAACTGCACCCTATATGAATGTCGTCTATCTGTTCCATGTATATTTACAGTAGATAAACCCATATCATTTGCATCTTCAAGGGCATGACGTAATTCATCAAGTTTAATCTCTTGAAGCTCATGCTCACCTTTAATGCCCATACTCTCTATTGCAATTCCATACACCATTACAGTTAACATTGGAAAAAGTGAAGCAAAGGCTATAAGACCGAAACCATCTATTAGTGGATCACGTCCAGATATATTAGTAGCAAGACCAAGTCCAAGGGCTGCTACTAATGGTACAGTTACAGTTGAAGTTGTTACTCCACCACTATCATAGGCTATAGGGATTATATACTTAGGAGCCATAAAAGTAAGTACTATTACAAATATGTATCCAGCCATAATATAATAAACTATATCACCGCCAACTACGATTCTATATGCACCTAAAGAGATTCCTATAGCTACACCTAAGGCTACAAATAGACGTAAAATGAAATCATTTATTTTACCATCACTTATCTCTTTAGCTTTTCTTGCGATAGCTGTTAAGGATGGTTCAGCCATAGTAGTTGAAAAACCAATAGCAAAAGCAAATGAATAAATTATAATGTTATTATCATATTGAGTTAATTCGTAAGCCATAGTCTCACCAAGAGAAAATAGACCCATTTCTAAACCAACTATAAAAGCATTAAGACCTAAGATAACAAGTCCAAAACCAATAAGTACTTCTTTTAAATTATCAATATGTTTTTTCAGTATTGCATATTGAAAAAATAAAATTACAGCTAATATTGGTACTACATCCATTACAATTGAAGCTAGACCTTTTAAAAGTTTCACTATACTAAAGTCATAAGCCAAAGCTGCCTCTGCAACTGCTGGAACTTCAAGAGCTACTGGTATTACTTTAGATACATCTACAAATTGGTATACAAAAATCCCATAAAACTGTACAAAAATCATAGGTGTTAAAGATGCAAAAGCAATAAGCCCAAAACCATCAAGTATAGGGTTACGCCCCTTTATAGTAGATGCTAAACCTATACCTAAGGCTGCAACTAAAGGCACAGTTACAGTAGATGTGGTAACGCCTCCAAGGTCAAAGGCAAGACCAACTATCTCTTTAGGAGAAAAAAAAGTAGCAGATATAACTAGTATATATCCAGCAATTATGTAATAATGGATTGCATGACCTTTTATAATCCTCCAAACCCCAACTACAATAGCTAATCCTACTGAAAATGCAACTACTAACCTGAGTATAGTAGCATCAATTCTTCCAGAGCTAATACTAGCTGCCTTATTTGCAATAACTAATAATGCGGGTTCAGCTATAGTAGTGCCAAAACCAACCATGAATGCAAAAAGAACTATCCAAAATGTTGAACCCTTTTTTGCAAAATCCGTAGCTAAGCCTTCACCTACAGGAAAAACTCCAACCTCTAAACCTAAAAGAAATACTGCAAGACCAACTCCAACTATAGCTAAGCCAATAGCTGTACTTAACCAGTTAGCGGGAACGGTTTGTATAATTGCTAGTTGGAAAAAGATTATAACCATGATTATTGGTAATAAATCTCTAAACGATTCTTTTAATAATGTTATAAATGAAGCTATACTTAGCAAATTAATCCTTTTTACTGTGAAATATATATTTACTCTTTAATTAATAAAACTTTAGCTAAAATTTGAAGTTCAAATGGACAGCTGGCCGAGTGGTCGAAGGCGCTCGCCTGGAACGCGGGTATAGGGCAACCTATCTAGGGTTCGAATCCCTAGCTGTCCACCATGTAACAAGCAAATACACTCAAACTAACTAAACAAAAACCCCTTATACACGACACTTTATCAAATCCTTTAATAAAATACGATACAATACAAACAAGAGAAATGTAACATCTTAAGTTACATTAGAAGCTACATTACAAAAAAAATGATGTAACACTATTTTATGATGTAACTAAAATCATAATAAAGGTCGATTATGCCGAGAGTAATTATACCATTAAACGATAAGCAAATAAAATCATTTAAAGCAAAAGATAAAGCATATACAAAAGCAGATGGAAATGGTCTGCAATTACTGATAAAACCAAACGGCTCTAAACTATGGGAATTTTTATATAAAAGCCCTACTCAACTAAAACGAAGAAAAACCTCTTTTGGAACATACCCAAATACGAGCCTACAAACAGCACGAAATAAAAGAGCCGAGCATATTACCAAAATAAGAAACAGCATAGACCCATTAGAAGAGAAGCAAACGATTAAACAAGCTAAAGCAGAAAAACAAGCTAAAGAACAAAATACTTTTAAGAAAATAGCTTTAGAACGCTTAGAATTAATAAAAGAAGATATAAGCGAAACCCATTATAAAAGAATGAATAGGGGTTTTAAAAATGATGTATTCCCATTTATAGGCAATACACCGATAAATGATATTACAGCTAAAGATATTATTTTGATTTTAAAAACTATGATGAAAAGAAATGTAAGAAATAGCACACAAAAAGTACATCAATCAATCAGTAAAACTTTTAAATGGGCAGTAGCGAATGATAAAGCAGAACGAAACCCAGCTAATGATATTGACTTAATCGAGATAGTAGGAAAATCAACAGAACAGCACTACCCTACCATAACAGATGATACAGGCATTAAAAACCTATTAACAAGWATCAAAGAGTATCAAGGCGAAACCTCAACAAAGTATGCCCTCTTGATGTTATCTTACACCTTTGTAAGACCATCAAATGTAAGACTTGCATTATGGAGTGAGATAAACTTAAAAGCTAAACAATGGGTAATACCAGCTAAGAAGATGAAAACAAAAGATGAGTTTATAATACCTCTTACTGATACACTCTTAGAACTACTAAAAGACATAAAATTATATGCTGGAGATAGCCCTTATTTATTCCCAAGTACAAAAAGTAAAACAACTCCTTTAAGTGATGGTGCATTATTAGGRGCTATAAGACGAATGGGCTACWCTAARGAAGARTTTACMCCTCAYGGATTTAGAGCTATGTTTAGCACGATAACCCACGAAAAAAGCCCTTTTAAATATGATGTAATCGAAACTCAATTAGCTCATAGTGTTGGTAATTCAGTAAGTCAAGCATATAACAGAGCTAAGTATCTTGATGAGCGTGTGGAGCTTATGCAATGGTGGAGTAATTATCTTGATGAGGTGCAGAAATGAAAAATATAACAGATATACAAATAAAACAGCATATTATAAAAGTAGTGGATAATGAATTAGAGTTTGATGCTGATAGATATTTAATGAGTACATATAAAGATAAAATATTAGGCGATAAAAATGAGGGTGAAATAGATTATATTGCTAAGCTGATTATAGATGATATGGATAGACACTTACTAAATATTGAAAAAACTAATTTTAATATAAATCAATTAGATTTAAGTAGCTTTATAGACTATTTAAAAATGAATTTTCCTTTAAAAGAATACTTAAAAGAAGCAATCGAAAATAATCACTATCAATCTTTTATATGCTCAGAGAATTGTAATGAAATACTCAATGCAAATTTATTAATCAGTTCAATAGTAAGAAGTTTACATATACTAAATTTAGTTAAAGAAGATGTACGGTTAAATTTAGCAAAAAAAGAAAATATGTTAAAAGTAGAAAATGCAATTAGTACATTACTGAACTATACAAATGATAAACAAATAGAATATTATTTAAAAACAATGAATTTACAAGAGAGAGATATTACAGTAAGCACTATTCAAAGTTGTATATTTTGTGATTTATATAAGACACTAGAAGAAATGCTATCAAGCTTGAATAAAAGTAAAATTGAAGAAATAACAGTGATGATTATGGAACAAGTTTTTGATAGTAGAAAAGAGTATAGATACTACAAAAATACTGAACAAATAATTTTTAAAGGCTATAAGCTAAGAAAATTCAAAGCAAATAAAAATAAATATTCTAAATTTCAATAAAAAACTTTTTTTTCTTTTTCTACTGAATGACTCAATCCACCCTTTTTTATACAATACAAACAAGATTAATCAAATACATCAAAAATCTTTAATTGAGGTATAGCTACCCTTTAGCTAAGGGCGAATACTTGAAAGAGTATTTAAGGCACTATTATGGAAAAAAGATATTACAGAGCTAAGGAATTAGCCGAATATTTAGGCGTATCAATTACGACAATTTGGAACTATGCAAAAGATGGGAAAATAACACCTAAAAAATTATCGGCTCACGCAACAGTTTTTGATATTAAAGAGATAGATAAACTCTTTGACGAGGTGGCTTAGATGAAAAAGCCTAATTTTGTATCACACTATTTAGTGTTAAGTGACCTATTAGAAAATGTTGATGTAAGAGCAAAGAGTGATATTATTTTCTATCTTACTGGCAGAATTGAAAATGTAAAATGCGATATAAAAAGTAAAGGTGTTGAGTTTGTAGAAGATGCAACAAAAGAAAGTACATATTCACACTATAAGCCTTATATTTTAGTAGCAACAACAGATAACCTCTACAAAGCAAAAGAATTGTTAAAGAGCTATGCAACTGATGAAGTGTTATCGTTTTTAGAACAAAAGCCAAATATTGATATCGTAAATCATGAAGAAGTTCAAGGGAGTTATTGACTCCGTGAACTTTAGTGGCTGTAACTTAGAAAAGTATTTTATCAATGATGATTTTAGCATAATAGAAGTAAAAAGTATAGGTGTATTTAATCCTGATTTATGGAAAAAAGAGTTTAAAAAATCTCTTACTAGAAATGTAATTGAAGCGAAAATACTTTATACAAATATGGGATTAGCATTACCGATAAAAAGGTACAGCAGAAGCCCTAAAATGCAAGTTGTCGAGTTTGCAGGGATAAATGCTTACACAGAGAAATCCGAGCTTCTAAGTGAGCTATTACATAGTTTAACGGAGCATATACAAGATGAGATAATTTCAAGGCTTGATGTAGCGATAGACTTCAAAGGCAAAATACCAAACAGAGTTATTAWAAAACTTTGTGAAGATAGAGAGCCTTTTAGRTTTTGGAACACCACTTATTACAAAAGTAAGAGCGAGAAGAAGCAAAACAATCGTTTAAATATCAAAACTTACAGTAAGTCAAACAAAGAAAAATTAGGCGAAGAAATCAACAGACTTGAGTTTGTCTTTTTGAGAGATTATCTTAAAAAATTACAGGTCAAAGACATTGAAAAATCTTTTAAAAAAATGGAGAAAACTATTAAGCGATTTAGTGGGTTAGAGGTGCAAATCTCATTCCTTTAAGTTATATACTAAGTTTTTTCACACAAACATCAACTTTAGCCCAAGAAACAGGGCTTTATCGGGTGTTTAAAACTGAACAGAAAATAAGGGCAAAAAAAGATGAAAAATACAGCAGTAAAAACAAGAGAAAAATATGAGAGAAAGTTAGCAAAAGCAATCACTAAAAATGGTGGGATTAATCTTATAGCTTATGATCAAGAAATAACAGCAGTAATAATTGCAGAACCAAAAGGATTTTATGCGGTGGATAGTGATGATTTATCAATAATCAGAGTAGATGGAATATTTCAAGAAGTAGCAACAGGTAAGATAATGTTATTCAATGAAGAGTATGCAAATTTATTTAACTTTGATTTTGCATTCACTGGCAGTAAAGAAGAGTGCTACAAATTCATACTTGATAAAAAAGAGAGTGAAGCCTTAGAAGTTGCGACACTGCATCTTAGTATTAGTAGCACTAAAAGTTAAAGTAATGAACGATAGTAGCCGAATACGACCTTATATTGATACAAGGATAGTTATCTTGCTTGAACGGTTACGAGAGGTACAGGGGCAATCAGTAGGCAAAATTTTAACTATTCTTTTATATGAGTCAAAAACATTTCAAAAGCTGATAGAAAATTATTATGATGCAACAGATGAAGAACTGAAAAAGATATTTTTAGGACTACCTTTTGATAGTGATAAATGTAAGAATACAATAAATAAAACAAAAGAGGATTTAAACAAATGAGTACACAACACAATGAAATAATCGCAGCATTTAGAAAGATACCAAGCTTAATTAAAGAGTTTATTAATCTTGATAAATCAATAGCTGGTACAGATGCAAAGAAAAAAGCACTCTCTAAAGAAGATTATCAACTTGTAATATTAAAGTTTGATGAAGATGTAGGGCTAAGAGGCACAGGGTTAAAAGCAAAGATATTACGAATAGGACACGAGCTATCAAATGCACAGCCTGATTTTTGTTTATCCTATCCAAATATAAAAGCACTCAATAACTATGTTTCAGTAGTTGGTAAAGATGCAGTAAGTGAGAGAATTACAAAACAGTTAGAGTTATCAGAGTTGATGGAAGTTAAAAAGCAATTTCAATCAATCAATGATTTTTTAGATGATGCAAAAATTAAAGCATTAAACACATACTTAAAAGGAAAATAGAAAAATGAATTATAGAGAAGCGGCAGCCTATGCAAACAGAAGTACAATAGAGTTAAAAACAGAATTTGAGGACATCTTAGAAGCGATGGAAGCAATCGGGCAATCTAAAAGTATTTCAATAGATATGATGGACTTTTGGCTTAATGGTTCCACACTTGTAAACTATGAAATTTATTTAAGACAGTTAAATGTTGAAAAACTTTTAAGTGATAATGGAATACCAAAAGAGCATATTCGTAATGTATTGCAGAGTGATACTATTGATAGATATGTATTATTTAAAAATGCTTGTTTATCGTTCATAGGAGAGGATTTAACAGCTGATTTTAAAGAACTTATAATCAATCCTATTACTAAAATGTATATCAAGCCACACGAAGTGAATAAGGCTCATAGTGCAAAACAGCTCAAAGTTGCAAGAGGTGTAATCATAGGCTTTAAACCAGCACTTAACAAAGCTATACTTGATATAAGAAAGTTAGAACCTCATACAATTGCAGGAACTTTTGAAGAAACTATACTCTTGAAGTTGGAGCAGGTGCAACACTTGATTATAAATCAGTTGATATAAGAATAGCTGCCCTTAAAGGGTGGTTATAGCTATTAGGTAGGGGTGGGTTGAAATACTCCAGAATTAGTGAGATAGATTACCGACGCTTAGCCACGATTTTATCGGCACGACTTTTGAAAAAATTCAAATGGTAACACATAATATAACACATAAGGAGATAAGAAGATGCACACACAAAAAGAAACTTTGATAATATTGGATTGTAGTAAAATGACTTTATCAAGATATGTACAAGATGGTAAACTTGGAAGAGTTAAAAAAGGTAGAAAAACATTCTATGATGAACACGAAGTAGCATCACTTGTAAGAGAGATAGAAAATAAAAAAAACAAGTATCGTCCTGACCTACCAAAAAAAGAAAAGCAAAAAATAGAACTACCGCCAGGAATAGAAGAAACTCTTAAAAATATAAATGCTTATGATGAGTTAGATACAGTCGGTCATTTATGTTTAAGTGAAGCTACACAGGCTTTACGAAAGTTTGGATTATATAAAGAGTGCGACAAAGAAATATTAGTGTTTTATGCTTTAAGCTCTCAAATGGTGCAAAGGTACTTATATTCTGCAAATAAGCACGACTCCATTTCAATAAGCGATACGGGGATGATAACAACACATCCACATCATAGAATAATGATGGACTATCAAAAGCTGATGATTACTTATAGCGACAGATTAGGACTCAATCCATTAGCAAGAACTAAGTTTGAGATAAAAGAGAAAAAAGAGCCAAGCGAAATGGAAAAACTACTTAATAGTTGAAAACATGTTACAAATATACATAATTACATGTAAATTAACCTACATTTAAGCTTATAATGCCTACAATTTGTTATCTTAAAAAGGAGGATACAACAAATGGCAGAAACAAAAGCAGTCAGAATACCAGAAACGATACACCAAGAACTCAAAGAAATTGCAGTAAAAAATGGTGTGAGTATGGGTGCTATGATTAAAATATTGATTGAAGTTTACAAAAGTAAAAAAGATTAATAATAAGAGGTGCTGGAACACCTCTCTAAATTCACAAAGGAATTACAAGATGAATGATACAGTAAAAGAACAAACGATAACGTTAGAAGATGAATTTTTAGGAAGAGATATACAAGCTTTAGGTTTACTGGTTGAAAGTATGAGCCACATAGAAGATGATGGAACAATGGTGGATAGAAAACTATTTTATCATTCTTTTACACTTGTATCTGAACTACTGCTAGAACGAGGACAAAGAGTTAATAATATGTTTTATGAAATGCACGATGAGATTAAAAAAGCCAAGGATAGAGTTTAAATCGGAATTCCGACATTATAAAACCGCTTCAAATATGCCCTACAAGCCACGATAAGACTTTAGGGCATAACTTACACAGAACACATTAAACTATTCACATATAAATAAAATCTTAGTTATGCTAAAATACTCAACTAATAATAAATAAAAAGAAAAATATTTACACATTCTTTTTTTAAGTTACATTAGAAGCTACATTTTTACACTCAATTCTCTACAAGTACCTATAATAGGCAGGATTATAATCCCTAGCTGTCCACCATCTTAAAAAAACACATCAGTATCAGTTAGAGTCTTATTTTTTATAAGTGTTAAACTTGAATTGCTCTTATTTATTATGCTTTTTCTTATATACCTTAGAATCCGTAATTTCTGCCGTTTTAAAGAAGTTAAGACTTTTATCCATATCTATATCTGTTTTTACTACCTCTTCACTCATATCATTAATCTCATTAATAAATACTCCATTTTCAAAAGCTAAAACTGACATCAATTGTACCTCTTCAACTACAGATACTATAGTTTTTTGCATATTCAGCATAGCATTTTGTGAATGATTACTAATTTTTACACTATCTTCAATAGATAAGTTAACAATTTTAACACTTCTTTGAACAACTTCACCCTCACTTACTAACTCATTTATTATTGTATTACTAGATTTAATAACTTCAGTAGCTCCATTCATAGACTGAATTAGTACTGATAAAGATGCCTCAATCTCTGCAATAGCCTTATTTGTCCGCTCTGAGAGTGACCTTACCTCTTCAGCTACTACTGCAAAACCACGACCATGTTCACCAGCACGTGCAGCCTCAATAGCAGCGTTTAATGCTAAAAGATTAGTTTGTTCAGAGATATCCTTAATCACTACTGTTATACTTTTTAAATTTGTAATATCATTTATAAGCTGTTTAAAATTATCATTTATATTCTCAGAATTTTGGGCAGTTAAAGATATCTTTTGCATAATACTATCTACCTTAGACGATGCCTCTAATAATGATGACTGACTATCCTTTGATTTTATAGCTATCTCTTTAACATCATTTACATTTTCTTCTAAAAGGGTCTGAATATCTTCTAAATTTTCTTTTGTAGATTGGGCTACCTTATCTGTTTTATCTGTTTTAACTCTAAGTTCAGCCATTAGACTTGATAAAGCCTCAGTTAAAGATGTTTGATAACTACTACTAGATTTTACTTCCATAATAGTAGTTTCAATTTTGGCTATAAACTTATTAATATAACAACTAAGTTCATCCAACTCATCTTTAGACTTAGAATCATTTTTATATGGTAGCCTTTTTTGTAAGTCTCCATTCCCCTCACTCAACTCATGTGATACATTTTGTATATTTATAACTTTTTTAAGTACATTACTACCAGTTATATAGTTAGTTATAACTAAAATAGTGATAGTTACAAATAAGATGATTGAAAAATATAATAAAAATTTATTATGAAGCTCATCGTAATAATCAGCCTTATTTACCCCAGGTACTATCCAAGCATTCCATTTTGGGATATATGCAAAGGCTGCAATTTTTTCTTGCCCAGTTGTAGAAGATGTATATTCATAGATACCATTTTTTTTATGTGATGTTATATATCTACCATAAGAAGTATTTTTGAGACTTTTACCCTCTTTTTTAGGGTGTATTAATAATGTACCATCTTCAGCTATTAGATATACATAACCAGTTTTACCAACATGAATAGCATGGATACTATCTTTTAATTTTTTATCCATATATGCCTTATCGTCCTTACTAGATATATATTTTAATGATTTTTCTAAAGATACAGCTACTGATGATATATCATTAATCATAATATTTTTAATACTAGACAATGCTATAAAATACGCTATTGTTACTACAATAATTAGACTTACTATGGCAAATATCAGATTAATTATAAACTTTACTTTAATTGTTCTAAACAAAACAGTACCTCACTCTAATAAATAGTTCTAATTACAAATCGTACAATATACATTGTACAATAGATAAGCATAAAATTTTATAAATAATAATTTTTATGGAATACTAAGCTATAATACACCTAAAAAGTGCTAAATATGGATATTGAGTTAATTATAAAATCTATTTTAGGATTAGTTATAGTCTTAGGCTTGCTAATCTTCTTACTATTTTTTATATTCCCGGAGGAGGACAAGAAAAAAAAGAAAGTTGGAGTAGTTAAAAAAACTAAAGCTACTAATATTGATACAAGCTTAGCAGCTTTAAAAAAGATTGTAAAAAATAGAATGTCAAAAACTGAACAACTTACTATTGCCCTTGATTTAATAATACAACATCATGGTACTATTACAAAAAAAACAGCTGGAAGATCTCATACTGATTTTGATATCTACATGGATATACTTTTTACAATTTGTAGACATCCAAATACTAATAAAAATATAATCATCAAATTTGACAGACAATTAACAAACAAAAATCCTGAATATAAGGCAGATATCAACGATGCTATTACCAAAGGTCTTAACTCCAGAAGAGTTAACTAGAACATATTAATTAAGCTCTATACTCTCAGTAGCCCTTCCCTGAATTACAAATACATCTTTTTTTTCTAAATCATCTAAGGTATTATTATCCATTACACCAGTAGCTATAAGTGAGATACCTACAGTATCAGTTATAAGTCTAAGTGCGGAGAGAGCTTGATTACTTTGAGTCAAAAAGTAATTAGCCTCACCTTTTATATACACAGGTCTAATGTCTTGTAAATAATGGTAGTCATCGCTCTCACCAATAAACTCAAATATACCCATATCTATATTGTATTTTTCAAACATCTTTTTATATGATTTTACAAGAGGAGAGTTTTGGCTAACAAGCCTATCTGGCATCTCTATAATTAGTTTAAATGGTAAATTTAAAGCATGTTTACGAAAAAGTTTAAACATATTTTCAAAGCTACCYTTTTCTACTAAATAATCAAATGGCAGTCTTAATGAACATATAGACCAAGATAAATCAATATCAGGATTCCTAAACATTTTTTCTATAATATTGTCATATATATGTCTAGAAAGTCCAGCTTGATTTGCTGAAGCCATAAACTGACCATAATTATRAGTTGTATTTTCATCAACTTTTAAACTTAAACTAAGCGCATTATGTGATATTTTTTTATTTTTATAATCAACTGCTTTATAAGAAACAAAATTAAAATTGTTTGTTCTTATTGCCTCATTAATTATTAATTTCCAAGCTTCCTTACCCATTACCTCTACAGCATCTTCAGATCTGTTTAAATGAATATTTTCATGGTTAAACTTTGCTAATGCTAAAGCATTATCAGAATGTGATAAAAGTTCACCAATTTTTTCCTTATAATTATATACATATAAGCCTATAGAGATATATGTTTTTTTTGAATCTAGTCCAAGTAAATAAATAACTTCTTTACAGGAGTTATAAATAGTTTTTGCTGTACTTAAACCATTCTGCTCATTACAATCAGGTATAAATATAGAAAATTCAGTGCCATTCATTCTAGACACTATAGAACTATCAAAATCTACTACTGATTTTTTAAATATATCTGCAATATTTATAAACAATTGGTTAACTTTAACTCTACCAATATTTTCATTAGCTTCTATAATTCCACTAAGACCTATCATCATATTTATACCACCCTTTGAACTAGCATCAATTTTTAAATACTCAGGCAGTTTATCTATGAAATATTTACGATTTCTTAATTTAGTTGCTTTATCTATATACTCTAACTCTTTTTGGCGTCTAAGTTCTTCGTTACCCTTCTCAAACATAATTTTTACTTTTGATACCATATTATTCATACCAAGCACTACATCTTTAAACTCTTTTGTATACGGCACTTTCTCTTGAATAATAAACTTGTTACCAATAACTGCCTCAGCCTGTTTTTGTACCTCAGCTAATGGTTGTAAAATTGCATGAAGAATTAAATATAGGACTATAAATGCAACAAAAGCTATGATACTAAATGATACTAGCAGGTCTATCAAAATAGTATATAATTGTTTATATGCAAAAGCTACATCAGATTGTACATTAAGCACACCAACTTGCTGCCAGCCATTTGAAACATTTGCAAAAGCTACTGGTGCGGTAATCTTTATAGTATCTGTAAACCATTTTGGTACATCTACTATATCTGTTTCAATTTTTCTCTCATAAAGTACCACATTTTCAACATCAATAAGGCTTATCTTTTTATATGTACCACTATCAAAGTTTGCATTTATCATAGTTGACATCATAGATATATCACCATTAGCACTACCCAAAGAAAGGCTAAGTGAGCTTGCAGTATTTTTAGCATCTTCGTATAAACTGTCTTGCACACCTTTATTTGCACTTTGAAAATTTAATGTTAAAACTGTCATCAAAATTATTAGTAAAAATATGGATATCATCGCTGCTATCTGCTTAAAGAGGGTCATATTTTTTTCCTTTTCATATTAAGTTTGAGTTGATCCCATTTTTTATGAGATTTTTTCTTTTTAGCTCCAGCYTTTTCTAAAACTTCACCATTAAAGTTATAAATAGGTATAAGATCTTTTCGTTTTGAAGCCGGAAATATTCTTTTATTATTATTATCTAAAATAAGTGGTTCACTTCTTGGTGTTTTAAAGTATGTCAATACCATATGAGGAGCTTTAAACTTTGTAGAACGTACATAAGTAAAAAAAAGTTTAGTAGCATCTACCCCTAAGTAACGTAAAGCAAAATACTTTGAGATTACATAATCTTCGCAATCACCCCTATCCTTACCCAAGAATTCCCAAGGTGTAGCCCAATAATCTCTTTTTTTATATAACTTTATATCAGACATGTATCTTACATCATTATAAAAAATATTTACTGAATCTAACTTCTTTAAATCGCTAGAGCTTTTAACAGCATCAAGACTCTGTTGAAGATAAAAAAACCTTTTTTTAGCATAAATCTTATACTTTTTAACTATTTTATTCAGTAATGCTTTCTCAACATAAGGTTCCTCTGCATAAGCCAAACTATTAAGTAAAACTGATACTAATATAAATACTATAAACTTGCGCATCACATATTATACTTAAATTTGTCTTTTGTTGAAACCTGATGTACCCATTTTTGATTTTATATTTATATCTTTAATATATGCTTTTAAATAAGATGGTACAGCCCTACCCTTTAACTTCATCATATCCAAAATCATTACATCTGCAACTTCGTATTTATCTAAATTTTTTAACTCAGATAAATAAATAAAAAGTAACTCACCTAGTCTTTGTAAAGAGATTTTGTATGTTGAATCTGTTTGTTTATACATCCAAAGACACATATCGTAAAAATTTTCATATATACTCTCTTGGGACCATACAAGTTTTACACTCTCTTTAAAGTTTCCGCTGTTATAAAGCAAATCCCAAAACCTTGAAAATCTTTTCATAATCTGAATATCATCAAAACTAATTTCATTATTTTTTAAAATATCNTMTRGYRRRMTMTMKYWATATACCATACCATACTCTATATCATGACGGTTTATATATGTACCTGATAGTTTTTTGAGTATACCTATTTGAATCTCACAATCACTCCAGCTAACTAACTCATCTAAATTTTTTCCAAAACTCTCTAGGGTTTCACCAGGAAGCCCAACTATTAAATCTAAATGCATATGAGCCTGTGTCTCTTTTTGTAAAAACTGAATATTTCTTTTGATTTTATCTAACTTTAGTGGTCTTGAGATATTATTAGCTACTACTGCATTTAAAGTCTGTATACCAATCTCTAATTGTAAAGCTCCTTGCCCAAAGAGTTTGATTTTTTCTTTTATTGAATCTGGAAAACTATCTGGAATTACCTCAAAGTGGGCAAAGTACGGTGTTTCTTTTTGTAAAAAAAAGTCTAAGATTCTATTTGCAGTTTTCATATTTAAATTAAAAGTTCTGTCTATAAATTTAAAGTTCCTAGCGCCCCTGCTCCATAAAGTCTCAAACTCATCTAACAAATCATCAAGATTAAAGGCTCTTACTTTTTCATCCATAGATGAAAGACAAAACTCACACTCAAAAGGGCAACCACGGGATACCTCTACATATATATATCTATTTTTTATATCATCATCTGTATAATATTTGTAAGGTAGTTGCATATTTTTTAAAGATGGCATAGACATTTTTATGATTCTATTATCTACCTCTTTATTATCTATAATATCCTTACATAATTCATAAAATGCTATATCACCCTCACCTTGGATTATATAATCAGCATCATCCAAATTTACCCTATATGGCTCATGTGAAACCTCAGGTCCACCTAATACTATCTTTATTAAAGGTGAAATTTTTTTGATTAGATGTATTAACTCTACTACTTGTTTGACATTCCATATATATACACCTATACCTAAGATATTTGGTTTATGTATTAAAATCTTCTCAGCTACGCTTTGTAGGGCATCATTTATACTAAATTCTAAAATTTGTGTATCTTTTTGAAGTTCTTTTTGATTTGCATAAAGGTATCTAAGTGCTATGGAGGTATGGGTAAATCTTGAATTTAGAGTAGTTAAAATAATTTTCATGATGGAATTTTAGCACAATTTTAAATAAAAATATTCAAGCCTAAAAAGGAGGAAAAGCTTGAATAGGTTAAAATAATTTATAGGAGTAATAAATCTCATTTTATGTAAAAGGGGGAAACATAATTGAGATATATAAGTATATAAATTTTAAGTTAATACTAAGTAAATATACTTTTATTTATTTTTCATATATTCTTGTATCATATCATCAAGTTTAGCAAATAATATATCAGAGGCATTTTCCATATCCTTAAAGTTATTATATATCTTAGTTGGATTATCATTTTTCAGTACAGTTTCATTTTTAATATACTCTTGGTTTTTAAAGGCAGAATTATGTATAACTGTATGTGGCATATCCATCTCTTTAAATGCTTTAGTATTTCCAAAACGCTCTTTTCCTATACCAAAGTACCATTTACCCATACGACAGTTTTTATGGTCTGTAAATATTTTTTTGCTATCTTCTTCTAAAACAGCTGTATACACAGTTGATTTAAATAATACATGATCAACTTTCAATAATGTTGTGAACATGCGGTTCTCAATTTTAATAGATGCCTCTGATGACTTTTTAGCATAAGCATTTAACTCTTTAAATGTATCTTCAAACTCATTTATTACCTCTTTTGAACTTTGAGCGATTAAAGAGATATTTTCATAATTGTTTCTCATATCATTTGTTTCTTGCTGAAGTGTAGATATATTTATCTCTATCTCACTAGTAGCCTTAGCTGTCCTCTCAGCTAATTTACGTACCTCATCAGCTACTACTGCAAATCCACGACCATGCTCACCAGCCCTAGCAGCTTCAATTGCAGCATTTAAAGCTAATAAATTTGTTTGGTCTGCTATATCCTTAATCAATCCAACTACAACTGATATCTCTCTAGATCTTTGTTCTAGATTTATAATCCCATTATGAGATAATTCTATTGATTCAACAAGACTATTTAGTTTTTGACCAATATCTATAACGCTATTTAAACYTTTTTGAGATTCATTTGCAGTTTTTTGAGATACTTCTACAATAGCACTAGAATCTGCTTGTGAATCACTAATGTCTTGTTGAATAACTCTTAGCCCAGCTCCAACACCTCCGCCCAAGCTAGCTAGTTTAGTTGAAAGTTCACCTTTTATTCTAGTCTTATAAGAACTTGATATTGAATTTATAGCTAAATTTAATTTCTCTGAAGTTACTTTAAACATACCATGCAGACCTAATACTTGGGTAAATCTGTATGTCTTACCCACTGAGGCATACTCAATAGAAGACTGAACATCCCTCATAAATGCCTCTAGTTGATCTAACACATCATTTATTGTCCAAGCAAATGCTGAGTTTTGTGAATTATCATCTGCGATATTCGTAATACGTCCATCTAATTYACCATCAGCAGCTTCTTTTAAAAGTTTTCTTATATCTTCATCCATACTTGACTTAGTAAAATTATTGGATGGTAAAAATACTGATACTAGTAAAATGACAAATATTACTAAACTTAAAACAAATTCTGAAAGGACTAAGGCATATATACTYATAAAAAAAAGTGTAATTACTAATATAAATGTTTGTTTATTTTTGAATAGAGAGAATAAATTCATCATATGCTACTCCTTTTTTTTTTAAAATATCTGTTAAAACTTTAAATGATGCATCTATACCCTTTGTTTTTTCAACTTCAAGCATCTTCTTATATAATGGTTCAATAATATTTATAGCTTTTGGATTTGCTTTTCTTCTTACTGAGTAGTAACCAATTAAACTTCCATTAACATCAAGGGATGCTGTTACATTTGTAAAGACCCAATAATCGTTAAAATTTTTAGTTTTATTAATTACATAAGCAAAAACTTCTTTTTTATTTTTAATGTTGTCCCACAAATATTTAAATACAGCCTTTGGCATATCTGGATGTCTGATAATATTATGAGGCTGACCTAGCAACTCTTTTTCCGTATATTCAGCCATATCCATAAATATTTTATTGCAGTAGGTAATACGACCTTTTAAATCAGTTTTTGATACTATAAAATCATTTTCATTAAGTATTTTCATCATTAAAACCATCTCCTTTAATTTAAAATTAAAAAATATTTTCAAATTGTCTTTGAGTTATCTTACTATGAAATTATAACATAACTATTTTAGATGTCTTTAAAATATCCATATAATTTTCATGGCTAATTGATACAAATACTTTCGTCACCCTGAACTTGATTCAGGGTCTAAGTTATTCTCTTAGATTCCAAAACAAGTTTGGAATGACGATATTTTTTAATGTATTCATTTTAGTTACAATATCAAATGAATATACTTTTATCAACTTTTTACTTTTTTTATTTTTCTATTATAGGTGTATATGTTATATTTATGCCAAAGGTATTATCTATGCTTTCTTATTCAGCTAGTGATATTGGCATTATTTTTGCGGCAGGTCCACTTGTTAGGTTTTTAATACCATTTACTTTTATTAAAGGTTTAAAACTAAATACTAAAAGTTTTAATATAGCCCTAATAATTTTGCTTTTAAGTTCAATATCGTTTTACTTCTCCTTAGATAGTTTTTATAGACTACTTATCTCAAATATTGGCTTAGCTATAGGTTTAAGTCTGATACTTCCATATATAGAACTTATCTCACTTAATTTTATAGGTAAGAAAAGATACGGGAAAATTCGCCTCTTCGGCTCTATAGGTTTCATTTTAGTTTCATTAGTATTAGTAAAGTTTTTAACTAAAGCAGAGATAGCCCTCAATTATCTTTTAATCCTAACTTTTATTACAGTTTTTATAGCCTTTTTTATAGCTAAAAACTTCAAAGATAGCTTAGATAAAAACGAAGATATAAAAAATGATATTAATATTTTAAAAGACTGGAGATTATGGTTAGGTCTTACACTTATGCAGGTAAGTTTTGGTTCATTTTACAACTTCTTTACTATATATGAAACTGATTACGGGATTAGTTTAGATATGACTATATACCTTTGGAGTTTTGGTGTACTTGTAGAAATATTTATGTTGTTTTTTCAAGGCAAAATATTAGGCAGTAATTTATTAACAATATTACAAATAACAACATTATTAGGATCTTTGAGATGGTTTTTAATCTTTTTATATCCTCAAAATATTTCTGTATTATTTTTTGCTCAATCTCTGCATGCCTTTAGTTTTGCACTTTTTCATTCAGCTGCTATATCTTACCTTTTTCAAATTTATAAACACAAATCCTTAGCCCAACAGTTTTTCTCTGGAATTACATATGGAGCTGGAGGTTTTATCGGAGCTTTAAGCGCTGGTTATATTTATGATAGTTTTTCATCTTATCTATTTTTATATGCAAGTTTTATAGCCTTATTATCTAGTCTATTTTTATATACATATAAAATTAAACTAAGATAATATTTTAATCTTAGTTTAATAATTTTTACGTCATAATTTTGTTTGAACGGTTAATTAGGCCAAACTTATTGTGAGATAAGGACGGAAAGCTATGGGTCTTTATATTTGATAAAGATTGCCAAGTTATGAAATTAATATAAAATTCATATCAGCCCTCTTAATCTTTTAATAACCAATTAAAGGATACATCATGAAAAAATTATTATTATCATCTGTAATGTTGCTTGTAACTTCATTAAGCGCAACTACAGCTACACAAGAAAATGTAGCTAAATTATATGTAGCTACTTTTAATCGTGCTCCAGATACTGCAGGATTAAACTACTGGGTAAATACTTCAGGCTTAGAATTAGAGGGTATAGCTAAGAGCTTTTTCGATCAAGAAGAAACAAAAACTCTTTATCCTGATACTACTTCAGACAGAGACTTTATAGGATCTGTATATCAAAATCTATTTAACAGGGCTCCAGATGCTGATGGCTTAGCATACTGGGAGGCTGAATTAAGTGCTGGGACTATAAGCAAAAACAGATTTATTGAAGCTGTAATTAACGGTGCACAAGATAATACTACTTCTAATGATGCGTCAATTTTAACAAATAAAACTACAGTTGGTCTTAACTTTGCAAATGCTGGTATTGAAGATCCTGCTGAGGCTAGAAATGTTATGATTGGTGTTAGTGATGATATAACTACTGTAGATACAGCTCAAAATAAAATCATTCTAAGTTCTGGATATCCAGTTGTAGTTGAAAGAGGTGCTGTTTTAGATGCTAATGTAACAGATGCTAATGGTAGCGTAGCTATTCAAGTAAGTGATACTAATAATACTTATGTATTTGCTACTCAACCTGTATATCCAATTACAGCTACTGGCGGTTGGATTGATATCAATGGTGATGGAAATTTAACAGAGGCTGATGTAGCACTAGACATTAACCTTACATCATATACAAACAACATTACACCAACTACTACATATATAGCTGATGCAAATGCAACTATTCGTAAACAAAAACTCGATAAATTAGCACTTGAGACTAATACTACAACTCAAGATTTACTTAATGTACCTTCTAAAGCAAGTACAAATGCTATCGTTGTTTTAAATGCAATATTTGAAAAACTAATTGAAAAAGACGATGAGGATGATGATACACCATTAGCTCTAGAGCTTATCTTACAAAGATTTCTTGAAATTGGTAATAATACTAATACAGATGTAAATGGAACTTCACAAACTACGGCTTTATCTGTAGAAGACCAAACTATACTTTATCTAGTTGCAAAAGGTTTAATTAAACATCTTGACTTTGATGATATTTTAAAAATTAAAATTAAAAAAACTAAAAAACTAAAAGATAAAGATCATGAGAAAGATGAAGAAGAAAAAGGTTCAGATGAGAAAGATGAAGATAAAAATGACTCAGATTATAAAGCTGATACACTAAACCTTGATAACAATGCCACTATAGCTG
>NVUO01000029.1 GCA_002733155.1 Sulfurimonas sp.
TAAATCAATATTTAAAACTATTATAATTAATTTTTTTAAAAATTAAAATTTATTAAAAATATCAGTTATAATACAATTACATAAAATAAGGGAAATAGCTAATGAAAGACCTTTTTGTTTTAGAAAATAATAGTTTAAATATTAAGTATTTTATATTACTTATGTTTATAGCTTTTATATTTAGTATAGTAGTTAGAATGATTTGGGTGTATCAATTTTCTGGAATTGAAAGCTTTTATTGGAATAATCAGCTTATGATTAATACAAATGATGGTTATTATTATGCAGAGGGTGCTAGGGATATACTAAATGGAACTACACATGTAAATAGTACATCACCAATAAATTCATTACTTTCAAAATTAACAGCTATTTTTGCTCAAATATTACCAGTTTCATTTGAGACTTTAATTTTATATATGCCAACTTTTATAGGTTCTTTATTAGTTATACCAATTATGCTAATTACAAGGTTATTTAAGCTTGATAAAGTTGGATTTATTGCTGCTCTTTTAGCTTCTATTACATGGAGTTATTATAACCGTACAATGACGGGTTATTATGATACAGATATGTTAGTAGTGGTATTACCAAGCTTTTTTATATGGGGTATATTATTAGCCTTAACAAGAAAAGAAAATTATTACCTTGTTATAGCCCCTACCTTCGCATTATTAGCCATGAGTTGGCATGGAGGTGAGGCAAATATAATTAATAGTAGTTTTTTTCTTATACTGATATATACGTTAATTTATGAACGACACAATAAACATTATTATCAATTTTTATCTACTCTAGTTATTGCGTTAACTACATTAAGTGTAGTTGTGAAATTTATGTTAATAATTATTCTTGTTGGAATATTTCATTTTTTTAAAGATAAATTAACAGATAAAATAGTTATAACTATTACTATTTTATCTGCACTTATATATTTATATTTTGGTGGTATGTTATGGATTATTGGAATTTTAAATAACCCATATTTAACTAGGGCACTACATGCTGATGATTTAACTATGAACTTACATTATTATGGTGTTATAAATACTATAAGGGAAACTGGTCATATTCCTTTTGAAACATTTGCAAATCGTATTAGTGGACATACTTTAACTTTTGTACTTAGTATAGTAGGTTATTTATTACTTATAATAAGATATAGATTATTTATTCTTACTTTACCAATGGTAATTCTTGGTTTTTTTGCACTTCAAGGTGGGCTTCGTTTTACAGTATTTGCTATACCTTTTATGGCCATGGGTGTATCTTATTTAATATTTCTTTTTTCTAATATAATTAAAAATAATAATATAAAAAATATTTTTATATTATTATCAAGTATAGCTATTTTATATCCCAATATTAAACATGTGTTAGTATATAAAGTACCTACAGTATTTAATAAATATGAGGTACAAACCTTAGATAAACTTAAAAGCTTATCCTCAAGAGATGATTATGTGATATCATGGTGGGATTATGGATTTCCAATAAGATATTATGCTGATGTAAAAACCTTAATTGATGGTGCACAACATAGTGGTAGTGCAAATTACCCAGTTAGTTCTTCACTTTTAAATAATCCAGTTGCAGCAGCTAATATGGCTAGATTAAGTGTTGAGTCAAATGAAATTAATTTAAAAACACATTGCGGAACATCAGTAGAATGTATTTTAAAATATTCACATATAAAAAATCCAAATTTATTATTAGATATACTTAGTTCTAAAGATTTTAAACCATTTACTAAAACTAATGATATATTTTTCTATTTACCAAATAGAATGTTAAGCATAATACCAACTATAGATTTATTCTCTAACTTAAACCTACTTATAGGTCAACAAAAATCAAGGCCACTTTTTTTTCAGTCTACTTCGTTTAGGGAAAATGCAAATAGTATAAACCTTGGTGGTGGTATAGAGTTGATGAAGAAAGATGGAATGATAAAATTGGGTAAGGATACTGTACAATTAAATCAGTTGATTATTGTTGAGTATGATACTAAAGGTAGAGTTAGAAAAAATATTCAAAGAGTGAATCCAAATTCAAATATATTTGTTATATTTATGAAAAATTATAAAAAATTCCTAGTTTTAGATAAACGATTATTTAATTCACTTTATATTCAGTTATTTGTATTAGAAAATTATGATAAAGATTTATATGAGTTAGTTATTTCAGATCCTTATGCAAAAGTATATAAATTGAAAATATAGAGGGATAATATAATGATATTAACTATTATAATTGGAAAAAATAGCAACCTTTCAAAAAAACTTTTTAATAAGTTGCCTAACTGTTTTTTAGTATCTTCAAGGGAGCTACTAGAATCAGTTGATGTATTATCTCAATTTAAAAATAAAAATAAAAATATAATATTTAATAATTTTCAACCTGCAACAGAACTTAATAGTATTCAAAATAGTGAGCTGTATATAAAAAATTCTATTTTAAGCACATCTATAGTCCTTGAGTATTTTAAAGACACAGATGTGAATAAAATAATATATACTAGCAGTAGCTCTGTTTATGGTAATAATATTTTTTGTAAAGAAGAAGATGCTTTAAGGCCGATGAATTTACATGCATCATTAAAAGTAGCTAATGAAAAATTAATTGAAAAATACTGTAATGAAAATTCTATTGATTACACTATTGCTAGAATATTCAACATGTATGGTGGAGATGATAAGTTTTCAATAATAAGTAAAATTTTATATATGTATTTTAATAAGAAAGATTTAACAATTGTAAATAATGGCAATGCGATTAGGGATTTTATACATATAGATGATGTTGTATCTATATATTTAAGTATTTTAAATTTACAAAATGTAAAAATTGTAAATATAGGTACTGGTTATGGAAGCTCTATTAAGAATATATTAGACTTCTTATTGAATAATGATATTAAAATAAAAACTAAAAATATATATAAAGATGAATTGAAAACTTCAACTGCGGACACTAAGCTATTATTTAAAATTATAAATAAAGAAACTTTTATAAAAATAGAAGATTATTTAAAAGTTGAATTAAAGTTGTGAAAAAAATAATAATAATTACAACTGTACCTATGAGTATAGCTACGCTTATAAAAGGTCAAGCTAAGTATTTATCACAATTCTTTGAAGTACAATTAATTACATCATATTCTGAAATAAATAAAGATATAGAAGATTATGAGGGCGTTAAAGTTAAATCAATTAATATGACAAGAAAAATAACTATCTTTAAAGATTTAAAGTCATTGTTGGATATATATTTTTTTATTTTAAAAGAAAAACCTGAAATAGTTTATACCTTTACACCTAAGGCTGGTCTTTTAGGGATGATAGCATCTTTTTTTGCTCGTGTACCTGTACGTGTTCATAATATAGTTGGTATGCCTTTAATGGAAGCTAAAGGTAAAAAAAAATATTTACTAAAATTTATTGAAAAATTAACATATTTCTTTTCTACAAAACTCTTGTGCAATAGTTTTGGATTAAAAAACTATATAAATAAAAACTTAACAAAAAAAGATATTAAGATAATTGGAAATGGTTCCATTAATGGTGTTGATACTGATTATTTTAATGATAATTTTAATGATAATGATAAAAAAAATATTAGATTAAAATATAATATAAATGAAAAAGATTTTATCTTAATATTTGTTGGTAGGATAGTGAAAGATAAAGGTATCAATGAGTTAGTTGAAGCTTTTGTAGAACTTAAAAAAGTCTATAATGATATTAAACTATTATTAGTAGGGGATTATGAAAAAGATTTAAACCCAATAAAACAAAAAAATATGGACTTGATAAATGAATTAGAAGATATCATTTTTGTAGGTTTTCAAGACGATATTAGAGAGTTTTTGGCGATTAGTAATATATTTATACTACCTTCATATAGAGAAGGTTTACCTAACTCTTTAATTGAAGCGGGCAGTTGTGGAATACCTTTAATAGCTACAAATATAAATGGATGTAATGAAATAGTTATAAATAATGACACTGGATTATTAGTTGAAAAAAAGAGTATGCAAAGTTTAAAAAATGCTATTGAGTTATTACTTATTAATAGTAACTTATACAAAAAAATTAAATCTAAAGTAAGAGGATCTATTATAAAAAGATATTCTCAAAAATATTTTTTAAATGAGTTAAGGAATGAACTTGAAAAGATTATTTGATATATTATTATCATTATTTTTGATAGTTTTATTTTCACCATTGTATATTATAGTCTCTGTACTGATATTCATAAAAATGGGAAACCCTACACTTTTTAGACAAAAAAGACCTGGTTTAAATGAAAATATATTTTTTATTTATAAGTTTCGGACTATGACAAATGAAAAAGATAAAAATGGTGATTTATTAGCAGATGAGCAAAGATTAAAAGACCTTGGCAAGATTATTAGAAGTTTATCACTAGATGAATTACCACAAATATTTAATGTACTAAAAGGTGAGATGAGTTTTGTAGGTCCACGTCCATTATTGATAGAATACCTTGCTCTTTACAATGAGCAACAAAAAAAAAGACATAAAGTAAAACCAGGTATAACTGGCTGGGCTCAGGTTAATGGAAGAAATGCTATATCATGGCAAGATAAATTTAAGTATGATGTATGGTATGTAGAAAATAAATCTTTTTTATTGGATATGAAGATTTTATGGCTTACATTTTTAAAAGTTTTAAGCAGAAGTGATATATCATCATCTACAACAGTTACAATGGAAAAATTTAAAGGTAATGATAATGGCAAATAATAATCGTTTTGATAATTGGAAGTACCCAGAAATAATAGATGGTCAGCCAACAAAATACAATTGGATTGTACAAAATAAAGATGCTTTAGAGCTTGGATACAAAACCGATATTGGAACATTTTGTTATATTAATGCAAAATATGGTGTTATTATTGAAGATTATGTACAGATAGGCTCGCATAGTTCTATTTACTCAGTGTCAACTATAGATGATAAAACAGGTAGGGTACATTTAAAAGAAAACTGTAAAGTTGGAAGTCATTGCACTATATTACCTGGTGTATGTATAGGTAAAAATTCCATTATTGGAGCGCATAGTTTAGTTTTGTCTGATATACCAGATAATGTAGTTGCTTTTGGAGTTCCGGCAAAGATTATTAGGGATATAAATGAATAAAAGAATTTTTTTATCATCACCACATATGAGTGGAAATGAATTAAAATATATAGAAAAAGTATTTCAAAGCAATTATATAGCACCACTAGGGGAATATGTCAATAAGTTTGAGCAAAGTATCAAAGATAATACAGGGGCTAAATATGCACTAGCTTTGAGTAGTGCTACAGCAGCTATCCATTTAGCACTTAGAATCTTAGGTGTTAAGCAGGGTGATGATGTATTAGCCTCTACTTTTACTTTTATAGGCTCAGTTAGTCCAATATTATATTTAGGTGCTAATCCAGTTTTTATTGATAGTGATAAACAAACTTGGAATATTTCACCAAAACTTCTAAAGAAATATCTTCTTAAATGTGAAAAAAAACCAAAAGCTTTAATATTAACTCATCTTTATGGAATGAGTGCAGATATAGAAAAGGTAGTAGATATTTGTAAGTTTCATGGAATATATCTTATAGAGGATGCTGCAGAATCTTTGGGTGCTACTTTTAAAGATAAACATACTGGGACATTTGGAGACTTTGGTGTATATTCTTTTAATGGTAATAAAATATTAACTACATCTGGTGGAGGTATCTTAGTAAGTGATAATGAAGATTGGATAAATAAAGCTATGTTTTATAGTACTCAAGCAAGAGAAGATGAAATGCACTATGAACATATAGAATATGGATATAATTACCGAATGAGTAATGTCCTTGCTGCCATTGGTGTAGCCCAGATGGAAGTTTTACAAGATAGGGTAAATAAAAAAAGAAAAATATTTAACTGCTATAAAGAGTATTTAACTGATATAAAAGAAATAACTTTTATGCCAGAGCTTGAATACTCAAGAGGTAATAGGTGGTTAAGTACAGTTACATTTTCTAAAACTGATTATAAAGATGTAATAAAAGCCTTAGAAGGCATAAATGTAGAATCAAGACCATTATGGAAGCCTATGCATATGCAAAAATTATTTAAATCTTGTAATACATATCTAGATGGAACTAGTGAAGAATTGTTTCTTAATGGACTTTGTTTAGCAAGTAGTACTACTATGAGTAAAGAAGATGTTAAAGATATATGTAAAGTGATAAAAAATGTTTGCAATAGATAAGCGCTTATTAAATTTTATAGTTATAGTATTTTTAACTATAGCTACATTTGTATGGACATTTTATATATTCCATTTAGACTTTGATTTTGCTCTAGTTAGCACTGTAGTTATAATCAGAATGTTGTCTTCTAGACTTATTTTACAAGATTATTCCTTATCTTGGTCTAAGGCATCACAAAAAACATTTTTAATCAAAAGTTTTGTCTATATAATATCATTTTTTATATATATACCGATATTTTATGGTGATATTTACCTGTATTTTTTAGCATCTGAACTGTTTTTATACTTATTTAGTATAAATTTTTTAATGTATACATATTATTATTATATAAATAAAAGTGATATTGTAAAAACAAAAACAGTAGTTATATATGGAGCTGGTCATTCAGGTGCAAAACTAAATTCGGAGTTTTCAGATAGTGAATATAAGGTAAAATATTTTATAGATGATTCTGTAGAATATCAAAATCGTTCAATTGATAATATTAGCATAATTTCTCAGGAAAAATTTAAAAATAGTTTAGTTGAAACAAAGTTAAATTTATTAATTATAGCTATACCATCAGCTAATAAAGATAGAGTAAAAGAAATCTATAGCAGTTTAAATCCATTTTTTGATGAAATAAAAGTATTGCCATCTTTTGATGATATTATAGGTGATCAAGATTTTTCAAAACAACTAAAAGATTTATCTGTAGAAGACTTATTAGCTCGTAATCCAAAAGATTTAGATAAAGATAAAATATCATCATTTATTAATGATAAAACTATTCTTGTTACCGGCGCTGGCGGTAGTATTGGTAGTGAGATATGTAGACAGTGTGAGAAATTTGGGGCTAAAAAATTAATATTATTAGACCATAGTGAATATAATTTATATGTTATTAATGAAGAGATAAAAAATATACAAAAAGTTTGCATTATGCAAAGCGTAGTAAATAAAGACTTTTTAGATGAAACATTTAAAATACATAAACCAGAGATTGTAATTCATGCAGCTGCATATAAACATGTACCCCTAGTTGAAGCAAATATTTATGAGGGTATAGTTAATAATATTATCGGAACTAAAAATGTTATTGATACATCAATTAAATATGGAGTAGAAAAATTTGTAATGATTTCTACTGATAAGGCTGTAAGACCAACTAATGTAATGGGTACTACTAAACGTATATGTGAACTGTATGCACAAAATGTAGTTTCTTTAGAAAATTCCAATAATAAAGGTACAGATATTGTAGCTGTTAGATTTGGAAATGTTTTAGATAGTAGTGGTAGTGTTATCCCTAAGTTTAAAGCCCAAATTGCTAATGGAGAAAACTTAACTGTAACTCATAAAGATGTAACTAGGTACTTTATGCTTATTCCAGAAGCTTGTGAACTAGTACTTCAAGCAGGGGCTATTGGTACAGGTGGCGAAATATTTATCTTAGATATGGGTGAGCCTATAAAAATAGTAGATTTAGCACAAAAAATGATAGACTTAAGTAATAAAAATAATATAGGTATAGATTTTATTGGTCTTCGTCCAGGAGAAAAACTATATGAAGAGTTACTGCATGATGAAAATGATACTAAAACAAAGTATGATTCAATAACTGTAGCTAAATCAACTTTTTATGATATAAAAAAATTAAATTTAGATATACAAGATTTACTTGTTTGCGAAGATAAACTAGCCAAACTTAAAAAAATAGTACCTGAATTCTCTCATAAAACTAACTAAAATAAATATAAAGTAAAATATATACTCTTGTAATGTCTTGAAGTTTATATAATTATGTAATATCATTGTTAATTATTGGAAGTATAATGGCCTGAAAAATCAAGACAACTTTTCAGCTTAGTTAATATACACCTCTACTTGTTACGTTACCCTACATTTTTTAAATATTCAAGATACATATTCATTGGTTTTTTATAACCGATGGCTGAATGAAATCTCTTAAAATTGTATTTATACATGTAAGCTTTTACACCTTCTTTAAGCTCCTTAATTGATTGATAATCGCTGATATAAATATTGCCATGTTTTAAAGTTCTGAAGAATCGTTCTATCATGATGTTATCTATAGATCTACCTTTGCCATTCATTGAAATTTGGATGTCGTGTTGTTTAAGAAATTGAGTATGTTCATAGCTCGTATACTGACTACCTTGGTCTAAGTTGAATATCTTTGTTTTTGGATATTTTAATAGAGCTTCTTTTAGAACATCAGTTGCAAGTGTAGCATCCATAGAATTTGATATCTTATAAGCTAAAATTGCTTTAGTGTGCTAGTCTATGACTGCAGCTAAATACATAAAGCCACCGTTAGTTCTGATATATGTGATATCACTACTCCAAACTTCGTTTGGAGTTGGAACATATATTTGTTTAGTTCTACCAGTTTTTCTCCAGTCCTCGTTTAGTAAATACTCATAGATTTTATGCTCTTGATTTTCAATGCTTGTCAAGCGTTTTTTAGTTGGATAAATCGCTGGAATACCCATAAACTGCATATATTTCAGGACTCTGTCTTTACCTATACTGTATCCGTATTCTGAATTGTCTGTTGCTATCTCGTCGATAGTGTGCATTATCCTCAAATTTAGTTTACTCATTGGCACTGGTTTATTGTAGTGCGCTGCACGACTGATACCTAATAATTTGCATTGTGCTGATTTAGTAAGGATAAGCCCGTTCTCGATGAGAGATTTTCTCTCTTTAAATGAGACCGAGCTCTCTAGCTTTTTTGTTAGCCATTCCTTTTCAACAACTGATTTACCAAGTTGCTTTTGAAGCTCTTCTATCTCTTCATCTTTTGACTTTATTTCATTTTTAAATTTTTGTACTGCTTTAGCTGGCTCAAAAGATAGTGAAGCATTCTCTAGAAATTGCTTTTTCCACTTTGTAATGGATTGGGAAGTAATTTTATATCTAGCTGCTATTTGTACAATAGTCTCTTCTTCTTTGAGTAATTCTAGCACTATTTTAGTCTTCTGTTGGGCACTGTAAGTTTGACCTTTTTTTCGACTCATTTTAGTCTCCATTAAGTTCATAATATTTTATCTATTTTAGAAATCAACTTCGCTGAATTTATGTCTTAAATATTCAGGCCATTATAGAACTCCTTTAAATGTAACAAAAACAAATCCATTAGTTATGAGCGTAGATCAAAATGTAGATGGGGTAATTATATTACATATTATACGTATGATGCTTATGTAAATGAAATCAAAAATGAATTTGATGAAAATACAGATGGAATAATTGATGAAATCACTACTTCTGAATGGGTTTTATTTGGATACTTCAACTGATGCTGATGATAAAATTGTTAATTAGTGAGTAACCTGAAGTAAAACAAGTTACTAATAAGCTTAAAGAGGCTGTAAAACATATATATTTATCAAAGCTAGAAATTATAAATGTAAAGAGTTAGGTGTAATGGCTTTGCACTTCACTTCATAATCTTTTATTTTTCTTTTAAAACTTCAAAGGAAAAATAGACTTAACCAGTTCATAGTTAGCTATCTTTTTTGAAGGTAGGATGGATGAATACTTAGAGTTCAAATTAGATGTTGCTAATGTTAGCTGACACATAGTATTTTACTTAATTTATAACATGACCTACAAACTTACTCATATTATCCATAATTTCTCCACCTTTTCTAAAACTTAAGGCACAAGCTTCATAAGCGAAAAATATTCCAGCTTGATATTTGTCAGAGTTTGTATCTTTATCAAAATCTACGTATTCTTGATAAACTTTTTTATAGTTATCGTATGGTCCATCAGTAGATTCTACAGTATCTCCATTAGAGTTAACTATTTTTGTATTAGCACCTTCACGACCAAATACACATTTCTCAACATACTTTATCCCATCTAATGGTTCAAAAGACGTTCTAAGAAGGTATGGGCTATCTGGAAATAAGTCATAAAGAATTTTTAACATACCCTTTGATTGAAATAGTATTGTATAGGCTGGATTTAAAATAATTGCCTCTTGATTTTGTATAATATTACTTAAAGTAGTAGCTAGTTCTGGTTCATCGTGAGATATATCCTCCCAAGGATATAATTTAAACCAGTATTCATATTTATTTTCATCTGAATCAAATATCCCATCCTCATCAAAATGTACATTTTGTATATACTCAAAACCAGTGTTGAAACCTGCGTCAGTAGCCATTTGTYGAAGAAGTCTTGTAGTAGCTTCTTCCTCATCATTACCCTCTACTGAAGAGAAAAGTATTTTCCAATTATCATAACTATCTTCAAATGATGATATATCTTCATCCAAGGTTATTAGTCTTTTAAAGTTATTTGATATAGCTTCATAAAGATTATTAAACTGGCTATCCTCATCCATATTGTTTTCTTTTAAAAGTGCCCATTGGAGTAGGGCTGTTTCAAAAAGGCTTGTTGGTGTATCTGCATTAAACTCTATAAGTTTTATTGGACTACCATCTATCCCACCGCACAAATCAAAACGACCATATATATGCCAATGTACGTCATTTTCCCAAGATTTTTTTATTGTCTCTATGAGATTAAAAGGTATACCTATCTCAAAAAATAAATCATTCTCTATAATATACTCAGCTGCTTCTACATACATATCGTAAAGCTCATTTCCAGCCTTGTAATATGCCTCAGCCTCCTCTTTTGTAATTGTGACTAATTCATCACTTACATATTTACTACCATCAGAATCTGTATGCCAAGTGAAGCCAATCTCATTTAAAGTATCATCTGAGAGTTTATTTATTTTTTGTAATTTTATCAACCGCCAAAACCTCTACTACCATATGATGATCTTTTACTATTACCACCAAAGAAACTTTTCTTAGATGAAGTTCCAGCTCTTGATGCTTTACCAGCAGCTGAACGGCTATATGCACTTTTATTTACAGATGAGGCACGTTGTGAAAAGTTTTTATTTCCCATAAGTGAGTTTGCTATCATATTTCCCATTAGTGAACCAGCTGCTACAGCTAAAATAGTACCAGCTAGACCCATTCCACCTCCACCTTGAGAGCTTTGAGTAGTTTCAGATGTTCCATTTTGTACTTTTTGATACTCTTGTTCAGCTAAAGATTTCATTTCAGCTTCATTCATAAAACGTTCAACTGTATTTCCATTAGCATCTTTTTCACGAATAATAGCGCGACTAGGACCCTCAGTTGGCATCTCTTCAACTACAATGTATTTTCCATTACTTTGTTGCTCTATGATTAAGAAACGATTTTGTTGTTGCTCTTGTGGAGCTTCACAACCACTAAGTACACTCATCATCATTACACCAGCACTACCTAAGGCTACACCRCTTGCTATACTTGAAATATGTTTCACTGTTTTAAATCCTTTTTCTTTAATAAGATAACTTTTTTTAGTTCATAATCATAAAATGTTATGAATTTTCTACCCYTATAATATATATCACCATGAAATGAATATTTTTNATCCTTTAAAGTGACATTTTTTTTCATTAACATACTCTCACCTACACTTTTGCCAATACCTGGAATCAGTGTAGATAAGCTTAGTACAGACAATATAGATATTAAAATAAGACTATATTTAGTATTGTTAATGTAGACAATTATAAAACCAAGTATTAATGATAATGAAAAAAAGATAATACCGTCTTGATGATCAGCGAATAAAATATTATAATATAGATTAATCTCATAAAATTTGATATAATTTAATTGTATACCTAAAAATAAAAAAAAATCTAAAAAGAATGTTATAAACATACCTGTAAAAAGTGCTTGAAATAATTTACTCATCTTAACTTCCTTTTACTGACATTATTTATTTTAAGTAATATAGATGAAGACTTCTCTTTTAAAGAATTAATATCTTCTATTATTATATCAGCTTTATTCTCACAAAACTCTCTATTATAATTCTCTTTTGTCTTATTTGCAGAAGTTGAGTAAGACCAGCTTAAATCTCTTAGTATTTGTGAGTTAAGATTGCTACTAGAAATTCTAAATGCTCTGTTTTTTATAATAAATGTTGTTTTTTTAGAGCGTCTAATTAGATTTTTTTTAGGATTGGGGATTCTGTTACCAGACTTTAAAAAAGTTTTAAAATTGTGAAATACTTGAATGAAGGGTTTAATATTGTCACGAGATTTTATTTCATAAAGTTTTTCTGCACTTTGAGATAAAAAACCGACAGTAGTGTCGGTTTGAGTTAGTATAACTGTCTTAGTTAGTTTAGAAAATCTTGTAATGCTTTTGCATCCGACCATGAGTCATCTTTCATTTCATGTAAAGCTAAGATTAATGCTCTTGCTGCACTTAGAGTTGTGAAATATGGAATATTTCTTTTTAATACTTCTTGACGGATAACTACTGCATCTTTTTTAGATGTATTGTTATCAGATGTATTTATAGCCATATGTATAGCATCATTTTTCATACTATCTTCAATATTTGGACGTCCTTCAGAAATTTTTAGAACTATTTCACAAGGTATGCCAGCTTTTTCTATAATAGCTTGAGTACCTTTAGTAGCTACTAGTTTAAATCCATGTTTATGAAGTCCGGATGCAATTTCAGCTGCGTGAACCTTATCAGTATCTACAAATGAGAGGAAGCATGTACCAGCAGTTGGTATTTTATTTCCAGCTGATAGTTGAGCTTTTGCAAATGAGATACCAAAGTTTGAAGATATACCCATTACCTCACCAGTTGACTTCATTTCAGGACTTAATACTAAGTCAGCTCCATAAAGTTTATGGAAAGGAAATACAGCCTCTTTAACTGAGATATGGTCTTTTAACCTAGGTTTAAATAAGCCATTTTCTTCGTATACTATATTGTATTTATCATAATACTCCAGCGCACTTATTAGAGTCTCTCCAACCATTACACGAGTAGCAACYTTTGMTAAAGGCATACCAGTAGCTTTAGATACAAATGGTACAGTCCTTGATGCACGAGGATTTACTTCAATTAGATAAATCTCATCTTGATAAATTGCATACTGCACATTCATAAGACCAATTACACCAAGTTCAAGTGCTATAGTCTTAGTTTGCTTTTCAACTTTAGCTATCATTTCATCACTTAGGTTTACTGCTGGAAGTGAACATGCACTATCACCTGAGTGAATCCCAGCTTCTTCAATATGTTGCATAACTGAACCAATATATACATTTTTACCATCACAGATACAGTCTACATCAAGTTCAATAGCCTGATCAAGGAATTTGTCGATAAGTACAGGTGCTTCATTTGAAACAGAAATAGCTAGTTCCATGTACAAAGCTAGTTCTTCTTGAGAATAAACTATTTTCATACCCCGACCACCTAATACAAATGATGGACGAACAAGTACTGGAAACCCAAGTTTTTCAGCTATATCTGCTGCCTCTTCTTTTTTACGAACTAAACCATTTGCAGGTTGTTTCAGTCCATGTGTATTAACAAATTCAGAGAACTGTTCCCTATCTTCAGCTAAATCAATTACAGCGGATGGAGTCCCTGAAATATTTGCACCAATTTTTGTAAGTGCATCTGCAAGTTTAAGTGGAGTCTGCCCACCAAAGTGAACTATAATTCCATCTGGTTGTTCGTTCTCTATAACCTCACGTACATGTTCAAAGTCAATTGGCTCAAAATATAATACGTCAGATGTATCATAATCAGTTGAAACAGTTTCAGGGTTACAGTTGTACATAATACACTCTATATCCATCTCTTTAAGTGCAAATGCAGCATGGACACAACAATAGTCAAACTCAATACCCTGACCGATTCTATTTGGTCCACCACCAAGTATAAGTACTTTTTTCTTATCACTTACACGGTTTTTTACATTTGGAATTTTAGATATATTTGTAGTTGAGTAAAGATATGGAGTTAAAGCTTCAAACTCAGCTGCACAAGTATCAACTTCATTAAATTCAAAAGATACACCAAGAGCTTTTCTTTTGTCATATACATCATTTTCAGATATATATTCATTTGAGTTTYTCTTAATTAATTGAGAGATTCTTTTATCTGAGAAACCATCAACTTTGATTTGTCTCATAAAATCAGCATCAAATAATATTTTATCGTTAATTTTAGCTTCAGATTCTATCATCTCTTGGAGTTGGTATAAAAACCATGGGTCAATTGCACATGTATCAAACATCTCTTCAATACTCATACCACGACGGAAACCCTCAGCTACATAAAGTATACGCTCAGCATTTGGACGACGTATTTCATGTTTAATAAACTCTTCATCAGCATCTATCTCATCAAAACCACAAAGTCCAGTCTCTAAAGAACAAAGAGCTTTTTGTATACTCTCTTTAAACGTACGACCAATAGCCATAACCTCACCAACAGATTTCATTGATGTACTTAATGTACTTTGAGCTTCTGGGAACTTTTCAAATGTAAAACGCGGTATTTTAGTAACTACATAATCTATTACAGGTTCAAAAGATGCTGGAGTCCCTGTTATATCATTAGTAATTTCATTTAGAGTAAATCCAACAGCTAAAAGTGTAGCTACCTTGGCAATTGGGTAACCAGTAGCCTTAGAAGCTAAAGCAGATGAACGAGATACACGAGGATTCATTTCAATAACAATCATTCTACCCGTTTTTGGGTCAATTGAAAACTGAACATTTGAGCCACCAGTATCAACTCCAATCTCACGTAAGATATCAAAAGAAGCATTACGCATTCTTTGGTATTCTTTATCAGTTAAAGTAAGAGCTGGTGCTACTGTGATAGAATCCCCTGTGTGTACACCCATTGGATCAAAGTTTTCAATTGCACAGATTATGATACAGTTATCATCTTTGTCACGTATAACTTCCATCTCATATTCTTTCCAACCAAGTAATGATTCCTCGATTAAGATTTCACTTACAGGGCTTTCATCTAAGCCACGAGCAGCTAATTCTTTAAATTCATCCATATTATAAGCTACACCAGAACCACCACCAGCTAAGGTGAATGATGCACGAATTATAATAGGAAAACCAATTTCATGGGCAGCTTCAAGTGCCTCGTCCATATTGTGTGCATAAATTGAAAATGGCAAATCCATACCAATTTTAATCATAGCCTCTTTAAAAGCTTGGCGATCCTCACCTTTATGAATAGCTTCTGGAGTCGCACCTAAAAACTCTATACCTTCAAGCATGCCTTTTTCGTACATACTAGTAGCTACATTTAAAGCAGTTTGTCCACCCATAGTTGGAAGTAATGCATCAACATTTTCTTTTTTAATAATCTTAGCAATTATATCTTCTTTAATTGGTTCGATATAAGTCCTATCAGCAAATTCCGGATCTGTCATAATAGTAGCAGGGTTAGAATTAATAAGAACTACACGGTATCCTAAATCTTTTAGAGTTTTAACAGCTTGGGTACCTGAATAGTCAAATTCACAAGCTTGACCAATAATAATTGGACCAGAACCTATAAGTAAAATAGTTTTTATATCGGTGCGTTTTGGCATTTTTTTCCTTTGCATAAGATTCGTAATTTGTAGAAGCGTAGATTTTCAAAGAAAATGTACAGCCCGAAAATTACAATAAATGAACCTTATATACTTAAAAAGTGTTAATATATAATTTATTGATTATAGCTAAATGGCACTTAATATTTAATGAGTTTTGAGAGCTTTATTTGATTTTTTTAATCATATAAAAATAGTTTGGATTATTTGACTTAAAATATGGCTCTATTACGGCATTTTGGTAACCACCAGAAGAAGTAACAGATAATACTTTTCCAACTTTTAAACCTTTAAAAAATATTTTATCTAGACCAGAAGTTGTGACTTCATCACCAATATTTATAATAAACCAAGTTGGAATAAACTTTATAATTAAGTTTTTTGAAGAGTTTCCATGAGCAATTCCTGGTGCCTTATTATTACCAACGTATACTGCATATGAACTTTTAATATCTCTGTTTAATAGCCCTAAAGCTTTGCCTTTTTCTTCTATAACTATACCAGCTACAAATTCCTTATAAGTAAGCCCGTAAATCCTTGATGAGTTATAATCATCTACATCTAACCAGATTCTATTTAAATTTCCAAATTTTTGATAAGAGTTAGTACGAATTAACTGTACCTTCGGATTTGTTGACAGTTTTGATTGATTCAAAGCAAAAAGGTCATTTATTTCTGAGGCTAATTGTCTCATTACCAGATGATTATTTTCATACATGGCAAGTTTTTCTTCTAGTAAAGTTATTTGTTTGGCTTGTATAAAATGTTTTTTTATATTTTCTGAAACTAGTCTAGTTATTTCATTATAGTTTGTTTTTATTCTGTTAAGGGTAGTAATAAATGGTTTTTGAATAGTATTTGAAAAATATAATGCGCCTAAAAGAAGCGCAACTGAAAGTGATAAAAAGCCAAATAAGCCTTTATTCATTATCAAATAATTCTTGTAGTAAGTCTATCTCTTCTAAAGCACGACCAGTACCGCGAGCTACAGCTAAAAGTGGCTCATCAGCTACATATACAGGTATTTTTACTATATCAGATAAGTATTTATCAAGTTGACGGATAAGGGCACCACCACCAGTTAAAATAATACCATGGTTTACAATATCACCAGCTAAATCAGGTGGCATTTGCTCTAACACATCACGAAGAGCTTCACCTATCTCTTTAATAGGCTCACGCATAGCCTCTCTAGCATCTTCACTTGTTAACTCAATTGAGCTAAGAAGTCCCTCAACTTGGTCCCTACCAGTTATAATCAACTTCAAATCTTCTTTTAGAGGGACAGCTGTACCTATAGATATTTTAATATCTTCAGCTACTCTTTCACCAATAAGTAGGTTATACTTTTTTCTAACATAGTTAATAATTGCCTGGTCTATTTTATCCCCAGCTACACGTATTGATTTTGAAAGAACTAGTCCACCAAGTGAAACTACACCAATTTCAGTAGTACCACCACCAATATCAACTACAAGGTTGCCTTTTGGTTCGCGTATATCTACCCCAGCTCCAATTGCAGCTGCCATTGGCTCCTCTATAAGAAAAACTTCACGAGCACCAGCTGAAAGAGCTGATTCACGAACAGCCTTGCGTTCTACCTGAGTTAGACCATATGGTACACAGATAATAATACGAGGTGAGATTAAAGATGAGCGTCCATGAGCTTTTTCAATAAACTTTCTAATCATCTTTTCAGTCATATCAAAGTCAGCAATAACACCATCACGCATGGGACGAATAGCTTTAATATTGCCTGGAGTTTTACCAACCATCTCTTTAGCTTCTTTACCAACGGCTAATACCCTTTGTTGTCCATATTTTTCTGTTTTAACAGCAACAACAGAAGGCTCATTAATAATGATACCTCTTCCCTTAGCGATAACAATTGTATTGGCTGTACCTAAATCTATAGATAAGTCATTTGAAAAAAGTCCAATAATTTTATTAAATATCATCTGTTATCCTTTATGCTGTTTGTTGTTTTTTAATATAAACAGGTTTTGCCCCATCTTCTATAACTTCTTTTGTAATTAGAACTTCATAACCATGGTATTCAGGAAGTTCATACATGATATCTATCATGTTTTCTTCCAATATAGCACGAAGTCCACGAGCACCAGTTTTTCTTTTTATTGATTTTGCTGCTATAGCTTTTAGAGCATCCTCCTCAAAGTTTAACTCAACTTCATCTATAGAGAAAAGTTTTTTATATTGTTTGATTAAAGAGTTCTTAGGCTCAGTTAAAATACGAACCATGTCCTCCTCTGTGATTTCACTTAAAGATGCAATAATTGGTAACCTACCAATTAATTCTGGAATAACTCCATAAGATATTAAATCATCAGGCTCAACCATATCGTAAGTTGTTTTTTGCTCATCTTTTGATTTTTTATCATGTCCAAACCCAAGTACATTATTTCCTAGTTTTCTCTTTAATATATCATCAAGACCATCAAATGCACCACCACAAATAAATAATATATTAGTAGTATTGATAGTAGTGAATTCTTGGTTAGGATGTTTACGTCCACCCTTTGGTGGAATGTTAACGTCTGCTCCCTCAATAATTTTAAGTAAGGCTTGTTGTACACCCTCACCAGATACATCTCTAGTGATAGAACGGTTCTCGCTCATACGAGAAATCTTATCTACTTCATCTATAAACACTATGCCTTTTTGGGCTTTTTCTACATCACCATCAGCTGCTTGGATTAGTTTAGTTAATATGTTTTCAACATCCTCCCCAACATARCCAGCTTCAGTAAGAGAAGTTGCATCAGCTATAGCTATAGGTACATTTAAAACTCTAGCAATTGTCTGGGCCATTAATGTCTTACCTGAACCAGTTGGACCAATTAAAAGTACATTAGATTTTGCAATTTCTGTATCATCATCTATATCATCTGTTCTAAAGATACGTTTATAGTGGTTATACACAGCTACACTAATAAGTTTTCTAGCTCTTTCTTGACCAATAACATAATCAGATAAAAAATTATTTAACTCTTTTGGTGTCATAAGTTTTGATACTGCATCAACTAGTTCTTCATTGTCATTATTTGAATTTTGAAGTTCATCACCAAACATGATTTTATAAGCAGATACTACACAGTTTTTACAAATGTAAACACTATTTCCAGCTATTAGAGGATTTCCATCACTCTCCTTAGCATCACAAAAACTACAAGCTCTATGTATCATATATTAGTCCCTTAATTTTATTTTATAAAATGAAGGAAAGCCTTCATCTATTATTAAGGTATCCGAAGTAATTCGGTTACCTGCGTTAACACTTGGTTTTCTTTGGCAGAAGGTCCACGACACTAGTGTCTTTTTATGCATCAGTTTTTTTTCTTTCATAGGGAATTCCGCGTTTTGTTTTTAGTACAAAATTACATAAGTCATTTACATAATGGTTTGAATTAAGTTCTAATAGTTCATTTGCTGTATCTTTTAGAGGTTTGCCAGACTCAAAAAGTTCTTTATAAGCAGACTTTAGAGCATTAATATCATCTCTGTCAAGATTACGTCTTAAACCAGTTAGGTTAAGACCACGTAAACTAGCACGATTACCTTCAGCCATACAAAATGGTGGTACATCTTGAGCAAGTGCAGAAGCTCCACCAACCATTGCATAGTTACCAATATGTACAAATTGATGAATTGGTGTCATTCCGCCTATTACAGCATAATCACCAACTTCAACATGTCCAGCTAAGGTAGCTGCATTTGCTAATATGCAGTGGTTACCTATGATAACATCGTGCCCTAAATGTACATAAGCCATAAAAAGATTCTGATTACCAACTATAGTTTTTCCACCACCGCCTTTAGTCCCTGGATTAAAAAGTGTAAATTCTCTAATGGTGTTATTATCACCTATAATTAATTCAACATCTTCACCGTTGAATTTTAAATCTTGTGGGATTGAACCAATAACTGCATTGGAAAAAATATGATTGTTTTTTCCAATAGTTGTTTTCCCATATATGCAAGAGTTTTGATCTATTTTTGTTCCATCACCAATGATAGTTTGTGAAGAGATAAGGCAATATGGGCCAATCTCTACATCTGTTCCAATAATTGCACCATCTTCAATGATAGCAAGTGGAGATATTTTACTCAATATATTACCTTTATATAATTCTATTTGTCAACAATCATAGCTTTTAATTCAGCCTGTGATACTAATACATCATCAACATAAGCCTGTCCATCTAAAACCCAGATAGCACCCTTATTCTTAATAACATTTATGCGATATTCTAGTCTGTCCCCTGGTTTTACAGGTGAACGAAACTTAGCCTTATCAATGCTCATAAAGTAAACTACCTTATTTGCTACTTCTTCTTCTGTCATATCTCCCATGCTTTTAAAAGCTAAAATACCACCAGCTTGAGCCATACCCTCAAGAATCATAACACCTGGATAGATTGGATGATCTGGAAAGTGACCCTGAAAAACATTATCACCAATTGTCACATTTTTAAATCCAATTATAGATTCTTTAACAACAAGATCTGTAACACGGTCCAAAAGTAAAAATGGATAACGATGAGGAATGATTTTTTGAATTTCTATAACATCCATAGTCATATTTTAATAGCCTTATATAATAATTTTGGCTATTTTATCTAAAAGTTTATTATAATTCGATTAGTTTTTCTTTAGAATCTTCGTATGTTTTAGAATTAAGTTCAATATTTAGTTTAAAGTCAGGAATGTCTTGTAAAACTATAATTGGAGACAAGTCATAGTTTGCATTATTTAAAGCTAATCTAATAGATAATTCTTCATCAAAACTAGGGCTATTAAAAATCAATTCATTTATATTTTTATATTTGAAATTTCCTAAAGAATTAAAATATTCAAGACTTATAATTTTTATCTCTTCACGGTTAAAATAAAAAACATTATCTATAGTATATTCTATTCTTCCCTGAGCTTTTTTTCTAGCTAATGTTGAGTATGACAAGGCATATGCAGGGATAACTTCTTTTTTACCTTTTATAACTTTAAAGCTAAATTGTCTATAGTTTAAAAACTTTTGTTTGATGATTTTGTATTCTTTATTCTCATCTTCTAAAGAGTTTCTATACCTATACATCTCTAAACGTTCTTCAATAGAGGCTGGTAAAATTTGATTTGATATTGGAGAGAACATCTCATCCATCAGTTTATCTTGGCTGTCTCTTTGCATACTTAGTCCATATATACAACCACAATAATCTTGACGGTACAGTTGTTCCTCTTTTGTTACACGGCTTTGGTCTTGAGAACCACCACCTGAGCGATAATCAACAGCAATAAATTCAACACCATGTTTTTTGTAAAATTCATCACCTACACGTTTTAGTTGCTCTTGAGACTTAAGTGGGCTTACAAGTAGGGTAGTTGTGATTTTATCTTCACCTAATTCTAATGCTTTTTTTGCACTCTCATTAAAACGTTTATCAAAGCAAACTTCGCATCTTGAACCCTTCTCAGGCTCTTTTTCTAATCCACGAACTGCAATCATCCAAGCTTCAAAGTCATATGGACCTTCAATCAAATCAATACCTAGTTTTTTACATGAGCGTTGTACATCAAGTAAACGAAGTTGGTATTCTGAATATGGGTGAATATTTGGATCATAAAAAAAACCTGTTAGTTTTTCCTCTGGGAACTCATCTTGTAGTTTTTTTAAAAAAAAGTGGCTGTCTACACTGCAGCAAATATGGACTAGGATAGGTTTTCCTTTTTGTTTAGATTCCAAATCAAGTTTGGAATGACGAATTATCAAGTTAAATGACAAAATGTCAAACTTGGAATGACAAAACGTCAAACTTGGAATGACAAAACGTCATCCTGAACTTGATTCAGGATCTCTATTTAGATTCTAAGATTTCAATCTTATTTATTGCATCTTCACCAAGTATAGCATCTAAAACTGCAAAACTATCAGCATCATCTTCATCAATTGCACCAAAAATAGTATGTACACCATCTAAGTGTGGAGTAGCAACAAAAGTGATGAAAAATTGACTTCCACCAGTATTTGCTCCAGCATGAGCCATTGATAAAGTCCCTCTACGGTGAATAGAAGTATTTTGTTCAGTTTCACATTTAATAGCCCAGTCTGGTCCACCAGTTCCAGTTCCAGTTGGACAACCACCTTGAGCCATAAATCCAGGTATTACACGGTGAAAAGTAAGGTTATCATAAAAACCACTTGTAGCTAGGTGTGCAAAGTTTGCTACAGTATTAGGAGCCTCGTTCGCAAATAATTTAATCAAAATATCACCCTTTGCAGTTGATACTTTTGCCCATTGAAGTTTACTTAACTCATCTTCACTTAAATCGTATTCTTTTAATTGTGTCCTACCAAACATAATTTTCCTTTTGTAATATTAAATATTTTGGAATTATAGTGTAAGTTTAACAACCTTTATAAATAAAACAGCTAAGTTGGACTAAGGTTTCAAAATATTTAATTTTATTATTAAAAGTTATGAATATGTTGGATGATTTATTAAATAGATTAAAACTTTTTTTGATAGTAGCTTTTCTAATAGGTACTGGTGTTTTTTATTATGTTTTAAAGAATTACCATAATAAAGAGTCATATGAATCTATACAAAAGCATATAATCCTCTTAGGATCTATACAAAAATATGTAAGCAAATTTCAAAAACCAGTTATATATAAATTGATGAGTGAGCATAAACTTTCAGAAGATTTTTTTGATTCTGCAATCATGTCTTCAACTTTTATAATTACCCATATCAATAAGATATTCAAGCATGCCTTATCTAATAATGAGTATAGGTTTGCAAGTGACAATTCAACAAATCCATTAAATAAGGCTAATGTTTTTGAATCTGAGATATTAAAAAAGTTTAATAATTCAAATATATCTTCATATTCACAAAGAATAAAGAGAAATGGAGAAGATACCAAATTTTTTGCCTTGCCATCAAGAAAAAATACCAAGGCTTGTTTAAAATGTTATGGTAATGCTAATGATGCCCCTAAGAATATGATTAAACTATACGGAGATAAAAATGGTTTTAAAGAAAAGCTAGGGCATATCAGTTCGATAAATGCAATATATGCAGTTATTGATGCTGATAATAATATGATTAAGTTTTTCCTAGTCATAGAGTTGTTGATGTTAATTATATTTTTATTTATATATTTAAGTGTTAGATATCTTACCTTTCTGTAACTATAGATAGTTTTAAATTTTTTTTTAAGACAGATTTATATTGTGTAGATACTGATATTAATATGTTAATAGATGAAGTAATTTTAATGATGGAATCAGAGCTTAGAAAAAATAGTATAAAAATAGAACGAAATTATATAGAGGCTATTAGGGCTAAAACAAAAAAAATGATTTAGTTATGTTGTTTTAAATCTAATTAAAAACTCTATAGAGGCATATATGGACAAGGATATACCTGAAAAGATTATACATATATCTACTAAACAAAATTCTAAAGAGGTAGTTATTGAAATAAAAGATACAGCTGGTGAAATAAAAAATAAAGATTTAGATAAAATTTTTGAACCACATCTAACTGTTAAGCATAATAAAAATGCTACTGGATTTGGTTTATATATGTCGAAAATGATTCTAGAAGACAACCTAAGGGCTAAGTTAGTAGTTGATGTGAAAAATAATATAACAGTATTTAGCATTATTATACCAAAAAAGTAGGTAGATGATGGATATTAATATATTTAAATTAAAAAAGTATGCAACTGTATGTTCTGTTTTATATGTAGAGGATTATGAAATTATTCGTACACAAATTGCTGATTTTTTAGGACGATTTTTTTCTGATGTAGTCTTGGCAAATGATGGGAAAGAAGGATTAGCTAAATATAAAGAGAGAGCATTTGATGTCGTAATTACAGATATTAATATGCCAAATATAAATGGTATAGAGATGATTAAAGCAATAAAAGAAATAAATGAAAAACAAATTGTTATAGTAACATCTGCCAATTATGAAAGTGATTATCTTCTGAGTCTAATTAACTTAGAAATTACTCATTTTATACAAAAAACATTTAATAATAAAGAGTTTTTATATACACTATAAAAGATAGCTGAAGGCTTAAGTATATCTTATGAAGAACAAAAAATACAAGAAAAAATTTCATGTATATTAAAAAGATCAAAAAATATTGTAGAACAGATTAATTTAGGGATTATTGTTATAAAAAAGAATGAAATTATTATGGCAAATAAATCTTTTTTAGATATTTTTGGTTTTGAATCTTTTAACAATTTAATTTAAAAATGCCAGAGTTTAGTATCTTATTTGAAAATTCAATTAATAGTATAAATGCTATATCTAACGGTGAATTGATAAAACAGTTAAAAAGCTTAGGGGAGGAGAAGCCTATGGTTAAAATTATGAAAGATGGTATTAGTTTTGAGTATCAGGTTAAATATAGCGAGATAGAGAAAGATGATAGTTATATATTGAGCTTTAGTGATATTACAGCTATTCATGATTTTTCTTTTAAAGATAAGCATACACAACTTCCAATGAAAAATTCAATATTAGAAAAGATTGAATCTTATAAGAATAGGCTTAATACATTAAATATTATTATTGAGATAAAGAACTTAAATAATGTTGATAAATGGTATGGTAATAAAGTGGCCATAAATATAGAGATTAAATTATCAGATATTGTAAAAAAAATTACAAATAATTATATGCAAAATTCATTTATTGACCATTTTGATTATAATAAATTTATCATAATACCAGCAAATGATAATTTAAATACATTTTATGAAAAAATAGAAAACATAAGCCTGCCTTTTAGATATCTGCTTAAGGAATATAGTAAATCAGAGATAAAATTAAATTTATCTGTTAAGAGTAAGTTGGAATATTTAAGTATTGAAAATGATTTAGTAAATGTTGAAGTTGATTTAGAAAATATGTTTTCAATAATGTAGCTATATCGGTTGGGTATTACTTAGAGTTTGATGTAAGTATGACAAATAGGTAAATAAAACCCTCTTTAGGAATATATTTACCAAATAAAATGATAGATATATCTGAAATTTACTTTGATAAAACAATTGTCTTAATTCCACAAGGAAATATTGATTTACGTTTCGATACAATCCTCAAAAGATGTAATATTCCAGACATGGGTTTATGTAATGCAGTCAATGATATATTTGAAATTAACTATATAATAAAAGAAGGAAAAAAAATGTCAGTAAAAGAAATTTTTCAACCAAATGTGGAATTCTCAAAAAGTGCAAGAATTAAAAGTATGGCAGAGTACCAAGCTTTACAAGATGAAGCTATAAATGACTATGAAGGTTTTTGGTCTAGATTTGCTAAAGAGAAACTAGACTGGATAGAACCATTTACAAATACTATGGATGAAAGTAATTTTCCATTTGTTAAGTGGTTTGATGGTGGAAAATTAAATGTAAGTTCACAGTGTATAGATCGCCATTTAGATTCAAAAGCTAATAAAACGGCTATTTTATTTGAGGGTGATCGCGGAGATACACTTAAAATTACTTATGCAGAGTTATCAAAAAATGTAAACAAGTTTGCTAACTTACTTAAAAATGAATTAAATGTAAAAAAAGGTGATCGTGTAGTTATCTATATGCCAATGATTCCTGAAGCTGCTTATGCAATGTTAGCATGTGCAAGGATAGGTGCTATTCATTCTATAGTATTTGGTGGTTTCTCAGCTGAAGCTCTTAAAGATAGAATCCAAGATGCAGAGGCTAAAGTAGTTATAACAGCTGATGGTGCTTACAGAAAAGATAAACCATATATGCTAAAACCAGTTGTAGATACTGCCCTTAGTGGAAAAACACCAGTTGAGAAAGTTTTAGTTGTTAAAAGAAACAATGAAGAGATTGCTTGGCTAGATGGTAGGGATATTTCATATAATGACATTATAGATAATCAAAGTGATGAGTGTGAAGCTGAAATTATGGATAGTGAGGATCCACTTTTCTTATTGTATACATCTGGTTCAACTGGTAAGCCAAAAGGTGTTCAACATAACTCTGCTGGATATATTCTTTGGGCACAAATGACTATGGAATGGGTATTTGATGTAAAAGAAGATGATGTTTACTGGTGTACAGCTGATGTAGGTTGGATTACTGGTCATACTTATATAGTTTATGGACCTTTAGCAATGGGTGCTACTACTGTAATGTTTGAGGGTGTCCCAACTTATCCTGATGCTGGACGTCCTTGGAAAATGGTACAGGACCATAAAATAACTCAGTTTTATACAGCACCAACAGCTATACGTGTACTTCATAAAATGGGTGAAGATGAGCCATCTAAGTATGATATATCTACATTAAAGGTACTTGGTACAGTTGGGGAACCAATTGATCCACCTGCATGGAAGTGGTACTATGAAAGTGTAGGTCAAAGTAAATGTGCTATAGTTGATACATACTGGCAAACAGAGACAGGTGGTCATATAGTATCTCCACTTCCAGGTGCTACACCTATAAAACCAGCCTGTGCCACATTTCCATTACCTGGGATAATGGCTGAGATTTTAGACCCTAAGACTGGAAAAAAAGTTGGAGCAGGCGAGAGTGGTTATATGTGTATAACTAAACCTTGGCCAGCAATGATTCGTGGGGTATGGGGTGATGAAGATAGATTTGTTAAATCATACTTTGGAGATGTTAAAAAAGATGGAAAAGCAGTTTATTTTACTGGTGATGGTGCAAAGTATGATGAAGATGGATATATAACAATTACCGGTCGTACTGATGATGTTATTAATGTTTCAGGACATAGGATGGGTACAGCTGAAGTTGAAGCAGCTATTAAAAAATATAATAATGTAGCAGAAGTTGCAGTAGTTGGAAAACCACACGAAATAAAAGGTGAGGGAATCTTTGCATATGTAGTTTTAAAAGAAGAAGCAGAAGCAGAATCTGAAATGAAAGCTATAAATGGAATGATAAAACAAGAGATAGGTAGTATCGCTTTATGTGATGATATTATCTTAGCTCCAGGTTTACCTAAAACTCGTTCAGGAAAAATTATGCGTCGCATACTTCGCTCAATTGCTAAGGGTGAAAAAATTACTCAAGATATCTCAACATTAGAGGATCCAAGCATTGTAGCTTCTATTGAATCTATGGTAAACGGTTAAAACCCTTTACTAAGTTCTAAAGCGATATAATCCTTTAAAAAAAAAGTAAATAAGGTATCTCGCCAATTGGCGAAGCTTTAGTGACTGAATAAAATCTGGGCTTTGCTCAGGTTTTATGAGAAGGAAAAAAATGCAATTATGCGTAGCCCTTGACTTACCTACTGCAAAAGAAAATTTAGACTTAATCCACAAAATAAAAAACTATAATATTTGGCTAAAAGTTGGACTGCGTACATATATACGTGACGGTGAATATTTTCTAAAAGAACTTAAAAAAATTAACCCAGATTTTAAAATATTTTTAGACCTGAAACTTTATGATATTCCAAATACTATGGCTGATTCAGCTGAGTCTATAATGGGACTAGGTGTAGATATGTTTAATGTTCATGCATCTGCCGGAAAACGTGCTATGAGTGAAGTTATGAGTAGATTAAGCAAGTATGATAAACGTCCAATAGTTTTGGCTGTAACAGCTCTTACATCATTTTCTGAGGATGAATTTACATTAGTTTATGAAAAATCTATAAATGAAAAAGCAGATCAATTTGCAAAAGATGCAATGGAGAGTGGGCTTGATGGTGTAGTTTGTTCAGCTTTTGAATCTAAGTCAATAAAAAATATAACCTCAAATAAATTTATGACATTAACTCCAGGTATTCGTCCCTTTGGTGAGGATGCTGGTGATCAAAAAAGAGTAGCTGACATAAGTTTTGCAAAAGAAGCAAAAGTTGATTTTATAGTAGTTGGCCGTCCTATATATAAGTCAGATAATCCAGCAGAGGTAGTAAAAAATATTTTAGATAAACTCTAATTTTCTTTTTTTCTTTTTTTCATTAAGTCTTGAAAAAGTTTAGAACTATCTTGAATTTTGTTTAATTTATTATTTTTATCTATCTTATAAACACCAGTATGGTTTATAAAGGTGTCTGCTTTTAAATCATTTCGTTTATTTAGGTTTAATATTCTAAAGCTGAGATTGTCTAGGATAAGTGGTGCTTGACCTTTTATTTTAAAATAACTCAAAACCATATGATAAGAATTAGTATATTGCTCATACACAGTTGTAAAAAAAAGTTTATCTTTTGAGAATCCCAGTTTTATAAGTGTAAAGTATTTAATTATTACATAATCTTCACAGTCGCCATAACCTTTTATAAGAAACTCTTTTGGAGATGCCCAATAATCCTCTGTATTTTGTGTAATATCATCGTATTGAGGTAAGAGTTGATTTAGATAAAGATTTACTTTTTTTAGTTTAGTATCTTTTGAATCTTTTWTGTATGATTCTATAGTGTACTGGTAGTCCATAACCCTATTTTTAGATATCTCACCTGATGTTTTTTCTATAAATATAAAATCTTTTTTTGTAAAATTTGGATATGGACTTGCTAGCAATATAGCTGTAAATATAAAGTAAATTAAAGCTTTCATAGCTTATTCCTTTTAGCTTATTTAAATATTATAATATAAACTTCTTGTATTTAAGCTAATTATTATAAAAACATGGATATAATTTCAGCCTTCAATGGACGAGTGGGTGAGTTGGCTGAAACCACATCCCTGCTAAGGATGCGTACGGGTAACTGTACCGAGAGTTCGAATCTCTCCTCGTCCACCACTGAAGATTTAATCCTCATAATTTATAAAATTAATCCCTTCATTTAATAATGGATAAGTAAATGTTTTCAACTTATTTAATAGTTCTTTTTTAGTAATATTTTTATTTGTTTCAATACCACGTTTTTCACAACATTTTACTAAGTCATTAAATGAGGATAAAAATAAAATAACTTTTATAATATGAGTATCTTTAAATACATCTATCCACTCTTTTCTACTTTTTAATTCCAGATTAGGATTATCTATAATTATATTTTTATTAATAGAGTTTTTTGCGTAATTTTTTCTTTTTTTATAAAGTGTATCTATTTCTATTTTTGCATCTTTATTTGACTTTATATAATAATAGGCATCATCATGATTATGTTTATTGTACTTTTTTCCAATCTCTTCAATACAGCTATCTCTATTAACTATAATTGCATTTTTTTTATGTTTTTTTACCCATGTACTTTTTTTAGAACATGGTGGACCAACTAAAATATTTATTAAATATTTATTATTTTTTATATCTTGCTTACTAGTTGAAATAGTTTTGGTATAGTTTATAAAATCTTTCATCTTTGTTTTATCATATAAGTGAATAAGACTTTCATCCACTTTTCTACCAAGTAAGTCACAACGTACATATTGTGCTAAGTTTTGTAAAATATCTTCTTCATATTTAAATATATTTATTAACTTGTTTTTTGTTGGTTTGTCATACTTTATAAAATTAATAACTAAGTATTGATACGAGATTATTTTCATAATTTTAATTTTTTCATTATTAGATAAATTAGTTTTATTTAATATATCTATAGATAAAAAAATAGATACACCCTCAAAATCCCCAAAGGATACATGCTCTTGTAATCTATTTTCTTTTCTTGTTAAAGTCCTACCTATATCATGTAAAAGAATTGCCCATTTTACGTAATCTGAGTATTTATATTTAATTGTATTGTAATAAGACATTACAGTATGAGTCCATACATTAGATTCTAAATGATGTAGATTTAAATTATTTTTATTGTAATGATATAAACAAGTCTTCATATCTTTTACTAAATCAGTATTGTTTTTTATAAAAGTATTTAATATTTTCATATATTCTTTTTAAGAAATTTTATACTGTTTTAACTTAAAGATATATTTTAGTTTTTTTCTTAATTGTACCTAGGTACAATATACTTTTTTTAGAAATAAGCATATTATTTGGCAATTATAAAAATCTAAATCTTGGTAAATGGAGTTTATTATGTCAGTAGTAATAGGAAAAGTAACAAGTATTAAGGGTAGTTTTGACGTACAAAGTATAGATGGTATACGTAGAACTATAGCCTTAGGTGATGAAATTCACGAGGGTGATATAGTTATTGGTGATATGTCTAATAGTTCTAGTGACAGTATTACTGTTAACCTAATAGATGATAATACGAATGTTTTATTAACAGGTAGCGATTCTCAACTTTTTGATTCTTCCTTATCATCAGTGGAGTTTTCATCTGATGAAACAATAACGGATGTTAAATCTGTAGAAAATCTGGTTGTTGATATTGATGAATTAGAAACTGCTGCTGGTGAAGAAAATATTGTAGAGAACTCAGGTTTTGGAGAAGCAGTTTTTGCAGATGTTAATAATGCAAGTGCTGATATTATTTCAGATCTTCGTTCTCGTGAAAATAATATTGAGCAAACAACACCTACAGAATTTACTCTTGATATAGGTGAGGAAACACGTCGTATTCTTGCAAATAATACACCAATTGTAAATGAAAATCCAACTGGTAGTGCAACACAAATTCCAACTGATGCTCCAACTTCAGCACCAACAGTAACTATCACTGAAGATACAAACAATGATGAATCTCTTACAAATAATGAAATTGTAGGTGATACAGGTATTACAATTGGCTTACCAAC
>NVUO01000008.1 GCA_002733155.1 Sulfurimonas sp.
CTACTTCTTGTTTTTTGGTTGAAATAAATTAGCAGATTATCGATTAATCCTATCTTTCAACTTACTTCAAAAAAATTGCACTTGATATTAGAATTGGCGTATTAATATAGCCTTGATAAGAATATTTAATCAGAGCAGAAATATACAGAGTGCTTATACCACCTTTTTAATCGTGCATACCGTATCATTCCATGCCTGCATACCTACCATTGGAGCCGGGTTTATAGGAATAATATGATTTGGATTAAAACCATTTCCTGAGCCTCCAAGATCTTTGTCCCACCATATATTTCCATCTAAATTCAGGTCTTCAAAAGATGAAAAAGCCGGACTTTCTTTTTTTTTGCCATTTTTGGCTTTGGGGATTCTTCCTCCAAAATTCATTCCCAGTGAGTTGCTTATAGCTAAAACCTGAGGGTGAATCCCCTCTGTAACAAAGGCTTTGACGGACATAGTACCCACTACCTTATTATGTTTTGAAGATCTAAAACCGCTTTTTGGCCTGTAAGTAGTGATTTGTACATAATCACCGCTTTTTATCTCTAATCTTTTGGCTGTCTTAGTGTTTATCCATACTGGATTGTCATGTACAATCTCTGTTAAGTATTTCTGAGATGTTGTTCTGGCCTGAGTATGTACATTCCATTTAAAGGTAGTAAGGACAAGTTCATCATCTTTAATCTCTTGAAGCGATTTTGGCATTTCAAAATGCGGATATCCATTATCTTTTATATCAAGAGATTTGGCACAGTTTTCTATTGTGCTAGAGTATATTTCAAACTTTCTTGAGGGGGTTTTAAGACCTTTTAGAGCAAGTCCATTTTTCATAATTCCAATAGCTTTGTTTTGTACATAAATAATATCATTCTTCACATAAGAGTTTTTTAAAGCTTCTTTAGTAAGAATATGATTATACGGTTCATAATTTTTCTCTTTATCATCTACCCACACACCATATTTTTTCATATACTCAAATCCGCTTAATCCCTCTCTTTTTGGAAGGGTGGAGAGTCTGATTTTGATAAATTCTTCATATGAATCAAAATCAAAATATTTACAAACCGGTTCACCTAGCCTTTTGGCAATTTTTATCAAAGTATCTGCAAAGTTTTCACACTCAAAAGGAGGCTCTACTGCCGGCTGTCTGAGGGCAAAGTAGGGTATGAGTTCATAAGCATTTCTGCCTTCTATTGTGTACCTCTCAAAATAGGTCACATCCGGAAGAATCAGGTCGGCATAATGCGCCATTTCAGAATATACTATATCTGAGCAGGCATGAAAAGGCATAATGCTTTCATCTTTTAATACATCAATAGTAACAGAGGGACCCTCCGGCCAGGTTTGAGGAGCACTAATCGTGTAAGAGAGATACACATCAATCTTTTGGCTTGTGTTTTTTAGCTTGTCAAAGGCAAGCTGGCTGACTCTCATTTTCTGCCATTTGTTTGCTAAAGGATAAAGTTTTGGATCTTCTAAGTCTGTTGTAAATGCAGGTTTTGGCGGAATTGGTTTTGGCATAGGAAATGATGAATTTCCCTTGTTTTTTGAGCCGCCAAAGGCATATCCTCCTTTTTTTCCTATACTTCCAACTAGAGCATTAAGCATAATGACGGCTCTGTCATTATTGAGCCCATTTTGATGAGCCTGAGAACCTCTGTTTGTAAAAGCCGCACAAGTAGGAGCGGCAGAGGCAAACTCCAGAGCTATTCTCTTAATATCTTCTTCATTTAGTCCGCTGACTTTAGCAGCATATTTTGGAGTGTATGCTCGTAGAAATTCCTTTATCTCATCTAAGGAGGTGTTGCACCACTCATCTATAAAGTTTTTGTCATACATCTTGTTTTCAATAATCACATGTGCCATAGCCAAAGCAATAGCACCTTCTGTAGAGGGAAATGGAGCAAACCACTCATCACTTCTTCCAGCTGTATTTGAGAGTCTTGTATCAAAGGTTACAAGTTTGGCACCACTGCTTTTTGCCTCAACATATCTTTTTAATAAAGGAAAACCTCCTTGATGTGTCTCAAAAAAGTTTGAACCAAAGTTTAAAAAGTATCTGCACTCTTTAGCGTCTATAGTTTCCCAGCTTGTATCGCCTATAGTTGCATAGTTTGCAGCTCTTTTATTTGATGAACACAGACCTCTATGGTTAAGTATAACAGGCGAGCCTATGGCGTCCATAAAACGGTTTGTTATATCTGACATCTTATTTCTGCCGGCATGAAAAACAACTCTCTCAGGATGTCCTTCATCTATATTTTTTTTGATTTTTTTTGAGATGATATCATAAGCTTCATCCATAGAGATCCGCTTCCAAAGACCCTCACCTCTTTTGCCGACTCTTTTTAAAGGATACACGATTCTCTCAGGATAATTCACAGCAGATACTCCACCATGAGCCTTTGCGCATAATTTGCCTTGTGAATTGGGATCTAAGGAATTTCCCTCAACACCTAGTATCTCCCCGTCTTTTACTAAGACGTTCATACCGCACACGGTAGAGCAGTTAAGACAGACAGAAGGAACCTTCTTTATGTCTTTAATGTTTTTGGCAAGAGTATTGAGTGTCTGAAAATTCTTTATATTTTTTATCTCGTCAGCCTTGACCTCTGGAAACAAAGAGATCACCTCTCCAAGCTGCAAAGCCGCTATGGACGCTGCGCCTGTTTTTATAAAATCTCTTCTATTCATCTTTGTGCCCACTTATCTATCTCATAATTTAATGGTGAAAAACTTCTGCCGGGTGCCAGTTTTTGTTTCATCAGCTCATTTGCACCTATATGAAGGGTTCCGGGTCTGTCGCTGTCTCTGTTTTTAAAAGGCTTGGCATTTGAGGGAATATCTTCATCTGTTGTAATGATTTTGATAGCTTCAGAAACACAGGTCTCTTCACAAGCGGGTTTCATCCCGACTTCTAATCTATGTGAACATAAATTACATTTTTGGGCATGATTTGTAAAAGGGTCAATATAAATAGCACCAATAGAACAGGCTCTCATACAGTCTGTGCATCCATTGCATTTGTTTTCATCAATCTGAACAATACCGTTTTCACGAGATATGGCTCCTTGTGTACAAACACTCATACATTCAGCACTCTCACACTGCCTACACATAAGCGGCAAAAACTCTCTTTTGACCTTAGGGTATGAACCTGTATCTAAATACATAGTCATTGTACGAAAGAATCCCAGAGGCGCTCCAAACTCTTGCTTGCATGCTACTTCACACGCATGACATCCGACACATTTTTGGGTGTCTATAATCATTTTATAATTTTTCATATTTTAATATCCTCATGTAGATATGTTTTTTTTAATTTTCAAATAATTTCTCACTTTTCTTGAAATAAGATCTACAAAAATATTTAAAAAAGCAGTTATAAGAAGAAGCAAAAACATCCTGTCTAGTCTAAAATCTTCTATGGCTGAATCTATATAAAAACCCAAGGTTGTAATGCCTAACAGACCCAATATCGCGCTCTCTCTCATAATAATTTCCCACCTATAAAATAAAAATGCTAAAAACTGAGCATAAACTCTTGGCAAAACCTCATAAAAGTAGAGCTCTGTTTTTCTTTTTGTTCTGTCTATACGAAGCTGAACAACATCTGTATCGTGTCCAATGAGATGAGATATGATAGAACTATTATGAAGCATAAGGGCAAGAACAGCTGGAAGCATTGAGGGACCAAAAAGCTGTAAAAATATAAAGGCGAGAATATACTCAGGGGTAGACCTGAGAACAACTAAAAATATATGGCTAGATATTCTTGTGGTCTTATTTGAAAACTTTGAAGAGATGAATACAAAGAATATTAAGCTTAATAGTGCCGTGAGTAAAAGAGAGGCTTGAGTTAAAATAATCGTATTAGTAATCCCCGGCAAGATCTCATTTGTGAAAATATTTTCAAACCAAGAGAGAGTACTGTGCAGACCTAAGTCATTTTTTATAGGATAAGGAATAATGTCTTGTGTAAAAAATCTTTTTATATTAGCTGTATTAAAACCGCCAAAATCGTCTAAATACAAAAATGATCCTAAAAGCAAAAAAGCAAAAGTATATTTGTTAAACCAGATTTTTATAGTCGCTATAAGAGCATAAAAGAGTATTAATATAAACCACACTTCATGATACTGTCCTTGCATAAATGATGATGAAAGGTAATAACCCAAGGTTGTTATGCCTACAAAACCAAGTATTGCAGTAGAACGAAGAGCACACTCAAAACGGTATCTTGTATAAGAAATAAGATGAGGCAGTGCATCGAGAATTTTTGTATATAAAAAATACGAAAGTCTGTCTTTTCCTCTTAAGGTATTGCTAAAGCTGTCGTGTTCTTGCAGTATCTCAGCATAAACTTTGGCAAGTGTTGCTGAGTAGGGAATGACTATGGCTAAAAGAGCAGTTAGAGTATTTAAGCCAAAGATCTGCAGAAATATCAGTGCCCAAAAAAGCTCATGTATGGCTCTTATAAAGGCAAGAGAAATTCTAACCAAAAATGAGCTAAAAAACAGAGACAAGATAAAACCAAAAATACAAGAAAAAAATATAGATAAAACAGCTATAGCGATAGTCTTTAAAAAAGCTTCTAAAAGTAGATAATAGTCATTAAAATGCAGATAAAAAATCGAGAAAAAAAAGTCATGGGTAAGAGCAGTCGTATCTATAGTACTAATTTCTAAGTCTGCAAAGTACAAAGAGAGCAAGCCTATAAGAACAAAACTAAGAGTGACTTTAAAATTCTTACTCACAAACATAATATAACTTTTGAATATCTTCTTTGCTAAGTTCTGTGCATTTTTTATCAATTAAAACTTTTGAGTTTTTTAGTCCTATAACTCTGTCAWAGTGTTTAGTTGCTATGTCTACATTATGAAGTGCGCATATGATAGTCTCAAACTTATCTTTAAGAATGGAAATCACCTTAGAGCTTAGATACTCATCCAAAGCAGATATCGGTTCATCTGCTAATAAAATACTTTTATTTGCATAAATAGCTCTTGCTATGGCAGTGCGCTGTTTTTGACCGCCTGAGAGAGAGTGAACCTTTGTAAAGAGTTTATCTTCTAAGTCAAAGGACTTAAGTATATCTCTAACATCATTTATATTAGTATGGCTTGGTTTTATAAGATTTATCAGATTATGCAAAGTTGAAAACTGATCTAGTTTGGCTATATAAACATTATTATATACAGATAAATTATCAACCAAAGAAAGCTCTTGGGGAATATATGAGGTTTCATCTTTTTTTAACTCATAAAGCTTTTTTAAAAGAGTTGATTTACCGCTTCCGCTTTTACCCAAAAGAGAAACTTTCTCACCTCTTTTTATATCCAGAGAAAGAGAGTGTAATATAAGTGTATTGTCATATGATATAGACTCGTTTTGTAAAGAAAATGCCATAATAAAAGCTAATCAATCAGACCGGTTTGTTTACCAACAATAAGAATAGGATCAAAGTCAGAGTTTTTGGCTTCTATAAAACCACTTCTGTCAAATGCATCTAAAATCTCTTTGTCTTTTATATTCAGTATGGTGTTTTTGAGTTTTGTTGTAAAACCCTCTCCGTAAATAGTGTCTAAGTCACCCTGCACGCTAAATTGATAATCAGGAAAAGTTGGTGTTTTCCAAATGACCTTTACTTTAGATGTATCTATTTTTCCTTCTTTTAGAGCCGACTCCCATACTTTGAAATTTACAGCACCTNNATYTGATAAGSKMMKYTWTGAWCCAAGGCAATGGTTTTAGTATGATTTCCAGAATATCCGACCTTTGAAAAAACTTTTGACGGAGCCTTATGCAAGTTCTCTCTTATAAAATACTCAGGCATCAATCTTCCGCTGGTGGAGCCTTTTGAGCCAAAGATAAAGGTTCTGCCTTGTATATCTTTTGGAAAATTTTCTGAGTATTGTAAACCTGTTTTTGTATTTGCTATGATATAGGTGCGAAACTCTCTGTCTTGTATACCTTGGGCAATTGCCATAGAATGAGGAACGATTTGTCTGGCTTTTACTCCGCTGAAACCTCCGAACCAAGCTAGTTGAACCTGCTTGTTCCTAAAAGCGGCTATAGAGGCGGAATAGGATTTTATGGGTATAAATCTAGCCTCTACATTTAGCTCTTTACTAAGATAAATTGCCAGTTTTGAAAAACGCTTTTTTAGTTTTGTCTCATCCTGGTCAGGTATGGCTGAAAATGTAAATGTTTGTGAAAACGCAGATGAAACGAATAATAAGATTAACAGTAGTTTTTGCATGGGGACTCCAAAATATTTTTGAAGCATATCTAGTCATAAAATGTGCATAATATATTTATGTCAAGCCTAAACCTTAGGCAAATGCTCTTTGTAAGTAAAACTATATAGAAGTATATGTTAACCTTTACTGAAAGAGTAAAATATTTTTTACTATATTAATATTGCTTTAACATCACAAGCAGTAAAATACACCAAACATTAACCTATGGAATAGGTGTACATAAATGTAATAAACTCTTTTACTGCACTTTTTACACCTCCCCATAAATTTTAAGGTCAAAAATGAATAACGAATCTAAATTAACTAAATTCGTTCAAGCAGCTGGTTGAGCAGCGAAAATGGGTCCGGGAGATCTTAAACAAACCATTCGCTCACTTGTTCCAGATAATGAAAATGTGCTTGTAGGATTTGAAAACAGCGAAGACGCTTCAGTTTTTAAAATAAATGAAAACGAAGCCTTAGTCCAGACTCTTGATTTTATTACGCCCGTTGTTGACGACCCCTTTATATATGGGAAAATCGCAGCTGCAAACTCTTTGTCAGATATATTTGCCATGGGTGCAGAAGTCAAAACGGCTATGAATATTGTGGGTTTTGATAAGCTTCATCATAATTATGAGGTTCTTGGTGAAATTCTAAGAGGGGGAAATGAAAAGATCAAAGAGTGCGGAGGTGTTTTAGTAGGAGGACATACTATTGAATCGCCTGAGATGTATTACGGCTTAAGCGTTACGGGCATGATTCATCCTGATAAAATATTCAGAAACAATACTCCTAAAATAGGAGATGTTTTAGTGTTGACAAAACCCATTGGTATGGGTATTTTGACTACAGCTATAAAGAGAGATTTACTAAGAAAAGAAACAATGCTTGAAGCTGTAAAAGTTATGGAGACACTAAACTATTTGCCATCAAAACTTCTTGCTGAATATAATGTAAGTGCATGTACTGATATAACCGGTTTTGGTCTTTTAGGTCATGCTTTTGAATCTACTAACGAGGGTGTATCTATTTATATAGACTCATCGAGTGTTCCTGTAATGGATGATGCATTTGAGTTGGCAAGTAAAGATGTCGTTCCCGGTGGAACTAAGAAAAATATGAAATATTTAGAAGATAAGGTTACTTTTCATGGTGATAGTCAAAAGTACAAACTAATGTTTTGCGATGCCCAAACATCTGGTGGACTTTTAATATCAATGAATGAAAAAGATGCAAAAGAGTATGTGAAAATAGTTGAGGATTTGACTTTTGGATATGCTAGCATAATAGGTTATATTATTCCTAGAAAAGATAAACCGATAATCCTGTACTAAGTTTGGCGAGAAGGCGAAGGAATCGAACCTCCCGAGGCGTTTACACAAAAACCTCCAATCAGGGTTGAAGCCTGTGGTGCCCACCAGGGTCACATGCCCCCCAAATATTGTACAAATGAATTGTACAATAAGAAATATAAAAAACATCTAAAAAAGGGTAAAAATGTTTTTACTAAAATCTATYCCYAAGGTWGATAAGTTYATTKWRAATRARAARTTTGMTGRTTTRKCMWCRYMACTTRTAGTWAGYATYACTCAAGAARYTYTTCAAAMYYTAAGAGAAAAYATTTTAAAYAAGWKTGTWGATTCATTTAGTGAAGATGAATTGGTTCAAACAGTTCTGAAAAAATATAATGAGCTGATAAAACCATCTTTGCAAAAACTTATAAATGCAACAGGTGTGATAATTCATACAAATTTAGGACGAAGCCTGCTAGATGAAAAAACATTTGAAAAAGTAAAAACACTTTTTACTGGTTACAATAACTTAGAATACGATTTAGCCAAAGGAAAGAGGGGAGAAAGATACTCTCATATCTCAAAGGTCATATGTAAGCTCCTTGGTTGTGAAGATGTTCTTATAGTAAATAACAATGCAAGTGCTGTATTTTTGATACTAAATACATTTGCAAATAAAAAAGAGGTAATTGTCAGTCGTGGTGAGCTTGTGGAGATTGGCGGAAGTTTTAGAATTCCTGATGTTATGAAAAACAGCGGTGCGAAACTTGTTGAAGTAGGTGCTACAAATAAAACACATTTTAGYGATTATGAAAATGATATAAACGATAAAACATCAATGCTTATGAAAGTACATAAATCCAACTACTCCATAGAGGGTTTTAGCAGTGAGGTAGAGTTTAAAGAGCTGATTAAACTTGCTAAAGACAAAGGTATTATAGATTACTATGATATGGGAAGCGGACATTTGGTTGATTTACCTTATGGACTTGATTTACATGAACCATCAGTAATAAAATACATGCAGGAAAATCCTTCTCTTCTTAGTTTTTCAGGTGATAAACTTCTTGGAAGTGTTCAAGCCGGAATAATAGTAGGAAAAAAAAAGTATATAGAAAAACTCAAAAAGAATCAGCTCTTAAGAATGTTAAGAGTAGACAAACTGACCTTAGCCCTCTTAGAAGAGAGCATCAAGTCTATTCTACTGGGAAATATAGACGATATTCCTACTTTAAAAATGCTTTTTACAAACAGCGAACAACTTAAAGAGAATGCAGAAATTTTAAAAGAGTCTATACAAGAGATATCCGCCTGTGAAATTATCCATACAAAAACAGTTATAGGCGGAGGTACAACTCCAAACAGGACTATTCCTACTGTGGCACTTGCCGTAAAAATAAAAAACTATAAACCAAATAAGATGGAAAAACTTTTTAGAGAAAAAAATATCATAGGTCGTATAGAAGATGAGAAGTTTTTACTTGATTTTCGAGCCATTAACAAAAATGAAATAGAGCAAATAATAAAAGCGGCAAAAGAGATATCAGATGTCTAATTTTATTATAGGTACCTGTGGGCATATAGACCACGGTAAAACGGCTCTTATTAAGGCATTAAACGGTTTTGAGGGCGACACAACTAAAGAAGAAAAAGAGCGTGGCATAACGATAGACCTGAGTTTTTCAAATATTGTAAAAGATGAAAAAAACATATCTTTTATAGATGTGCCCGGACATGAAAAACTGGTAAAAAACATGATAGCAGGGGCTTTCTCTTTTGACTGTGTACTTATCGTCGTTAGTGCCATTGAGGGTATAAAACCGCAGACTATAGAGCATTTAGAGATTTTAAATCTTCTAGGTGTCAAAAATGCCGTTTTGGTCTTGAGTAAAAAAGATTTACTCAGCGAGTCAGACTTAGCAAAAAAGCTGCTAGAAACGCAAGAGTTTATATCTAAATATGATTTTGATCTGAAGTTTGGCATGGGAGTCTCTATTTATGATGAAAGTTCTATTGAAAATTTAAAAAGCAGACTATTCAGCCTCAATGCCAGCACAAAAATAGAAGAGAATTTCTTTAGATATTATATAGACAGGGTTTTTAGCATTAAGGGTGCGGGTACTGTTGTCACGGGTACAGTCCTTGGAAAACCTATCAAAGTTAATGAGAGAGTGTTTATTAGCGAGCTGCAAAAAGAGTGCAAGATAAAAAAACTCCACATTCATGGAAAAGATGTAGAAGAAGCAGATATTTCAAATAGAACTGCCATTAATCTAAATGGAATTGATGCAAAAGATATAAAAAGAGGTTTTCTACTTAGTAGAAAAGGGTATTTAAGAGGTTTTAAATCTATTGACATCTCTTTTAAAACACTCAATGATAAGCTTTTACATCATAACAGAGAGTATTCTGTTTATATAGGCTCAAGAAAAATAGATGCAAAAGTTTTACTTTTTGATTCTCAAGACTCTTTAGAAGAAGGTTTTGCTAGTATAAAAAGTGAAGAGAATATTTTCAGCATTTATAATGAAAAGTTAATTATTAGAGAGGGAAATTTCACGGTGGCAGGAGGAGTTGTTTTAAATCCTGTTAATGACCCTATGAAAAAGAGTCAAAAGCTGAATTTGCTTAAGGTCTTGGAAAAAAAAGAGATTTCAAAAGCTTATGAGGTTTTATTAGATGCACATAAAAAAGGTTTAGGTTTAATCTCATCTGTACAAAGATTTGCACTCTCTCATGCAGAAGCACTCAGTAATGCAAGAAAGTTAGAGAACTGTTTTGTAGATGAAAAAGAGTTGATTATTTATCCAATCTCTACAAAAGAGATTATTTATAACAGTATTAAAGATATATATACAAAAAATCAATATTCACTTCTCTCAAATGCTTCTATAAAACTTAGACTTAAATGGGCTAGTGAAGGGTTTATAGAACTCGTACTTAATGAACTTGTAAATGAAAAGTTTTTAGTAAAAGATGGAAATCTATTTAAAAATGCAGATATAAAAGAGGATTTCAAAACTTCACTAGAACATATTATGTTAAAGCGTTTAGAATCAGAAGGAGTAGCTCCAACTGCTCCTTATAATATCTATGATGATTTAGATCTGGATAGAAAAATGGGTGATAATATACTCAAATCTTTATGCGCTAAAAAACAGGTTTTAAGACTTCAGCACAACCTTTTCATACATGCACAGAGCTTAAGTAAAATTGTTTTTGATATGAAAAGTATTATAAAAAGAGATGGTTACATAAATATATCGAATTTCAAAGATATGCATTCACTAAGTAGAAAATATCTTATAGCTTATTTGGACTATTTGGATAATTTTTCTGAGATTAAAAAGCAGGATAATAAGAGAGTGCTCAATACAATATAGATAATTATATAGTATATTTTTCGAGAGCGTTTAAAATTCCGTGTCAACTACAATCCGTAACATAAGTTACACCTTTAAATATTTATCCAGCCTCCCTTCAAAAAATATAGCGAGTTGAGAGATTGTGAGTGACCAATTTTTCACAGGCATTATACTACCCCAAGAAAATCAAACAACTATTTCCTAACTTAGGACAAAAGCACTACAGCAACACCTAGTAACTTCCTTAAACAAGTGAGATGGTTTTTTAGTAGAAATTGTAGTGCCTACCAATTTTATACAATTTGTTTTTATAATATAATTCAGCTATAATTCTTTACATGTTTGTAAGAGTAAAAAGTACACCAAAAAGTCCAAGAAAATCGGTTCAGATAGTTCACTCGCATAGAGTAGGTTCTAAAGTAAAACAGAAGATTATTAAACATATTGGGGTAGCATTTGATGACAAAGAGTTAGAGGAATTAAAAGCATTAGCTAACTCAATCAAAGCACAACTAGAATCTAAAAGTCAACTACCACTATATTCACCACAGGAGATAGAGGATTTAGCAAATAAAGCTGTGGCTTCAAAAGAAAAGGAATCTAAACTCATTAAAGTGAGTGAAGTAAATAGAGAAGATTATGATGTAAATTTACTAGATATACTAGAGGAGGATAGAATAATTAAAGGAATCCATGATATTTATGGAAAACTCTATGATGAGATGAACTTTAAAAGTGTACTTCCTAATCCCACTAGACATATGGCAGCATCTAAAGCACTTAAAGAGATAGTATTAGCAAGAGTTGCAAATCCAGATAGTAAGAGTGGTAGTGTAGATACGCTAGCTTCAAAGTTTGGAGTAAATATAAATCTTAAATCAGTGTATCGTATGATGGATATGATAGATAATAGCGGTATTAAGAAACTTAATAAACTTGTACTCACTAAAACTAAAATACTTCTTGACGATAAGATAGATGTAATTTACTTTGACGCGACTACACTTTACTTTGAAAGTTTTACAGAGGATGTTGATAACCCAGAAGATGAAAATGAAGCAATACGAAAGAATGGTTATTCTAAAGATGGGAAGTTTAATCAACCACAAGTGGTATTAGCACTTCTTGTAACCAAACAAGGCTTACCAATTGGATATAAAGCATTTAGTGGAGATACATTTGATGGTAATATGCCCGAACGAAGTGACAAATGCCCTTGGGGTGCAATAATACCATCACTTAAAGAGATAGAGGACGAATTTAAAGTAGATAAAATAGTATATGTAGCAGATGCAGGGATGTTTAATAAAGCAAACTTAGAAGAGTTTGATAAGAATAAAAATATGACTTATATCGTTGGTGCTAAAATCAAAACAATGACTAAATCAATAAAAGAACAAATACTAAAAACCGATGACTTTAAAGATATAAATGATGATACAAAAGTAAAAACAATAGATTATCAAGGTAAAAAGCTACTTATATCATACTCGTGCAAAAGAGCAAGAAAAGATAAGCATGATAGAGAAAAAGCTATCAAAAAACTCAAAAAAAGATTAGAGAGTTCTAAATCTGTAAAATCACAATTATCTAATAATGGATATAAAAAATATTTACAACTTGAACAAACTGGTGTAGATATAAAAAATGCTCAAAAAACATCTTGTGATATAGCAATTACACTCAATGAAGAAAAAATAGTTGAAGATGAAGCTTGGGATGGATTAAAAGGGATAGTTACAAAGAATATTGCTTTATCAGATGAAGAACTTATTCATCAATATTCTAATTTATGGCAAGTTGAAGAGAGTTTTAGAATAACGAAACATGATTTGAAAATTAGACCAATATATCATTGGAAACCAAATAGAGTAAAAGCTCACTTAGCTATCTCCTTTATGGCTTATGCACTAGTAAGGCATTTAGAATATAGAGTAAGGCTTCAATATAAAAAACTATCACCTGAAAAAATTAGACAGATACTCCTATCAGTTCAAACATCTATACTTTATGATACTTCAACTAATAAAAAATTTGCAATGCCTTCTAGAGTGAGTGAAGATGCTAAAAAAATTTATAAACTTATGGAGGTTCCTGTTACCTTAAAACCAGCTATCTTATAAAATAATCAAGTTAATGTAGTGCCTAAACAAAAATTGAAACTTCGTAATATAGGCGTTTGTTTGAAAATCGTATCCTAAGTCAGGAGAATACCAAGTAGCTAAAAAGCTTGGTGTATATTTGAGAACAATTCAGCATTTTGAAATTGCTAATAAAAAATAGGAAGATTAGTCTTCCTATTTTTCTTCTTCAAGTTGATAGTATATTTTATAAGCAATATGTTCAAATGCTAGCCATGCTAAATAGTTTTTTTAATCTTGATCTTTTAGGTTTATCTCCACCCCTTCAGCTTCAAGCTCCCACCTTATATCTTTTATTTCGTTGTAATACCTATCATAAAATGCGTGTGTATCTTTATAATATATTAGTGAACTAACCATTCAAAATTGACAACCGTTATTCATTAAATCTTCAAAAAAAGCTTTTGGATCTTCACTATTTAGTGCTTCTTGTATAACTTCAGCTGTAATTGTATTTAGATTTTCATTTAAAATTGTTTCTAGTTTTTCTCTCATAATTATATAGTTATTTATAAAATATTTTTAAGGTACTTTCATTATATTTGTGTGCTGGGGAAAGTCAAATTTATTTTGAATTTTCTGCTTGACAAAAGATGAAATTATTGTTGATAAATTTTATCTATAATCGTGTCCACAATCAAAATATTTTTTTATTTTCTTTCGGGGGATAGGGGAGTGGTTGGCTGCATTTTTCCCTATAAAAATGGTGTTACCCTTATTATCATACCCAAAATTTAAACCTGAAGTGCAATTTTTCATAGATAAGAAAAGAGAAATTATAAATTTAGGTTTGAAGTAGTTAGATGATATGATATTTACTTCTTTAAACCAACCAAAGCAAAGGAAGTATTTATGACATATAATCATCTAACTATGGAAGAAAGATATCATATTCAAGCTTTAAAAAGCGTTGGGTATAAGCAAGTTGAGATAGCCAAAGAGCTTAATCGAGATAAAGGCATTATAAGTAGGGAGTTACAGCGTAATAGCAGCTCTCAGACAAAGTGTTACAGCGCGAATGCAGCGTGTAAGGTTTCACAAGATCGAAGGATGTATGCTTCAAGAGCATCTAACTATAAGATGTGTCTTGAAATTGAAGCATGGATAAACTATTATATTTTAGAGGACTATTCTCCTGAACAGACCTCTGCTATTTTAAAAGTTAAAAATAAAATTGATATATCTTTAGTACGAATATACCAGCTTATTGAAGAAGACAGCTACCTCGGTGGGAGTTTACATAAGCATCTTAGATTTTATCATACAGGTAAAAGAAGAGCTAAATATGGAATGAAATATAAGGGGAAAATTGATGGAAGAGTTTCTATTTCACAAAGACCTAGTATTGTAGATGAAAAAATACGTATAGGTGACTTTGAAATTTACACTATCGTTGGTAGTAATAAAAATGGGGCTATCACGACAGCAGTTGGTCGGGTAACTTATTTAAGCAAGATATCTATTCCAACCACCAAAGAAGCCTTTGCTGTGGAAGCGGAACTCACCCGTATACTCAGTCCCATAAAGGATAAGATAAAGACTATTACTTCGGATAATGGACTGGAGTTTTCTAACCATGAAAGTATTTCAAAAACCTTAGAATGTGATTATTATTTCTGCCATTCTTATTCATCTTAGGAACGAGGGTTAAATGAATAGACTAATGGCCTAATTAGACAATATATTCCCAAAGGAACTAGCTTCAAAAATATAATGCAAGAGTATATTCAGATGATTGAGGATAAACTTAATAATAGACCGAGAAAAGCTCTTAATTGGCTGACGCCAAATGAAGCCTTTTATGGGCTTAATCAAGTAGCCTGATTATTTAGTTGTGGAAAATTGCACTTCAGGTTTAAATTTTGGTACATTTACTTTTTTTTCATCCCAACTAAAAAACCACCAAAAATAATCAAAGCTATACCTATATATGTTAGAGTATCAGGAAAACTATCACCTAACATCCAGCCAAAACCTATAGAAAATGGAATATTTGTATAAGAGATTACACCTATAATACTTAAGTTGGAATTAGAATACGCCTTTGTTAATAACCATTGAGACAAGGTAGATATAATCGCCATAAATACTATAAGTGACCATATATACAAAGTCTCAGGCATTATAAATTTTGGAAATAAAAAGTCTATAGCCTTTAGTGCATCTATATATGGAGCTAATAAAAAAAGAAAAGCTGGAAGTATAGTTCCAACCCCAACAAAAGATAAAACTATAATCCTAGAATCATATACATCTTTTATTTTTTTTATAGTTGTATAAGCTGATGCTGCAAAAAAGCCTCCAAGTATGCCTAAAAAATGCTCATATGAGATACTCATAGAAAAAGGTTTCACTATAAAAATTATGCCTAAAAAACCTATAAGTAAAGAAAAAAATGTTTTTTTACTTAAGTTTTCACCCAAAAGATAATAAGCCAAAATTGCTACAAAAAGAGGTGAGGTTTTATTTAGAGTTATAGCCTCACCAAGTGGTATAGTTGTAATTGTATAAAAAAATAATATCATTGCCAAAAAGCCTAATACACCTCGCTGAATAAGCATATAAAATTTTCCACCAAGTAAAGTTGGAGGAGTATGCTTTAGTGCATAAACTATTAAAGCTATACCTATAAGGTTACGAAAAAAAACTATCTCTAAGGCGGACATATCATCAGCTAATACCTTAGTTAAAGCCCCATTTATGGCAGATATCAATGCACCTATGAGCATATATAATACACCCCTGTCTATTTTACTTAACATTATTCTCCACATTTACAAATTCTAAAGCTTTTTGATTTACAAAAATTAGTTCATGCCATTGTCTAGTTGGTGCTATAAGGTTTAATCTTTTTGGATTACAACTCCTAGATAAAGCTACATAAAACTGTGATGGTGCAAAAATTTCATTTGTTTGAATTATTAAATCCTCTATAGACATACCCTGTGACTTATGTATAGTTATGGCAAAGGCAAGTTTTATTGGATACTGATAGATACTAAAAACTGGCTGCTCGATCATCTCCTTTTTACCATCTATACTTTTTTCAACCCACTTACTCTTAGACTGTGCTATTGCCTCTAACTTTACAACTTTTAAATCGTCTTTTTGGACATATATGTAATTATTATCTATATTTACAACTATAGCGCGCTCACCATTAAAATAGTTCCAAGAATTTCTTGTAAATAAAACAGGTGCACCTATTTTAATCTCTAAATCCCTCTCTATCCTAGCATCATTCATAAAAGATTCTATCTCTTTATCTTTTACAGATTTTAGATGTTTTACTATCTGAGCCTCTTTTACAAATAAATCATTGTCTATAAAATTTAGTTGAGTCTTATTATGCAAAGATGCTGAGTTGTTTTTTCCAAAAAGATAAGTAAATTCACTTAAATCCTCTGGTAATGGTTTTATAAATTTATTTAGATGATTATGTATATCTTCATCCACAAAACCATTTCGTACAGATGCTAGCAGTTCTATAAAGTCTTTATCATCAGTCCTAAATATGTGGGTTAATTTTACAGTTTCAAATTTAAACAAGCCCCATGATAGGGATTGGAAGGCAAACTTAACTTCTTTATATCCTCGTACAACTGGTGCTAGTTGTAAAAAGTCACCAACTAATAAAATAACTCCAAAAAAACTAGCCTGATCTAGTCTAAGTTTTATCATATCAAATAATGTATCACTAACCATTGAAATTTCATCTATTACAATTAAATCAATTTGTGAAAGAAGTTTTTTAAGCTTTTTTGAAATCTTTAGTTTTGAGTTTAGTTCTAATTCTTTTAAATTTGAGGCAATTCCAAGATCTAAAAAACTATGTAGAGTTTGTCCATCTATTAAAGTTGCAGCCATTCCAGTTGAGGCAAGTTTTGCTACTTTTTTTGTATTATCTTCAAAATATTTAATTATTTGGCGAGTCATTGTTGTTTTTCCAACCCCAGCTCCACCAGTTAAAAAGACATTTGTATTAGTTTGTAACTTTTTTATAATAGTATTTAGATGAATCATATATTAATTATACTAGAATATAGCTAATTTTTTTATAGGGATACATGTAAAATAATGAATAAAATTTTAATAGTTGAAGATAATAAAACTTTAGCAAAACTTATAGCTACAAAAATAAAACAAGAGCTTAATTTTGAAATTGATGTAGCCTACTCACTTAAAGAAGCAAAACTATTTTTATGTATGTATAAGTATTTTGTTGTTATAACCGACCTAAATCTTCCAGATGCTCCTGATGGTGAGATTGTTGACTATGTACTTTCTAAAGACAATAAAGTTGTAATTTTAAGCGGAAACATAAACAAAGATTTTAGAAAAAAAATGCTTGAAAAAAATATTATTGATTATATTAATAAGTCTAAGATAAGTGATATTGATTATGTAATTACTACTATTTTACGTCTACAGAACAATCAAAAACACAAGATACTAGTTGTTGATGCATCTATGCAAGTTAGAGCTAAGATGAAAACAATGCTAAAAAACTTATGTTTTAAGGTTATAACTGTAGCTCATGGGGAGGAGGCTCTAAATATATTAGAGTTAAATCCAGATATATCATTAATCTTGACTGATTATAAAATGCCAGTAGTGGACGGTTTAGAACTTACAAAAGAGGTAAGAAAAATCCATGGTAAAAACAGTATAAAAATTATCGCTATATCCTCAGATAAAGATGAAAGTACAAATGCATTATTTTTAAAACATGGGGCAAATGACTATATAAATAAAGATTTTACTAGGGAGGAATTTTCTTGTCGCATACATAGTTCTATAGAGGCCTTAGAGACGATTAACCTACTTACAAATCAAACAAGTCGTGATTCTATAACTGGACTTTATAATCGTAGATACTTTTTACAACATATGGAAAAGTGTAAAGATGAAATTAAAAACTCTAACGAACAATATGCTATAGCTATAGCTAGTATTGATAAGTTTGAAAATATAAGTATAGAACATAAAAATTTAGTATTATCAACATTAGGGGATATATTAAAATCAAATATGTCATATAAAGATTTAGTTGTAAAATATGATGACAATGAATTTTATATAATTGTTAAAAATACTAATCTCTCCGAGGCTACAGATATATTTAACACTGTTATTACAGAGGCTAACGAATGTAGGATACACCTAAGTGATGAAAATGTAGTTAAATTTACAGTATCAATTGGCTTAGCTATTCATCAAGATGACACCTTAGAAGAGAGTATTAACCACGCAGATATGATGTTATATAATGCTAAACAAAACTCTGGAAATCAATTACTTTTTGATTAATCATCTGAACTTTTGCACCTAATTAATAAGAAAAATAATCTAAAAGCATCTATTTGCAGTAAACAAGGAGAAGGTAATTCATATCTCTTTTACTTAATAAAGTGGTGCACTTTTAGTTTGCACTACTGGTGTATTTTACCTTTACGCTTGACACCTACTACAGACTCTTGCAAAACAGTAGTTATAACTGGAGAAAACTACTCTCACTTACAAGCCTAAAAATTCTAAAACTTCTTCATAAAGTACAAGACTCTTCATCAGTAAAAGTACTTATAATAGATGACCCAGTAGAAGGTAAAACTCCAAAGTATGTTGAAGGAAGTCGTGATGCTCTTTGGAGCAATAAGGAGAAAAGAAACATTAAATAGCTATCGATATGATTAAGAGGGCTTTAAAAGGTGGTGTCTATGCAGATTATCTTCTTGTGGCACCCAGAGGGCATTTCTTTCAGGGCTTAGTTGGTATAGCAAACCAATATTTTCAGCAGAGATGAATGATTTGAGCTTAAAAGTTATTTCAAGAATTGCCAATAATAATAAAATATGGAACTTTGCATAAAAAGAGAAAAAATTAGATGCTATCTATGAAAAATACAAAAAGATAAAATTCAAATATTTTTCTGTTGTAGTAGAGCATAAAAATGCTGGTAAAATCAAAATAGTATTTATAAAAACTATAGGTGGATTATTYAAAGATTTAGAGTGTGAACTTCATACTCTCTCAATCGCCATGCAGGCATTTATTTAGATGATGGACAAAATAGCTCAAATAGATGACATTGTAAAGAGAAATAAGGATTTTACCAGTATAATCGCTACCCTACGAAGCACAACTCAAAATTTACTTGGATTTAGGTGCGAAAGTTAAGTAATATACTTAAAATTATTTGCTAAGGTAAAGTTATGAATGAGATATTTAGCGTTGCTACTATTGTTATTGTTGGGCTATTTGGCTTTGCTATATATTTATATATACAAAATCGTAAAAAGATAAAAGCTATTCATGCACTAAAAAATGATTTAATTACAAATAATGAGTTGATAAACAGTAGAAATATAGAACTTGCGACTTATAAAGAAAAACTCACACAGCTTGATACTTCATTAGAAAAGATAAAAGATTTTGAAATTCTCATAAATGAAAAACAAACTGAACTTTCAAACATAAAGGAAGACTCTTCTATATGCAGAACTTCACTCGACGAACAAAAAGAAAGATACAATGATTTTAAAATAACAAGTGATAAAAGAGTCGATGAATTAAAAGAAGAACAGAAACAACTAAAGATACAAGTATCTAAATACAATGATGAAATTAAAAATGATAAATCCTTGATTTCTGAGCTAGAGACAAAAGTAATTGAAGAGAAAAAAAGTACTGAAAAATTCTCTACTGAAAAAGAAAAGTATATAAGCGAACTAAAACAATCCCTTAAAACTTTAGAAGCAGATAAAAAAGAACTACAAACTCAAGTGAACCAAGACAAAGCCACAGTCTCACAACTTCAAACACAACTAGAAGAACAAAATAAAGCTATGCAAGAGAAAGTAAAATATCTACAAGATAGTGAAGTAAAATTAAAAACAGAGTTTGAGAACTTAGCAAATAAAATATTTGATAGCAATAGCAAGAAGTTTAAAGAACAAAGTCAAGAGAGTTTAGGACTCATACTAAATCCTATGAAGCAACAACTAACAGACTTTAAAAAGAAAGTCGAAGATGTGTATGATAAAGAGGCTAAAGATAGAAGTGCATTATCGGCAGAGTTAAAAATGCTCAAAGAGTTAAATCAAAAAATGACTACAGAAGCCACAAATCTTACAAACGCACTTAAAGGTGACAGCAAAAAACAAGGTAAATGGGGCGAAATGGTGCTTGAAAATGTACTAGAGAGTTCTGGGCTTAGAGAAGGACATGAGTACAAAAGAGAAGTTAGTCTAAGAGATGATGAAGATAAACTATTTCGTCCTGATGTGATAGTTTATCTACCAGATAACAGACATATAATAATAGATGCAAAAACATCATTAACAGCATATAGTGAATATATCGCATCAGATGATGAAGCAGATAAGCAAGGCTATATAAAAAGTCATATCAAATCTGTAAAAGACCATATAAAAGGACTAAGTAATAAAAAATATGAAGATCTTAAAAATATAAATAGTTTAGATTTTATATTTATGTTTGTGCCGATTGAGAGTGCATTACTTCTTGCACTAGAACATGATGTAAATCTTTATGATGAAGCATTTAAACAAAAGATTATACTCGTTAGTCCTACTACTCTTTTAGTTGCCCTTAGAGCCGTTGAAAACATATGGAGATATGAAAGGCAAGCTCAGAGTATTGCTGATGTTTATAAGAGAGCAGAAGAGTTATATAAAAAGTTTAATGGTTTTGTAGAAGACTTAAAAAAAGTTGGAAAAGGTCTTGAAACTGCAAATAAAAGTTATAGTGATGCATTTGATAAATTAAGTGTAGGTAATGGTAATCTTGTAAGACAAGTTACTATGCTTAAAAAGGTATCTAGTATTAAGCCTAAGAAAGAGTTGGATAGTGCCTTAGTGGATGGGGCTATGATGGATGCTTTAGAAGATAAATTATAATTAAAGTATAATATACATATTGAAGAGGAATTATATGACAACATCTGAAAAATATATATTACGAATACTATTTAAAAATAAAATACATGAAGCAAATGGACAGAAATTTGAAGATTTATTTAGTAGTATTTTAGATTATTATGAACCTAATTTTCAACAAATAAAAGCATGGGGTAATATTGGAGATAGAAAAAATGATGGCTATGTAAAAAATAAAGGTATTTATTATCAAGTTTTTGCACCTGAAGATATTCAAAAATCTTATCCTGATGTGATTAAAAAGATTACAACAGACTTTAACGGTTTAACAAGTCAATGGAATAATATTCAAGAGTTCTACTTTGTAGTTAATGATAAATATAAAGGAGTACATGCCGACTCTGAAATATTATTAGAAAATATTAAAAATAACAATACTCTTAAAGAGTGTAAATTTTTAACATCCAAAGATTTAGAGAATATGCTTTTTAGTTTAGAAGATGACCAAATTTTTACAATTGCAGGACACATTCCAGACCCTGCAAATTTAAAAAGCTTAGATTATGATATTTTGAATGAGATAATTGAACATATTAAAAATATTCCCTTAGAAAATAAAAAAGAAAATATCACTGTTCCTAACTGGACTAATAAAATAAATTTTAATGGTTTAGGTATAAGTGAAAGTACAAAGCTACTAAATGGTTATTTTGAACAAGCTTCTTTAGAAAAATATCTTAAAAATAACAGTACTTTCACATCAAGTGAATTACAAAATAGAGTAAATAGTATATATATTGAACTCTCCAAAAAATTAGATAATAGTATAGATATTTTTTGGGAGCTTGTAAGTAGATTATCTCCAAGAAATAGTGCAGATTATCAATCATCAGCTATTGTCATTATGGCAAAGTATTTTGAAACTTGTGATATATTTGAGGAACCACAAAAATGATTATGCCCGCAAAACATATTAATTTTTCAGAATCTTTTTTAGGTTTTGGAAGTTATATTTTACAATATTTAGATAAGCCTAGAAGTGTAGATGAATTATGGGAACAATATCAAAAAGACTTTAAAAATGAATTATACTTTTCAAATCATAGTTTTGACAACCTTTTGATGACACTAATATTTTTATATTCTATTGATACTATAAAAGAAAAAAATGGAAAGGTTTTAAAAAATGAAGTTAATTGAATTATCAGCAAATAAAGATAGTTTTAAAACAGTTTCTTTTAATGAAAAAGGAATAAGCTTAATTGTTGCAGAACAGACAAATCCTCACGAAACAGACACTACTAATACATATAATGGTGTTGGTAAATCATTAATTGTACTTCTTATACATTTTTGTTTAGGAGCTAAAAAGAAGCACTATGAGTCTTTTGTAAATAAGTTACCTGATTGGATTTTTTACCTTACTATTGAAGTTTCTGGCGAACGACATATCATTAAAAGAAGTATGGCAGAAGCATCAAAAATATATGTTGATGATGAACCCGCCTTAACTATTGATAATTTTAATGATAAGTTTAAAGATATACTATTTAATATTCCACAAAATAGTAAATTTTTAACTTTTAGAAATTTACTGCCTTTTTTTATACGACCATTAAAAAAATCTTATGTTGAGAATGATGAGCCGACTTATTTTCATACTCCATATCAAAAATTAATAGCAAATTCTTTTTTATTAGGTTTGGATATAAATTTAATCCAAGAAAAATATATTCTGAGACAAGAACAAACTAGAATAGAAGAACTAGAAAAAAATATTAAAAATGATGAGCTTTTAAAAGATTTTTTTACAAAAGATAAAGATGTAAGCCTTAGAATTAAAGACTTAGAAGATGAAATAGATAAATTAAGTGATGACAGGGACAATTATGAAGTAGCAGAGGATTATTATGATATAAAAATTGAAGCTGACACTATTGAAAAGGAATTGGCTCAAAAACATAATGAGATAGTTCTAATGCAAAACCAAATTAATAATATTACTCAAAGTTTAAAAACATCTCCTGATTTAGGGAGAAGCTCTATAGAAAAAATTTACAATGAAGCTAAAATAATTTTTCCAGAAACTGTATCAAAAACTTTAAATGATTTAGAAAGTTTTTATRAACAATTAACTACAAATAGAATTCAAAAATTATCATATCATAAGCAATTAATCAGTAAACAAATTGAAGAAAATATTAAAACAGAGGTATCCTTAAAAAAAGAACTTGATAATAAAATCAAATATTTAGGTGCCCATCAAGCATTAGATGTTGTCATAAAAGTTAGCGATAGATTGAAAGATTTAGAAAAAGAGAAAGAGCGACTTCAAGAGTATGAAAAATTGATTTCAAATTATCATACTAAGTCACTTGGAATAAAAGAAAATTTTATAAAATATACAAAAAAGACAAATGAATATTTAAAAGATATTAACTCCTTAATAGATGAAAAACAAAAATATTTCAGACAGTTAGCTAAGAGATTTTATCCTAAAAATTCATCAGGTATAACTATATACAATAATGAGGGTGAAAATCAAATTAGGTTTGATATTGAAGCTAAAATAGAGTCTGATAATTCGGATGGAATTAATAATGTTAAAATATTTTGCTATGACATGACTATGTTATTTAATGGTTATGGGCATAACATAAAATTTAACTTTCATGATAGTCGATTATTTGATGGTATAGATGAAAGACATAAAGCTGAAATGTTTAGAGTTATAAATACTCTATTTAGAAATTCAGATTACCAATATATAGCAACTATAAATCAAAATCAGCTTAATGAAATCAAGTCAATACTATCAAGTGATGAATATGATGAGATTATATCAAAAAATAAAGTTCTATCCCTTAAAGATAGCAGTGACCCCGAAAAACTACTTGGTATTAAAGTTGATATAGGTTACGAATAATTTAAAGGTAAATAATATATGAAACAAAAAGAAAATCTAATAGACGAGCAGAGTATAAACGATATAAACTATGAACTTTTAAAAAAGCAATTTCCTCATGCTATAAGTATAGATGAAGATGGTAAATATATAATTGACCGTGATAAGTTACAGATGAGTTTAGACCCTTCACTTGCTGATATAAAAGAGGATGGTTATGGTTTAAACTGGGTTGGTAAAAAAGAGGCTTATCACAGTGCCTTTTCTAAAAACTATAAAGTTTTAAAGCCTTTAAATGATGACAATAGTAAGAACTGGGATACTACTGATAACATACTTATTAAAGGGGATAATCTTGATGCCTTGAAGATACTCCGCCATAACTATTTTGAAGCTATCAAGATGATATATATAGACCCACCTTACAATACTAAAAATGATGGATTTGTTTACAATGATAACTTTASRTMAARTAMWKRWKARMCWYTTKWWKARWTKRKRYATKAKAMWGWGKWYRYWGATTATATAGAAAATATTCAAGGAGCAAAAACTCATAGTGGGTGGCTTAGTTTTATGTATCCTAGATTACTTTTAGCCAGAGATTTATTAAAAGATGATGGGGTTATTTTTATTAGTATTGATGATAATGAAATGGCACAATTAAAACTACTTTGTGATGAAGTTTTTGGAGAGAATAATTTTGTTGGAGAAATGATTAAACAGTCAAAAGTAGGTGGAGGAAGTGATAGTAAACATATTGCCACTGAGCATGAATATATTTTAGTGTATTCAAAAAATATAGATTTATTACCTGAAATGTTTGAAGCATATAAACTAGAATATTTAAAAAGATATAAAGAAGAAGATGATAATGGGAAATATTTTTGGGATACATTTGCAAGACCTGGATTAAAAACACCACTTAATTATGACATAGAAGCACCTGATGGAAGTATTATAAATGGTGATTGGATTTGGTCAAAAAAAAGATTTGATAATGAATACAAAAAAGACAATACACGAATCATTAAAAAAGACAATGGGAAATGGACTGTACATTTTAAACAATATATGAATATTAATGGAAAAAAACCAAGAAGTATGACAAGCGATTTTGGTGGTACTTATGAAGGTAAAAAAGAAATTAATGWTTTATTTGGAAATGATAAAATTTTTATATATCCTAAATCAACTAAACATATTTTAAAATTATTAGAAATATCAGTATCTACAAACGACATAATCCTAGACTTCTTCGCAGGAAGTGGAACAACTGCACATGCAGTTATGGACTTAAATGCACAAGATAATGGAAACAGAAAATTTATAGCAGTCCAATGGGCAGAAAAAACGCCCCAAAAGAGTGAAGCAAAAAAAGCTGGATATGAAACCATCTTTGACATTACACAAGAAAGAATAAAAAGAGCTGGGGATAAGATTCTGAATCAAGTTCAGAATGACAAAAATTTATTATCAAAAGAGAAAGATTTAGATATAGGCTTTAGAACTTTTGAAATAGTTGAAGATATAAAACAAAAAATCTATCAAAAACCTTTAGAAGATGTAGAGCAAAAAGACCTATTGGCATTTACAGAAGCAATAGTTGAATCAACACAAGACATACTATATAATCTCCTTGTAGCTGAGAGTTTACCACTTAGTACAAAAATTCAAACACTTATAGAAGATAAACTATATCTAGCTTCAAATGTTGCTTTTGTACTTGGCAATGTAAGTATAGATGAACTTATAGAGAAGTTAAAACCTAAAAAAGAGTTGGAATACATAACAGTATATTCTCCAAATATTAATGATGATAAATTTACACTAGAGTATGAAAGTGCAGTAAGTAGTATAGGTATAAAATCTGATAAGCTTAGATTTAGAGGGTAGTATGAGCGATATAATGCAAAATTATTTTAAAAAATTACATGTAAGATTTCAAGTGATTGTTACTCCCACAGAATGTGAGAGAGTCCCGAAGGAATATAGATGACTATTATAACACGAAAACAGATAGAAGTAAAAATATGAGTAAAGAAAATATTAAAATAGTACAAAATATTTTGAAACAAGAAAATAGATTTGATTTAGCAATTAAATTGGAAAATTCTCATTATACACTTACGACCATAGAGGAACAAGATGAGTGGGAAAAGTGTATTATAAATTTATTTGTACATCCAAATCATTATATGGAACTATCTTCTCTTGGAAAAGATAAACGGTTGATTAGTGTCTTTCAAGGTTTATTTGATAATACTATATATATTGATGATATAGAATTTAAAATAAACACCAATATTGAAATTGAAAATATTACCGATACTACTTATATATTTATAGATGAATCTGGAGATATGAATTTTACACAAACTGGTTCAAAATATTATATGTTTAATTTTTTAGTAAAAAAAAGACCTTTTAAATTACATGAATATATATCTAATTATAGGTATGAACTACTAGAAAAAAGTTTAGATCCACATATAGGTAGAAGATTAAACATAGAATATTTCCACGCACATAATGATAATAAACACATTAAAAATGAGCTATTTAATATCATAGCAACTTTTGATATAGAAGCAGTTAAAGTCTATTCCTATATTTTAGAAAAAGAAAAAGTTCAGCCTGAGAAGAGAAAACAAAAGGAAAATTTTTATATAGATAATTTGATATATTCAATTGGTAAATTATTAGAGAAAATTGAGGTAAATTCTAATTTTATAATAATTACAGATAATTTACCAGTAGCACAAAATAAAAGAAAACAAGAAAAAGCTTTAAAAGTGGGTGTAACAAAGTATATGCAAGAGCATAATCTAAATTTTCGTTATGATATTTTTCATCATTGTAGTGCTTCAAGTGCAAATTTACAGATTATAGACTATGTAGGTTGGGCTGTGTATAGAAAATATGAACATGGAGATGATAAATATTATCAAAAAATTAAAAAATATATAGTAGCAGAAGATACGGTAACAAAAGATAGGGGGATAAGATATTATGATAAATAATGACCTTCCTGTCTATCTTCAAAAGAAGAAGTCTCCCTTGGATGCTTATCAACAGGCTGGAACCTTTGTCTGCATTATAACTAAAACTATAATAGAAGTCAAAAAATGAGCTTAAAAATAAAGTTTGATAGATTAGATTATCAAGAAAAAGCAGTTGATAGTATAAGTGATGTATTTAAAAATATATCTTTTGTAGTAAATGAAAATCGTAAAAGTAATCCATCATTTGATTTACAAAGTTCGAAAAGTATTTTAGTACAAAATATTACAGATATAAGAGAGTCTAACAAAGTTGACATAGGCGATATATCTATAAAAGATGAGTTAGTTATAGATACTCTTATGGAGACTGGTACTGGTAAAACGTTTACTTTTTTAGAGTCTATTTATAGACTAAATCGTGATTATGGATTATCGAAATTTATCATACTTGTACCATCAAACCCTATACGACAAGGTACGATAAAAAATATAAAAATCACTAAAGAGTTCTTTGTAAAAGAGTATGGTAAAAATATATCTGCATTTAACTACAGTGAAAAAACAGTTGCAAATTATATAAATGCAAGTGATCAAAATATATCTGTACTTATTTCTACTTATCAGTCATTTAACAGTGCAAGTAACAAGATAAACAAAAAAGGTGTAGAGCAGAGTTTAATAGGTCGTGCAAAAAGTTATATGGAAGCTATAGCGTATTTGAAGCCTGTTATAATCATTGATGAACCTCATAGGTTTGAGGGGAAACAAACAGCTAAGTACCTTAAAGAGTTTAATCCACTTTTTACACTTAGATTTGGTGCTACTTTTAAACGAGATAGTAAAAATAATCCAATATATCAAAATCTCATTTATACACTTGATAGTGTGGATGCTTTTTCACAAGGTTTAGTTAAAGCAATCACCGTTGATACCGTTGGAAATGAAAATGTTGATAACCACACTCTTCTTTTTAAAAAAATAACTGGTGCAAATCAAAAAGAGTATGAAGTTACTATCGAGTACAAGGATATTAACTCAAAAACTAAAAGTTTAAAACTTAAAAAAGGCGATAACTTAGGTGTAAAAGCCGATATAGATTATCTTAATGCTTATATCATAGAAAAAATTACAAAAAGTGAAGTACTTTTTGTAAATGGTATATCTTTACCTCTTGGCGAAAGTGAGAGCTATGGTGTTCTTTTAGATGCGATGCAGAGTCAAATAGTTGACACTGCTATTAAAAATCATTTTGAGAGAGAAGAAGAGCTTTTTAAGATGAATATAAAGGCTCTTTGTCTGTTCTTCATAGATAGAGTAGCTAAGTATCTTCTTGATGATGGGAGTGCTGGAGACTTGGCTAAACTTTTTGAAAGATTATATTTGAAAAACTTAAAGGATGTATTGGCCAGAGATGACTTAGATGAAGAGTATAAAGAGTATCTCTTAAAAACAAAAGATACTCTAAAAGAGTTACATAGTGGATATTTTGCAAAGTCTAAAAACCTAAAAGATGAAGAAGAAGCTATAGAACTTATACTAAACAAAAAAGAAGAGTTACTATCYTTTGATAGTAACTTACGATTTATCTTTTCTCAGTGGGCTTTACAAGAGGGTTGGGATAATCCAAATGTAATGACACTCTGTAAACTAGCACCAAGTAACTCTAAGATATCTAAACTTCAGCAAATCGGTCGTGGACTAAGACTTGCAGTAAATCAAGATGGTAAAAGAATTACAAGAGAAGATAATGACTTTGATTTTATAAATGAGCTTTTTGTCGTAGTTCCCTCAACTGAAAGTGATTTTGTAAGTTCTATACAAAATGAGATAAGTGAACATAGTGTTAAACAAGTCTCTAAATTATTCAATGAAGATATTATGGTTGAAAATGGTATTGCTACTTCTTCAAGGTCTGCAGTTCGGCTCTTAGATGCACTAGAAGAGTTAGGCTTTATAGCGATAGATGATGAAGATATGAGTGAAATTGTTATTTCAAAAGAACTATACAGTCAAAAATCAAGAGAGTTGGAAGCTTTAGATATAAAAGGCTGTGATAGTCAAAAACTCAAAGAGTATTTTGATAGCTATTTTAAAACGACAAGTAGAATTAAAGCTAAAGATAGAAGCGGTAAAAAAGATAAGGGCAAGATAAAAATAGATAAGGATAAGTTTCAAAGATTTAAAAATCTATGGAATACTTTAAATTATGATGCAGTTGTAAAGTATGATATCAATACTCAGGAGCTTATTGATAAATCAGTAGAGAAAATAGATGCTGATTTTATGATTAGTGGTCAAGATATTATAATAAAAAGAGATAGTCACATAGAGGACGAAAATAAACATGATAGTCAAAGAGATAGTGTAACAGTGCAGACACACTCCATCTTTACTATATACGAGTTTATTAAGACTCTGTCTAATAATACAAAACTAAGTTTACAGACTATTGCAAATGTACTTCATGGTATAAAAAAAGAGAAGTTTGACCTCATAGCAAAAAATGAAAACTTAGCACTTAAAAAGATAGAAGAACAACTCGTGAGCGCTATATACGATACGATAATAAATAAAATATCTTATGATATTAAAGAGATAAAAACTTGTAACACATCACTAACAGATAAAAATGGAAATGTAAAAGATTTTATAAATGTTGGAAGCTTAGGAGTTGAGACTTATAAAATAACAAAACCAACTATCAAAGAGAAATCTATCTATGCTGAGAACTTTATGGAAGTAGATAGTAATATAGAAAAACTTACAATAGATGAATCTGATAATACGAAAATAACTGTATTTGCAAAACTACCAAAGGTAAATATTCCCACAGCTCATGGACGAAGCTATAATCCTGATTTTGGTTATGTCATAGAACAAGGTGATAAAAAAGAGTTATATTTCATCGTAGAAACAAAAGGCTATGATAATTTTTATGAAATAAGCACTAAAGAAAAACTACAAATTAAAAGTGCAGAGGCTTTTTTTGAACAGTTGAAAAAACAAGGTGTTAATGTAGAGTATAAGCATAAATTAAATGGTGATGATTTGTCTCAGATGATAAGTGATATACAGAAAAGAACATAAATTAAATTTTTAGTGTGCTCTATAGGCAGTACAGTGTATAATGCTAAGCTACCCAAAGAGTATCTTGATAAATGCCACTCAAAAACTCCTTTGAGCGTATTGTGCCATAAGTGGCATTAGTAATTTCTCTTATTAAAGGGATTTAAAGAGGTCTAAAAAATAAAGGGTGTTCGTTTTTTATATAAGTGTCTGAACTTTCGCACCTAATTAATAAGAAAAATAATCTAAAAGCATCTATTTGCAGTAAGCAAAGAGAAGGTAATTCATATCTCTTTTACTTAATAAAAAATACGGGGGTCTAAATAATCATTTTTTCTTATAACTTACTTGATAATCATCAAGTATTTTTACTTCAAGCTTTTAGTAAATCCATTGTGAATTTTTAGTAGTTTTTTACCCTAAAGGGGCACCTAGTCATAGGAGAAAAAACACCTCCATCTATTGCATTTGTAGTGTTGTGAATCTTGATATTTTTCTGATTTTTGTAAGTAAAGAGATAAGGTAGATTTGTTTTTAAACTTCTATAAGCTGATACAAATTTTTGATGAGTAAATAATTCTTTCAATGTCTCGGGATTAATGCTCTTTTTTTGTAAAAATAGTTTGAGTCAAATATTTTCTTCCGAATCCAAGGCATACTGCGGTTATAATCACCTGCCAAATCTTTCAGGATTTGTATACGATAAACATACTTTTCGGGGTACCCCTTGAGGGTGTAAAGATTACTTCTTGTAAGTTTTTAGACAACTTAGGCATATTTTTACAGGCATTTATAAATAAACCTTTGTTTACTACCAATATAGCATACTTTCAAGTACTTTTTTGACCCCCGTATTTTTCATTAAACTAGATTTACTTGGATTTAGGTGCGAAAGTTAAGTAATCATCGAGTAAAATAAGTCCACCAAAGGGTATATCACTCTCTTTTGGACTTAGCCATTTCACCTCATATAATGGTTCCTTTGTTGGGAAAAAACCATCTAAATCTGTAAAATATATAAGTAACTTTGTATCTTGAAGCTCTTTTTCTATAAACTCAAATACTGGTCTAAAATCAGTAGCACCACCACCACTAAGTTCTATATCTAAATTATCGCCACTATAAAAAGTTTTATGCGAATGGATTTTATCATCACATACAAGTAAGTCTATCTGATAATTATTTATACTAAGCATCAAAAAATTCAATTCAGACAAAAAATCATTTAGTAAATCTTCATCTACTGAACCTGAACTGTCAATAGCTATAACTAATTTAAACCTTTGGCTAGTAGTTGATGGTATATACAGACCCATATGTAAAAACTTTTTATTTGCTGGGAAAAGTCTAAAATCATCTTTATGAAATCTATCAAGAGCTACTCTAAGTTCATCACGCCAATCTATCTTTGCTTTTTGATTTAAGTCAAAAAATCTATCTAAATATTGTGGAATCTCACCTTTTTTTATCTCAAATTCTATTATAGTTTGTGCAAACTCTTCAAATAATTGTTCTGATTGTAGGTCTTGAACTTGTTCTGATTCTGGCTCTATTTCAGATTCTATTTCAGATTCTGTTTCAGATTCTATTTCAGATTCTGTTTCAGATTCTGTTTCAGATTCTATTTCAGGCTCTATTTCAGATTCTGATTCAGCCTCATACTCTAACTCTCCATCACGTAATAAATCGTCTTTTAGTTCTGCATATATCTCTTCAGCATACATATCTTTAAAACGTTTACGGTAATGTGCCTCATGCGGACAGTCCATACCATTTTGAACTAACATATCATTTATAGCAAAATCAGTAGCCATCTGCCATAACCAAGCACTTCTATTATTTTTTCTTTTTTCATGAGCTAATGAAGCATGCATAGCTCCATTTGCCAAAGCAAATTCTATTTGTGAAAGTTCTATCTTATTAAAAAAATCACTATTATATTCTAGCTTAATACCATCACTTTTAAAAGCTTGTATATCATCATTTATAATTAGTTCAAGTCTTGAAGCTATAGTTCCAAATAATGGATATTGTACTAAAAGTTTTGCCTTAGCCTGTGAAATTTTTGCAGATACTCTCATAATATTATGCTAAAAGATAAGCAAACTCTTTAACCCATCTTTTAAATACCTCTGAGCCTTGCATATCTATACCAGCACGTTGAATATCTTGAACTACCATTACAGCAAATTCACTTTTTAATTCTAAAGTATATGATAATAAGTTTTCTAAAATTTCAGGTGATTTGTCTTTTAAAAATGCTGACACTAAACCTGTGGATAAAGCATATAATACATCTACATCTTCACTATATTCATTTAACTCACCTGATAATATCTTAGATATATTTGGAAGTCTATTTTGTACTTTTTTAAAACTTAAAAATGACACAGCTACATCTTTAGATACAGCTCCACTTATTGAATCTAGAAGTAAATCCTCAGATAATGATGATTTTAAAATACTATTTACATATTCCCAAGACCTTGGAGTTGCAAAACTCTTAAAATCACTTTTAGGATCAAAGGTAAAAAGATGTTCATTTTTATATGATATATAAGCAATAATACTTTCATCTAAATCTGTTTGAAATGCCCAATAACGCCAATCTTCTACACTTACATGCATCTCAAAATGAACAAATCTATTTGCAAGTGGTGATGGCATCCTATATGTAACACCCCTATCACCATCCCTATTACCAGCTGCAACTATAGCCCAACCATCTGGTAATTTATACTCACCAACTTGACGATCTAATATAAGTTGATATGCAGATGCTTGAACTGATGGTGCGGCAGAATTCAGCTCATCTAAAAATAATATACCCTTACCAGATGTTGGTAAAAAAGCTGGAGGTGCCCACAAAGCTGTATGAGTATCCTTGTCATAAAATGGTATTCCTTTTAAGTCGGTTGGATCCATCAAAGCTAATCTTAAATCAATAAAACCTATATTAGACTTTTGTGCTATTTGTTTAACAATTGATGATTTACCAACTCCAGGTGGGCCCCATAAAAATACTGGAACTTTTTCCTCTACTAAAGAGCCTATTGAGCTTATTAAACTTGTTGCTTTCATATTTTATATATCTCCATTATAACCATCCTAAGTTTTTTGTCTCTATATGTAATCCAAAAACTGGATTTTCTTTAACTTTTCTAGATAAACGAGCATCTAATTGTAGTTGATACAATACATCTACTGGGGTATTCGGATTCTCAGCCAAACCATAAAGAACTTTTATGTCTGTATCTTTTGCTAATAATTCTAGTATATATTTTGGTGTATTTTTATTATATGCTAGATTTACATGGTTTGAAACATTTTTATATGCATCTTCTAATTCAGCTTCTGGGGTAGATGGATTTAGATAAAGAGCTGAGTTAATATCACTAGAATTTTTGTCTAAAAGTTTTTTAATTATATTTTTATTTATGTAAGTATTTGAAGCTAAGGCTATATTAACTGCATGACTATTTAGTAAAAGCAGTCTTTCTTGCATACTAGTGTCTAAAGATTCATTTAAAGCTAAATCTTCAAGACATTCATTGGCAAATAATGTAAATAAATCTTCATCTAGTTTTGTAAATTTAGCTAAATTATTTACATTTTTATTGTAATTTAAAAGTTTATGTACTATTTCTTTTGTTAAAGAATCATTATATGATAATGCTTCATGAACTTCTTCATCCATGCTTTCATATAAAAGCATTAATATTTCTTCATCACAATCTTGCCTTATGGAGATTAATACTTTCATATATGAGTTAGATTTTTGTATCAGTTTTTTTAAGATATCTTTTGGTGTTAATGGATGTATAGCTATAGCTGTTAAAATTTTATAATTTGAATCATTTTTATCTTTATCAAAACTATTTTGAAGTGGTTCTAGAGTGAAAAGTTCTTTTATTAAAGCTTCATTATTTGTTTGAGATATCAGGTGTACAAAACCAGATGTAGCATATTGCACATTATGATTACGTTCAATCTTTTTATAGAACCTTAAAATAATTGCTGCACTAACATCACGATTATCATTATTATCAAAAAAGTTTTCACCATTCCATTTATACATTTTTAATAATTTTAAAAATAATTCATCACTAAGGCAAGAATTTTTTATAAAATTTTTTAATCTATCTTTATCATGGGAGAGTTTTAAACTCATCAATAATGTATCTGAATTTATATGTTTAACTAACTCTTTTTCTAATATATCAATAGAAATAAACTCAAGCTTTGTAGAATATAGTTTATATAATTCTTCACTAGTATTTTGCTCATAAGGGTTCATCATTCTACCATCAACAACTAGAACTATCTCCTCATTATACTCATCAAGTATATTAATCTTATAAAATTTCATCTCTTGATGAAATTCTTTTTCATTAAAGGCACGAGGCTTTCCAAACATTAGTATTGATTTATTTTCTAAATTTTCTAGATTCATAATTTAAATTATACAATTAAAAACTTAACACTATAAGTATATTTTAAGTTCAAATAAATACTAAGCGTCTTTAAATCTGATATACTTTTATAAATTTTTCAAAGGATTATATATGCATAAAATATATCTAATTTTATTATTTTCACTATCCATCTTCGCTAATGATGGGGTTCATAAGTTTGCTCCAAGTTCAGAATGTAAACAATGTCATACTAAAATTTATGATGAATTCTCTTCATCTATGCATGCAAACACTACACCTGATAAAGATGTTATTCACAAGGCTATCTGGGATAAACATCCTGCAAATAAAAAAATGAATAGATATATCTGTGGAAAATGTCATACACCAGCTGCTAACAACTTAGATAAAATGTTAACAAAAGGCTCTATAGCTAAGGCAGATGTAAACAATAAAACTCATCAGGAGGCTATTAGCTGTGCGTATTGTCATAGAATTAAAGCTATCAAAAAAGGTAAAAGGACTAATACAAATATTATTAATAAACAGGAAAAAGCCTATTATACAAGTCTAAAAAATAAGATAAACCCATCATATCATAAACTTATAGAAGATAAAAATCAGTTTATGAAAAGTGGTAATAGCTGTATAGGTTGTCATTCTCACAAAATGAATAAACACTCTTTAAATGTTTGTTCAACTGAGATAAACAACAAAAATGGTGCAGATAACTGTGTATCTTGCCATATGCCTAAGATAGATGGTCATGCTTTTCATGGTTTTGCCGGAAGCCACTTCAACTCTGAAATGTTAACTAAGTATGTAGATATATCAGTTAGTAAAAATGCCCATAACTTTAGCGTAAATATAAACAATAAAAGCTCTCACTCCCTACTTCTTCACCCACTACGAGTAGCTGTTTTAAAGATGAGCATAACTAGGGCTAAAAAAACTATAAAAATTAAAAAAGAAGTATTTGTAAGAATTATTGGAAAAGATAATAAGCCAGCTATGCCTTGGATAGCTGATGCAGTTTTGAAAAACACTATGATTCAAGCGAATGAAAAACGTTCAGTTAAAAGAAACTTCACACTTCAAAAAGGTGATAAACTAAATGTAGTACTTGGTTGGTTTTTAGTAAATCCAAAAGCTCTAAAGAAGTTAGGACTTCAAAATGAAGAAGTAGCTACTAAGTTTAATGTATTTAAGAAACAAAGTTTTGAGTTTTAAAGTGTCACTGAAAGCTCTGAATGTCATTCTAAACTCTATTTTCGTCATTCCAAGTTTGACTTGGAATCTAGTCTTTAGACCCTGAATCGAGTTCAGGGTGACGTAATACAACTGTCATTCCAAGTTTGACTTGGAATCTAGTCTTTAGACCCTGAATCGAGTTCAGGGTGACGTAATACAACTGTCATTCCAAGCTTGACTTGGAATCTAGTCTTTAGACCCTGAATCGAGTTCAGGGTGACGTAATACAACTGTCATTCCAAGCTTGACTTGGAATTTAGTCTTAGACCCTGAATCGAGTTCAGGGTGACGTAATACAACTGTCATTCCAAGCTTGACTTGGAATCTAGTCTTAGACCCTGAATCAAGTTCAGGGTTACGTAATTAAATCTAATTTTATCTCATATCCATCATATATAAAATCTAACTCATCTGATGGCTCCTTATAAAGTAAAGGGCTGTCTAAATCTATATATTTTATTACATCTAAATAAGCTAAACTCAAATGCAGAGCTATATTTATAGATATTGGACCCTCTAACATTGAACCTAACATACATTTTATATTATTATCTCTTGCATATTCTAAAATTTCTATAGCCTTAGTTATACCGCCACACTTCATAAGTTTAATATTTATCATATCAGCTGAGTTTGAATCTATCACTTTTTTTACATCATCTAAAGTGAAAATAGATTCATCAGCCATTATATTAATCATAGACCTTGAGGTTATTTTTTGTAAATCTTCTAAATTTTGTGCTTGAACTGGTTGCTCTATCAATTCTATATCCAAATCTTTAACAGATTCTATATAAAACAGGCTCTGCTTCAAGTCCCAGGCTTGATTTGCATCTATTAATAACTTAGCAAATTTTAGTTCAGTAGATAAAGTCCTTGTTACTTCTATAGCATGATTTATATCTTCACCTAGTTTCACCTTTAAAATCCACATATTATTTTTAAGTGCCTCTTTTGCATCAAAAATCATTTTTTCTTTTTCATTTAGACTTATTGTTACATCTGTATATATTTTTTGGGACTTTTTTGCTCCAAAAAATTTGTAAAGAGCTTTATTTTGTTTTTGTGCTAAAAGTGATACAAATGCCATATCTAAAGATGCTTTTGCACTTGAACCAATAGATAAGTTATGCAAAACTTCTAAGGCCTCTTTTATACCTAGACCTAATAAAAAAAATTTGCTGGATTCTATAGAATCTAAGATAGTATCTATATCCTCACCTGTAATAGCCTTTGTAGCTGGAGCTTCTCCAAAGGCTAAAAGATTATTATCACATACTATTTTTACTCTTACAAACTCTATCTCTTTTACCTTACGCAAGGATGTAATAAATGGAGTTTTAAGTTTTATATATTTTATCTGTGTATCTATAGATATTATTTTCATTTTGCCAACATTATAAGTATATTTCCAACAGCTAATCCACCAAATGTCCCAATAATATAACCCATTATAGCCATCAATACACCTACGCTTACTAAAGCTTTATCATAAGTAGCAGCTAAAATAGGGGCTGAGGCTATTCCACCTATATTTGACAAAGATGCTACAGCTACAGAAAATAAATCTAACTTAAAAATCTTAGCACCAATAATCATAATAATTGCATGAATTAGAAGTATCAAAAAACCAGCTAATACATATGTACCAAGGGATTCAAAACTCTCAAAAACAGCCTTTGAACCAATAAGTGCTATTATTACATAAAGCATAGTTGTAGCTACCTCACTTGAGCCATTTAGAGTTTTTAAAGCTGTAAATGAGCCTATAACTCCAAGCAATGAGGCTATTATAACTATAGTAGTAGTTTGGTTTAAAAAAGTAATATTATGACTTAAAACCTGTGAAAACATAGATGCAAATAGTGCAAAAAAGATTAATAACCAATACCTTTTTGCACCCATATGACAGGCACAGCCAATATCACCCATATGTACCTTATTTTTTTCACTGCCTGTAAACTTGTTAAAGTATGAAGCAAATGGTACTAAAAATAATAAAAACATAACCCAGATTGTATAATTAACACTATCAACTATAAGTGCATAACCAAAGGCCTCATGAGATACATTTAAGGCTGAACCTACAGCTATCATATTTGCAGTACCACCCATCCATGATCCAGCTAAGGCACCAAAGGCTGAAGCCTCAGTTGCACAAAAGTCAAAAAGATATGAAATAAATATAAAAGCAAAGGCTATAGAGGCTACTGCCAATACATAAGAGATTAGTAGGGGACGACCAAGTTTTAAAAAATGTCTTAAATCAACTTGCAATAACATCAAAAAAAGCATAGCTGGGAGTAAGTTTGTTTTAGTAGTCTTATATATAGCATTAATCTCTTCGTTATACTCAAATATACCCATACTAGCTAAAGCCATAGAGAATGCATAAATCATAACAACTGAGGGAATAAATTTAAAAATCTTCCAAGAAAACTTTGATTCTAAAAGATAAAAAAAGGTAGCTAAAAATGCAAGACTAAATAGGTATACAAGTGGATTACTTATCATTAAATCCCTTGCAAGGTGCATCTTTTAATCCATATATATTAGCCCTTAAGTCTTTCATAAATTCAGAACCTGGATCATACTTTTTAGTCCTATATGTATCATCTTTTTCTAACCATAAAGAAGTATTTTCAAAACATCTATATTCACTATGTGCAACTAGATATCCTAAAGTATCTATCTTTTTTTGCAAATATCTTATTAATAAAATATTTGATACTAACTGTTCAACTGTTAAATCTGCTATATTTTTCTCACCACCAACATTTTCTATGCCTATAGAGTTATAGTTTAAACCTATCACATGCCTAGCCATAATATCTAAGGGCATTAGCTGATGAATAGTCCCATCACGTTCTATCATAAAGTGAGTCGATACATTTAAAGCCGAAGCCTTAGATATATCAGCCCTATCATTTGGAAGAATTTCATCTACAAATCTTTTTATAGAGTTTTCATAAGTTTTTATAGCTGTAAAATGCACTAATATTATTTTAGGTACTATTTTAATATCTTTAGCATCTATATCATAATGAGATTTTATATACTCTTTTGTAAGTTGTATTCTTTTTTTACCAAAGAATATAGGCGTTTGTTTTATTTGTAAAGCAAAAAGTGATGAAAGAAGAAAAATAGATAACAGTAAAATTTTCAAAATAAACCCTAAATTTTTTGATAGTTTAACATATAGAGGGTAAAATACTGGACAAGGATATAGTTTTGGCAAAAAAATACATAATTTTAGATACARAAACAACTGGTGTAAGTGAAAAGGACAGAGTAATACAACTTGGTTATATGGTATTAGGCTCAARAGACATAGAAGTTCAAAATGAATTTTTCTCTTCAGATGTGCCTATATCTTACGGAGCTATGGAAGTTCATGGCATTACGCCAGATATGATAAAAGGCAAAGGAGCTTGTGTTGATAGTGCCTCGTATAAAAGACTTCTTGAACTAAATACAAATGACAATTATATTATTATTCATAATGCCCCTTTTGATATAAAAATGTTAGAAAAAGAGGGTTTTAATACTCAAATGAAAGTTATAGATACTTTGCGTGTAGCTAAACATGTATATGAGGATGAGGATGCTTTTAGACTTCAGTATTTTCGTTATAAAATGGAATTATACAAAGATGAACAAAAAGAAGCTGAAGCTTTAGGTATAGAAGTTAAAGCTCATGATGCTATTGGGGATGTACTTGTTTTAAAACTTTTTCTCTCAAAACTAAAAGAGGCTGTAAGCCAGAAGTTTCCAAGTCAAAACCCAGTTGATAAAATGGTTGATTTAACTAATACACCTATAATTATAAAAACATTTAAATTTGGAAAACATAAGGGTAAGGACTTAGCTGACGTGGCACGTGAAGATGCAGGTTATCTAAGATGGATGTTAAGTTCTATGGATAATTTAGATGAAGATATGAAATATTCTATTAATTGTGTATTAACAAACTAAAAACTACAAATAAAACTACACTAATAAATCCAGATATCAAAGCATAAGGTAACTGGGTTTTAACGTGCTGCACAAGCTCACAATCACTTGCCATTGAAGATATAATCGTAGTATCTGATATAGGTGAGCAATGATCACCAAAAATTCCACCAGAGATAACTGCACCTATACATAAGGCTATATCTGCATCCATACCTACAGCCATAGGTATAGCTACTGGAATCATAATACTAAAAGTACCCCAAGATGTCCCAGTTGAAAATGACATAAGTGAACTGAGTAAAAAAATCACAGCAGCTAAAAGATATATACTTAAGTTTTCATTAGCTAAGGAGGCTAAATAATACCCAGTTTTTAAATCACCTGTAACCTTGCCAATTGCAAAAGCAAGTAAAAGTATAGTTACTATTGGTATTAGTTTTATACCGCCTTTAATCGCAGTTTTAGACCAGACGCTTATACTCATATTTTTACTAAGCACATAATAAAACAGAGTAAAAACTAAACTAACTATCATAGTATAAAAAATAGCACTAGACCCACTACCTTTTAAAATATTTCCATCTCCACTTATATATAAAAAAACAAATACAGAGATAAGCATTAAAAAAATTGGTAATAACATATAATACATACTAGATGTCTTAGTATTATTATTTTCTATATTCACTTCTATATATCTTACCTTTTTCATAGCTCCTATATTTATATTAAAATATATTGATAAAAAAGTAACTATCAAAATAACAATCGCATAAAAATTATAAAACAAAGATTCAATTAAAATATTAATACCATCACCATTAATTACACCTAAAGTTATTTGAGTTGTGATTAGACCAAGTAAAAGTGCACCCCAACCATTTAATACTATAAGTGAACTAATCGGTGCTGAAGTAGAATCACATACAAAAGCGAGTTTAGCATGAGCAATTTTATATTTATCACAAAGAGGTTTACCAACAGCACCAGCAATCAAAGAACTTATAGAAGATTCAATAAAAATAATAATACCAATAATATAACTAAGCATAAGGGCTGAACGCTCACTTCGTACTAATTTTATTTTATTTTGAGCAAAATTTACAAAACCAGATATACCACCAGAGGCTTCTATTAGTGCCATTACACTTCCAACTAGCAGTGCAAAAGCTAATGTTTTTAAAATCCAAGCTTCAAAAAGTAAAGAAGAAAATAAAGAGCTAATATCCATAAATGATTTTATTATATGAAAGTTATTTAAAATCAATATACCTAAAATAATACCAGATAATAGAGATAATAAAATATTTCTTGTATATAGTGCTAAAAAAATAGCTAATAATGATGGGAGCAGGGAGAGTGATGAGAGTTCTATTTATTGACCAATCAAAACTCAATAGCTAACAATACTAAACCTGGACGACCAAATTTTTCTCTATATAAATCACATTCAATTTCAGAGACCTCTTTAAATCCTAGTTTTTTGTAAAACAAAAGTGCCTCTAAGGAACCAATTTCAACTATAGTTTGAGCTATTCTATAACCCTTTAGTCTTGCAGTTAATAAACTTTTTATCATTAAATCTTTTAATATACCAACATCACTAAAACCTTCAAGTTCTTCCATAAAATCAAAGATTAAAGTCCTATTATTTAACTTAAAGTCGCATTGATTTAAAATCTCTAAATAATCTTGAGATTCTTTTTCGCAACCAATCTCTTTAAGGGCTTCAAAAAATGTCTCCCTTGTAGCGATTCTTGGCTCATAAGAACAAAGTGTACCTACTTTTTCTCCATCAATTTCAGCAATCAAAAAATTATTAAAGTGGCAGTTATTCTTAGCTTTTGTTATTACTAGACTTTTTATATTTGTTAAAGTATCTTTATCACTATCTTTAAAAATTAAATCAAAGACACCAATTGGCTTTCCAGCCCTAGAACTTTGTAAAATCATCTGTGCTAAAAAATCCGTATCATCACTTGAAGCTTTTCTTATCTTTATGCTCATCACCTTTTCCGTTATTAATCTCTTTCACATTTTAGTAATAGTACCATACTTTATGGTAAAAAGTTTCTTAATTTTAATAAGTTTACAAATAATTTTATTTTCTCATGAGCAAATCATTTTAGTTATTAGCGATAATTTAAATTCATCTAAGGCTAAACTGCGCTGTTTTGAAGATAATGAACAAGTATTTGACACTATAGATGTTAATATTGGTAAAAATGGTTTAGCCTTAGGCATTGGAAAAATTCCTTTAAAACAAAAAATAATTCAGATACTAAAGTATGAGGGTGATAAAAAAGCGCCTATTGGTATATTTAAACTTACACATGTATTTGGCTATAAAAAAGTACATAAACTTAATATGCCTTATTTATATGCAGATAAAGACTTAATATGTGTAGATGATTCTAAACATAAAAACTATAATCAAATCATATCTATGAGTAGTTTAAAAGCTGGAAATAAAGCAAAAAGTTTTGAGTACATGAGACGTGATGATTTACAATATGAGCTAGGTATAGTAGTTGAACATAATAAAGCACAGATAAAGGGGAGGGGATCGTGTATATTTTTACATGTTCAAAAATCTATAGATAAGCCAACAGCTGGCTGTACATCTATGCCCTATAAAGATTTAAAAAAAATTATCACTTGGCTAAATATATCTAAAAATCCACTTTTAATTCAGATTCCAAAATCRTTATTAAAAGAGCTTTTAAATTTATACCCAAAACTTAAATTTTAGTTTTCTTCTTTAGACATATAATCCTTAGCGGTAATACCCATTAAAGAAAGTCCAGTCTTAAGTGATAAGGCTACTACTAAAAGAAGTTTTAAAAGTTTTGCTTCATTTTCAGTACCTATAATTCTACAATCATAATAAAACTTATGGAGTGAAGCTGCTAAAGCTTTTAGATAGTCTGGCAGTTTTTGAATCTGGCGTGAGTTAAATGCATCTTCAACTACCTCTGGAAGTAATAATGCATCAAACATTAATATATCTGCATTTTCATCAAAGCCCTTAAGTGAAGCCTTAGAGATTTCTTCTAAACTCAAATCACTTTTAGCTAATAATGTTTGTATCCTAGCATGGGCATATTGTATATAAAAAATAGGGTTTGAACTATCTTGTTTTTTAAATTCTGCAATATCAAATTCTAAAGCAGTATCACTTTTTTTACTTGCAAAAATAAAACGAAGAGCATCTGCACCTATTTCATCAACTATATCACTCATAAGTATAACAYYAMCTKYWCRNNTTTAMTYWWTTTATATGGCTCGCCATCTTTAAGTAATGATACCATCTGAGACAATAAAGTCTCTAAGTTTTTTGAATCATATCCAAGATATTCTACAGCTGCATTTACCCTAGCTATATATCCATGATGGTCAGCTCCCCAAATATTTATGTAGTGCTGATATCCACGTTCAAATTTTTGGTTGTGATATACAATATCTCCAGCTAAGTAAGTGGGACGACCATCTTCACGGACTACTACCCTATCATTATCATCTCCCTTAAGCTCTGATGCTATCCAAATCTTATCTTCTTTTGTGTAAATACCATCACCCATCTTATCCATAACTCTATCCCAATCAGAATAAAGGGAGCTTTCATTTACAAAAGTATCAAAGTGAATATTTAAATTTGCTAAAGATTCAACTATAATCTCCATAACTCCATCTTTTGCCCAAAGAGCCAACTCTTTATAACGAGTCTCATCAGAGAATATCTCTTTTCCAAACTTTTTTATTGCACCTTTAGCTAAAGCATCAAGATATTCACCTCGGTAATATGATTCAGGATACTCTACACTCTCATTAAGTATATTTTCACGTGCATATAAGGCTATAGATAAACCAAGTAGGTCTATCTGATTTCCAGCATCATTTATATAATATTCAGCTGTAATATCATATCCTAGATGCTTAGCAAGTCTATAAAGGGTATCACCATATACAGCCCCACGAGCATGACCAATATGTAATGGTCCAGTAGGGTTAGCTGATACAAATTCTAGAAGTATTTTTTGATTTTTATTTTGCTTAGCAAATTCTAATGAATTATCTAAAGCCCAAGATGCATATTCAGATAAAAAGTTTTCTGATAAACGAAAGTTTAAATAACCTTTTACAGATTCAACACTTGAAAAAACTGTATCATCACTAAAGGATGAAGCAAGTTCTGCTGCAATAATCATTGGAGATTTTCTAAGTTCTTTAGCTAAAGAAAAAGCTATTGGGGTAGCAAAATGACCAAAAGAACGATCTTTTGGCTTTTCTAGAACAACTTCACGACCAAACTTTTCGCGCAAAAGCGCCGATACCCGTTGTTTCAAGATTATGCTTTTGTATTAGTTTCATGAGCTTCAGTTGAAGCTGTTTTTTCACTATTTTCTACTTTTTTAGGTTCATCAACTTTACTTGCGTTTGCAATAACTTCTTCTGAATCCGTCTCTTTCATTTCTGCTTTAAAGTTTTTAATACCTTTACCAAGACCTTTTGCTAAATCAGGTATTTTTTTTGCACCAAATAAAAGTACAATGATTCCAAATATTATAAGTAGTTCTGTTCCACCAGGCATGCCCATGCGATTTCCTTCAGTTATGTAATTAAGTCAGAAATTATAACTTTAGTTTGCTGTAACTTCTCTTATCATAGATATATTTTTTACTTATTGTTCTATATCTTCCCATTCTTGTACAAATTCATTTATATCAGTATGTGATACTTTAAGTCTAGCTGCCTTAGCAATTAATCTTAAAGTATTAGCAGCATCATCTAATTTATCATTAACTACTATATAATCATACTCTGTAATTCTTTGTATCTCTTTTTTTGCCATCTTTACCCTACGTTCAATAACCTCTTGAGAATCAGTTTGACGTTTTTCTAAACGACGTTTTAATTCTGATAATGTAGGTGGAGAGATAAATACAGATGTTGTAATATCACCAAGTCTAGTATTTACAACAGTATTACCTTGCACATCTATATCAAATACTACTAGTTTACCCTCACGTAAAGCCTTTCTAACTGGCTTAATTGAGGTACCATAATAATTTCCATGAACAAAGGCATATTCTAAAAAAAGATCCTCTTCTATATCTCTTTGAAACTCTTCTTCATCTACAAAATGGTAATGAATACCATCAGTCTCACCCTCACGTATTGGACGAGTTGTAGTTGAAATAGAAAAATAACAATCACCAATATCATAAATTATTTCATTAATAATCGAACTTTTTCCCGCCCCACTTGGACCTGATAATACTAATATTGCTCCATGTTTATGATTCACTATTTATCACCTAAGGATATATTAATATTGATTTTCATTCCTTTAAGGGATGCAACTACATCCTCGTTTGAAAGAGCTTGAAGTAACTTTTTAAGTGCTTCTACCCCATCATTATCTGCTATAACATTTGTATCTGTAGGGACAGTTTCTGGCTTAGTATCTTTAAGACTTTTAACTTCTGCAACATCATCTTCTTCGCTTAATTTTTTTTCAGTTTCAAATTCTTCTTTTGTTATCTCACCAATAGCTAATTTCAAATCATTACTTGTGAGTGAATCAATATTTGCTATATCTAAAAGCATATCTTCATCTATTTCGCTTTCAAGATCTTCTTCACTTAAGTTATCAACAGCTATTTGAATCTGAGATTCTAAGTCCTCTTCTTCATTATATGAGTTTACTTCGGTATTTATATTAAGTTCTTCTTGTTTGTCAATTTTTAAAACTTCTTCAGTCTCTAAACTAAATTCTTCTAACTCATCAAGTTCAAGTTCACTTTCATTATCAGGATGATTTTCAGCAGTCATTTGTTCTTCTATTTCAGGTGATTTATCTTCTAAATCAGTTTCTTCTGTAAACTCTTCTAAGTCTTGAGCTAGCTCCTCAATACTTAATTCATCTGATTCTAAATCTTCATCTATACTTAGTTCATCTAAGTCTGAAACTTCATCACTTGCTTCTTGTGTAATTGATTCTTCTTCAAGTTTTAAGTCTTCATTTGAATCTTCTCCAAGTTCTAAAGCAAGTTCTTCTAAATCTTCATCAGCTGAATCTTGTGTACCCTGCTCATCCATTTCTAACAAATCTTGAACCTCTTGTAAATCATCCTTATCAAGTACACCACTATCTAAGTTAGTCTCATCAGATTCATCAGCTATTTCATTTTCGTCTGTTTCTTCTAGATTTATGTCATCAATATCATCAATATCTAGTTCATCAAGTTTATCCAGCTCATCACTAATCTCTTCATCTGCAACTACAGCTTCACTAATATCATCTAATTCAAGTTCTAAGTCATCCTCTGATTCTAAACTTAAGTCTTCGAGTTCATCTAATTCTTGAGTATCCTCTAAAACATCTGTATCATCTTCTAAATCATCCGCTTCATCTGTATCATTTATAGATACTCCTTTTCCTAAAACTGAGAATAATTCAACTAAGTCTGTTGGTAAAAAAGGTTTTCTCAAAGTAGCTGTAAATTCATCTACACTTTCTGCAGTTTTTGCACAAATGTATAGGGATTTTGAAAAAGATATTTTTTTCTTTAATTCGTCCATAGTTTCTTTAGTATATTTAGTATCATCAAGTACTAATAAATCATAATTACCAACTTCTATATCATCTATATTTTCCACTGCTTCTAGCTCATCAGATGTTYTTTGTGCACTTAATGTAACTAATTTATTTACAACTGGATTATCATTTAGAAGTAGTATTTTCACTTATGGTCCTTTAAAAAAACTCTCTTAGTACTATTGTAGCAAAAAAAAACTAAAAAAGCATCTCTAAATAATTAAAAGCTTCTTGCATTTGCTCTTTTAAAATTAACATAGTAGCACTTAGAGTTGCGATAAGTACCATAAATACAACCATAATTTTAATAGGGAAACCAATAACAAGTAAATTAAACTGGGGCATAGTTTTCATAAGCATTCCAAAAATAATATCAGCTAACCATGATAAGGCTATAATTGGAAATGCAATCATAAAACCGACCATAAACATATTTGTTGTAGCTTCAATTATATAATTAAACATATCCTCAGTCATTAAAAACCCACCAAGTGGTATTTTACTAAGTGATTCACTTATAAAAAGCAGTATCCAATGATGTAAATCAATTACAAATAAGACCATTAAAGCCATAAGGGATAAAAACTGTGAGATAATTGGCATAGATACCCCAGATTGAGGATCAATAGCACTAGCCATAGAGAAACCCATCATAAAAGAGATAATACCACCAGCAAAAGTTATAACATTAAATGCAAGCTGTAATATTATCCCAATTGCTAAACCAAAAAACAGTTCACTTAGTATAGCTATTACAATAGTTGGAACTGTAATTTCTATACTTAATTCTGGCATTGATGGATAAAATACTATAGAGAAAAAGAACGCCATTGCAAACTTTATATTTATTGGTATACTTTTATGTGAAAAAATTGGTGTAGCCATAAATAAGGCAGCAAATCTAAAAAAAAGCAATATAAAGCCAACTACATAATCATCATTAATTAGCTGTATCCACTCCACTAATTAAGCCTTAATAACTCTTTATTATCTACCCTATAGATTTTTTTACATTTATGTGCAAGTTCTTCATCATGTGTAACCAAAATCATTGCTGCATTATTTTCTTCTAAATACTCAAAAAGTATATCCATAACGTCTGATGCAGTTTTTTTATCTAAATTACCAGTTGGCTCATCTACAAAAAGAATTTTAGGTTTTTTAGTTAAAACTCTAGCAATTGAAACTCTTTGTTGCTGTCCACCAGATAATTCAGTAACTTTTTGATTTATCACTTCGTAAATATTTAGTTTTTTTAATAAACCCTCATCTATTTCTTGCCTTGACAATATTGAAGCTACTTCTAAGTTCTCCATAGCACTAAAGCCCTTAAATAAATAGTGGGATTGAAAAACTAGACCTAAGTCATCTCGTTTAATCTGAGCTAATCTTTTTTTGCTCATTTTTGATACATCTTCGTCAAATAAAAACACACTACCGTTTTTAGGGCTTAGTAGGGYTGATAAAATATTCAATAAAGTAGATTTACCACTACCACTAACACCAATGATAGCAATAGAATCTTTCTCTTTTGCGTCTAATGAAACATTTGAAAATAGTTCATATTCAAAACTATGTGATAAATTTTTTGCACTTAATAAATTCATAAAATTATTATAGCAGATTGTTTTAATGATAAAGTGATTCTATAGCATTTTTACTTAAGTCATTTAAGGCATCTATAGCTGGAATATTTAATAATAAGGATGTACCTACCCCACCCCATAATACAATCATCGCACAAAGTATTATAAAAGAAAATGAGATTTTATATCCATATTCAACTCTACTTCCATTACTATCTTTGAAATACATATGTACAATCACTTTAAAATAATAATATATAGATATAAATGCTGATAAGGCTCCTAAAATCGCAAAAAAAGTATATCCAGCTTCTATAGCTGATGTAAAGATATAAAACTTGCCTATAAAACCAATTGTAGATGGAAAACCAGCAAGGGATAATAAAAATATAGTTAAAGATGCGGATATAAGTGGGTGCTCCTTTGCTAAACCGTTTAGATTCTCAAGTCTAATAATCTTATCATCAGACGTGGAGATATAACTCAAAACACCAAAGGCTCCAATGGCACTAATAAAATATGCAAAAAGATAAAAAATTATTGAAGAAGCTGAATATATCATACCATTTTGTATAGAAGCAAAAGCTATAAGAAGATAACCGCTATGAACTACTGAAGAAGCAGCTAACATCTTTTTTACACTAGTTTGAACTACAGCTAAAAGTGAACCTACAAACATTGTAACTACAGCACCACCAAGGATAAGTGGATTAAAAATATCATTAAAAGTAATATAATCAAGTAAAAAAAATCTAAGTGCAAATGAAAATACAGCYATTTTAAATACACCAGCCATATACGAGGTAATTGGTAAAGATGCTCCTTCATATACATCAATTACCCATGCCCCAAAAGGTACAGCTGCTATTTTAAAAAGTATAGTTACCATGATTAATAAACCACCAGCTATAACTAATAGTTGAGAGTTTAAATCACTTATGGATATATACTGAGATATAACAAGTATATTTGTACTTTTTACCTGAGCAAAAATAAGAATTAAACCAAGTAAGTAAATAGAAGCCGCAAATGAACCTAATACTAGGTATTTAAAAAAAGCCTCAGCTGCCCTAAGTGAGTGCCTATTTAAACCAACTAATATATATACAGACATTGATGATATCTCTAGAGCTATAAATGCTGTTAAAAGCTCATTTGCCATACTTAAAATCACCATACCAAAAAGTGAAAATAATAATAATACAAATGATTCAAAACTAAAATACTCACTATTGTATATAAAAGATTTTGCTATAGCTAAGGTTAAAAAAGCTCCAAGWAAAAATAAGGTCATAAAAGTAGCACTAAAAGTATCATAAATTATCATAAAGTTAAAAATATCTATAGCTACTAAGGTAGAATGAACTTCATCTATACTAAATACTACTAATACTAAACTTATAAACAAACTTATCAAGCTTATATAATAAGCCCTAGCTTTTGTATAATAAGGACTAAGACCAAAAAGTAAAATAAATATTGCAGTAAATAATAATAAAGCTGGTATAGCTAAGGCAATAAACTCATTTGACATAACATTGTCCCTCTACTGAACAAAAGCTAGCTGTTGGTTTTATCTTTTTTATAAAATAGTTTGGAAAAATACCCATAGCAAGAATTAATAAGGCTAATGGAATTAAAGCAAGAAGTTCATGCAGACGTAAATCTGTAAACTCTTTTGTATGTGGACTAAGCTGTCCATATAAAACCTTAGAAATCATCTTAAACATAAAAAGCATAGCTATCAAAATTGTTATTGCGCTAATAAATCCAACATATATATTATATTTAAAGGCACCAACTATAATCAATAACTCTGCCACAAAACCAGCAGTTGAGGGTATGCCAACTATACTTAAAGCAAAAAATGCAAAAAACAATGCAAACCTTGGGGCTACTAATGCTATCCCTCCAAGTTCATTTATTGAATATGTGCCCGTCCTCTCAAACATAATACCAACCATTAAAAACAAAGCAGCTGAACTTAGGGCATGAGCTACAATTAAATAAGATGAGCCAATAAGTCCGTATATATCGTATATAAAAAATCCAACTACTATAAGGGAAAGATGTGAGGCAGATGAAAAAGCAAACATTCTTTTTAAATGACTTTGGTTCATCGCAGAAATTCCAAAATATATCAATCCAAACAATCCAATTCCTATAAAATAAGGGGCTAACATATGTGATGTTTCATTAAAAAGTGTAAATAAAAACCTCCATATTGAATATACACCAAGTTTTGCCATAAGTGCTGACATCACAATAACTATACCAGTTGGGGCTGAACGGTAAGTATCACTAAGCCAAGTATGAAAAGGAAAAATTGGAATTTTAATTCCAAAGGCTAACATAAAACCACTAAAAGCTAATATAGATTCTAAAGATGAAAGTTTAATATTTTTAAGATTATTTAAATCAAAAGAGTAAAATCCAAACTCTTCTTTATGTATAACTGCTATATATAAAATAGCTATCAACATTAGTAGTGAGCCAAAAATAGTATATAAGTTAAACTTCATAGCTATATAATTACTTCTAGCATAACCAAAAAGACCAAGCATAAAAAATATTGGTAATAACATTAGCTCCCAAAAAAGATAAAAAAGCATCAAATCAAGGGATAATACTGCACCCATTACCCCACCCTGAACAAAAAGTAAATTAATCCAATATCCTGAGTTGTCTCTTCGTTTATATAAACCTATAGCTATTAAAGGCATGATAATAGCATTCATCATTACTATACCTAAAGATACTCCATCTACGCCTAAGTGATAATTAATTCCATACTCAACTATCCATTGATGCATTACAATAAACTGCATAGAATCATTAGGATCAAAATCAATATATAAAATAACGCATAGGTATAAAACAGCTAGTGTTACTAATATATATACTATTTTTACTAAAGCTACATTTTTTCGTATAAAAAATAAAAATATAGCTGATATTATTGGTAAAAAAACTATTAGACTTAAAATATTCATAAACTAAGCCTAAGTAATACATATAAATATACGAAACCAAACATTAAACCTACTAGCATATATAAGGCATAAAACCTTATATTTCCATTTTCTATATATGAAAATAGTCTTCCAGCTTTTGCATAAGACAAGGCTAAAATATTAATACTTCTATCTATAAGCTTATAAGATATTTTTGTATCTATATATACTGCAAAATGCTTTAAAGATTTTACAAATACATAATCATAAATCTCATCTATATAAAACTTATTAGCAATAATGTTTACCTCACTCTCATCTAAAATCTTATCTGTATATGCATATTTTTTATATGTATAAAAAATCACAGCAAGTATAGCTATAGTATTAATTAACATTAAAATTATCTCTACAGTATGAGATATTTCTAAGGGCTTATCCTCTAAATTTAACCAAGTTGATATATTTAAATTACCTGTAAATAGCTCTGGTAAATTCAATAAACCTGCAAAAATAGAAAATAAACTTAAAATTATCATTGGATATAGCATAAACCAAGATGATTTTTTTGCCTCTAAAAAATAGTTTGAAAAAAACATTACAAATATCATTCTAAACATATAATAAGCTGTAAATAATGAGGCTATAAAAGCTAAAATAAATATATCATAATGTCCAGATGCAAACAAAAAACTCATAATAGAATCTTTAGATATAAAAGCTGAAAATGGTGGAATTGCACTAATTGTTATAGTTGCAGTTAACATCATTATAAATATTACTGGGGCTGAGTACCTAAGACCTCTAAGTTCACGTATATCTTGCTTATGTGAAAAAGCAACTATAATAGCCCCAGCTGACATAAATAAAAGTGCCTTAAAAAATGCGTGTGTAAACATATGAAATAATGCACTTGTATAAGCATGTATACCAAGTGCCATAAACATAAAGCCAAGCTGACTCATTGTAGAATATGCCAAAATCTTTTTTATATCATACTGCCTTGAAGCTATTACAGCTGCAAATAAGGCACTTATAGCTCCAATATATGATATAAATAATGATACATCTAAGCTCATATTATATATTGGAGCAAATCTAGCTACCATATATACACCAGCAGTTACCATTGTAGCTGCATGAATTAAAGCTGATACTGGAGTTGGTCCAGCCATAGCGTCTGGTAACCATACATAAAGTGGAATTTGAGCTGACTTTCCCATAGCGCCTACAAAAAGCAATATAGCTATTAAATCCAAAGTTGATGGATTTATATTATTTATATGCAAAAATATATCTGTAAAACTAAATCCGTAACTCCCTACTTCTACAAATAATATCATTAGAGCTGATAAAAATCCGAAATCCCCTATCCTATTTAAGATGAATGCCTTGTTACCTGCATATGTATTTTGTATATCATGAAAATAAAAACTAATCAAAGCATAAGATGTTAATCCCACACCCTCCCAACCCAAAAACATTATAATTGGATTTGAACCCAATACTAACATAAACATAAAAAATATAAATAAGTTAAAGTATGCAAAAAACCTTCCATAAGATTTATCTCCATCCATGTAAGCGACTGCATATACATGAATTAAAAAACTCACAGGTGCTACAAATAAAACCATAAATGCACCTAAGGCATCAGCTTTTAGCGCAATATTTATATTAAAATCACCAATATCTAACCAAGTAAAAAGAAGTGAATTAAAAATTTTATGATTAAAGTAGCTTTCATAACTTACATACAGGGCTAAAATAGCACTAGTCCCAGATCCTGCTAAGGCTAAAAAGCTGTATATAGACTGCCTTATATTTTTAAATACTATATTTAATAAAAAAATAAAACTTGCACTTATTAATGGGCAAAGAAGTAATAAATTTAAAGTCATCTCTTCTTTCATTTAGAACTCCCCAATATATCAAATAAATTTGCATCCAGAGAGGCTCTATTTCGAAAAAGTACTACAAACAGTGACATAAATAAGGCAGCTTCTGAGGCAGCTATAGCTATAATTATTAAAGACATAACCTGAGCTGAACTATCACCCAAGTCTGAACTAATTGCAATAAGGGATAAATTAACTGCATTTAGTAATAACTCTATAGACATATAAATAACAATAATATTTCTTCTACTAATAAGCCCAACTGTACCTATACTAAAGAGTATAATTGAGAGAATCATATATGACTTTATCATTTCTCCTCCCTCTTTGCTAAACTAACTGAACCGATAAGTGCTACTAATAATAAAATAGATACTAACTCAAAAGGTAATACCCATTTAGAAAAAAGAGTTAAGCCTACATCTTTAATACTCCCAAAATTTTCTGGTAGTTTTGAATTTGTTTGTATATCACTTCTTAATATAAGATCAATTAAAATATAAGTAAAAGGTAATATAATGATTGATGTAAACATTAACCATTTATTTTTATGAGTCTCATCTGGTAAGTTTTCATCTTTGATATTTAAAAACATAATGATAAAAATGATTAAAGATAAAATAGCACCTGCGTATATAATTATCTGAACTATAAATAAAAATGAAGCATTAAGAAGTGCGAATAATGCAGCAATACTAACTAGACTAACCATAAAAGAAAGGGCTGAATCTATTGGTCTATGTGCATAAATCATCACACTAGAACTAACTATAGTTATAATTGCCAATAAAATAAATATTATCTCATTTTGCAAGGGAATACTCCTCTTGTGATATACCTTTTAGACTCAATAATTTTTCTTTGTTATATACAAAATCTTCTCTTTTATTTCCAATTAATGAAAAAATACCAGTATCCATACGTATAGCATCACAAGGACAGGCTTCTACACAATAAGCACAAAAGATACACTCTAATAAATCTATATTAAATATAGCTGGCATTTTTTCATCTACATCATCATCTCTTTCTTGAGCTACTATCTCTATACACTCAGCTGGACAAGCTGTAGCACACATAAAACAAGCTACACAGGCTATAGAATTATCATCTTTTCTATGTGTAAGTCTATGCACGCCATGGTATTGTGGCGTAATATCTTTTGGTAACTCTTCAGGATAAGATAAAGTATGGATATTTGAAGCATCACTTAAGTTTTTTATAAAATGTTTAAATGTAGTTTTCATACCTCCAAAAATTGCAGATATATATATCTTTTCTTTAAATGTATCTCCATAACGCTTAACTACCTTAACTCCCATAATTTACCCCTACCACTACAATTGCTGTAATGAAAATATTAAATAATGATAAGGGCAAAAGAATATTCCAACCCAATTTTTGAGTTTGATCATAACGAAATCTAGGTAAAGTCCATCTAACCCATATAAATACAAAATGAAGTACAAAAAGTTTAAGTGTAAAAATTACAAACTGTAAAATCATCACTCCAATATCATTAGCTCCACCATATCCAAATGAATAATAAGACATTAAAATCACAAAAAATGTGCTAAATATAAGAATAAAACTCGTATATAACTTGGTCTCATTGAGACCATTTAATACTAAAATATTATGTGAGCGTATCCATCCTATAAATAAAAATGACATTACTATAGTTAAAATAATTAATATCCAAAGTATTAAATCAAAGTTATTTATCAAATCTTGAGTATTTAGATATGGAAGTTGATATCCACCCAATAACATAGTAACTATAAGTGCGCCTGAGGCTGCCATAGCTATATACTCAGCTACAAAATACAAACCAAATTTCATAGCCCCGTATTCAGTATGGTATCCAGCTACTATCTCGCTCTCACCCTCAGCTGCATCAAATGGAGCCCTATTTGTTTCAGCAAAAGCTGTAACTACAAAAATAAGGCTAGCTAGTGGTTGGATAAATATGCCCCATGCTGGTATATAAAAAAAGTTTTGAGTTTGGTAAATTACCATCTCATTTAAAGAGATAGTCCCGTAAGTAATTAAAATTGATACAAGAGATAAGCCCATTGCAACCTCATATCCAATAACCTGAGCAGCTGCACGTATAGAACCAATAAGTGAATACTTACTATGTGAAGCCCAACCACCAAGGATAATTCCATATACACCTAATCCAGCGAATGCCAAAAACCAAAGTACACCCAAATCTATTGGTAAAGCTTGCATGTAATAGGTTGTAGATTCTATCTTAATATTATCAGCATATGGGATTACCATAAAAGTTAAAAATGCAGACATAAAAGCTATAGATGGGGCTATAATATGATAAAACTTATTTTTAATATGTGAAGGTAAAAACTCCTCTTTTTGTACCAACTTCATCATATCTGCAACAGATTGGACTAATCCACCAAGTCTAATACCCTTGATATTACACCTATTTGGTCCAAGTCTATCTTGTATAAGTGCAGCTACACGTCTCTCCATCCATACAAGTACTGGAACTGTAATTAAGGAAAATAATATTGTTAATATTAAAGGTAAGAGGATTAAAAATGTATTCATCTTAAATCACCCAATAAATCTACTAATCTTGGATTATTATCACTAAACTTTGTAGCTTTATAAACTTGTTTTATACCATCACAATTTACTATACTGCCACTATCATGGGCGAAATTTGCAAAACCATATACTAAATCATAATTATCTTCACAAGAGATGCTAGTAAACTGTATAAGTTTTTTCTGCTCTAATTCTTTTGTTTTTAAGTAGCTATGGTCAAAATTTATAACAATTTTTGCCTTTTCTAAACTCTTAAAAAACTCTTCTTTTTTTGTATTTATTTTTANAMTNCTYTTACAGTGTAAAAGTTAGCTGATTTATCATTTGTTCTCAAAAAATCATCACCAAATTTTTCATCAAAATATTGTAAAGAAAAAAGTTCTATATTTTTTTCTTTACAATATTCATTTATAACTTGGAGTTGTTCACAAGAAAGGGATGGTGATACTAAGGCTAATTTTTTATCCTCATTTAGTAAATCTTTTAAATGTGAAATATTTGATGAGTGCTGGGTAAAACTATCGTTTAAGTTTTTGTAACTCAATCTGCCCTCATCACAAAGAAAGGATTTATTTATATCATTATTTCTTCTTGGAAGAAATCTATGTATCTTCTCTTTTGAGTATTTTGTTTGGTTATAATCAATAGTGATGTTACATCCGCGTGAACAACCATGACAGATGCTATTGCTAGATTCTAAAAACCATACCCTTTGCTTAAACCTAAAGTCTTTTGATGTCAAAGCTCCAACTGGACATAAATCAACTACATTCATAGCATAATTATTATCTAACTTCGTTCCAGGTGCTACACCTATTTTCACCTCATCACCCCTATCAATAAGCCCAAGCTCATGAGTCTTAGTAATATCTGAAGTAAAACGTATACATCTAGTACAAAGTACACATCTTTCTTCATCTAAAATAACATTAGAACCAAGATCTACTTGTTTTGCTTTTAGAGTCTTAGATGTTGATAAATTACTCTTATATAAACCAAAATCCATATAATAATCTTGTAACTTACACTCACCAGCCTGATCACAAATAGCACAATCCACAGGATGATTTAAAAGCTCTAATTCTAAGATGGAGCGTTTAACTTCTGTAATTCCCTCACTTATAGTAAAAATTTCCATGCCCACATCAACAAATGTATCACAAGCTATTTGTGGTCTTTTAGCCCCCTTTATTTCAACCATACACATACGGCAGTTTCCATCACAGCCTAGGTCTTCTTGATAACAAAAATGGGGTATTTTAATATTATTATTTAAAAGTACCTCTATAAGCAAGTCACCCTTATTGCATTCAATATTTTTATCATCTACTAATAGTTTCATTGTATACACTCCAAAAACTCTGATTCAAAGTGTTTTAAAAAGCCATCTATTACACTTGAAGCTGCTGGTGCAAATACACAGATTGTTTTTCCATTCATACTAATACTAATTGAGCGTAAAATATCTAAGTCTTTTTGTGTAGCAGTTTTATCTACAAATTTATCTAAGATTTTATCACTCCATGATGTACCCTCGCGACAAGGTGTACACTGTCCGCAACTTTCATGATGATAAAATCTTAATAAATTTTTTAAAGCCTTAACCATACAAACATCCTCATCTAAAACTATCATACCACCAGTTCCAAGGGCTGAACCATTATCTCTTAAGTTTTCATAATCAAGTGAGCTATACTTTACAATATCCGCTGGTAATACAGGAGTTGAAGCCCCACCAGGGATTACTGCTTTTAGTTTTTTGCCACCTTTAATACCACCACCGAGTTTATTAATATATTCAAGCATACTTACACCAAAAGGTACCTCATATATACCAGGTGTATTTACATTTCCACTTACTGAAAAAAGCATAGTGCCAGGGGAATCTGGGGTTCCATATTTTCTATATGCCTTAGCTCCATTTTTTAGTATATATGGAACTGATGCTATAGTCTCTACATTATTTACCAATGTAGCATCTCCAAAAAACATCTCAGGTGAAATTTTATTGGGTTTTAGTCTTGGATAACCGCGATTACCTTCTAAAGATTCTATTAAAGCTGATTTTTCACCACATATATATGCACCAGCCCCGCGATGTACGACAATATCCACTAGGTATTTAGCATTCTTTCCTAAATAGTCCCTATCATATGCCTCATCTATAGCTATTTGCAATATATCAGAAAACTCTTCATATTCCCCACGTACATATATATATGATATATGTGATTTAATTGCGTAACAAGTAGCAATAATTCCTTCTATTAGAAGATGTGGATCATGTGATAATATACGTCTATCTTTAAATGTACCAGGCTCACTCTCATCTGCATTCACTACTAAATATTTTGTACCACTATACTCATCTAAAAGACTCCATTTACATCCAGCTGAAGCTCCACCCCCACCTTTTCCACGTAAACCACTTAAGGTTATTATTTCAGTTATCTCTAAAGGAGTTTTTTCAAAAACAGAGGCAAGCGAACTGTATCTTTCATTTTTTAGAGCTACATCTATTTTAAAAGAATCTTTTATATCAAAATTTTTACTAACAATCTTTTTAATCATTTTAAAACCCTTGTTAGTTCTTCTTTTGTGACATTTTCCATATACTTACCATTAAGTGTACACATTGGAGCACCTGAACATGCACCCATACACTCAACCTCAAGAATCTCATACTCATTTGAATAGTTATAATCTAGATATGCTTTAATATCCTCACTACCATTTAACTCACATGATAAGGTACGACATACTTCAATGATTTTTTTCTCTGGCTTATTTAATCTAAACATTGTATAAAATGTAACTACTCCATATATATGTATATATGATTGTTCAGTTATATCTGCTACTTTTTTCATAGCAGCTTCACTTATAAAGTTATCTTGTTTTTGAACCATCCATAATAGGGGTAGGATTAGAGCCTTTTTCTTTGGATAAGACTTTTTTAACTCTTGTATTTTAAGAGTATTTTTTTTTGTAAAAACAAAACTCATCTATCCATCTCTCCAGCTATAATATTTAAACTACCAAGTGTTAAAATAGAATCTGCTAATAATGAGCCCTCAATCATACTGGGATAAGCTGCAATTGCAGAAAAAGATGGTGATTTTACCTTTACCTTATACGGAGTTCCGCTCCCATCACTAACAATAAAAAAACCAAGTTCACCATTTGTAGCCTCTATGGATGAATAATACTCATTTGAAGCTACTTTAACTCCATCTATAATTAATTTAAACTGGTTCATAACACCCTCAATAGTATTATATACATCCTCTTTTTTTGGTAATACTACACTGGCATCTTTTATATTTACCTCACCATCTGGCAAGTTTTTCATTACTTGTTTTATAATAGATGTACTTTGTGTAATTTCTTCAAACCTAACCATTATACGGTCATATACATCGCCAATACTTCCAACTACTACATCAAAATCATAGTTCTCATAACCATAATATGGATTATCTTTTCTCATATCAAAACTTATTCCTGAAGCTCTTAGATTTGGACCAGTTAAAGAAGCATTTATTGCATCTTTGGCACTTATAATACCTATATTTTGAGTCCTATCATGAAAAATCCTATTATGTTTTATAAGTGAAAGCGCCTCATCTATACCCTCTTTAACCTTAATCAATACATTTTTTAAATCAGCTTTAAATCCATCATATAAGTCATTTGCCATTCCGCCAACTCTCATAAATGAGTTGGTAAGTCTAGCCCCAGTTAGTTTAGATAATAAATCATAAATATCCTCCCTAGGGTTATAAATATACCAGTAGTTTGTAAGTCCGCCCATGTCTACAAGTATTGCTGCTAAACATACTAGATGATCTTCAATTCGTGAAAGTTCTAAAAGCATAACCCTTATAGCTTTTGCCCTTGGGGTAATATCCAAATTTAACATCTCTTCAACAGTTTTTACAAATGCTATATTATTACTAATAGCTGAACAGTAATTTAGTCTATCTGTATATGGAACAATTTGATTATATGTATGGTTCTCACATGATTTTTCAAATCCACGATGAAGATAACCTATCTCTGTAATTGCAGCTGCTATAGTCTCTCCATCAAGAGCTACATATGTACGAATAGTCCCATGGCTAGCTGGGTGAGCTGGCCCTATATTTAAAAACATCAAATCTTTATCTTTTATATTTTTATATTTCAAATGATTTTTCATCTCATCTAATAAATCATCTACCTCGTATAATAATTGACCCTTAGTTATAGGATAAGATTTTCTTAGAGGGAAACCCACAAATTCCCTATGATTTAATACACGTCTCATATTTGGATGGTTATTAAATTCTATCCCGTATTGATCATATACTTCACGTTCTAACCAGTTAGCTCCAGAGAAAATATCACTAATACTATCTATATATAAAGAGGATATATATGTTTTAATGATAATTACCTGTTTAAAATCCTGATGCCTTAGTATATATACTAAGGCATATTGTTGCTTATGTTCAGTCTCATACTCACTATAATCTATTGCAGTTATATCTAAAAGATAGTTAAAACCATTTTCATATTTCGTCTTGATAAAAGAGTATAGACCCTTTGATAATATTGTTATATACTTAGACATTATCAAGTGCACCTTTAAAGTTTTTATGTCTTTTTGGGTTATATTTTTTTTCTCTTAAATCTTTTTGTAAACTTATAAGTGCATCTAATAATGCCTCAGGTCTAGGTGGACATCCAGCTACATATACATCAACTGGTATTATTTCATCAATTCCCTGCATAGTTGTATAATTATCATAAAAACCACCCGAACAGGCACATGCACCCATACTTATAACCCATTTTGGCTCACACATCTGTTCATATATTTGTTTTAAAATCGGAGCTTGTTTATATGAAATTGTTCCAGCTACTATCATCAAATCAGCTTGTTTTGGAGCAAAACGAACTACTTCAGCACCAAACCTTGAGATATCATATCTACTAGATGCTGCACTCATAAACTCTATAGCACAACAAGCTGTTCCAAATATCATAGGCCAAAGTGATGATTCTCTAGCCCAGCCAACTGCCTCTTCTAGCTTTGTAACTATAGCTGTATCTGTAGGAAGCTGTGGATTTTCTAACTCCATTTTAAGGCACCTTTTTTATAAATATATATAAGTCCAGCTAGTAATAAACCCATAAATGTAAACATTTCAAACAAACCAAAAAAACCAGTATCCCTAAGGGTAACTGCCCAAGGGAACATAAATAAAATCTCTACATCAAAAAGTACAAATATAATAGCTACAAGATAAAACTTTACATTAAATCTTTCAAAACTATCTTTGTATGTTTTATTAATTCCACATTCATAAGTCTGATTTACAGCCTTGGAATCTTTTGATTTTTCGCCAAGGTATGAACTTAGATGGAAAAGAAAAGGTATAAGTACTACTAAGATAAGAATAATGGTTAATGGTAAATAAAAATTATAATCCATATGTTGCTCTTTATTTTTTTAAATTATTGTATAGTAAGTAAACTTTATTTTAACATTAATGAAAAGGAAAAAATTATTTTAATGTAAAAGTATAAGGAAAAATATTATAAACAGTTGTAATATTGTAGTAATAAAAAGTGGCGTATTACTTAAATTCAACGCCAATTTAGAAAACTATCTGTTTAAATTACTCTATTTGGGGATAAAAAATGCTTCAAAAAAATGGACTATGCCAGTGAGAAAAAGGTGTAACTTATGTTAAGGATTGTAGCTGACACGGAGTTTTAAACGCTCTCCTAAATATCTACAATTGTTCCAATAAATAAAATCTGATTAGTATTGTCATCTTTGATAAAAATGATAAATCCTCTATTAATATCAAAAGTAATAACATTGTCTGGAAGGGATATATTAATATCTACTACAACAGTTGCTGCTGCAGCTTCTGTTCCCTCTTCGTCAATCATAATAAAAGCTTTATGTGAAATAGAACCTATAAATAAACTATTATCACTTGTCATATTACTAAAATCTGCACTCCCATAAAAAGGGGCAATCATTCCCAATGTTTTTAAATACTCTTTAATGTCATAAAGGGGAGTACTAAACTCAAATTTTGGCATTTTTAATATGATATTTGAATAGCTCATGTCCTTAATATTCTGATATATGCTTTCTATGTTATCTATAGTGTTTATATACTCATTTTCATCTNNGGCAKCAYRATWAANCATYRWWVBTYTTKCWYYTTTMTNATNSRTAAYTSTNATARCNNGWYMGTANMTMTYTWSYRKRYMWTYGTMRKTWMCGTCATATTGCTTCATAAAAGGAGTTTGTTTACTAAATCCATCTTCGGCTGTAAAGGTATCATTTTTAGTATAGGATTTATCAAATTTCTTTAACCACTCTCCAGCAAAATAGACTGTATTTGTGATTACAATTGGTGTAGCTTGGTTAACACCTCCCTCAGGGATAATCTCTGTAATACGTTGATTAGTTTCTTTTTTGACCCACTTATTAATAATAACTCTAGATTCTTCTGTCTTATTTACGAAATCTAATACTTTTATATTTGCACCATAATTAACTTTTATAGTGTTTAAATAGCCCTCTAATATAGGATAATTCTTTTGTATCCAAATAGCATTATTAGGATTAAATATATAGTTTTCATCTTCACTTTTTAAATGTAGGTCTAATGCATTAAAACTTTCATGTAAATTGTCATCATCAGTATTAAAATTAAATACTGAAGCTATTTCTGTCTTTGTATCACCTTTAGCCCCAGCATAAACAATTGCTAGAGCTTCAGATATACTATATGGAGAGAAAAATATATTACCTTTCTCGTTTTTATAAAGTTTATCAAAAATAGTAAAAGCAAATTTATTGTTATTCTCAGCTAAGGCTTGTAATTCATTATTGTTTGCTTTAGGTGCTAAGTTTCTTGTTAAACTTGAACTTAGGATTGAGAGATTCTCTTCAGTTGGAGAAGAACTATTACAACCAGCTAGAAGTAGTACTTCAGTAGTAAGCATAACATTTTGTAAAAATTTAAAATATAACATTTGTATCTTCTCCATTGTATTTCATTTATGGTAATTTTATTTAATAGCTCTCAAGTAACTCTTTGAGCATGTAACTTTACTTCCTTTTTCTAGTTTTAGAAACTCTTTGAGCATATAATTTTACTTACAGTATAATATTTATGATTTTAATAACGCCATGAAATTTTTCTTTTTACTTTATCAAAATTATTATTTTTAAACTCCAATTGACAATMKKSWRASTNKTYTATNMSCCYSGMTRMWTYYWKWAAAKWTWTRWWMMKYWSAAMCTAATTCAGGTATTAATCTAATATTTTTTAGCATATCTTTAGGCTGTTTTTGTATACCCACTATAATAATAGCTATATCTTTTTTTNCTAGTTCCAAAATAGCATCTTCAAGGGCATACATACCAGTTTGATCAATTGTAGGTACATTTTGCATTCTAAATATAACTACACTTACATCTGGTAACTCTTGCATCATTGTTTTAAAATGTGCTGTAAAGCCAAAAAATATAGGTCCATCAAAATGTTGGATATAAATCTGATTTTTTATATCGTCTGAAATACCTTTTTCATCCTCTTTTAGATGAAAATCATGAAAATCATCAAGCATAGAACTGATAGCTTTAGACTCAGCAGTATCACCCATTTGTTTCATAAATAACATTGAAGCCATTACTAATCCAACTGCCACAGCTTGAAGTAAATCTACAAATACGGTTAGTGTTAAAACTATTACCATTACAACAGCATCTGCGCGTGGTACATGCATAATGTGTTTTRTACCTTTATAATCGATTATACCAATACCCACACTAATCAAAATTCCAGCTAGCACAGGTAAAGGTATAAGTTTTGCATACTCACCAGCACCAAATAAAACAACTAAAAGCACAAATGAATGTATAACTCCTGACAATCTACTTGTACCGCCAGCATTAATATTTACAACTGTACGCATAGTAGCACCAGCACCAGGCAGTCCACCAATTATTCCAGCTGCCATATTTCCAATACCCTGACCAATGAGTTCCTTATTGGAATTATGTTGTGTCTTAGTCATATTATCTGCTACTACCGAGGTAAGAAGAGAATCTATCGCACCCAATGAAGCTAGGGTTAATGCTGGAATAATTATAACCATTGGGTGATGCCAATCCATACCTAAAAGGGTATCAATATGAACATCAGGAAGACCTTTTGGAATATCCCCGATAATTGGTACATCTAATCCTGCAACAACTGTTATTACAGAAAGAGTGATAAGTGCTACTAAGGCAGATGGAACTATTTTTGTGATTCTTGGAAAAAGATATATAATAGCAAGAGTAGATAAAGAAAGAACAACTGCCTGAGCATTAATACCACTGGCAAGTGTTGTCAGATTTGCAAATATATCTAAAATACTTCCATAAGAATTCATTCCAAAAAATGGAAAAATTTGCATAATTATAATTATCATACCAATCCCACTCATAAAACCTGAAATTACAGGATATGGCATATAACGAATATATTGACCTATACGAGATATACCCATAATAACTAAAAAAAAACCAGCTAAAACAAAGGTAGCTACTATAGACCCAATTGCAGCTTCTAAAGAACCATATAAAGCTATTTCACCTGCAATTATTACAGCTGAGACTACAGTCATAGGACCAGTTGGACCAGATATTTGCGTATTAGTCCCACCAAATAAAGCTGCGAAAAAACCAAGAGCTATAGCTCCATAAAGCCCAGCAATTGCTCCCATGCCCGATTGAACACCAAATGCTAAAGCAAGGGGCAATGCTACAACTGCTGCTGTAACACCACCAAACATATCACCTGATAAATTTTTTGTACTTAACATATTACCCTCCTATTATTTATCTTATAAACTTTAAATGTAGATTCATCTGGGTCATAATACTCAATATTTCCATTATGAATATCATAAATCCAAGCATGTATATGGATAGTTCCATCTTCAACACCCTGTTTTACATATGGGTATGTAAGTAAGTTTTCTATCTGAAAAACTACAGAGAGCTTTTCAGTTAAACGCAATAATTGTTCATGTGAAGCATTTTTATCTATGGATGATTTTGCTAATGACTTTGCTTTATCACCTAAGCTAAGCCATTTTTTAGTATGAATAAACGCAGCATCTTCAACTCCTGTATAAAGTGCATTAATTGCTCCACATTCTGTATGACCACAAATAATTATCTCAGATACCTTTAACGCTGTAACTGCATACTCTATCCCCGATGCAGTTGCATGATAATCTTCATCTGGCTTATAAGGAGCTACAAAATTTCCAACATTTCTTAAAACAAAAAGATCACCAGGGGCTGATTGCGTTATGAGGTTCGGTATTACCCTTGAATCTGCGCAACCTATAAAAAGTGCTTTTGGATGTTGTCCATTTTTGGCTAATTTAAGCAACTCTAGTTTATGTTCTTTAAAGTAACTTTTTTTAAATACATCGTTACCTTTTAATAATGTACTGTATCTTAACATCATAATTCCTATATAATTAAATTTATAAACGCTTAAAAATGAGGGAGTGGCTAAGAAAGGATAGGTGGCCTAAACAGTGTATTATTTAATTTGAAAATGTAGCTTTTTTCTTTAAATGTAGGTATTGGTAATTTCGTTTTACTATTATATAAAAACAAAATTGAAGATATTAAATTTGTATCATCAATATATTTTTCAGCTATTCTTTTTTCCATTACAAATTCAACAGTTTTTGATGAAGAATTTTCAAATAATATTGTATATGAGATATGCTCAAATGTTAAGGAAAATAAAAAAGATAGTGATAAAACTAAACTAATAATACGTAATTTCATATCTTTATATTAGTTGTATTGTAAAAAATTGTCAAGATAGGTATAGGTAGACAAATAAAAGTATTATAATAAGGTTACTAAAATACTCATTTATAATAAATATTTAAATCTTATATATATTTCTAAAAGAAATGGCTAAGCAAAATGCTTAAGCCATTTGTGCAGCAACCTCTGCCGCAAAATCATCTTCTTTTTTCTCAATTCCATCACCAACTTCAAGGCGAATAAATTCAGTAATATTAGCCGTACCACCAAGAGACGCAGCTGCAGCATCAATAGCCTCAGCTACTGTTAACTTGTCATCTAAAACATATTGTTGGTTTAAAAGTGCTTGTTCTTGGTCTAGCATAGTATTATCAAGAATAAAACGAGCTATTTGACCAGGTACAATTTTATCCCAGATTTTCTCTGGTTTACCTTGCTCTTTTAGTTTTGCTTTGATATCAGTTTCAGCTTGAGCCATAACTTCATCAGTTAATTGCATTTTAGAGATGTATGTTGGTACATTCTTAAGTGGTTTTTTAAGACGAGACAGTTCTTCATTCTCTTTTTTAAGAGCTTCAATCCTACCTTTAGTCTCACCCTCCACATATGCAGCATCAAAATCTTTATATGTAAGAGTAGTTGGCTTCATAGCGGACGTGTGCATAGCTACTTGCTTAAGTATATCACGCATACCCTCAGCGGTTTTTTCTGAATCACACTCAGCTTTAATGATTACAGCTATACGATTATTTGAGTGAATATAACCATTTAAAGCAGTTTTTGAATCTGCATTTAATGTTGAAAAACGACGAAGTTCGATTTTTTCACCAATTTTGTTTACAGCTTCAGCAAAACTAGCACCAAATGTAGAAGCATTAAAAGCATCTACATCAGCTGGTTGATTAGCATAAATTTCTTGAGCTGAATCTTTAACTAAATTTTGAAAACCTTCATTTTGTGCAACAAAGTCAGTCTCAGAATTTATCTCAATTACAGTAGCTTTTGAAAAGTCATCAGCGATAACAATTCCGGCAAGACCCTCAGCAGCAATTCTACCAGCTTTTTTAGCAGCTTTAGCTATACCACGTTCCTTAAGCCACTCAGTTGCTTTAGTCATATCACCATCAGATTCAACTAAAGCCTTTTTACAATCCATCATTGGAGCGTCAGTAGCTGCGCGTAATTCTTTTACCTGTGCTGCTGTAACTGCCATAATTAAACTTCCTCTGTTTTAGCTGGAGTAGCAGCTTGTGTTTCTTTAACTTCTGTAGCTGTTTCAGATTCAGTAGAACTCTCTGCACTTACTTCTTCAACTTGCTCTTCTTCATCTGGTGCATCACGTAAGGCTTTACCTTCATTGATAGCTGCAGTCATTTCACGACAAAACAGTTGAATTGAACGTATAGCATCATCATTACCAGGAATTGGGTAAGTGATTAAATCTGGGTCACAGTTAGTATCTAGTGGAGCTACAACTGGTATACCAAGACATCTAGCCTCTAAAATTGCGATATGCTCTTTTACAGCATCTACAACAAACATCATATCTGGAAGTTTTTTCATATCACGAATACCACCGAAGTATGCTTGTAATTTTTCTTTTTTACGAGTAAGCATTAAAGCTTCTTTTTTAGTTAAAAGATTAATTTGACCATTTTCTTGCATCTCTGTGATTACATCAAGTTTACGGATAGATTTTTGAATAGTTGGGAAGTTAGTAAGCATACCGCCTAACCATCTGTTATCTACATATGGCATATTACAAGCTATAGCTGCATCTCTAACAGAGTTACGAGCTTGTTTTTTAGTACCAACAAAAAGAATAGTCTTACCTTCAGCTGCAGCGTCCATTACAATTGTATAAGTGTTACGGAAATAACGAAGAGTTTTTTGTAAATCGATGATATAAATGTTCTTACGAACACCAAAAATATACTTTTTCATTTTTGGATTCCAACGACGAGTTTGGTGTCCGAAGTGTACACCACATTCTAATAAGTCTTTCATAGTTACCATTTAAGGTCCTTTAAGTAGCTTTATTTCAGCTAAGAGTTTTGTTAGTTAAACTTTGAGAATGTCGGACAATTTCTCTTAAAAAAGAGAGTTGCACTAACTTTTGACATAATCGCTTAATGTTTTCAAATGAATAAATCATAAAGAAAAATCCGCGAATTATATCTAAAATAGTTTTAAAAATTACTTTGTTAATTATGAGTTTTGTAATTCTTGAAGTGTTTGCTGTACTTTTTCTACATGTTCTTTTACGCGAACCTTATCAAATACAGCTTTTATAATTCCATCTGGATTTATAATAAATGTAGTACGTACAATACCCATATACTCTTTTCCAAAGTTTTTCTTTAACTGCCATACACCGTACTCTTGCATCATGTCTGTAGATTCATCACTCAGTAAAGTTATAGAAAGTGAATGTTTTTCTATAAAATTTCTATGTTTCTTAGTTGAATCTGCGCTTACTCCAATAATAATTGCATCTAAATCATTAAAATTTGGTAATGCTTCTGTAAATTCACAAGCCTCAGTTGTACAACCTGGTGTATTATCTTTTGGATAAAAATATAAAACTATCCATTTTCCTTTTAAGTCTCTTAAACATATCTCTATGTCATCTTGGTTAGCTAAACAAAATTCTGGTGCTTTTTTTTCTAATAAACTCATCTTATTCTTCCTTTTAATTTATTTCATAAATTCAAGGGAACCTTCCCCTATTATTTTATCACGGAAAAAGAAGTAATTCCTTTTCCTACGCTAACGCTGAGTTTTCTTCCTTTTAATTTATTTCATAAATTCAAGGGAACCTTCCCCTATTATTTTATCACGGAAAAAGAAGTAATTCCTTTTAATTTATCACGGCGCTTGTACCTATCTAAAAGATAAACATAAGTAAATATACCCATATTCCCGTAAGTGAAATTGCGACTACACCTATAAAAGTTTTTAGACCTGATTTTTTATGTGTACCTGCCTTTAACTGTTTTTTGACTGTAAATATTGTTTTAGACCAATATATCAAAGTAGTTACTGAAATAATTATATGAAATATTAAAACAATAAAAGCATACTTATAAGAGACTGAACTATCCTCCATAAAAGCATTAAATCCACCAGCCATTCTTACGCCAATCTCAAAATAAATTAATACTATCACTGAAAATGCAAATATAAATACCTGTACATAGGCATGAGCCTTATAATATTTATTTCTAGCTAAAGATATAGCTCCAGCTATAAGTAATGGCAGTATAGCTACTATTAAAGTCACTACATCCATAAAAAATGGTGCACGTGTACCTAAGAAACCTGGAAGAAACATATAATCTAAATTATTCATATTTTATACCTTTTGTTTTGTAAGCATACCAACTTCCTAGTAAAACTAAAAGAAATAATACAGTTATAGTTATTTGCTTTAAGTAAAAATCAATTAATTCTTGATTTTCACCAATAAAATATCCAAGTATAGTTAAAATAAAAGCCCATATTCCAGCACCCAATGCTGTATATGTAGAAAATACTATTAAATTCATTTTAGATAATCCTGCTGGAACAGAAATTAATTGGCGAACACCAGGTATAAGCCTACCAATAAAGGTAGATATATGTCCATGTTTATCAAAAAAATTATCCATTTTCTTTAATGTCTCTTCTTTTATAAAAAAATATTTTCCATATCTTTTTAATATTTTTCGCCCTAATTTTAAAGCTAAATAATAATTAATCAAAGCTCCAATCATAGATCCACTAAGACCAGATAACATAATCAAAGATATACTCATCTGCCCCTGTGAAGCCAAATAACCAGCTGGGATAAGGACTATCTCACTAGGAAATGGTACAAACGAGCTTTCAATAGCCATAAGTAAAAATATACCAATATAGCCCCAGTCAAATATTAAATCCACTAAATCATGCGCTATTTCTTTAAGCATTTATCTTACTCCAATAAATTGACGTATACCATAATATCTAGTATACTATTACTATAATTACCTTCGGGATGCCTCTTAGTTTTTCTAAGAGGAGAAAACTTACACATTTAGTAGCTCTTTAAATTCACTGATAGAAATCATTCCTATTTTATTTTCCAATCTTTTGACATCAAACAGTCGTCCTTGAACAAGGAAGGCGTTACTTTTAAAATTATTAGCAATTTTCTTTTTAACTTCGTTCCACTCATCATATTGTTTCATTATTTGAGTATCTCTAAAACTTCATTTAATTTAACGTCATCTGAATAAAAATACTCTTCAAGAAGTGGTTTTATTTTATACTCTTTTATAAATTCTAAGTCTTTGTCATTGTTTACTTTCATAAAATAACTATGACCTAACATATAGTCTTCACCTAAATTATCTTTACTTCCAATATATTCATTTAATTTTTTCATTAAATCTCTAGCATTATCATCTTCAACCAATGCTAAATTTGGCTTCATTTTTAAAAATGTAAATCTACGTCTTAAAGCTATATCAATAGTAGCAATAGATTTATCAGTTGAGTTCATAGTAGCGATTATGTAAAGATTTGATAGTATCTTAAAACTTTCCTTTGAGTAAGGCAGAGTTACTTCGTATTTATCTCTTTTATCTTCTTCTATAAGCGTTATAAGTTCTCCAAAAATTTTAGATATATTTCCTCTGTTTATCTCGTCTATAACTATGTAGAAGTTTTTTGTCTCTTGTTTTAAGGCTTCATCAACAATATTTTTAAAAACACCATTTTTAAGTTTTATATCTCCATTTTCACTTGGTCTATAACCCTCTATAAAATCTTCATAAGAATAACTTTGATGAAAGGTTACAAACTCAACTCTTTTCTCATTTTTTATCTTTTTAAATGTACCGCTATCTAGTTCAACTGCTTCATTAGATTTATTATCTGTAATAGTATTAAATATATCTTTTTCATTTTTTTCATTTTCTATCATAGAAATAATTCTTTGATAATTATGAGTTTTTCCAACTCCTGGAGCACCGTATAGGATTATATTCGTATTTTTTGGATTATTTTCTTTATCCATCAATTCCAAAACATTTGTATCATTAAGCTTATTGTATAAGAAATTATGATAATTCAATAGTGCTGAACTTGGTTCCATAGAACTTATACTTATATTCCATTCATGCAAGTCTCCACCTTTTAAACATCTAGTTTTTAAATTACGTAAATATAAGAAATCTTCAATTAATAATAATGAAGCAGTATCTTCCCCAAGACTTACTAATTTTTTTGGTAAGTCTATATCTAGAATTCTAATAAATGTATTAATTCTATCATCTTGAAAAAAATTATCATGCGTATTTTTAGTTTGTTTCAAGTATTCTCTAAATTTTTCCTTATTATTCATTTCATTATCTCCATTCTATTCTTAATCTCAGCAACATATTCACTATACCCACCATCAAAATTCAAATCAACACTTCTCATTTTTAATTTTATCATTTTATCATCTTTTCCTAGTTGTAAATCTTCTTTTATTTGAATCTGATGCTGTGGATATAAAAGCATAGTATTTTTAATTCCAAAATTTGTACCATATACAAACATCTGGTATTTATCATCTCTTTTTAAATCTTTTTTATCTATTACACTTTTATATTTTGCATCTATAATCAAATTGTTACAAACTATATCTGGTATTAATTTTAAATTACCAAAGTTTCGTTCATATTGAAGTTTTGCACTAGAATCTATAGCCTTTTGAACATTACCTATAAATTTTTCAAAAAGTTCATTCATATCAAATAAAAATGCAAAACTTTTTTTACCATTCTCAAATATAGGTATTGATTTTTGTAAAAGCAACAAGGCAAATTCAAAACTGTCTTTGAACCTAGTATTTAGTCTATTAAAGTTTATTTTTAAAGTATTTATATCAAAATCCATAGATTCAACTTCATCAAAAATCAGCTCACATTGTTTTAAAAGTTTTTTATTTTTAGTGAATTTCATTAAAGTTTTGATAGCATATAAAAAGAACTGATTCAAGTCATTATTTTGTGAAAACTCATCATATTCACAATAAATTTTAGCCTTTGTAAAATTGTACTTTAGGTTTTCATTTATAAGATACTTTCCACGAAGCACTCTTAAATTGTCTTGCTCTGTTATGTATTCTTTGTAGATTCCGCGTTGAAGTTCATGAAACAAATTTTTAGCAAACATTTGTATAAAAATCTCTATAATATTATTTGATTTTTCATTCTTTGCATTTGCTATATCTTCATTATGAACTTTTATATCATAGGAATACATCAACATATATATAAATATATTTAGATTTTCTTCATCATTATCTTTTGATATCTTAGGAAGTATATAAAAATCTTCTCCATCATAATTAATAATTCCGCAATATTGTTTCGCTTTTAAATTTTCCCAATCTTTTTTAAAAAACATGTGAAGAGATGGAGTAGATTCAATATAATTTATAAGCTTGTTATCAACTGCACAATACTCATAAGTTATATTTTCAAGCATTACTATTTTTCTCTCGCTTGAAGTAGTTTGTATATTTTAGAATTTTTTCTTTGTCCAACTGCTAAAACTATTATGAGTATTTCTTTGTCAAGAACTTTATAAGCAAGTCTATATCCAACTGTCCTTAACTTTATTTTATAAACATTATCGTAAGCACTTAACTTATCTTTAGATACTTTAGGATTCTCTAGCCTAGATTCTAGTTTCTTTTTAAATTGTTCCCTAAAACTACTATTTAATTTTTTAAATTCTTTAAGAGCCTTTGGATGAAATGTAAGTTTATAACTCATCTAACTTTACTTCAACAGGAGTAAAGTCTTCATCTAATCTTTGTTTTATTTCTTGGCTTAACATATAATCATCCAACATTTCAACCATAGCTTCATAAGTCTTCGCTGGAATTAGGTAAGCATCTGCAACATTATGATTAAGTATAGCTATAACTTCATCTCCAGCATTTTTCAGAAGCTGTGTTGGGGATTTTTTTAACTCTGTAATACTTGCAGTGTAATTTGATAAAATCGCTTGCATTTAAGTACCTTTTTAAGTATTTTATTTAGTATTCATATTGTACTATACAATTATAAAAATTTAGATATATCACTTATCATCTTTTTAGCTACATCTTTTTGTGAGTATTCCATTAAAGCCTTACTTTTTTCTTCTAAATCTTCATTTAAAATTTCTAATAATTTATCTTTTAAGCCCTCACCCTCACGTTCACACCAAGATAAATTTTTATCTACTATGAATTTTGCATTAAAAAACTGATGATCAGCTGCTGCGTATGGATATGGTACATATAAAGCTGGACATCCATTAGCTGTTAGTTCCCAAAGTGTAGATGCACCAGCACGACTTACAGCTAAATCAGCCCTAGTTATCAACTTATCTAAATCTTTAGTAAAGTGATATAATTCTACTTCAATTCCAAGTTTTTCATACTCGTTTTTCACTCTATTATAATCACTCTCACCAGCTTGATGTATAACTTTTATACCTTTATCTATTAGTTTTTGAGCTACATCCAAGGCTAAATCATTTATAGCCTTAGCCCCAAAAGATCCACCTAAAAAAATGATAGTTTTTATATCTTTTCTAATTCTTTGAGTTAGAAAAAAGTTTTCTTTTACTGGGTATCCTTTTATCGGAGAAGAATCCTCATAAGCTGATACAAAACTCTTAGCAAATTGTTTTAAAAGTGAATTTAGTCTACCAATAACTGCATTTTGTTCATGTATAAAAAGAGCTATATTCTTAGATATACTAGCAAATGAGGCTGGAGCTGCTGAAAAACCACCTACACTATACACAGCATCGATATTGTGTATTTTTAATATTTTTCTAGATTTAAAAAAAGCTAAAAAAACCTTAAACAATGCCTTTAGTTTTCCTAAACCTTTTTGGTTTACAACTCCTGTTGTATTTAAAAAATATACATGAGAAAATGAACTATCATTTAAAAAATATTTTTTATCTTGTCCAGAACTTGAACCAATAAATATAACTTCATGACCATCATTTACAGCAGCTTCAACTAATGCTTCAGCTATCATTAAATGACCACCAGTACCACCACCAGTTATACATAACTTCATTACATTTTTACCTTTTTAGATGCCATTAAAACCATACCTATACCGATGGAGCCTGCTAACATAGTACTGCCACCATAAGATAAAAATGGTACTGATATACCTTTAATGGGTGTAATACCACTAATTCCGTAAGCGTTTACCAAAAATGCAAAAGCTAAAAGTAAACCTACGCCTAGACTAAATAAATAAATAATACTATTTTGGCTTCTATTTGCAATTTTAAATAGTCTTTGAAGCATCAATAAAAATATAAGAACTACAAATAATACTCCAAAAAATCCAAACTCTTCAGCTAGTCCAGCTAAAACAAAATCTGTATGCACCTCTGAAAGAAAACCAAGTTTAAATGTACCATTTCCAATACCCACTCCAAATAAACCACCATTATGAATAGCATTTAAAGAGTGACCAATCTGATATGGTTCTACCTCAGTTGGAACCCTTAACTCTTTTGCTAAGGATTCTGGTAAAAGTTCCAATACAGTATTTTGTGCCAAAGCCCACCAAGATTTAATACGTAAAATTCTATGTTCGGCTGTTAATATAAAAAATAATAAAAAAGAAAATGCACCCACTAATAGAGTTAAGAAAAATCTAAAACTACTACCAGCAAACATTAACATAATTAAAAGTGTTAAACCAAGTACTACAACCTGACCTAAGTCATTTTGAACAAAAGCTATTATAAACATAGCTACAATAAATACAAGTCCGTAAGGAGCAAAACGGATATATTCTTTTTTAATACCCATGCCATCATGATGACCTAGTTTTCTCGAAAAACTCCAGGCAAGGAAATATACAAATCCTATTTTGAAAAACTCAACTGGGGCTAAAGAAAAACCAAAAAGTTTTATCCATCTTTTAGCTCCACCAACTGCTGATACTAAAAAATCTGGTAAAAATGGCATTATAACCATAAGGCTAGTTGAACCAATAAAAAGAGTAAAACCTATAATACTTAAGTACTTATCTGGGTCTAATTGGGCTAATAACCAAATAACAATTATGCTTACAAAACCAAATATTGCCTGTCTGATTGCAAAATGAAATTCATTTACACCAAAAAGTAAGGTTGTATATGCTGATAATGAATAAGTCATAACTATACTTATAGTAATTAGTATAGTTACGAGGGTAAAAAGTTTTCTATCTGCCATAAAAAAAGATTCCTATTTAATTTTATTAATTTTTAAAACAAACTCTACTTCTGCTTTTGAAATATGTAACTCTTTTGATATAGTCCCGAGGCTTACACCCTGCTTATATAATGAGATTATTTTTTCATCATCATTTCCATGAACTGATGATGGTATAGAGATTTGCTTAACCCCATTTTCAAGATTTGAGATTCTAGTATCTATTTTATCATCAAGAGAAGATACCTGCTCTTCCATTCTTTTTAGACCAATAGACAATGGTTTTACCATATCATATACACTTCTTTCAATCTCTTGGTATATCTCATCATCCTTCATTCTAGATGTAGTTTTTTGCAGGTTTAAGGCTGTTTCTTTAACTGTTTTTTTAAGATAATATATCTCTCTATTTAATTCTTCAACTACTGAGGCTACTGAATGAATATTTTTTTGGTATTGACTATCTTTAGAAAATACATAATAAATTAGATAAAGTATCATTGCAGTCATAGCTACAACTAGATACTCAATACCAATAAAATCTAATCTCATTGTCTAGCCTCTTTTGCTTCACGGATAAGTACCCTCTCTCTTGCTGTCATATAAGCTGACCACTCTTTTTCATCTCTATCATGCATCTTAGATATAAGAGCTAAGCTAGAATCTAGAGCTGTAAAATAAACTGCTACATCACGTTTGGGGTGAACTGGCATAGCTATACGACCGTAATATTCTTGATTTTTATCTAAAATATTTTCACTTAATTTAAAGTGTTCAAAACCAATAGATTCTATCTCTACTGAACTCGTAAGAGATAATCTTTTAGGCTCAGTATTTTTTAAAAACATTTCTAAACTGTCTATTTTTCTATGAAGTTCAACAATAAGATTTAATAAAACTGGATCACTATCACTAGTCTCACCTCTAGCTTTAGCTAATTTTAACCATTGAGAGATTGGATCATCATCAGTCTCACTTAGTTGGTGATATTCACGTGAGAAAGATTGTTCATCTGTACTTTTTACACTAAAAACCAAAGAGATTGGAGCTGGAACTAAACGTACACTCATGCTGTAACCTTATCAAGTATTATAAAAACAAAAAAAGCAATACCTAAATAACCATTCACTGTAAAAAATGCACGATCAATCTTAGTAAAATCTTTTCTAACTATATGATGCTCATATGCAAGCATAATCCCGCTAAGTATTACAGCTAAGATTGCGAAAAAACCAAGTCCAGCTATCCATACAAACATAGCCCAAAAAATTACAGACAACATATGAAATAAGGCTGATATAAAAAGAGTAGCCTCAGCTCCATATTTAGATGGAATAGAATGAAGATTATTATTTTTATCAAACTCTATATCTTGAAGTGAATATAATAAATCAAAACCAGCTACCCAAAAAATTACACCAAATGATAATAATACTGACCACGAAGTTATCTCAGCACTAACTGCTACAACTCCTGCAATTGGAGCCAAACCAAGGGAGATTCCAAGTATAATATGAGCTAAAGACGAAAACCTTTTAAAATAGGAATAAGACCCAAGTACAGCTAAGATTGGTACACTAAGAGAAAAGGCTAATGGATTAATAAAATAAGCTACTATAACAAAAGCAAAGGCATTTACAAGTATAAAAATCATAATACTCGTAGCATCTAAACGTCCATCTACATTTGGTCTGCCAGCTGTACGCGGATTTGCTGCGTCAATATCTCTATCTGCGAATCTATTTACACCCATTGCAAAATTTCTAGCACTTATAGCTGCTAATGACCCCATTATAAGTAGATACATTCCAAACCAACCATCAGCTGCAACTATCATAGCTATAAAAATAAATGGTAGTGAAAATATTGAATGTTCGAACATTACTAGTTCGTTAAAGTCTTGAAGTTTTTTAGAAATTCTTTGCAAAAATGGACCTTAGAGTATTTTTTGTTTAATTTTACCCAAACTTGATTTAAAATGATATAATTTGCTTATGATTCAACTCGCACTTATAGGACCAACTGCATCAGGAAAAAGTGATTTAAGTTTAAAAATTGCCAAAAAAATTGACGCGTACATACTTTCCATAGATTCTTTAAGCATATATAAAGAGATAAATATAGTCTCAGCTAAACCTTCTAAGCATGAATTAGAAGCTATAAAACACTTTGGAATAGATGTCTTATATCCAAATGAATATTTTAGTGTTGATATTTTTATAAACCTTTACAAACAAACTCTACAAAGATGTAAAGAAGATAATAAAAACCTCATTATAGTTGGAGGTACATCTTTTTATCTAAAATCATTACTTCAGGGTTTATCAACCCTTCCATATATAGATTTAAAAATTGAAAAAAAAGTAGACTTACAACTACAAGATTTAGAAAAAACATATGATTTCTTATACGATTTAGATGAAAAATATATGAAAAATATAGATAGAAATGATAAATACCGTATTCAAAAAGCCCTACTAATTTACGAAGCATCTAGTATTGCCCCAAGTAAATGGTTTGAAGATAATCCAGCAAAGTCCATTATACAAAATTTAGATATTTATAATATAGATGTAGATAGAGAAATATTACGTGAACGTATATCTAAACGTACAAATAAAATGCTAGATATTGGCCTTATAGATGAAGTATGTTTTTTAGAGCAAAAATATACAAGATTACCAAACTCAATGGGAGCTATAGGCATAGTTGAAGTATTGGAATATTTAGATAATAAAGTAAGTTTAGATGAGATGATTTTAAATATATCTACACATACAGCCCAATTAGCAAAACGCCAACAAACTTTTAATAGGACTCAATTTAATAATATAACTCATGCACCACTTGAAAAACTAGAAGATATTATTTTAAATCATCATATTTATCACGAATAGCTACAAATATAATATCCCCATTAGGCATATCACTCTGTAAGAGAGTCACACTCTCTACATAATTGAGTACCAATACTTCTGTCATTTTTTTGGCGAAGTGATTGGTTCTTTTTTGTAAACTTTGTAAAGAAATTGTCAAGTAACTATAAATTCCTTATTGACACATTTAAGTCATACTTTTAGTATCTAAACTTTAAGGAGTAGAAGATGAAAAAAGTTCTTATCTCTTTATCATTTCTAACATCTCTTGGCTTTTCATTTGAATTTAATCCACAACTGCAAGTCTATGTGCAAGCTTTAGAAAACGAAGCAAAAAAACAAAACACTAATTTTAAAGCTTTTAACTATACAAGAGGTGAGAAAATTTTCACATCTAAGCATATCGGTAAAAAAGGCAAACTAATTTCTTGTACTTCTTGTCATACAAATGACATTACACAAAAAGGTAAAAACATTTCMACAGGAAAAGTTATAGAGCCTATCTCACCAAATGCAAATCCGAAAAGATTTACAAAAGTAAAAGAAGTTAAAAAATGGTTGCGCAGAAATTTTAGAGATGTTTATAAGCGTGTTGGAACAGCCGAAGAGAAAGGTGATGTAATTACTTACATCAAAAAATCAAAAATAAAGGATACATTATGAAAAAAATATTACTATCAATAATTACACTTAGTAGTTTTATTTTTGCAAGTGACTACAAAACAGCTGGGGTTAAACCCGTAGACAATCAAGATTATATTAAAGAGTGTGCATCATGCCATTTTGCCTATCAACCTGGTCTACTGCCACAAAGATCTTGGAAAAAATTGATGGGAAATTTACAAAACCATTTCGATACAGATGCCTCTTTAGAGAAACCAGATAGAGTTTTACTATTAAAATATCTAGTAAATAATGCAAGTGATACCATCAATGCCTATAAAAGAAGTAGAAAAATAGATAGAAGTATCTCAAAAAACAAGTCACCTTTAGCAGTTACGCAAACACCTTACTTCAAGCATGAACATAGAGAAATAGCACAAAGGTTTATACAACAAAAAGAGGTACGTTCTCTCTCTAACTGTATGACATGTCATACAAAAGCAGACAAAGGATACTATGGTGAGAGAGATATAAATATACCAAATTATGGAAGATGGGACGATGACTAATCAATCATACATCTGGAGTCTTGCTACAAGACTCTTTCATATCTTGCTTATTTTTACTGTTTCTGTTGCATATATTGTCAGTGATTTTGAAAAACTCCTGCCCTTACATGTAGCTTTTGGATATACCATTGCCTTACTTTTTATATTTAGAATGATGTGGGGATTTATGAATGTTAAATATTCAAAATTCAGCAATTTTAATTTTAGTATAAAAGAACTCATCTACTATATGACTCATGTATTTGACAATAAAAAAGAGTATGTAGGGCATAATCCTGCATCTTCTTGGGCAATTATAACCATGATAGTTCTTGCTCTTTTAACAGCCATCAGCGGTACACTCACTTATGGTACACAGGAGGGAATGGGAATCTTTGCCTTTTTAAATCAGACTATCTTTAAAAAAATGGAGCTTTTTGAGGAGTTACATGAGTTTTTTGCCAATGCTTTCATGCTTGTAGTAGGTGTACATATTGCCGGTGTACTACTTGATACTCTTTTACACAAAAGTGATGTAATTAACTCTATGATTACAGGATATAAAAATACACAAGGATCAGAAGTAAAACTTACACTTTTTCAAAAGGTTTTTGCTTTCATTTGGCTTGCTTCAAGTACAATATTTTTGTTATATATGCTACAAAATCCAGATAATCCTCTCTTAGCAGATACCAATCAAAAGATAGATTACAAACAGGAGCATACTCTTTTTTACGAGGAGTGTAGCKCTTGTCATCTACTCTACCCACCATTTTTACTCCCATCAAAATCATGGTCTACTATGATGGATGGTTTAGAAAATCATTTTGGAGATGATGCATCACTCGAATATGCAGATATGCGTAGCATCAAAAATTATCTTCTAAGCCATAGTGCAAACAACTCCACAAAAGAGTCAGCATTTTATATATTACAAAGTTTAAAAAATAATAGTACAATAACTATAACAAAAACACCCTACTGGATTAAAAGACACAAAAATATAGATATAAAAATATTTAAAAATGAAGAAGTTAGTAAAAAATCAAACTGTAAATCTTGCCATGAAAATTTTGAAAATGGTTTGATAAATGACAAAGATATAAAGGTTCCAAAGGCTTAAAATGAAATTTACACTCCTTTTCTTACTTCTATTTAGTTCACTTATTTCTTATGAATATGAGCACCACAGCAAAAAGCACATACAAAAAGAACTCTCTCATCTAAAACTTTCATTCCAACAAAAAAAAGAGATAAAAATGATACTAAAGTCTTTCCGTAAGGATTTAAAAGAGTATGGTAATTATAAGAAAGAGATACAAAAAGAAAAAAGCAAAGTTTTTTCAAAAGAAATATTAGATGTAGAAAAACTTAACCATTTAAATAATTTTCTTGACAAAAAAGCCCATAATATCGAAAATATATTTTTACAAAAAATTCATAAAGCTCTCAATAAGAAACAGAGAAGAAAATTTATCAAATATTTTGATGAATGGGAGGTTAATTGATGGATAGTATTTTACTGATTGAAGATGATTTAGATATGCAAGAACTCATCCAAGACTATCTCAGTAACTACGATTTTGAAGTAGTCGCTTTTAGCAAACCTAAAGAGGCGATAGAAAAATTTAAAGATAATCTAAAAAATTACTCTTTAGTTGTACTTGATTTAATGCTACCACAAATGGATGGCTTTGATGTATGTAAAAAGCTTCGTCAACTCTCAGCTATTCCAATTATTATCTCATCTGCACGAGGAGAAGTTAGCGATAAAATTCTCGCTTTTGAAGCAGGTGCTGATGATTATTTAGCAAAACCTTATGAACCAAGAGAACTTATCATTCGTATAAATGCAATATTACGACGAACAACACAACAGAGGGTGCAAAAAATTGGAGATATCAGTATTGATGAAAACAAAATGGAAGTGCAAGTTGACGGATATGAAGTTGATTTAACACAAATAGAATATGATTTACTTCTTTTTTTTCTCCAAAATAAGAACAAAATACTCTCCAGAGAACTTATCTTAAATACGATTAAAGGAATAGAGTATGATGCAAGATATAGAACTATTGACATGCACATAAGTAATCTTAGACAAAAGATAGGTGATGAAGCCAAAAATCCAAAATATATAAAATCTGTTTGGGGTATTGGCTACAAATTTGTAGGAGTATAAATGTCAATCTTCACAAAAGTACTTACCCTCTTTTTTATTAGTTTAAGTTTGATGTTCCTTGTATCTTTTAAAACAGCTACTTTAACTAAAAAAACACTTCATTCCCTCCTAAAAGAGAAATATCTTCAAGCTTCAGATGAACTTTTTACATATCTAGCAAATAATGAACTTCTAACTTTAAACAAAAAAATCAAAGAGTTTAATTTTGAAAAATTAAATTTAAAAAATATAAAGAACTATAAAACTATTTACAGATACAATAGTGGACTCTCTAGTATTCAAATTTTAGAACATAAAAAAGGAAAATATTTTCTTTATATGCGCTATCTTGATGACAAAATTTTTCTTACTGATTTAAGTCAAGATAAATATATTGAAGAAATTAGTTCTTTAAACTATTATATAATTCTTGATGTCTTAATCCTTATAGGTATGTTTCTTCTTGTACTTAAACTTATCTATCCTCTTAAAAAAATTGCAAATAAACTAAAAAATTTTGGAGAAGGAGAATATAAAACAAGAATTACTATTAATAGTAATAATGAAATAGGAAAACTAGCTCAAACTTTTAACACTATGGCTCAAAACATCCAAACACTTATAAACTCCAGAGAGAGGCTATTACGAGATATCGCTCATGAATTAAAAACACCGATTTCCAAATCGAAACTAGCATTAGAAATGATTCAAGATGGCAAGTATAAAGATATTCTTCAAAGAACAACTAATGATATGGAAGATTTGGTAAATGAACTTTTAAGTATTGAAAAACTAAATGCCAATGTCCAAACATTTAAACTAGAAAAGTTTAATGCAGATTCACTTATTGTCGAAGCACTCTCAAAACTATATATCGAAGATGAAACATCCATAAATATAGCCATAATTGAAAATTTCACAATCACATCTGATTTTTATTATTTGTCAATGGCACTTAAAAATCTTATTGATAATGCCTTAAAGTACTCTACAAAAAAACCAGTAGAGATAGAGATAAACAGAGATATGATTTTAATAAAAAACATTGGAGAGAAACTCCATAAATCACTTGAATACTACTGTCAACTATTTACACAAGAAGATAGTTCAAGAAACAATAAAGGGCACGGGCTTGGACTTAGTTTAGTTAAAAATATACTAACTAAACTAAATTTTCAACTCATATATAAATATGAGAATAGTCAAAATATCTTTGTCATAACTCGTTAACTAGTTTCACACCTCCTGATAAAGTCTTTTTATACTTAATAGCAATAATATATAAGTGCATATAACAAAAAAAGTTACATTCGGCTATTGGATATAAAATTTCAAATGAAGTTTATTATCAAATAGAGAAAAAGGGTTAATTATACTTTTGGCCAAGACACCTATTTTAACTATATACCCTTAGCACCCTTAGCTAAATCAGCCCAAGCCGATGATGCTTCAGCATCTATAGCTTCTTGATATGCTTCTTTTGCATCATCATTACGCCAAAGTTTAGAGTAAATGCTACCAAGTAAGTACTTTTGTCTAGATCTATCGGACTTATTTAGTTTTTTATCATTTAAAGATTCTATTATCTCTAGAGCATCATTGTTATTTTCTTTATTTATATATGCCTGATATAAAGCAAACTCTATAAAGGGGCTTTGAGCATATGATTTTGATGTATTTTGTATATCTACTACCTCTTTAGCATACTTTATAATTAAATTATCATCTTTTAACTTATCACCCAAGGTTACCATCTCAACATATCTATCTATATCTTTATAATTCTTTCCATATACACTTTTAATATCTGTAATTGAGTTAAGCATACCTTGAGTATTTTCTAGTCTATGATAAGTATCAAATAAAATCCTATACACTTGTTTATATTTTGAATCTTTATCTTCTTTTATCATAGATATCAATTCTTTAGAAGCTGAGACTATATTAGTATAATTACCAGTTTCAAAATCAACTTTTATATATCTATAAAGCCATTTTTTTCTTAAAGCCATTTTTTTAGATTTCAGGTTTTTATCAGAAATTAATTTTGCCAAAGAATAATCCCCACCTTTCATTGAACACTCATAGATACCATCATCCCAATCATTTGAAAGTTTAATCTTATATTTGGAAGAAATTTTGAGTACACTTTCGCACTGCTTATTTTTAAGTGCCAACTCCATAGCTCCAATCGCTGCATCACTAATCATCTCGTTAACATCTTTATATACAAGATTATCTAAAACTAATAAATCTCTTTCAAGCTCTAACATTTTTGTATACATTTTATTAATTAGTAGCAATTTTGCTTTTTCATATATAGCCCTATTACCTATACTATCGCCTGCATATACATTAATAAGTTCTGTATAATTATCAAGTTTAGTTGTTAAATTCTCATCTTGGGTATCAAAAAACAAAGAATCTTTAGCAATTTGAACCTCATGTTCATATATACCCTCACTATAATTTTTTAAGTACAGATTTAAGGCTTTTAATGCCCCCTCTTTATTTTCAGTTTTACTTAACCATATACCAATACTTTTAGTTAAATATTCATGGTCATCATGAGTATCTTTAATATTATCTAATAAACATTTAGCTACAGTAGCTCCAGATTTATAATCCTCTATCTCTATATAATCATACATCATCTCAATAGATTTTTCAAAATTCTCTGCAAAAAAATTGGGTTTTGCTTTAGCAATCTTATCTATATATATTACAGATTTTTTTGAATTTGAATTTGCTAAATATAAATTTGCTAATCTATATGCAGCTGTCGCAGCTACATTTATATTCTTAGTTAGATTTAAAGCCTTTTCATACATAATTATAGCTTTAGATACACCACCACTATTCTCAAGCATCTCGCCCTTATAAATATAACCCCATTTGGCAAATACAGAGGGTTTATGTTCACTAAAAAGTCTATCAAAAAAATATTCAGCATCAACGTTTAAACCAATTTTTGAATAAGCATTAGAAACTAAGGCTAATACTTCAGCTACATTTTCATCAGATGAATACTCTTTTAAATATATTTTTGATGTATCAATAATATTATCAAAATCTTTTAATTGATTATATACCTTAATTTTATAATATGACAATTCTGCTAAAAAAAGTGTATATGGATAAGCCTGAAGAACTTCTTCAATAAGGTTTAGGCATAACTCATACTGTTTTTTATCAAATAATTTTTTAATTTTTATATAACTTGTAACATCTTCAACAGTTTTTATATGTACAGGTTTACCATAAATATCAATACCACCTACATAGGGAAGTTTATTTGCCAAATGTGTAAAAGGAAAGTTTATAGATATATCAGAATATTTATTTATTTTTATTAATGGTATTTTTTCTTTATATCCAAGTATCATCCAATGTGAACTCATTTTCACATCAGATTTAAATACAGTATCCTCTTTTGATAAATTAAATATCATAGGAAAAAGTTTCATTTTTTTATTTGTTGTAATTATTATAAAAAAGGTTTTATTTTTAACTTGTGAATCTAAATTAAAAAAATTGTTTTGTATTTTATGAAGTTTTTTCGATGGTGATTTTGAAAATGCGCAAACTATTTTTACAGTTTCATCAAAATCATTTTTAATTTCTTTACATAAAAATTTATTATCATCTTTTATATGTAAGGTAGAGTAAGATTCATAATTTTCTTTTGCGACTTGGATAGAGATTTCTAGAGCAAATAAATTCAGCCAATTCAGGCTGAATATAAACAAGGATAAGAATATCTTTTGTAACAACTCTATATCCTTTGTAATTAGTTCTTTTTAATACCCACTATTATAAACAAATGAAGTAATAAACTCTAATAATGGGTTTATAGCTACGACAGCAAATATAGTTCCTATAGTAGCAAAACCAATGATAGTTTTTAGAGATACTGTAGCATTAGATACACTTACATCACCAGCATAACCTGGTTCTGGATCTTTCATAAACATATATACTATTAGTTTTAAGTAGTAGTATCCTGCAATTGCAGAATTTAAAGCCATAATAAATGCTAATACAGTATAACCACCAGTCACAGCTGATGAAATCATATATAATTTACCCCAAAACAGAGCAAATGGAGGTAAACCAGCTAAACTTAACATAAATAAAGCCATGATAGATGCTGCTAATGGAGCTGTTTTTACTAGTCCTGCAAATTTCTCATAGTTATGATCAGAACCTTGTCCAGGGATAAGATTTTTTTGTCTTGAAATCCATAACATAGAAAATGAACCAAGATTAGTAAAAGAAAATAATATCCAGTATAAAAATAAAGCTGAATTAGATTGAGTGGTACCAATTAAAATAGCAGCCATAACAAAACCAGCATGTGAAATTGAAGAATATGCAAGCATACGTTTAACATCACTTTGAACTATTGCCCAAATATTTGCCATAGTCATTGTAAGCACAACAGCTATATATAAAACTACCTCTAACCAGACTACATTAGAGTGGATTAAAAATTCAAATAATCTCATAGCTACTACAAAGGCAGCAATTTTTGGCACAATTGACATGTAACCAGCAAGTGCAGCTGAACTTCCCTCATATACATCTGGTGTCCAAGTATGAAAAGGAACAATTGAAAGTTTAAATCCAAATGATGCTAACATAAATACTACACCTATAAGCACAAAAGGCATATCTACATAAGCATTTGCATTTAAAACACTAGCAATTTGATTAATTTCAACTGAACCAGTAAGTGCATAAAGTACCATAGAACCAAATGCATAAAAGCCAGCAGCTAAGGCGCCCATAGTAAAGTACTTAACAGCAGCTTCAAATGATTTATCACGGTTATGCATAGCTATAAGTGTATACAAAGCTAAAGATGCAGTCTCTAAACCAACAAAGATAAGGATTAAGTTATCAGTAGCTACCATAAACTGGAATCCTGAAATCATAAATAAAAACAATGCAAAAAATTCTGGATATGAAAACTCGTGGAAACGTTTAGATGTAAGTGCCAATGGTATAAATAACATTGATGCAGCTACTATAATAAACTCAGATATAATTGCTAAACCATCTATAAGCATAACATCAAATACGCCCATTAAAGTACCATTTTGCGAAAATACACCAGCAGATTCTAATAAAAATGAAAAGTCAATTCCAAGTACAAGTAAACTTATCATTATATATAATGATTTATCTTGATTAGCTTTTAATAAGTCAATAATTAAAATTAATAAAGCACCAACTACTGGAGCCAGCATTGGAGCCAGAGTCATTAAGTTTAATGACTCCATAGAAATATTTATTGGTGATAACATTAGTGTACCTCCCTTGTAGAAGTTGTAGTAATTGCTGAATCTTTAACTAAAGAAGGGATTCTTTGCTTAGCTTCATTAGTTATAGATTTTTCATGCATAAGCTTCACTACAGATTCAACTGAGTCATTAATTGGAGCTAAAACTGGTTTAGGGTATATACCTAACCATAGAGTAATAATAACTAAAGGAACTAATGCTATTAATTCTCTTTTATTTACATCTGGAAGATTTTTATTTTCTTCTTTTGTAACATCGCCAAAAAACATTTTTTTATAAGCAGCTAACATATATATAGCACCAACGATAATAGCAATACCTGCTAATAAAGTTAAAATATGTGATTGTTGATAAAAACCCAGTAGTGATAAGAACTCGCCAACAAAGTTAATTGTTAGAGGCATACCAACTGAAGCCATCATCATAATACCAAAAATAGTAGCGTATTTAGGCATAACTGATGCTAAACCACCAAACTGATCCATCATTTTTGTATGACGTCTATCGTAGATAACACCAACTAAAAGGAACAGCGCACCTGAAACTACACCGTGAGCTATCATTAAAAATACTGAACCAGTAATACCTTCTACATTTAATGCAAATGTTCCAAGAATAATTACACCCATATGTGATACTGATGAGTAAGCTACAACTTGTTTAATATCTTTTTGAGCATAGGCAACCATAGCTGTGTATATAATCATAATAATTGCAAGTATTGCAATTGGGTACATGAAATATACAGACGCATCTGGGAATAGTGGCAGAGAAAAACGGATAAATGCATATGTACCCATTTTAAGTAAGATTGCTGCAAGTATTACAGAACCAATAGTTGGTGCTTGTCCGTGAGCATATGGTAACCATGTATGGAATGGGAACATTGGAACCTTGATTGCAAAACCAAAGAAAAATGCTACAAATAACCATAATTGAATACTCTCAGGTAAAATAAGTCTATACCAATCTAGGATTGCGAATGACCATTGACCAGTAGCTTGATAGTAAAAATATGCCATAAATAACATACCAACTAACATTACTAATGAACCAGTAAATGTATATAAGAAAAACTTAACTGATGCGTAAATTCTTCTTGGACCACCCCATGCACCAATTATATATAACATTGGCACTAATGATAATTCCCAAAATACGTAAAACACTATACCATCTAAAGCTACAAATACACCAATCATAGTCATCTGTAAAAACAGAAGTGTGATTATCATATTTTTTACATCTTTAGTATCGCTAAGACTAGCTATACCAATCATAGTAAAAAATGCTGCTAAAATGATGATAAATAAAGATATACCATCTACACCAAGAATATAATTAATACCAAATGCTGGAATTAAAGTCATGTGTTCCATAAACTGCATACCAGATACATTATTGTCAAATGCATACCAAAGCCATAAAGAAAGAGCAAACTCGATGCTTGCAACTGCAACACCGTATGCACGCATACTATCCTTGTGAACTACAAAGCCTAACACTGCTGCGAGTGCTGGGAAAAAAATTAAAATCGATAAGATATGATCTAACATATATTAAACTCCTAAAGCTGATAAAATCGTATTGATTTCACCAGAGTATCTAACTGTTAGTCCAAAAACTACAGCTAATGATAAAAGGATAACTGTACCTAATACCATCCATTTAAGCATTATAGAAAGATTTCCACTTTGCATATTTCTTGTTTTAACACCAGTTGAATGGATAATATTTGCAATTCCATCTACAGATGCATCAACAATTTTCATATCAACTTTTTCCCATAATACTGTAGAAAGTTCTCTATATGGTTTTACTAGATACTCTTCAAAAGCATAAGGTATATAGTACTGATTAATTAATAGTTTATATTTAAAACTATTCTCCATAGCTGATGTGCCATCTGGTAGTTTAATATCAGAACTTGCATATTTTTTGTATGCAAATAATATAGCTGCTATAACAAAGATTTGTGTACCTATAGTCATAATCCAATAAATAGTATGGTTATGTACATGATACTCAGTAGCTGGAAGTATATATGTAACCATTTCAAAGTAAGTCATTTTAAATGAACCAGCTATTATTGCTAAGAATAATAAAGGTGTCATAGCTACTAACATAAACTTATATGCTTCATGTGGATCAAAACCAAATAGTTTGTATCTTTCTTCACCATGGAAAATAAGTGCAATAATTCTAAATGAATAAAATGCAGTTAACCCAGCAGTTAAAAGTAATACTGTATAAATAATATAATGGTGCTCAATAAAACCAACTTCTAAAATTAAATCTTTAGAGAAAAAACCTGCAAATGGAAAGATACCAGCTAAGGCTACTGATGCTAATGTCATCATTATCATAGTACCTTTCATCTTCTTACCAAGTCCACCCATTTTAAATGGATCAAGCTCATTATTCATTGCGTGCATAACATTACCACCACCTAGGAATAATAATGCTTTAAAGAATGCGTGAGCCATTAGATGGAATAATGCAACCCAGTATGCACCTAAACCAGCTGCAACAAACATATATCCAAGTTGAGATAAAGTAGAGTAAGCAATTACACGTTTAATATCACGATTAACTAAAGCCATTGATGCTGCAAAAATTGCAACAAATGCACCAAGGGATGCTATAAATAGTCCAACATTTGGAATTAATGCAYACAACTCATGTGAACGTACAACTAAATATACACCAGCTGTAACCATTGTAGCTGCATGGATTAANGCCGAAACCGGAGTTGGACCCTCCATCGCATCTGCGAGCCAAGTATGAAGTGGAAACTGAGCTGATTTACCCATAGCACCAATAAATAAGAATATACCAATCCAAGTTAATGTAGATGTATCTAAGTTTTGCATAACTGCAAACGCACCATCATATTGTAAAGTACCCGTATTCCAATAAATAAGGAAGATACCAATTAACATTCCAAGGTCAGCTATACGATTCATAATGAAAGCTTCATTAGCTGCCCAAGTTGCACTCTCTTTTTTATACCAAAACCCAATTAGTAACCAAGAACAAAGACCAACACCTTCCCAACCAATAAATAATCCAGCAAAGTTATCACTCATAACTAAAACCATCATAGAAAAAACAAAGGCCGAAAGGTAAGAAAAGAATCTATTAAACCCACTATCATGATTCATATAACCAATTGAATATACATGCACTACAGTTGAAACTAAAGTTACAACCATCATCATTGTTACAGACACCTGATCAACTATAAAACCAAAAGGTATATATAAGTCCCCAGTAGCCATCCAAGTCATCATCTCAACATGAACGGTATGTCCTGTTTGAAGAACTAATACTAAAAGTATAGTACTACTAATAAGGGATACTCCAAGTAATATACTTGGAACTATACCAGCTATTTTTATTCTTGATGATGTACCAAAAAGTGCAGCAAATAAAGAACCAACTAGTGGTGCGAATAAGGCTGTATATAAAAATAATTCCATATTTTATCCTCTCATACTTGTCATAAAATCAAGGTCAATACTATTATGTTTTTTATGCCAAACAATTAATAAGCCAAGTCCAACAGCAACTTCCGCAGCAGCGATTGCAATTATAAAAAATACAAACATCTGACCAGTTAAGTCACCATAATAATGTGAAATCGCAGCAAACCCTACATTTGCAGAGTTAAGTAAAATCTCTGTTGCGAAAAATAACATAAGAATATTTTTTCTTCTCATAATACCAACTAATCCAATAGTAAAAAGGATAGTTGAAAGTACTAAATAGTGATTTAAACCAATTTCCATCATGATAGTACCTTCTTATTTTTTTCTTCTTTCATACGTCTAATTTCATCTTCGCTCATTAAAGTTAAAGATAAATCCATTTTCTTACCAGCTAATACAATTCCTGAAACCATAGCTACAAGAAGCATTATAGCAGCAACTTCAAATGGAACTAAATACTTAGTAAATAAAACCATACCAATTTGTTGAGTATTTCCTACACCCTCTATAATTGGGTAAAGAGCAGTAATATTATCAGCTACAATTGGAGCAGAAAAAATAGTTACAACTAAAATAGCAGCTATAACTGATAAACCAACAATTATAAATTTATTACCTTGCTTCTCTTTAATATCTCTAGTTGTATCAAAAAACATCATACCAAATGAATAAAGAGCCATTACAGCACCAGAATATACAACGATTTGTATCGCACCTAAAAAGTCAGCACCTAGAATAAAGAAAAATGCTGATATAAAAATCATCCCCGCCGCTAATGCACAAAGTGCGTATAAAGCTTGTGCAGTTGTAACAGCAACATAAAACATCGATATAGTTAAAAATGCAAACAGGTAAAAAGCTACAGCTTCAAACATAATCCAAACTCCTTAATAAGATAGAGGCGTTTTTTTAATACGCTCATCTTCATGTGGTGTAATTGCACCAAAACCCTCAAACTCTTGTTGTGTACCTTGAGTCATCTTTTCTAATGGAGTAAGCATACCAGCATAGTCAATGAAATGCTCACGTTGCTCAGATACATYTTCATACTCACCACCATGTGTAATCGCAAGTTCTGGACAAACTTCAGCACAATATCCACAGAAGATACAACGACCAAGATTAATTGTATATTCGCTTACCTCTTTACGAGAATTTTCATCTATCTTAGTATCCATCTTGATACAATTAGATATACAAATTTTTTCACAAAGACCACAACCAATACATCTCTCAGTCTCTGATTCCCATAGCCTTTTCATCTCGTGTACTGCACGATATCTTGGACCAATTGGCATTTTCTCCTCTGGATACTTAATTGTATGGATATCAAATCTTATCATCTCTCGTAAAACTACCCAAAGACCAACAAATAATTCGCCTCTTAAACTTCTTTTTATTACACGTTTGAATCTGCCCCAGCCAGTAGCTGGATAATCTTCTATATCTACTAAGAAGTAATCATTACCAACATCTCTGTTGTTAAATTGTTCTGTATTCATTATCACCCCTTAAATCATAACAATTGCAGTTATTAATATATTTAATACTGCTAATGGCATTAGAACTTTCCAACATAACCACATCAATTGATCTGGTCTTACATCTGGCCAAGCAGCTCTAGTCCATAAAAAAAAGAAGAAAAAGAATGCAACTTTTGCTAATAAACCTAATGCGCCTAATAAACTTCCATCACCGTATCCGCCCATGAAAAGAAGTGGGATAACAAAAGCTATAAAGAACATGTTTGCATATTCACCAATAAAGAATAGTCCCCATCTCATACCAGAATATTCAGTACCAAAACCATCAATAATTTCATGATCGTTTGCGATAAGATGAAAAGGTGTACGTCCAGTCTCAGCAAAAGCGGCTATCCAAAATAAAATAAATGCCACTGGTTGAGTGAACATAATCCAACCGTTATTAATTTGATAATCATTAAAGTCAATTAATGAAAGGGAACCTACCATCATTATTGGAGCAAGAATTGATAAACCAGTAATTACCTCAAAAGAGATAAATACAGCAGCTCCACGAGCAGCTGAAAGTAAAGAGAACTTATTAGCTGAAGCCATACCGCCTAGTAATGGACCATATAAACCTACCCCCATAATCCCTAAAATATATAATATACCAATATTAATATCAGCTACAATTGGATGAACTACATATCCAAAAAGTGTAAATGTTGGTAAAAAAGGTATTGCRGCAGCTGCCATAAATGCAGTAGCTGCTGTAATAACTGGTGCTATTTTAAATATACGACCAACTACATTAGTTGGAACTATATCTTCTTTAGTAAATAGTTTAATACCATCAGCTGCAACTTGTAGTAATCCATAAGGACCTACATATGTTGGTCCAAGACGACGTTGCATAAATGCAAGAACCTTTCGCTCAAAATAAGTACCAATACCAGCAAGAGCTGAAAATATAAGTAATATTACGACAATTTTTACAACCGTCTCAATTAAATATGCTGTTTCCATATATTACACCTTTTGTATCGAAGCTGTCGAGAAACGATAACCGCTTACAACTGCTCCTGAGTTTATTTTAGAATCAAATGTTGTTAAACAAGCGATGTCACCTGTAATCTTGTTATTACTAACAATATTTACAACTAACTCACCCTTATCAGTAATAACTTTCACATTATCACCATCATTTAACTCTGACGTACTTAAAAACTCTTCACTAAAATAAAGACCAGAAGCCTCATTAAGTTCTGTAGCTTTATTTGTAAAGTCTGTAAACTGTCTTACTGGATTAGCTAAATAGATTAATGTACCCTCTAACTTATCTTCACTAAACTTCTCTACTTTTTCATTACCTGATACACTTACACTTACATTATCTAAAACATAACCACGGTGTTCAGTTCCATCATTATCATAATGATTTGGTAATGTATCAAATGCGAGAGCTTTAAAACCATTTGAAATTGGAAGAGATACTGTGTAATCAATTACATTTTTAGTTTTTAATCCAAGTTCATTAGCAATATCATTTAACTCATAACCCTTGTAAGATAAAGCTGCATTTGTTGGGTTAACTCTTTTATTTACAGATGTTAATGTACCCTCTTGCTGATTAATAGCTGGCATATCTAAATCGCATTCGCTCCCATCACCTAAGGCTGAAATAGTAAAGTCTGCCTTAGTATTGTAACCAACTGTATATGTACCCTTAGTATCATCTAAATCACAAATAAGTGATACACCTAAAGTATTTGCTAAAGTTGGTATCATAGTAATTTCAAAATCTGAATACTTTTCTATTAAAGCAAGTAAACGAGCTAAGTTTTTAGAGTTTGGATGGGTATAAAGATCTGGTCCAGCAATTAGAGCAAATTTATCTTTTTTCTTAAGATTTTTCTCTAAAGTTTCCATAAACTTATCATCTGCACCTAATATTTCTAGAAGTTTATTATCATCAACTACTACTTCTTTTGAAACTTTCTTAGGTACCATTTTAGATTTTTCTACTTCAACTTCCTCTTCTTCACCTGTCTCTTCATTAACTTTTTTTTCTTTAACAATTTCAACTACTTTTTCTTTTATAGTTTCAGTTACTGTAATCGTTTTTTCAGAATGAAATGATGCTAAATACTCAACTATATCTGATGGTAATTTTTCTTTATTTGCAAATAAATCAAGGATTAAATAAAGTACAGCCTCTTCTTGAAGTGGAGCATGCTTTACAGTAATTAAACCTTTAGCCATTTCAGATACTACGGGGTCTTTAACAGGATGAAAATATATACCTGCACCTTTATTTACAGTCATAGAGTTATTTAATGCGTATCTTGCATTTGGATTATCACTTTTTATTGCAGTACCTACAGAGATAATAAAGTTTACATTATGAGTAGCCTCAAGATCAAAACCATAAAGCTTAGTTCCACTTATTTCAGAATAATCACTTAAAAAAGTTTGGAATGCTTTGGCTTCATTGTTAACTAATTTATAACCGTATTTTTCTTTTAATGACTGAAGTATATATGCCTCTTCATTTGTGATAGTAGATGTAAATTCAATAGTATCAGCTTTTTTAAATGCTTTTATAGCAGATGCAAATGCTACTTCATCTTTAGCTTCAACTTTGTTTTGGTAATCAAACCCATATCTACCAGCTCCACATAATGATACATAGTTCCACTCGTTCATAACACGGTAAATTCTATCTTCATCTTCTTCTATACTTGTATGTTTGATATCGTAAGTGATTTGACAACCAGCTGAACAATGTCCACAAGTAGCTGGTACTTGATTTAATTCCCAAGCATTAGATTTATACATAAAGTGAGTATCAACTAAGGCTCCAACTGGGCACACTGCTGCACATTCACCACATGATGTACAGTCTAGCATATCACCACCTGCAGTTAAACCGATTACAGATTTGTTAAGTTTATTCCACATTGCATATGCATCTTTTGGCATAGTATCTTTAAACTCAGATTCAAGTGCGTCAGCTCCGCGAGGCACAGTTTTAAGAGCGTTATCACCAATCATATCCTTACATGCAGTTACACATCTTTCACATACTATACAAAGACCCGGATCATAATGTAGATGTCCCCAATCACTAGATGATCTATCTACATCTTTTACAGTATATGCTTGGCTATCTACGCCAATTTCTAATGTATAGTTTTGAAGTTCACATTCACCTGATTGGTCACATACACCACATTGAAGAGGATGATTTACATCATATACTTCCATGATTGCACGGCGTTCACTTAGAATATTTTCTGTAGAAGTTGTAATATTCATACCATCTTTTGACTTGGCATTACAAGCATATACTTGTTTACCATCAGCTTCAACTAAACATATACGACAAGCTAATGTCGGGCTACATCTACTTAAATAACAAATTGCTGGGATAAAGATATTGTTTGCACGAGCTGCATTAAGTATAAATTCACCCTCATGTGTCTCTATCTCTTTCCCATCAATATTTATAGTAATTTTACTCATAATACTACTCTCACTATTTTGGATTTTTCAAACCTATATCTACTATCATCTACATTCAAATCAAATGTTGGATTAAGTGCTACGGTTCCTTTTAGTTCATCATCTAGTTTAAATATTCTTTGAATTTTTGTAGAACCGTAACTAATTTCTACTACTTCTCCATCAGAAATTTTTGCTGCTACGCTAAACTGTTTAGAACCTCTTAAGCTATTATCTTTTTCAAGTTGCTTAGTTATATTTGTAAAATTATTAAACTGTAAAACTGGATTTACATTATAAATAACTGTTCCATTGTATTCCGGCATATCATCTAATTCATCAATTTTACCGTTTATCTCACAAATCACTTCATCTAAAAGATAACCACGTATATCCTCACCATGTGGTGATAAATAGTTTTCTAAGTTATCAAAGTCAACACTTTTAAAACCTTTTGTCTTATTTAATTCTTTTGTATAATCAACTGTATTTTTTTTGTGAACTCCTAGTGCAGATGCAAGATTATTTAAGTTAAAACCATCAAAACTAAGAGCTACATTTGTAGGTAATACTGTATTATCAATATTTACAAATGTACCCTCTTGCTGGTTTAAAGCTGGCACTGATAAATCAGCACCCTCTAATGAAGATATAACAAATGAACCATTTGCGTTATAGCCTACAACATTAGCTATATCTTCATCAATGTCTAATGTATTTATTAGTGAGCAACCTAAGGTATTTACAGTACTTGGCACTATTACTAAAGAAAAGGAGCTATATTTTTCAATTAAAGCTCCAAGTTTAGCAATATTATCTGATCGTTTATGAGAAATTAAATCATTACCAAGAATCAATACACGTCTCTTAGCACGTTTAAATGACTTCATCATGCCAATTAATTCTTCTTCACCAATATTTGTCTCAGCCTCTAAATAACCAATATCCAAGTCATCTAAAAAATCTTTATCTGTTTCATCTAAATCTTCATCAGCTAAAATAGCCCATGCAAGAAGTGCCATTACACCCTCTTCAGATCCAGCCTCATATTTCATAAATTGAGTAGTTACATTTTGCATTAATGCATCTTCTATAGGGTGTGCATATACTATTTTTGCACCATTATGTTTAGCAGCTGTAGTTAAAGCATATCTAACACCAGGATTATCAGTAGCTATCCTACTGCCAATCATAACGCACGCATCAGCCTGCTTAATTGCTTCTAGTGAACCGCTGTGGTGTAGTTTTCCACTAATACAACTATATGATTTCATAAACAAAGCATATTTTCTAGCATCTTCATTAAAAAGTTTAATTCCAAGTTTAGTTTTTAATAACTCTAAAATATGAGCCTCTTCATTTGTAATAATTGAAGAAAACCTAATAGCATCTGCACCTTTTAAGGCTTGAACAGCCGAATTAAATGCATCTTCACTTTTTACAGCCTTAGAATCAAAATCAAAACCAAATCTACCAGCTCCACAAAGATTAACAAATTCAAAATTATTTTTAACTCTAAATATTGAATCTTTGCTATTTTCAATACCAACTGTACGTGTCTCATATTCTAATGAACATCCAGCTGAACAGTGGGCACATGTAGCTGGTATACGAGATAATTCCCATGCATTTGCTGTGTATTTAAAGTCAGAGCTTACAAGTGCTCCAACTGGACATACAGCTATACATTCACCACAGAATGTACAGTCTAAAGTATCTGCATTTTTAGGGATAATTACTGAACTATATCCACCAAACTTAACATCAATAGCATCATCACCAATTACTTCATTACATACATGTACACATTTTTCACAAAGTATACATAAGGAAGGGTCATAATTGATTAATCCCCAGTCTTGAATCTTACGTTTTTGATCACGGGCAGAAAAGTTTTGACCTTCTACATTAAACTCTAAAGTTTTATTTTGTAAGTCACACTCACCTGATTTATCACATACACCACACTCTAAAGGATGGTTTACATCATAAAGTTTCATGATGTTAGTTCTCTCATTTTCTAAATCTGGTGTAGATGTTGTGATATTTGCACCCTCAGTAGCTGGAGTATTACAAGAAAGAATAAACCCCTCAGCACCCTCAGCTTCAACTACACACATACGACAAGATGCACATGGTGTAGTTTTTGAGATATAACACATTGTAGGGATATAGATGTCATTACGACGAGATACAGTTAGTATAGTCTCGCCTTTGTTTGCTTCAACAGTTTTACCATTGATAGTCAAATTAATCATCTTTTCCCCCATTACATTGCAACCATAGCTATATAATAACAACGCATACAACGGTCAGCTTCACTCATAGCCTGTTCCCCAGTAAATCCTAGATTAACTTCTTTGTTGTTAAACTTTCTAATATCTACATCAAGAATTTCACTATGCTCACGGCTTATACCAGGCATCCAACCTTTAATTTTCTCTTTTTTATCATAAACTTTTAGTTTACGAAGATGATCTTCCATAATCTCATCATCAGTTAAAGATATTTCACCAGTCTGCATATATCTAGCCATTACAGATGCACCGCGTTTAGCTTGTCCAACTGCATTTACAATTGTCATAGGTCCATATTCACAGTCACCTGATGCAAATATACCCTTACGAGATGTCATATAATCCTTACCATTAGTTTTAATAGTAGCCCATGATGTCATCTCAATATCCCATTCTTCAGGAATAAGGTCAAGATCAGCTGATTGTGAAACCGCTGGAATTAAAAAATCTGTTTCAATAGTATAAGATGCACCCTCAATTTTAACAAGTTGTGCACGTCCACCATCTGGATCTGGTACTAATTCAAATTTATCTACTAATAAAGATTTTAAAACATCATTTTCATCAATCATAGTATTTACAGCTGAATGGAATAAAAATTCTACACCCTCTTCTACTGCCTCGTGATACTCTTCATAAGTAGTATTACGGATAATAGTTTTGTCATCACGACGATAAATCATATATACTTTTTTAGCGTTCGCACGTATAGCACAGCGAACAACATCCATAGATGTAAATCCACCACCTACGCATACTACAGTCTTACCAGTTAAATCAACTGGCGTACCGATTTCATACTTATCCCAAAGATTAACTTGGTCAAGCATCTCAATAGCTGACCAATATCCTTCAACCTCAGGACGTTCATTATCGCAACGAATTTTTTTAGAAATTCTCGTACCTGTAGCTATCATAGTAGCATCATATTCTTTCTCAAACTTTCTCATATCATCAGCGCCAATACGAGAATTAGTTATAAAATTAACACCCATATCTCTTACACATTCGATATCTTGGTTATATTTATCAATTGGCATTCTATATTCAGGTACACCAACTGCCACCTCACCACCAAGGACGGGAAGCTCTTCATATACATCACACTTAATACCCTCGGCCGCAAGATAATATGCAGTAGTAAGCCCAGCTGGTCCAGCACCAATAATTGCAACTTTTTTGCCATTATCTGGTTTTTTCTCCATTGGATGAAAAAAGTCATAACCATGATCAGTCTCCCAATCTGCACCTATACGCTTAAGTTCCATAATTGCAATTGGCTCATCAAGGTTAGTTCTTCTACATGCATCCTCACATGGGTGTGGACATACACGACCACAWACATGAGCTAGAGGCATAGTTTGACGAGTAGCCTTAAGGGAATCATCCATACGTAGGTCACGTACACCTTCAATATATCCAGGGATATCTACATGTGATGGACACATATCTGTACATGGAGCTGTTATTTTTGCGATATAACCTAAATCATCATCATAATGCTTAGATTTTTTTTGCTCATTTATACACTCCATAAAAGTATCTTCAAAATGATTCATTAAATCTAATATAGGCTTGGGTACAGTCTTACCAATCTCACATTTAGATGTAATCTGCATACTTGCACCTATCTCTTTTAAGTGATTCATATCAGCTTTAGTTCCCTCACCACGAGCAATCTTATCTAATTGATCATATAAAATTTGTCCACCCCATCTTCCAGGTGCACATCTTCCACATGCTTCAGAATACTCTTGATATTGTGCAGCGTATTCCATAGCTAAACGGATAACGTCTACATCTTCATCAAATAATGATACACCATCCCAACCAATAAAGGCACGAGAATCACGATGGTCATCATATGTAGCTGGTAAATTATAAGCTGATTCTTCCCACTCATCTTTAGGTTTACCAATATTATTTATAAGCTCACCATTCCAAGTAGAAAAATATACTTTACTCAAAATCTATACCTACCTTTTTACTACGATAGTCCAGTCGACTTCGTTAAACTTTAAAGAATTAAGTAGTTCATAACTACTTTCTTTTACTAAATCAGCAGATCTTTGAATAGGAGTAAAATCCCCTATTTCAAATAAAAAGATTGCAACTTCGCCAGCCTTATGAGTTGTAAGAAGTTCTTTCATTCTTGGTTCAAACTCGTTTTTTAAGTGTCTTAAATCATATCTTTTCATATTTGTCTCCTTTTACAAAGAAGTGAATTCTTTGCAAAATTCCCCTCGCTAAAGATACATCTTTCGATAAGAGAATAATTATATAATCCTATCATCGGTCAACTTCTCCAAATACTATATTAGTAGTACCAATAATAGAAACAACATCTGGGATATAATGACCAGGTAATAAATCAGTTAAAATACCAGTATGCCAAAAAGATGGTGTACGAAGTTTTAATCTATATGGATATGGTCCACCCTGAGAATTTATGTAAAATCCAAGTTCACCTTTTGGTGATTCAGTTGGAATATATACCTCACCAACGGGTGGTCTCATACCTTGAGTTACTAATACAAAATGTTGCATTAAAGAGTAGTTTTGAGTCATAATATCAAGCTTTGGAGCTGAGATATATTTTGGTGAATGAGCCATTAATTCAGTCTGTCCATCTTTAACACATTTTTGGTACATTGTAATTGTTTGATAAAGAATTTTAGCAGATTCTCTCATCTCTTCCATATACATACGATAACGAGCAAAGTTATCACCCTTGTCTGACCAAGGTACATTAAACTCTACTTCATCATATAATTCATACGGCTCTTCTTTACGAATATCCCACTTTACTCCAGATGCTCTTAACATTGGACCTGTACAACCCCATGATAATGCCATCTCTTTAGATATAACTCCAACCTCTTCCATTCTCATCAACCAGATACGGTTAGAATCAAGTAAGTCTTCATAATCTTTAATATTTTGAGGTAATTTATCTAAAAATACACGAAGCTGAGTGATAAAACTATCTTGAATATCAAGTGGCACTCCACCAATACGAATAGCTGCGTGAGTTAATCTAGCTCCACAATAACCTTCAAGTATATCCATTAAATATTCACGCTCACGGAATGCAAATAAGAATATAGTCATAGCTCCAATATCTAAAGCAGTTGTAGCTAACCAAAAAAGGTGGCTCATTAAACGGTTAATCTCTAAAAGCATCATACGAATAACTTTTGCACGACGAGGAACCTCAAGTCCTATAAGCTTTTCAACAGCTAAGGCAAAACCATAGTTGTTTGAAGATGAAGCTATATAATCCATACGGTCAGTTGTAGGCATGAATTCATTATAAATCATGTTTTCAGCCATTTTCTCCATACCTCGGTGAAGATATCCAATGTCTGGATGAGCTTTAACTATCTCTTCTTGTTGCAGGTGAAGTATTAAACGAAGTTGACCATGAGCAGATGGATGTTGTGGTCCAAAGTTTAAAATCATCTCATTATCTTCTCTATCAAAAGTGATATTTTCAAAAAATGGTGTTAATCTATTTTTTATTTGTGCCATATTTAGCCACCTTACCTTTGAGGGTCGGTAACTATTACCGAATCTTTTTTATTTAATTTTTTAACTAAGAAAACGCCATCTTCTTCTTGGTAATTTTGCTCTACTTTAGGTTCATTTCCAGTGATAGTTGTTCCCTTAGGAACTTCATGTCCTAAACGAACAAACCTATCAGAATCATAACGGTCAACCTTGGCAGTATCACGAAGTTCAGGCCCTATAATATCTCTAGCTTCTTTTCCAAAAATTTTATCTACCTCATACCATGCAGCAAACTCATCACCTTCAAGTGGATAAGTTTTTAAAAGTGGATGTCCTTTCCAATCATATGGCATAAGTATACGTTTCATAAATGGATGATTATTAGCTTCTATACCAAACATATCAAACATCTCACGCTCGCTCCAATCAGCTGATCTGAAAAGTTTTTCAACAGAGTTTACAGCTTCTCCATTTTTTATAAACATTTTAATACGTAAACGTTTACGTTTATTCATACTTAACATTTGGTAAAAAATCTCAAAGCCTTGCTTATCTGCTAACCAGTCAATAGCTGACATCTCTGAAAGTTGAGTATATTCTAAATCATTTTTTAATAGTTCTAGTACTTTAAAATTATCTTCTGGATTAATAAAAACTACCATTTGTTCAACTTGTATATAAGCTTCTTTAACTTCAAATTTAGCTTTAATGGCTTCTAAATCTTTTGCGAATACTTCATCAGATTCAACATCAAACTTAGGAACTTGAGGTGATATAAAAAATCTATCAGAGTAATATGCTTTTTTCTGTACATTGTCTTTAGGTTTATATACTCTCATTACATTAACCTTTTTGCAACTTGAGCCCGTGATGCCTTGTTAGCACGAATTTTTTGTTGTAATAACATTACACCATATTGAAGTGTCTCAGGACGTGGCGCACAGCCAGGTAGATATAAATCAACAGGGATTACACGATCAACACCTTGAACTGTAGCATAAGTATTAAACATACCACCAGTATTTGCGCATGAACCCATAGAAATAACCCATCTAGGTTCAGTCATCTGATCGTATAAACGTTTAATAAACTCTGCATGTTTCTTCGTTAAAGTTCCTGCAACTATCATAACATCTGCTTGACGCGGAGATGCTCTAAATATTGTTCCAAAACGGTCGAAGTCATATCTTGAAGCTCCAGATGCCATCATCTCAATTCCACAACAAGCAAGACCGTAAGTCAAAGCCCAGATAGAGTTTGAACGACCCCAGTTTACTATTTTATCTATACTCGTTAAAGCGACTGGTAAGCCACCACTTTGTGTATAATTTACTTTATGCTGTGCCATTCAAGCGCTCCTTTTTTCCATGCATATACGAAACCAATTGTTAATAATAATATAAACATTAACATCTCAGCGAAACCAAACCATCCAAGTAGTTTAAAGTCAACTGCCCATGGGAACATAAAAACTATCTCTACATCAAATAGTAAAAATAGCAATGCGAAAAGATAAAACTGTGGAGAGATTCTATTTGGTTGTCTTGTAATTTCTGGTCCACACTCATAAACTGATAATTTTATTTTTTCACTATCTTTTGCCGCTAATGCACGACTTACTAAACGAGCTGCAATAGTTGTAGCTGTAAATGCACCAAACGTTACAAGAAAAAGTACAAATACCCCAAAATATGGATTTGAAGTCACTATATGCTCCATATAACCTACCTTTAAATTATTATTGTTTTTGCTTTAAAAATCTTCAATATAAAAATTTTACAAAAAACAGTTGGGCTGATTGTATCTAAAAGTGTATTAAAATTGCCAATATGAGAAGAATTTAAGGGGGCACTTGTTACAAACTTTCACACAACATAGTGCCTTAAATGGGGTGATGTGTAGAATTGTAATAGTTATCTATATGTTTCTTTTAAGATATATAATTATTTATTTAAAAACCCCATTAGTTTTTCACTGTCAAAATTTGCATCTTTTTCACGTTTTATTTCATTTTCAAAATCTTCAAGTCTAAATATAGGTTCATCACTAACAGCAACCTTATACGCAGTATTTTTTACTATTAGACTTATTTGACCACCAGTTAATGAGTAGGTAGCTAACTCTTCTAAATTGAAGTCTTCTTCATATGGAGCATCAACAGGAAGCATTTTTTCCCAAAGTTCTAATCTTTGTTTTTTATTTGGTTTTTTAAACTCTATCTTGTAGTTAAAACGTCTTGAAAAAGCTTTGTCTATGTTTTCAAGTAAATTTGTTGTAGCTATTAACATGCCCTTAAAATTTTCAATCTGTTCTAAAAAAATATTCTGCATCTGATTATGCATCTGATCTGAACCACTTGTGATACCGCTAGAACGTGCACTTAAAAACTGATCAGCTTCATTTAGTAAAAGTATAGGTTCACTTTTAGTTTTCTCACATAAATCATAAAAAGTATCAAATATTTTACGTACATTTTTTTCACTCTCACCAACATACATTGATAAAATTTTAGAACAATCAAAGGCTAATACTTGACGTTTAAGGGATTTAGCTAAAGAGTAAGCTGTCATAGTCTTACCAGTACCAGCATGTCCATAAAAAATTATCCTTGCATCAATGCCACTTTTTTTATCCTTAATGCCCCACTCTATCAAACGGTTAACTACTTTTTTATCAACCTGTCTTAAAAGATTATTTAAAGTCTCTTGTGTATCATCAGATAATACTACATCAGTTAATGATGTTACAGGTTCAATCAACTCAAAAATATCTTGTTCATTTATAAGAGCATTTAACTTTAGACGTCTAACTTTTTTATTTTTATTTGGATGTATAATACTTTGTAGTACATCATCAACTATATAAAATGCCCTAGATATTCCACCAAAAGGGTTAAGCATCTCTTCATAGTCAATAATTCCATCACTTAAAAGGTTTGATCCATCTTCAAGTAATGAACGGTTTTTAATACGTTCATACTCATCTAAAGAGATTAACTCTATCAATGTATTCATCTCTCTAAGAGAAGCATCAGTAGCTGAATATTCCTCACGTAAAAGTGCTATAAAAATAACCTGCTCTTTTGGATCCATCTTTTTTTGTTTGAAAAATTTATCCAAAACAAGTTTTTCACTTGTCTGTTCAACTCTTTCTTCTATACGTTTTTCTAAGAGTTGAAGTTTATGCTGGGTCCTGTCAATCCCCAAGGAATGCTCATGTACATTTTGACGTATAGTGCTCATCTTCTGATACAATTCTATACGAAAAAATTGGTCCTGTAGATATTCAAGATGATCAGAATATGGCTTTATCTCTGGTAAATCACTTTCTAATGTACCATCTTGAAGTAATTTTAAAAACGACGGTGATAAACCAACAGCTAAGTTTAAAAGTTCTAATGGTGTAACATCTGAAATTTTAATAGGTGTAAAACTTTGTTGATGTAACCAGCCAAGTTCTAAAAGAATTTTAACTTCTCCAAGATGCTGTATACACTCATAGTTTTTATCCTCATATATCTCTTGAAGCAATTCAAGGATTAAAACATCATCTTGACCCTGTATATATCTTTTAGCTAAGGATTGAAGAATAAAAGCCTCATTTTCGCTACATTTTAGCTGAGGGAAAACTAAGGACTCTACTATATCTTTACTATCCAAAAAATCTATTAATGTTTCCAAATAAGTCCTTAAAATCTATATTCTAAAGCAGCAGAAATAATTAATATATCAGCATTAGAAAATTCTCCGCTTAACTCAGAATTATTTATAGTTCTATCATCTCTTTTAGAATAAAGTGCTGATAAACCAATATTTATTTTTTCATTTAATTGGTAACGTGCGCCAAGTGATACAGATATAGAATCAGAATTTGGAAGTTCAAAACCTACTGTAGATTGTGGTGCTGGAGTCTCATCTATAACTAGACCAGCCATAAAAGTAAATTTTTTCAACTTCTGAGTAATACCAAAACGATATACATTTGTATCTTTCCAGTTTTTAGCTATTACTGCACCAAAGGCTGCATTTATAACTGGATCAATACTGCCTTGATAATCAAAATCCAAGTCCTTATATGAAGACCAATAATTTATCTCATATACAAATTCAACTGTAGTTTTTGTAGCAAATGTATAAGCTACTGCTACATTTAAAAGTGCTGGTAAGGGTACTGCAACTGTAGCATCTCCAATATACGGCTCTCTTAGTCCAAAAGTTGGATGATTTAAAGTCAAGTCAGCATTACCATTTACAGTTAAATCAATATTTGATTTATATATAATAGCAAACTCCAACTCTTTACTTGGCTTATAAGATAAGGCTAAGTTATAACCAAAATCTATAGAATCACCAGTCATATCACGCGAAGATATTGGTGATGCACTATTTACTATACCATCTGTGTATACCATTCTTATTCCAAGTGCAACTGCAAAGTCGTCACCTACAGGCAGGGCAATAGATGGATTAACCTCAACTAATTTAAGAGAAAAATCTTTCGCAGTAAATACAGCTGGTGCCGAGTTCCAACGCTTAGATAAGCCAGCTGGAGCTACTATGCTAAGACCAAAACGAGCTCCATCTATTAGAGGTGATACATAATGAAGTGTAGGAATAAGAAAATTCTCTTTTTCACCATTAATATCTAAGGGAGTAAGCCCAGTTGAAGAAACTGTACCTTTAAAATTTAAATTTTCTAAACCTATATACATTAAATCAAGTTCCATAATATTTTTATTTTCCATAAAAATCATATTAGCTGGATTATAGTAAGCTGCATCAGCTCTAGTGGAATGTGCAACATTGGCTGCACCTAAGGCTACCGCATTTAGTGAAGTCTCAGGTATTTTATAACCACCAGCCATTAAAATACTACTAGCATATATTATAGATAAAATAATTTTTWRMRTTWWTKCYSKTWYTKYRWNTTMTKWAMGYGCTAATAGTACTCTATCCTTGCTTAATCTACAAATGAGTAAAGCATCTCAATTTCTTGTTTCCAGATGCTTGAATCTATAGTCTCTAAAATCAATGGTATATCATCCATTCTTTCATCTTTCATTAAAAATTTAAAGGTATCTATACCTATTTCACCCTCACCTAAAGAATGATGTCTATCTTTTTTTGACCCAAGTGGCGGTTTAGAATCGTTTATATGCATACCCATTAAATATTCAAAACCTACAATATCACTAAAATCATTCCAAGTTTTATCATAAGTTTCACGCGTACGTATATCATAACCTGCGGCAAACATATGGCAGGTATCTATACATACCCCTACACGTGACTTATCTTCCACCTTGTCTATTATTTGTGCTAAGTGTTCAAACTTATATCCCAAATTAGTACCCTGTCCCGCTGTATTTTCTATAACAGCTTTAACACCTTTAGTTTTATCAAGGGCTATATTTATAGATTCAGATATATTTAAAAGGCACTCATCCTCTGTAATCTCTTTTAAGTGACTACCTGGATGGAAATTAAGAAGCTCAAGTCCTAAAATCTCACAGCGCTCCAACTCATCTATAAATGCATTCCTACTTTTAAGAAGTTTTTCTTCATCAGGATGTCCTAGGTTTATTAGGTATGAATCATGTGGAAGTATATGTTTAGCTTCTATACCACTATCTAACAGAGCTTTTTGAAACTTATCTATCACTTTTGTCTCAAGTGCTTTGGCTTCCCATCTTTTTTGATTTTTTGTAAAAAGAGCAAATGCCCTTGCACCTATCTCTTGTGCCTCATATACTGCATTAAAAACTCCACCACTTGCACTTGTATGTGCTCCAACGAACTTAGCCATCTGTATCCTTAATCTTAAATAATATATTATTTTTTTTATCTTTAAAATATGTAGATTTTTTTTCTACTATATACTTTATATCTACGTTTTCATTCTTTATATACTGTTCAAATCCATCTTTTGTTAAAACTTTGTTTTTTGAATTATAAATTGCTTTTGCCAGTAAAATATTTTGCAAAATATCATCTGGATAGACTTCATTTAAATAATCTTCATTAAACCCACTCTTAGTCATACAACCATCAGATACACATATAAGATGATTGATACTAATTTTTTGTATAGCTTTACCTGCTACAAAAAGCTCTAACTCTATAGTATCCCTTGTATTACGTATATACCCTAGGTCTGAAAATTTTATTTTTGGAGATTTAATCGTGATGATTTTTGTTTGAGTAAACTCGTAATTTTTTACACTACAAGCACTAAAGAAGAATATAAAAATCAATAATAAGTGTTTCATAAATGAAATTATAGCGATTATTTATAACTATATAGTTAAAGTTTATCCATCAATAGGAATAAAAGTTTTGTATAATAATGAAATATTTTTCAAATCCATATTTGATATAATTTGTCATTCTCAGCTTGACTGGGAATCTCTACTTTAACCTACTTTCAAATCCCCATTTGATATAATCATACCTCTAATATCCCTTTATACAAGGGATTTGTAGGTATTTTTGACTCTAAAAAACCATCACTGTTTGGGTTTGTTCGTACACCTTTTTCTCTGGTTTTTCTCGATAATTTTCTATGATTTTCATCTGTTTATACTGCTCTTCTGTTATTCTCAGCACTCTTATTGAGCCATTCAATGGTGCGAACTGCTCAACTTTTCGCTCATATTTTTCTGAAATAGCTAAACTTCTACAAAATCTTATATAAATAGAATACTGAAACAGTATAAAACCCAATTCAAAAAGTTTTTTTCTAAAATTACGATACTTCTTTAAATCATTTTTAGTTTCAGTTGGCATATCAAACATTACAAATAAAACCATTTTTCTGTACCCACTTATTGCATCTTTTTTGTTAGTCATCTAGGTTACTATAGTAAATATCTCTATATTTTCCCTTTTATCTAAACAAAAAGATTGGTAAGAGGAAACTATGTTTTTGATGGCTTCATTGACTGAACTGTTTTGCCCTTTAGAGTTTTTTACTTTGGAGTAGAGTATACTACCCCAATATGTCAAGACAATTTTTTTAAAAATCTAATTCTCTAAATACCTGTTACCCTATGCTACATCTTCACTAGAATTAGTGTAATTATCATCATTAATTTTTTGAACTTTTGCATCATCATATTTATCATTCATATTTAAAGAAAATATTTTTGTTGCCACAAATACAAATGGTATACTCGATATAGATGAACCTATTGGAAAGAAATAATAGTGGTGATTATTTTTTTTTGTATTTGGTAATGATACCTTTTAGATGTTAAATCATAATTGTCTAACTTGATAGTATTATATTCAATTATACTTTGAGATGTTAGTAATATACCCAATAAATCACTGTCTACTGTATCATTTTTACTAACTATAACAATTGTAAATATTATGATAGAGAAAAAAATCAATAACTTTTTATAATTCAAAACATAGCCTTCTTTTTACATGAAATATCTAAAAAGGCATATTTAAACTTCAACAAACCAATTATGTTATTTGTATAATATAATGTTTTTTCATTTACTCTTCCTCCTCACTATAAGGTAATTTCAAAGCCTTAACATTAGCAATAGCATTACCAGCTATACCTTTTATAGAACCATACATCCCAATGGTGTTTTCAAGAATATCTACTCTGACTTTCTATCCTATGGGAGTAGAAAAAAATACTCTCAACGCTTGCGAGACTTATATTACTTACATAAAACTTGAAAAAGGCTTTGTTTATATGGAAACTATTATTGATTAGTATAGTAAAAAAATACTCTTTTGGAAGCTCTCTAATAATATGGTTATTTCACTGGTAACAACAGTGCTAAATGAGACTTTAGCATTTTATCCTCAGCAGAGGTATTTAACACAGATTAAGGTAGTCAATATACAGCGAAAGCACATATTGATATTCTCAAAAAACATAATATCTAAATTTCAATGGATGGAAAAGGTAAAGCTACTGATAATATTTGCATTGAGAGATTCTGGTGAAGTATAAAATATGAAGAAATTAATCTAAACGAGTATAAAAACATAAAAAAACTAAATCGAGCTATAGAAAATATATGAAGTTTATTATCAAGCTATCAACAATTTAGATTCTAAAAAGGAAAATATACAAATTCCGAACTTGTAAAATATATATTAGAAAATCACTCTCATAAAAGATTTTCTAGAACTATATGTTGCGAGGCTAAAGAGTATGCTGAAAATTGGTAAATAAAGTGAGATATTTTTTATTGAAATTATATTTTTCCATTTATATAGGCAACTCCAACCGCTCTTTCCTCTTCTTCCAATCAGGCATATAGGTACTCAAATAGTTATAAAATTCTCGACTATGATTAGGGTGAATCAGATGAGCTAACTCGTGAAAAATTACATACTCTATGCAATAAGATGGTTTTTTAATAAGATCACTATTAAGATTTATATAAGATTTAGCACTATTGCATGAACCCCATCTAGTTTTCATTTGTCTAATTCTAATATTTTGAATATCTACATTTACTATACTTGAATATTTAGCGATAATTTTTTTTAAATAATTCTCTGCTTTTAAGAGATACCAATCATTTAAAAGTTTCTTTTTCTTCTCTAAATCACTTTTATTTTTAATAAATATCTGTATATAACCTCTTTGAAGTTTAACACCTTCTTTATCACTTTGAATAATTTTCAATCTATAATTTTTACCTAGATATTTAAAACTTTCTCCACTAACATATTCTTTTATTTGAGGTTTATAGTTGGCTTTGTAAAATTCTATTTTTTTACTAATCCAATCTTTTCTTTTTTTCAAAATATACTCAATATGCTCATCAGTAGTTAGTAGTGGAGCAGTTAAAATTACTTCACATGTCGGTTTTACTCTCAGAGTGATATTTTTTATATCTTTTTTTATGATTTGTATATTATTCTGAATAATTATTGATTCCAATACTTCTCACTCTCGCTATGATTTCATCTATATTATTAAAGCTTATACTATACTCATCCTCTAATTTCCATAATATATTTTCAATCTGCCCATCTATTTGATTTGTAACATCTGTATTATTAACCCAATCAGGTTTTTTACTTGATTCTTTAAAAATATTATTAAAAGATATAGATACATTTTCTAAAACTTCTTCTGATTTACTTCCTAATAGTTTATTAAATTCATCAGTAATATTATCAAAAATAGCTCTTGCACATTTATTGTGTTTTATACTCTCTGGATAATTATCGTCTGTCTCTACATCTTTAGCCATAAGTAAATTTCTAACATCCTTCGCATTTTTTAACTTCTCTTCATCAGATAATCTACCATTTTTATATGCTTCTATAATTTCCTTTATTCGTAAAGAAAGTTTTTCATAGTAAGCAGGGTTAGAATCTATCTTCTCGGTTATAGTCGCACTTAATGCACTTAAAATTGTATCTGCTCTTGCATTGTCTCCTACTATTCTCTCTATCTCTGTTTCAAAATCTTCATCAAATATATTTACTAGTTTTGTAAGTTGATGAACATCTTCAGCACTTATAAAAGTGTCCAAAAGTTTTTGCATCTGTTTTTCATACTTACCAAAATCAACTGCATCGTGATATCTAATTTTCACACTTATTCGTAAATTATTATAAAATTTCATTTTTTGTTTTAGCTCTTCAATCTCATCTTCACTAAAAATCTCATCTATTTTATCAGAAGAGAGTGCGAGTTTTAAAGCTCTTCCATAGTTTGAAAGGTATTCATAAAATTCTTTTCTAATACTCTCATCTGCTAAAAATACCTCATAACTCTCTTGGTCATTTTTATTTTTAATATTTTTAAATAACTCTTCTAAATGAGAATAATATGTTTTAACTCTTGCTATCTCATCTTTAATATCAACAACTGCTCCAATTAAATCTTCCTCCTCAAATCCATCAAGTGAAGAGTAGGATGTTAAAGCACTAYCAAGATTACCTAATAGTCCTCTATAATCTATAATAAATCCAAAATCTTTTGTATTGTCTTTTGATTCGTACAGTCTATTTACCCTAGCAATCGCCTGCAGTAGATTATGTTCTTTTAACTCTTTATCTATATATAGAACTGTAGCTCTTGGTGCATCAAAACCAGTTAAAAGCTTACTAACAACGATGATAAGTTCAATCTCTTCTCCATGTATAAACTCACCTTTTACATGTTCAATGTAGCTCTCTTCATCTCCATAAAGTTTAATAATTTTTTGCCACTCTTCATTTATAAATGCTTTATTGTCCTCATCAACACTTTCATACCCCTCTCTTGAATCAGGTGCAGATATTACAAAGGCTGTTTTTATATTTCCAAACTCTTCAAAAAGTTTATGATACTTAATAGCATCATATTTACTACTTGTAGCCAACATTGCTTTTAGTTCAGTACCTTGAAGATTATCAACAAAATGTTTATTTATATCATCAACAATCATTTCAAGTCTTCTTTCACTACTTGCTACTTTTTGATATCTCGCCCACTTTCTTTTTAAGTCAAGTTTTTGTTCATCGTTTAAATCTCGACTTAACATATCAAATTTTCTATCAAGTCCATTCTCATCATTAATCCACTGCTCAACTAATCTTCCCTCATAAAGTAGTGGTAAAACTGCTCCATCTATAACGGCTTGGTCGATAGTATACTTATGTAATAATCCACCAAATTTAGAGATGGTACTTTTCTCCTTTTTCATAAGAGGAGTACCAGTAAAACCAAGGTAACAGGCACTAGGGAAAACTTTTTTCATAGCCTTGTTTAAATCTCCCTCTTGTGTACGATGTGRTTCATCCACAAGTATAAAGATATTTGGGTCGTCTAATATCACTTTCTCTTTTTGCACTGTCTCAAACTTATGTATAAGTGTTGTTATAACACTTTTTCCACTTTGAAGAAGTTGTATAAGTTCCTTACCACTTCTTGCTCTTGTAGCCTCTATTTCACTCTTGTTAAATGTAGAGTGTATCTGTCTATCTAAATCTTTTCTATCTGTTACAACTACTACCTTAGCGTTTGCAATACTAGCTTTTATCACACGAGTTAGCATTACCATAGTAAGAGACTTTCCACTTCCTTGTGTATGCCAAATAAGTCCTCCACCTCTTCGCCCAGTAGCATCTAACTTATCTATTTTTTTTATTATCTCTTTAATGGCGAAATATTGTTGATACCTTGCTATCTTTTTTACTTTGTTATCAAAGATTATAAACGAACTTAAAAGTTCTATAACTCTTTTTTTCTCAAATAAAGAGTAGATAGTATTATCAAGTTTGCTAGGTGTTCTCTCACAAACAAGAGTGTTTATATCTTGTCTTACATATTCTTCCCAAGTAGCATAAAACTTTTTAGGTGTTCCCGTTGTAGCATACTTAGGAGAATGGTTATTACCTGCAAGAGTTATCTGTGTAAATTTAAAAAGCTGTGGTATTTCACCTTTTTCTTGGTTTCGTATCATTTGAGAGATACCTTGTGCTGTTTCTACACTAGATTTTTTAAGCTCTATTACACCAAAGGGGATACCATTTATAAACAATACTATATCAGGTCGTCTTGTCTTATCTCTCTCATTTAAAGTTTGTCTTGATACACTATATTCTTCTGTAAAATGAAAAGTATTATTCTCTATATTTTTAAAGTCTATATATTTAAGTGAAAAACTTTTTTTAATACCATCATGTAACTCTTCTTGATAAGAATTTCCAAGGATAAGTTGGTCGGTTATTTTAGCATTTGCAGTCATTAGCCCTTCGTTTAAAGATTCATCTAAACTAGTAACTGCATTAGCTATATTTTTTGGAGAAAATGGATAAGTTATACCTTTATATTTAAAATTATTTAACTTTTGAAGTTGATTTACTAAAATATCTTTTAAGAGTACATCAGATAGTTTTCCATTACGAAAATTAACATTATCTATTTGAGAGATAAATGTATATCCCATGGATTTCAATAAACCTATTACATTTTTTTGAAGCTGTTTTTCTGTTGATATATTTGAGTTCATCTTTTCTCCAATTCTAAAATTAGATTATCAAAATCAGATAAATATTTATCATCTTGAATCTTTTTATACTTATCAAATTCACCCTCTGCCAACTCTTTTGCAAGTTTAGCAGTTATCGAACCATTGTCTTGAAGTATCTCTCTTTCATTAAAAATCAAAAATTTATCTAACTTTTTTATCCAATCTTTTTGGTACATGATATTTTTACTTTGGGCTTGAAACTCTGCAAAATCAAGGTACATAGTAACAATTCTATTGTACAAATTCAACTCATCTAATTGTAGATAATTTTTAGCAATAGATACATCAGCTTTTCGTATTTTACCTTTATGTGAATTTTTCCACGCAGTCAATCCTATATTTTCTTTTGTACTATCTACTCTATCATAAATTATTTCAGATGCAGTTTGTCCTACCATTGCATAGTGAAGTTTATTTTGTACAGTTGCATAGAAGTTTTTTGTCTCTTGGCTTCTAGGGTCATAGTCCGCACTACACTGAGCATAAATATCTGTAATTTTTTGATAAAATCTTCGCTCACTACTTCGTACATCTCGTATTCTCTCAAGCTGTTCATCAAAATAATCTTTGCCAAAAGGTTGATTAGAATTTTTCAACCTCTCATCATCCATTGCAAAACCCTTGATGATATACTCTTGGAGTATCTTAGTAGCCCATATACGAAACTGTGTAGCTTTTTGACTGTTTACTCTGTATCCTATAGAAATAATGGCATCAAGATTATAAAAATTAACTTTTTTTGTTTGTTGTTTTCCATCTATTGCTCCGTGTTGAGTGGTTATTTCCATTTTGGAAACAACCACTTTTTCATCAAGTTCAGCACTACTAAAAATATTTTTTAAATGCTTAGAAATTGCAGGAACTTTCACATCAAAAAGCTCAGATATTTGTTTTTGATTTAACCATATCGTTTCATTTTGTATTAAAACTTCTAGTTTTATTTCCTGATTTGGAGTTTTGTATAGTAGTATTTCACTCATCTTTTGCCCTCTTCATTATAATATTTTAGTGATATTAGATTAGTTCGGGGATACGACTTTAGTCGTATTTTAAAATAACTACTCATAAATACCATAAAACCTACTTTTAAAATCTTTTAAATTTGCTTTTATTGGATTGTATTTTATATATTCATAAGTTGTAATAAAATGCTCTTCATCTCTAATAACTTTATCAAAATAACCTTTTTCCCAAAATCTATCTTTACAATTAAGCATATTATTTATTTGCATTGAACTCGAACCTTTCAAAACTTGTATTATTTTACTAAGTTCTTTATTTTGTTTAAATAATATATGAATATGATTTGGCATTATTGAAAAACATACTAGCTCATATAGTGTTTTATCCTTAGATAAAAAGAAACTCTTTAAATAATCCAATACTTCATCATTGAGATAATTCCCTTTTAAAGAACTATCAAGATATTTATCAATTTTATATTGCTTTAGTTTCGTAGATATATCTTCATTTGATATTCTTAAAAGATAATCATCAAGGCTATCAAAAGTTCTAAAAGTAACAAATTGATAATAACCAACCATATTAATATGTGGTAATGCAACTCTTTTTGGGGATACGACTTTAGTCGTATTTGTATTTATTTTTTTATTGTCATTTTGTACGACTAAAGTCGCACCCCCATTAGTGTTCATACTTTCACCCTCACTTCCCCAGTAAGTAACTTTTGCATAAGCCCTTTTTTCTGCTCTTTTAACTCTTGAAGTTCATTTTTAAGTAAGTCTATCTCTTTGTCTGCATTGTTTAGAACTTCTGCTATTTTTTGCTGTTCTTGGAGGGGAGGGAGTTTTATTTCTAATTCTTGATATTCCGAAATCCAATATCTTTTATGGTCATCTGCACTATAATTTAATATTTGCATCATTTCAAAAACTAATTTGATATTCACATCTTTACTTTTAGCTTTTAATATTTTCATGGCTGATGATTTGGCTTTAAAAGGAAAATCAACAAACTGAGTAGCTGTTGTAAAATCATCAAAAATTATTACTGGTAAATCTTCTTCAAATATTCCATTTTCTTCTTTTGTATATCCCAAAATAAATGTTTTACCTGCTGTGAGTACAGGTATTTTATAACTATTGTCATAATCTTTGTTAGCAACTAAATACTTTGTCGGTTGTATATAATCTAATAAATATCCAAGTTTCGTAAATTTCCACTCATCAAAAAAGCCATCAAACCGAATCTCTCCACTCAAAAGCTTCTGCATTAATCCTTTTTTTAGTTTCTCTTTAGCTTTTATCAACTTATCTTGTTTTGAGATAGCATCATCCCAAGTGCTTAAAATATTGGATATTCTTTCTTGCTCTTTTAGAGGTGGTAGAGAGATTTTTAAATTTTGTAAATCACTTTTCACAAAACCTTTAATAGATGTACCTTGATTGTATGAAATTAAAACTTTTGTTTTATCTTTAATTAAATAAGCAATAAATAGGGTGTTGTTATTTTTTAATGTTAAGTTTTGGAAATCTTGACTTGTGCAAATATCATTTTTATTAATTGCTACTTTTCCTACTCCAACTCTTGATACAATTAATATACTGTTTTTTTGAACTAACTTTGTTGCAGAGTTTTGTATCGAATCTTCTGTTATATATCTACTAATCTTAATGTTATAAATACTATTTTCAGTTAAATCTGAACTAGAAATCCAAGGAATATTACCATTCCAAAATTCTTTATTTTTTGTACTTGGTGTACCACCTCCAGATAAACTGCCTAATTCTCCAACCCTAACAACTTTCCAATCCTCAGGAACAACCCCAACCTTCGTCTGCTTATACCCTTTTCTAATAACTTCAGCCATTTTTATTCTCTATTGATTTTATAGCATCTTCAAAATCACTTTCAACTCTACTTTTTTCATTTATGGCTATGGCTTTGTACTTGTCATACTCTTCATTTGCTTTTTTAAGTGCTTGTTTATAAGAGATGATTCCTTTTGTTTGTAGTACATCAAAATCACCAAGAGTTAAAAAATCATCTAGCTTTTTTATCCAGTCTTGCATTTTCATTACTTTTCTTCTCTTGGCTTGAAGTTCGGCAAATTCCAAGTAGGATGTTACGATTCTGTTTAATGTATCTAGCTCATCATCGTTTAGAAAGTTTTTAGCTATGCTTACCTCTCTTTTAGTAGGCTTTACTCCACTAAAGTTTGTCATACCAAGATTGACTTTTGTACTATCTACTCTTTGGTGAACTATCTCTGCAGCTGTATTTCCATGCGTTGCAAAGTGCATTTTGTTCTGTATAGTTTTGAAAAAATCTTGTGATGTATCATCATTTGAATCATAATCACTACTCGTAGCATAAATATCTAAGACCTTTTGCCAAAATAGTTTTTCACTACTTCGTATATCTCTTATACGTGCAAGTAACACATCAAAGTAACTATTTTTAGCATTTTTAAGTTTCTCATCATCCATTACAAAACCTTTGATGATGTACTCCGTAAGTCTTGCAGTTGCCCATTGTCTAAACTTTGTTGCGATGTTTGACTTTACTCTGTATCCAACTGATATAATCATATCGAGGTTATAGTGTTCTATATCTCTTTTAACTTTTCTATTGCCCTCTTGTTGAACTATTAGGAAATTCCTAATAGTTGGATTTTCTTCTAGTTCTTTTTCTTTATAGATATTTTTTATATGCTCATTTATAGTAGCGGTTGTTACACTAAAAAGCTCCGACAATTGCTTTTGAGATAACCAAAGAGTTTCATTTTCTAGTTTTATATCAAGTTCAGTAGTACCATCTTCATTTTGATAAATTATCATTTCACTCATAAGCCAAGCTCCTTAAGATACCCTCTCATCTTAGATTTTATCTCAACCAACTCTTTTTCTATATTTTGTATATTTATTTTAGTAGCTTCTATATCAACTATCTCTTCTTCTTCAAAAGTATCTACATATCTAGGTATATTTAGATTATAATCATTTTCTTGTATCTCTTGAAGTGTAGCTATATGAGAGTATTTTTCTTCTGTCTTTTTATTTGTATAAGTGTCTAGTATCTTTTGTATATGTTTATCATCTATAAAATTTTGATTTTTTGCTTTGTTAAAATGCTCTTTTGTACTTGCGTCTATAAAAAGGACATCTGTACTAGTTCGTCCTTTTTTAAATACCATTATACAGGCAGGTATAGAAGTACCAAAAAATAGATTTGCAGGTAAGCCTATCACAGCATCAAGTAAGTTGTCATCTTCTATAAGTTGCTTTCTTATTTTCCCCTCACTCGCACCACGAAAAAGTACACCATGAGGGAGAACTACACCCATTCGTCCATGCTCGTTAAGTGAAGCTATCATGTGGAGTAAAAAAGCATAGTCACCTTTACTTTTTGGTGGTACGCCTCTCTCAAACCTTTTGTATCTGTCTTCACTCGCATTTTGGGCACCCCACTTATCTAAACTAAATGGTGGATTTGCTACAACTACATCAAACTTCATTAGATGCTCATTCTCTAAATGAAGTGGATTGCCTATCGTATCTCCCCACTCTATAACTGAATCATTGATATTATGTAAAAACATATTCATTTTGCATAGTGCTACAGTTGCACTTTTACTCTCTTGACCATAGATTCTAAAGTTGTCACTTTTAACTTCTTTAGAAGCTTTAATAAGAAGTGAACCAGAACCACAAGTTGGATCATAGATTCTATCTCCCTCTTTTGCTTCTACTAGTTTTGAAAGTAATGTTGATACAGCACTTGGTGTGAAAAATTCGCCCCCTTTTTTACCTGCATCACCTGCAAAGTGTGAAATAAGATACTCATAACTATCACCAATTACATCATTGTCTTTCAATATAGAAGGTCTTAAATCGAGTCTTACATCTGCAAAATCTTCAAGTAAATTTTTAAGTATTTTATTTTTTTCTTTAGTTCTTCCAAAAACTGCTTCACTATTAAAGCTTATCTCTCTAAATACCCCATCAAGTTTTTCTTTATTGTCTTCTTCTATACGGTCTAATACTTTATCTATTTCTTCACCAAGATTTTCTGATTCTTTATGTTTTAATAGATACTCAAATGTACATTTCTCATCAAGTTTAAACTTCTCACGACTTAAACTCTTTTGGATTCTCTCTTGATTATCTCCATGTTTAGCTTTTAACTCTTCAATCTTTTCTCTATAAAAATCTGATAAATACTTAACAAACAACATAGTAAGAACATAATCTTTATACTGTGAGCTATCCATAGTTGTTCTAAATGTATCACATGCTTTCCATACTATAGCGTTGATTGTTTCTTGACTTGTTTTCGAGGAAACTTTTTGTTCCACAAAATCGCTTTTGCTAGTTTTGCTCACTTGATTGCTCCATTTTTAATATATTGTTAAATACTTCTGAGTAGTATTTTTCTTTTTCATTTTTCAAACTTCTAAGTAAATCTATCTCTTTATTTGTTAAGTCTAAAAACTCCACTATCTTTTTTTGCTCTTCTAAAGATGGAAGTTTTATCTGTAAATCTTCTAACTCTTTAGTTTTAATCATATTTATTGCTGTACCAGTTATAAAATTATTTAATGCTCTTTTAGCAGTAGTAGAGTTAAGGTAGTATGTTAAAAACTTACTACAAACTTTTGTTTCATCAACTCTCAGAGATGCTACAAATGAGGGTATAACTAAACCACTATTGTCTGTATCTATAAATACAGCAATATTAGGTTCTCTGAGTCTTATTAACACATCATTGGTTTGTGTTAAGTAAGTCTCTTTAATTTTTTCTTTTGATACAAAAGTATCTAAATTATCAACTATTAAACTGCCATTAGTGTTAAAAGATTTTAAAGTAACTGCTTTATACGAAATGATTTCGCTATCAACTGCAGAAGCTTTTTTTCTTGCTGTTACTAATCCAGTTCTGATGATTGAAACATCTTTTAATCTCAATATTTAGTCCTTTTATTTGTATATAGTGAAATGATACAATAAAATTGTAAATAAGTTAAATGTATATTCCTAAGTAATACAAAAATTATTTAAATATATTTTTCAATAGCTTTATTTAGCTCTTTTATATTTTCATAAACATCTTTATCTTTAATATTTAATGAGTTTAGATACTGAGTTGTCTTGTATATAAAATCTTTTTTAGCTATATTGTATTTTGTACATATTGTTCTAGCATGTTTATTTCTAGAACTCTTTCGTTCATTTCTTCGCCTAGAACTTCGTGCATTTCTTCTATCTTCTGCACTATTTGGTTCTGAAAACACGATACTATTACTAATCAGTTCATTAAATATTATTTCATATTTTTAATAGTTTGTCCGAGTGAAAAATGAGTGGGCTATAATAAATAGCTTGCGGTTCTTGTGCAAGGCACTGACCTCATCCTCCAAAATGACGTGTGGCTTTAGTAGATTCTGAATCAAGTTCAGAATGACGAAAATATCACTTCAGAATGACGAAAACATTACTTCACAATGACGAAATTATTACTTCAGAAACACTACTTCAGTTTATCCTACTGTCCAGCTCTAACACATCTAACATATAAAGATGCCGTCTTTAATTCGCTATGATGATTTCCATATATAAAGTTAATATCCAAGGCACTTAATGTATCACTTTTTTTTGTAGTAGATGACCAATAATGATTAGTATTTATATTTTTAAACTTACTGTTTATAGATGGGCTAGATAAGGTAAAGTCAACTAATGAAGTTAATTCTGTGATATTTGCTAAACGCCAATCGCTAAAACTACCAAGGCTCAATGATTCACAATAACTGATAGAACTACTCCATGTCATTGCCGCAGTAGTAGCATTATCTTGCCAAATTAAGTTTGTAGTAGTATCTACTATTATCTCTTTTGCATCATCCCTTATGTAATCCGCTTGAAGCAAGTTAAATATTATCGCTATTATAAAAATAATTTTCATTAAACTATCCTTTTTATATTGTTCATTTTATAGCCCAGTTCTAACACATCTGATACTAACTGTACTTGTCTTTGGTATAAAAGATAAGACACTCTCATCAAATATTACAGTAAAAGCATTTGCAGTATTACTTACAAAAACAGTAGAACTCCAATAATGATACGATTCTGTACTTGTAAAGATTGAATTTATTGAAGGATTAGTTCTATTATAGTCCGATAAACTACTTAATTCTTCTATATTTGGTACCCTCCAAGAGCTAGATCCACCTAAAGTCAGTCCTGAGCAGTACGTAGACGCATCCGCCCATGTCTTAGTTGTATTATCATCTTCTTTTTGCCAAATAAGTCCAGTCACATTATCGGTTATTGTATTATTGGCATTATCCGTATATGACCTAGTTTTACCTTTTTCATAATATCCATCATCCCTATCACTTGAACTATTGTTTGGATAAGATATAGTTAACTCCGTTTTAAGCAATACTCTAAACTTCTGAGCTTGTGTAGTATTGGCATCATAAATACTAGGATTTCCAAAAGTATCCCTTAAGATACCAGTAGCTATTGATATATTTGTATCATTTATCAATAAGGCGGTTGAAGCACTGTCTAAGGAGATAATATGTTGATGGAATATAGTGTCGTTATAGTCACTTGCTGACGCCGAACCAATAAACCCAGTACCAGCCAATGTATAATTTGCACTCATATTTGTATCTATTGAACTAGACTTTATAGTCTGATCAAAATATATATATAACTTATCATCAGCAACTGAGGAGGTCGCATTATTATCATAAACTGCTGATTTTATAAAAAAAGTAGCTGTATCTAAAATATCTAAAATTGATATATTAAAACCTACACTTGAGGAATTTCCTGCTAAATTTGTTGCTATAGCTGTAAGGTTATAGTCTTTAGTAGTCTCATAATCCAATGATGCTCCAGCTTTAACACTAACTACACCAGCTGTTGAAACATCAAAGTTTCCATTTCCTGTTCCGCTTAAAGTTATTACCGTAATATTACTATCACCTGCACTTGTAATAGTTATAGTACCAACTAAGTTACCAGTAGTAGCATTTTCATCAACTGATCCGCTTGACTTAACTAAACTTGCCACCTCTACAATATTTAAAACTGATATAGTTACACTTACACTAGCAGAATTTCCTTCTGCATTTGTTGCCAATGCTGTAAGATTATATGTTTGAGTTGTTTCATAATCTAATGATGCACCTGATTTAACAGTAATAGCTCCAGCACTTGATACTTCAAAATTTCCACTTCCAGTCCCACTTAAAGTTATTGCCGTAATATTGCTATCGCCTACACTTGTGATAGAAATACTCCCAACTGAACTACCTGTAGCTGCCCCTTCAGATATGGCTCCAGTTGAAGCAGATAAAACTGCAACATTGCCCAAGACATTTACAACTGATATAGTCACAGTTACACTATTTGAACTTCCTTCTGCATTTACTGCTATAGCACTTAAGTTATAAGTCTTTGTTGTATTATAGTTTAGGGATGCACCTGCTTTAACACTAATAACTCCAGCTATTGATACTTCAAAGTTTTCATTACCAGTCCCACTTAAAGTTATGGATGTAATTGCACTATTTCCACTATTGCTAATAGTTATATTACCAACTACACCACCAGTACTTGCATCTTCTAGAACTGAAGCTGTTGAGTTTGCTAAAGCTAAAACTTCTACAATATTTGATACAGATATACTTACGGTTACACTATTTGAATTTCCAGCTGAATTTGTAGCTATAGCTGTAAGTGTATAACTTTGATTTGTTTCATAATCTAATGATGCACCTGCTTTTACAGTAATAACTCCAGACGTAGATACTTCAAAGTTTTCATTACCAGTCCCGCTTAGAGTTATTGATGTGATAACACTATTTCCGCTACTACTAATAGTCATATTACCAACTACATCACCAGTACTTGCATCTTCTGAAACGCTAGCTGTTGAGTTAGCTAAAGTTGGAACAACAGAAACAGAAACAGAGGTAGCAATAACTGATATAACTAGATTTACACTTGATGAGTTACCTGATGAACTTGTTGCAATAGCTGTTAAATTGTAAGTTGCTGTAGTATTAGAATCAAATACAGCCCCAACCTTAACAGATACTGCCCCCAATACTGAAACTTCAAAGTTCTCATTTCCTGTTCCGCTTAGTGTTATAGCAGTTATCATACTGCTTCCCGAACTTGTTATATTTAAGTTTCCTATAGGTGTCCCAGCTATTGCATTTTCAGCTACAGAAATGTTTGCATCTTCTAAAACAGGGACAATAGCTGTAGTACTAGCTGTAACTTTTATGCTATCTATGGAACTATTTGTATATCCATCATTTACTATGAGCTCTATAATATAAATTCCATCTATATCAGCTGTAAAACTTGGCTGAAATGATGAAGTATCTGAAAGCGTAGCTACACTAGCATTAGGTTTAGTTTTTATCTCCCATAGATAACTTAGGGCATTTGAATCTGCATCTGAACTAGCTAAACCATTTAAACTTACAGTAGAAGATATTGCAACAATTAAATCAGCACCTGAATCTGCAATAGGTATATTATTTATATCAGATGGTATACTAGCCCCAACAGATAAAATCGCAGTATTCATTGCAATTTGCGCAATAGATGGACTTACTAATGTTATACCTAAGGATGTCTCTACATCTGTATCAAAGGATGCACTACTAAAGTTTATATCACTTAATATTTTATTTTCTAAACTAGTATTTATCTCAATAACATTTGTATTACTATTTGTATTTAACGACTGAAGCAGTCTTGCAAAATTAAGGGCAGCTGCATTATCATTTGGGAAAATACTATATGGAGTAATTGGAAGTGTTTGAGCAGATACACTAGCCCCCATAAGGATGTTATTTAAATAAAATGATACATTATCACCAACATTACATGTATACTCGCCATTTATATTTGTAGTACCTGCCTCACCTGATGAACAGGTATATTTTAAACCTTGTACCTTCTCATCTATAAACTCCCCTGTTACAGTTTTAGCAGTAGCACTACTACTATTATTACTACCACAAGCTGTAAAAAACAATAATGTTATTGTTACTAGTAAATATTTAATATTCAATGTTTATCCATATTTTTTTGTAATTTTTTTTTGTATTATTTCTGTGATTATACTATCGGCAGAATCTGCTATATATATAATTATTTAGAATTAAAATGAAAATATGTAATATATTTAAGTGTACCTATACGATTACTCGCATAGGACAAAGTAAGATAAAGCGAAGCTATGACAAAAGTTGGCTTTTCGAATCTAGAAATTTAAAGTCGACACTAGTCTTGAGGTAGATTCTAAATCAAGGCAGGTTATAGCCCCCTTTCTCACTCGGATGTGCTATACTCTAATAAGCTTTTTAACTTATCTAGTTGAGTTATAGCCCCCTTTCTCACTCGGATGTGCTATACTTTAAGCCTCTTGGCTAACTATAAAAAGTTAGTTATAGCCCCCTTTCTCACTCGGATGTGCTATACTTCAAGCTTCTAGACCCATCTCATGGGTGGGTTTACAGCTGATTATTTTTTTTAAAATATCTCTAAAAGACTCAATAACAAACAAGATTAAGTATTTTTTTATACCTATTTCTCTTCTTATTTAAAATATTCTTATTGATTTGAAGAATATTTTGTTTCATTTTTACCCAATTTTAAAATAATAAAAGTTGTTTTTTCTCTAACTTTTCTTCCTCTTTTTTTACACCAACGAGTGTTTCCATTTTTGAGTATTGTAAATCTGTAATTGAGAGCATCCGGATATGACCTTTTGATGGAAGATGCTCTTTTACTCTTTTTTTATGAGTATCTACACTATCATCTCCCTTACAAATTCTGCTATAAACTGAGAACTGCATCATTATAAAACCATCTTTTAGTAAAAATCTTCTAAAATCTGTATATTTTTTTCGCTCTTTTTTTGTTTTTGTAGGTAGGTCAAAAAATACAAAAATCCACATAAACTTAGACTCACTCATAATACTAATGGCAACTTTAAACTGCCAACATCATTTAACTTCATTGATTTTACAAATGAATGAGCCATAATGTCACAAACATTTAAAACAGTTATATTTTCATCATTTAATCTCATCTGCATAACTAAAACATTTAAGAGTGCTGATTTTACACCAACCCCCATGTGAACATCAAGTTCATCTTCAATCTCTAATTTTTTAACTACCATATCAACCATTGGTCGCAATGGTTCTATCATATCATCAGCTAAGTTATAAGCGTTTAAATCCGAGTTATGAAAAACTCCAAAAGTTGGTAAAAGTCCGTAAGAAACAAGTGAACGAGCAATTGCACCACGGACTATTGCATATCCATAATTTAGTGCAATATTACGTGGGTCTACTTTTTTTTGGTCTCTTGTAAAATCATCAAATAGTAAACCCCAATATTTCCTAGCGGCAAGAGCCTCTAAGTTTTCACTATCTCCAGATTTTACCTTATCAACTAAAACTTTTACTTGAAAGTTGTCTTTTTCAAAGTACTCTAAAAGTTGTGCTTGATTTGAAATTTTTTGATTAATTATTTGTTGCCATATTTGTTTTTTAAGTGGGAGTTTCATATCTCTTTGAATATGAGAAATTTGAGAAAATCTTGAGTGTTGATGAAAAGGGGCAAAACAACCATTTGGCATGTGATAATTATCACATGTAAATAATGCTATATTTTTCTCTGCACACTCACTTAGAAATGCTGTAGTTATGCTTGATTGATTATTTTCCAAAACTATAACTGTTATATCTTCGAGTGGAACAGTAATCTTCTCTTCATCTTTAGGCTCATAAATAAGCTGTTTATCTTTCATACTAAGTTTACAAGGCTTAGTAACTAAAATTGTCCGCCATGCACTCATATACACTCCTTCGTCATTCCGTACTTGATACGGAATCTACTTATTACTTTTTTTAGATTTCCTGCCCTCTTTTATAGTCCCTTGTCTTTTTTCACTTTTCACCTCAACATAATTTCCTAAGGCATCTACTTGATATTTTTTTATAGATAATGAATTTTGTACACCACGACCATATTCTATACTTCCATCATGTTCCTTAAACATTATCTTAGCCGTTCCACTATCAGTGCTATCATAATAACCCAAAATTTGAACAGATTCTTTTGTAGCTGTTTTTTTAGTTTTAATTTGAATCAAATCTCTCTTATAATAAGAGAATTYAAATTCATAATCTTCATCCATCTCTATCCATAGCTTATTTCCAGCCACTATTGCTTTATTTGGTAGTTTATCTTTAACAAAGTCATTTACATATATGGGCACAAGATAAAATTTATTTGTTTTTTTATTTTGAAACAAATCAACTCTAGGCATAGCATCATTCAAAGCTATTCCATGTTTTAGTTTTACATTGTTAATAACACTTCCACCTTTTAAAGTGTCAATTTTTCCATTTTCTTTTTTCATACTCAAAGTTTTTTTACTATATATAGTAGCCTTATGGGCAGCCCCTCCGACCTTTCGTCTTGGCATATGAGAAACAAATATATTTTTTAAACTATCTTTAACTTGTTTATGAAATTCATCAATAGGAACAATAAACCTTAAATACTTTGCTTTATCTTCTTTTGATTTATATTTAAAACCTTCCGTCTCTTTTCTTGCAGAAACAGTAGATAAAGCCTTAACCATAAACTGAGTTGAAAAAGCTAAAATTATCGCATCCTCTGCATGATGAAGATGATTATCTCTATTTTTATCTCCAACACCCCATTTATATCGAAGTTGAGCTGTTAACATTCCATTCATGGTATATACATGGCGTTTCATTTTTGACTCTTTAAAACCTATATGGGCTTCAATATAGTTTTTTACAAACTTAGAAATATACGAGGTATCATTTTTATTTCTTTCTTTAAAAGCATTTTCGCTATTTTCATCAAAATTTGTTTTTAACAATCTTCCTTTTTTTGCAAATTTCAGATTTTTCAGTCCCTCTAGCCTAACTACAAATTCACCCCATTTAGAGCTATCTATATACTCATTCGGAGTTTTATTTCCTTTATCTTGATTCTCTTTTGTAAGACATAAAACCTTATTATTTAAAGAATCATCTAAAGAACGGCTATATGGAAGTATATGATCAACTTCTGTAGCATATGGGTCTGATAATATATTTGGATTTATATAATCTCCACTATATATACATCTATGATTTTGCTCCTCCCAAAGTCTAAATTTCAGAAGTTCTTTTGCATTTGGTTCTTTTCCTAATTTATCTACAGCTTGTTCTCTCGCTTTTTCTTTTGTATCTCGAAATTCACCTTGAGCTTTTTCTATTTTTCTTCTGTCATCATGTGAGTTTTTTATATCCCTAGTAAACTCTATATGTACAGCATCTATAGCACCATATTTTCTAGCTACTGCATTATAAACAAGACGCATCTGGGATATAGCACGTTTAACAACAGGATTAGTCATCTCTAAATTTTCTTGTCTACTTAAAGGTGGAAGAAATTTTGCTTTATCTCCTTTAAAAATAGCCTGAAAATCATAACCAGCCTTATCACATGCCTTATCATAATCTAAACCTTCTTCTAAAAAAGGAATAATTTTTCCTAGTGCCTTTGAACTTAAATGCCCAAACTGTGAGAAAGATAAAGATACTAAACTATCACAAACCTTTTTATTTTCAATTATATTATTTAATCGTTTTATAGATTCATTGTCATTTTTTTCAGTTGTTAAAATTTTTGCTATTGAATCTAAAGTATCGTTGTCATTTTTTATCTTTTCCCAGTATATACTATCTACTTCTTGAATTACTTTTCTAATTTTGTTGTATGCTGTAAAATCTAATAACTTTTGTAATTCTGGGTTTTTTATTGCTTTTTTTCCAGTTTTATTATCAAAATAAACAAGACCTTTAAATGTTGCATCTTTATCAAAATTAAAAAGTGTTTTTAAAGTCTGGTATTTAAATACACCTATATTTTTTGCTTTATTAATAGCTTGATGTATTTCTTGAATAGTTAATTCTACTTCATCACCATTTTTTATAATTCTTAGATTTTTTAATTTCTGTAAGGCACGAAAATACTCAAAGGTATATGTGCTTTTTGATGCTCTTTTTTCATCAGTTTCAAATGGACAATTTGCAACCATATGGGCTACTGATTTTAAAGCTCTTTGTTCAAAAGCAATATCTTTATAAGATTTTAGTAGTTCTTTATTAACTACTTTATTAGCAAACTCTTTTTGTTTTGAGAATATAGTAGTAATTTCATCAATAAGCATATATCTTTCAACAGAATTTTCATACTTTAGTTTTCCCTCTTTGTCTTTACCGTTTCTTTTTTTATTTTTTGTAGATATATACTCACCAATAGTTAAATACTTTGTATCTTCTAATACTTTTTTATTTATACTAATTCCGCCTAAAACAGCAGTAGCTTCTTTATCTGATTTATCAGGTTTTTCACTCTTGCGATTAGAAAAATAACCCCTATGTTTTGCAAGATGTATCATAATGCGAGAAAGTTCTTTATTATCTAACCCTCTATCAAGAGCTTCTTTCCTCAAGTCCCAAACATCTTTTTGCTTTTTATTTCCGATAAAAAGATTATCTAGTTCATCTTGGGTAAGTATTTTATTTTTTATTAAAAGTCTTTTGATAGCCCTAAGTTTTTGAGTCTTTCGTTTAGTAGTCCTTCTTGCACCTCTAGCCTCACGTCTCGGCAATGCTAAGGACTTGCCATCTTTTGGATGCTCAGCTATTGTAAATATACGTACACCTGATTCTATAATCTTATTATTTTGTAGATTTTTATCATCAACATTAACTAAAGCCCAACCAATAGAGGTAATTCCTAAGTCTAATCCTAAAACTATTTTTGACATTAATAATCCTTTAAAGAAAATAATTATATCATATTATTAATAGTTTATCCGAGTGAGAAACGAGTGGGCTATAATAAACAGGTTGCGGTTCCCTGTGCAAGGCACTGACCAATGGTCATCCACCCTAAAAATACCGTACTTACCCACTATATTTTCAATAAGTCCATGACAATTTGCAATATTTTAAAGATTTATATTTTGATGTGAGTATAATTTAAATGTACCCAATGATTACTAGTACGGGACAAACCAACATAAGACGAACCTATGAAAAGGTTTAGGCTAAAGTTGACTTTTAGAATCTGGAAATTCAAAGTCAACTTTAAGATTAGGAGAGTTTAACTCTTCGAATCACTTATGTTTGAATTATAACATATTAAGAAAAATTATGAAAATACACATAGATATAGACTGCTTTTTTGTGAGTGCTACTCGCTTACTTCATCCTGAATTAGAAAATAAACCTGTAGCTATTGGTGGGCGTAGTGATACTAAGATTTTTAATAAAGATGCAAAAAAACAGACTGTAAACTTAGAGAATTCAGGTTCATTTGTCCCAACATTTTACAAAACATATGAAGAAAAAGACGATGATATTGAAGCTTTTAAAGATAAAGATGGAATAGTTAGGGGAATTTTAACTACATCCTCTTATGAAGCTAGGGCATTTGGTATTAAAACTGCCATGAATATAAGAGATGCACTTTTACTTTGTCCCCACTTAATTATAAAAGCCCCAAATATGTCCTTATATCAAGAACTTTCACATCAACTCCATGAGTTTTTATGTACAAAAATTCCACTTGTAGAGCAGGCTAGTATTGATGAATTTTATGGAGACTTAAATGGATGGGTAGATGATGAGGATGTAGCTCAGTTTATAGATAATCTACGTCATGAGATAAAAAAATATATAAAACTCCCAGTATCCATTGGGGCAGCAAAAACTAGATATGTGGCAAAGATGGCTACCTCTAGTGCTAAACCTTTTGGCTCTAAGATAGTTAGGCAACATGAAATAGATTTATTTATGAAAAACATAGCAGTTGGTGACTTTGCTGGAGTTGGTAAAAGTATGAAACAACGTTTAAAATCAGCACATATCCATACACTTGGTGATTTAAAAAATAGACGTGGCACTATAGAATCTTGGGGTCCATATGCAAAAGAGTTACTGGGCTTAGTGATTCACCAATTATTACAAGTCATAAAAGAAAGTCCATTGGAATCTCTAGAACTATAGACCCACTATTTGATAGGAATGAATTAAGAAGAAGGCTACATGTATTAGCTCGTCACCTTAGTTTCGCAATTTTAAAACTAAAAGTAATCCCAACTGTATATCATCTAAGTATATCTTATGAGATGAATTTAAGTAGTCATAAAAACCTAAGTCTTAGTGAAATCTTTACAGAAAAAAAGTTTAACAATATTTTAATAAATCTTTTTAATGAGGCAGATATACATAAACGTTTACATGTAATTCGTTTAAGTATTAACTGTTCATCCTTTACAAGAGATTCAAAAAAAGAGTTATCATTAATAGGTTTTGCAGATGAGCAAAAAATGAAAAGACTCACAGAAGAGACACATGTTTTAAGAGAAAAATATGGCATTGACGCATTAAAATGGGCTAGCGAATTGTAATCTTTTTATGCTAAAATTGTTATATGACTAACTATAAGCTCTTAGAACAATTTCGTTCATTTTACGCAAGAAATTATCCAGATGATATGGAGATACAAATAGAATACTTTTCTATCTTCGGTGGCTTGGGCGTAGATGTAGATACACAAAAGTCTATACCAGACCTACTGCATGGACTCATCTTTGATAATTTTGAAAATATTAGTAAAAACATTAGACAATTGACCCTAGATGATAAAAATAATAAAAGACTTTTACGTGCCTTAGCTATAGGTGATAGGCGTATATTTTCAGCCTTTAACAGAGCTGGACTAAACAATAGTAATGGTGGACGTTGTCTTAATTACCTTCAAGAAAAAGGCCTTATTCAAATAGAGTATTCACGTGAGGAACCAGCAAGAAGTTTAAACAACTACTCTAAGCTAAAAAGGGAGGTAGCTAGACATAGAATCTCTCATAAGGTACTTTTTACTTACCCGTTTATACGTTTTTGGTTTTACTTTATAGCTCCACATTATCATGAAATAGCCAATAAAGATTATGAAAGCTTTTTTAAAAATTTGCAAGAGAAACAAAACTCATATACAAGTTTAGTATTTGAAGAGCTCTCCGAAATTTTACTTAACTATAACCTTAGAGATGCTGAGATACTAAGTAGTGGAAGTTATTGGGATGCAAATATTGAGATTGATATTTTAACTATTACAAAAGATGAAAAAACTTATGTTGGAGAATGTAAATGGACTAACCACAAGGTAAATAAAAGTGAATGGAGTAAAATATTAGAAAAATGTGAACGTTTAGAGATAAAACCTACACAAATTATCTTATTTTCTAAAAGGGGTTTTTCAAAAGAACTTAAACTTAATCAAGGCAAGGATTTAGCCTTATATACCTCAAGTGACTTTGAAGCCCTTGTAAAAAATGCAAAGTCTCAGAAGTTAATTAAATCTTTGTTTAACTAATAATCTTTAGAGCTGTATAAGCCTCTTGAAGTAGTTGAAACTTCTGAGTATAATGATTAATCATATGTGGTTCTTCATGAATAATTTTATCTGGGTGATATACCTTAACTAGTTTTTTATACGATTTTTTAAGTGTATCTTGAGAAGCTCCGATTGGGCATTCTAGAACTGTATAAAAATGTTGGTTTTCATCATTTTCGTCATCTGAACATAAGTTACCAAAACTAAATGATGCAAAGTCACTATATAATTTACTCATAAAATGATTGTCATAAGTATATTGAATCTGATAATGTAAAATATGACGTTTATTTAATGCACGTTCTAATCTAGCCTTAGCCCTATAGTCTGAAACATCTACAACTAAAGATATATCAGTTCCACGTTCTACATATACTTCTAGTTGGGAACGAAGATAATTAACTACCCAAGGGTTTGGATAATTTAAGGAGATTAAAACCGTATCCTTATCATAAGCATAAAGATTTACTTTTAAAGTCTCTTGATTTTGAAGYTTATCTAACTCTATTTTTATAGGTTGATTCCCATACTTTAACATTGAACGAAGAAAAAACTCATGGGAAAAGTCATGCTTTTTGGCATGATATTGACTTAGGGTGCTTAAAAATTCTTCTCTTACTTCTGTTAAGGTCTCATTTCGAAATACTAAAACAGCCTTTGGTAAAAAAAGCATGCCTCGAGAGTGATGGTTTAAAAATTCTTTCATCCACTCAGCGTTTAAGGTCTCAAAATCTGTCCTGATAAGAATCAGATTATTGCTTAATACAATTTCCATACATCCTACCTTTATGTATTATTTCTTATTTTAAAGCAAATTTAATTCCACTTATATAAATCTAGCTAATTAAATCAATAGAGCACCATAAGATTCAGGTACCCTATCCCTTAATAAACCCCAATAATCACGTTGTTTTTGAATTTGTATTAAATCAAATTCTGCGTAAATTATCTCCTCTTCATCCCTGGATGCCTCAGCTATCTTAGCCCCAGTATAGTCAGTTATAAAAGAGGAGCCATAAAAAGTTAAAGAACAGCTCTCACCATCCTCTTTGCCTATTCTATTTGCAACAACTACTGGCACTGTATTTGTAGCTGCATGACCCATCTGAACCCTTTGCCAATGCTCTTTTGAATCTAGCTTAATTTCAGGTTCACTACCAATAGCAGTTGGATAAAAAATAATCTCAGCACCCTTTAGGGATAAGGCTCTTGCAGTCTCACAAAACCACTGATCCCAACATATACCTACTCCTATTTTTGCATAAGATGTATTATAAACTATAAAACCTGTATTTCCAGGCTTAAAGTAAAATTTCTCTTCATATCCAGCTCCATCTGGTATATGAGTCTTACGGTAATTATCCATAATACTACCATCAGCATCTATAACTACTAAAGAGTTAAAATAGCCCTCTTTTGATTTTTCAAAATAACTAACTAATATAACTACATCCAACTCTTTTGCTAAGTCTGAAAAATGTTTTATTAACTCGTTATTTTTTAGTTCTGTAGCTAGGGTGAAATATTTTTTATCCATATCTTTACAAAAATAAAGAGAGGAAAAAAGTTCAGGTAAGAGTATTATCTGCGCTCCATTTAAGGCTGAATCTCGAACAAGTTTATCAGCCTTTTTTATATTAGCAGACTTATCCTCAAGCATACTCATTTGAATTGCAGATACTTTTACCATAATATAAATTAACCTCTTGAAGTTACTTCAAGTAAATGGTAACCAAACTGAGTTTTAATTGGTCCATAAAGCACTCCAACATCACCATTAAATACAGCTTCATCAAATTCTGGAACCATTTGTCCTGGTCCGAACTTACCTAAGTCTCCACCCTTAGCCTTTGATGGGCAGTTAGAATTCTCTTTTGCTACATCTTCAAAAGATGCACCATTTTGTATCTCTATTTTTAACTCATTACATTTTTCTTCAGTATCTACTAAAATGTGTCTTGCTGTAGCATATGCCATAACTATCCTTCTAAATTTAATGTTGTAATTTTACTATATTTTTATGTTATTATTCATATATGAATAAAATGTCTGCAAAAATAACTGATATACAAAGTCTAAATAATCTTAATCTTGTAAGTTTTGATTTTAATGGTATAAGTTTAAGTATGGTTAGTTTAGATTTAAATGAAAATATTAAAATTGGTATAAATGTTACCTTATCTGCAAAAGCCACTAATGTAGCTATAGCTAAGAACTTTAACGGTGAATTAAGTTATTCAAACCAAATAAAGGCTAAAATATCTTCTATTAATAATGGACAAATTCTTAGTTCTATAAAAGCAGAATTAAATAATACAATCTTAGAATCTATAATTACTTTTAAATCTTGTAAAAGGATGGATTTACAAGTTGGTGATGATATTTTACTTCTAATAAAAGCTAGTGAATTATCTATGTTAGCAGATTTTTAATGTTAGATATTTTACAAAACATAAACTATACACCATTTATTTTATCTTTTAAACTAGCTGGACTAACTACACTTATACTTTTTATTTTAGCTCTGCCTCTTTCTTGGTATTTATCTCAAACACATTCAAAAATCAAACCAGTACTTGAGGCTATAACAGCCTTACCAATTGTGCTTCCACCCTCAGTTTTAGGTTTTTACATACTATATACCCTCTCATATAACTCAAGCATTGGTGCCTTTTTTCATGAGTATTTTGGAATTGATTTAGTTTTTAATTTTCACTCACTTGTAATAGCATCTTGTTTTTATTCACTTCCATTTATGGTTCAACCTCTGCAAAGTGGTTTTGAGAGTATAAATAAAAATATGCTAGAGGCCTCATATATAAGTGGAAAAAGCAAGATAGTGACTATTTTAAAAGTAGCTATACCAAATATAAAACCAGCACTTTTAACTGCAATCATTGTAACTTTTTCCCATACAGTTGGTGAGTTTGGAGTAGTTTTAATGGTAGGTGGGAGCATACCAGGTGAGACTAAAGTAGCCTCAGTTGCAATATATGAGATGGTAGAAATTATGGATTATTCATCTGCACACATATATAGCGGACTTATGCTTATTATGAGTTTTTTAACTCTTTTATCTGTATATATCTTTAACCATAAACAAAAATTCTCTGGATTTATAAAATGATAAAAATTCAAATACATAAAAACTTACATGGTATTAATAAAGATACTGATTTAGATGTAAATATAGAGATAAAAAGTGGAGAGTTTTTAGCCATATCTGGGAAAAGTGGAAGTGGAAAAACTACATTATTAAGGATTTTAGCTGGTCTTGAAAAAGCAAAAGGAAAAATAGAGGTCAATGGTGAAATTTGGTTAGATGAAAAAAACTCCTTAATTCCTCAAAAAAGGGGCATTGGTTTTGTTTTTCAAGACTATGCATTATTTGAAAATATGTCCGTATTACAAAACCTCTTATTTGTAAAAAAAGATATAAATCTAGCATCTCATTTACTACAAATAACAGAATTGTCTGCACTAAAAAATAGATCTACTAAAACTTTAAGCGGTGGACAAAAACAAAGAGTAAGTTTATGTAGAGCTATGATGAATAGACCCAAACTTTTACTTTTAGATGAGCCCTTATCTGCCCTTGATTCAGAGATGAGAGCAAAACTACAGACTGAGATTTTAAGCCTGCATAAAGAGTTTAAAACCACAACTATAATGGTAAGTCATGACCCTAGTGAGATATATAAACTATCTTCAAGGGTACTTATTCTAGATAATGGGAAAATTATTAAAGATGGTACAGCTAAAAAAGTACTACTTAAAACAAGTGGAAGCCAAAAATTCTCATTCTCAGGGGAGTTATTGGAAATAAAAAAAGTTGATGTGATTTTCATAGCTATAGTCTCAATTGGACAACAACTAGTTGAAGTAGTCATTAATGAAAGTGAAGCCAAATGCCTAAAAATCGGTCAAACTGTAAATCTTTCAACTAAGGCTTTTTCTCCTAGCATAAGTTATTAATAAAAAACAGCTAACCAAATAGTCTCAACATCCTCTTTGGTCCAAGAGACCTTATGTTTTTTATATGCAGGTATATTTATATAATCACCCTCATTTAAACTTACATCATCTTCATTTTCAAAACTTAAAATCGCCCCACCTTTAAGTAAAATTACCCATTCATTTTTATCTTGCTCATACCACTCATTACTAATATTACCTTTAGAGATTATACGCTCAATTTTTATTTTTTCTGTAGAGATAATATCTTCAAATAATTCCTCTGGTAAATCTTTTGGGATTAAAGAAAATATATTAGACTTATTTATCAAAACTATAACTCCTAAAGTATAAAATACGACATAGGAAAACCTTACTTATGTAATGGCAACTGTATAATAAACCTTGCACCGTCATTTATGTTTTCTACACTTAATAAACCTGACATATTTTTTTCAACAATAACATTAGACATATATAATCCAATACCACTACTTTTTGTATCAATCTTAGTTGTGAAATAGGAATCAAATATTTTCGAAATAATATCATTATTAATTCCTCCTGCATTATCCTCTATATAAATATAAGCATTAGATTCATGCGCCCTAATTGAAATATTTATTTTTTTATCTTTTATTTTTTTACTTACTAAAGCTTCTTTAGCATTATTTATAATATTTAAAATAACCTGTAAAAGTTCATTTTTTACATTATGAACCTTTCTATCATCTATAATATCTAAATTTATTTTAATATTATGGTACTTAATGGTAGCCTCAATAATGCTAAAAACATTATTTACAGATTCACTTAAAAAATAAGTAACTTTTTCTTTTGTATTATCATAATAGTTTCTAAAATCATCAATAGTATTTGACATATGCTGAATATTAGTATCGATTTGATTATGAATACTATCAAACTCATTATCAGTTAAATTTGATAGTTTCTTTTTAAAATATAACTCTTGATTTAATAAACCTATATTATTTAAGGGCTGTCTCCATTGATGAGCTATTTGTTCTATCATCTCACCAGCTCTAGCCATTTTTGACTGATGTATAAGGATTTGTTCTTTTTCTCTTTCTTTTTTTATAGATAAATTCACAGCCTTTTCTAAATCCTCATTATGATTTTTTAGCTTAGTATGATATTTCTCTTGTAAATTTCTAAAACGTACACTTAAAGCTAAAGAAACAAAAACCATCTCTATACTTGAAGCCATTTGTTGTATATATTTCATAAAGATATAACTAGGGACTAGATTAAACTTGCTTAAGGTAAAAACTATAGTACCCAATAAAAATATAGCCCAACCTAGTACAAATAAACGTATAAATTTATAATCAGTTTTAAGTACTAATATACCAGCGATAAGTAATATACTTGGTAATAAAATAGATAATAATGCTCCAAATACTATACTATATTTATATGGAATTATAATCGCTACTAAGATACCTACAGCCGATATATATTTTAAAGGATTTAATAANTATTTATTATATCTTGGGATATTTTTTTTTGAATTTAATAAATATTGACTAAATAATAATAAAGTAAAACCAATTACATATATAAATACAGATGAAGCCTTCTCCCTCATCCAATCATTATTATCCCAGATATATAAGGAACCAATACCATCAAAAGAGAGTTGCCATATGCCGTATGAGACTACAAATAATATATATAAAAAATATATTTTTTCTTTTGTAAATATATAGATTAAAGCATTATAAATAATTAATATTAATAGGATACCATAAAACATTCCTGATAATATTTGACTAATGTATGTAGAACTATAAAGTGACTTATTACTTATTATCCGTATAGGAAGAAGCATTGAACTACTAGTTTTAACTTTTAAGTAAACTGTATAAATTTGTAAAGATTGATATGGTAATGAAAATAAAACTTTAGTTTGTTGTATATCCTTTAGTATTTTATAATTTAAGTCACCTGACTGTTTATGAGAAATAACTTCTCCATTTTCATCTAAAATATACATATCTACATAATCCAATAATGGATAGTCTATATCTAACCACCATATATTATTTTGCATAGCCTCATTGTACCTAAAGCTCATTTTGAACCAATAAGTTGGTCTTAAAAATCCAAAGTTAATAATCTCATTATTTTGTACTATAAAAGCTTTTTCCCGTATATCATCAAGCTTCAAACTATTTGTATCATCTACATAATAATTTACATACTTACCAACTGCATATGCATTATTTGCTTGTTTAATTTCTAAAATATTACTGGCAGATAAAAAAGTATTTAAAAACATAAAAAACATAAAAAATCTCACAAATTACCTTTAATTATTATTGTAAATATTATATAAAAATATTATTAATCTAGAGCCAGAAATCTTACATATTTACAACTCTAAAAGTACAGTATCCCTACGAGTTACCTCAAATTTTTTACAAGCACTCTCAAAAGCAGCACTCTCACCTATAATTATACATTTATGTTTAGCCCTTGTTATAGCTGTATATATAAGTTTAGTATTATGCATAATAAAATGTGAAAAACTCATAGGTATTACAACTATATCATACTCCATACCTTGAACTTTATGTATAGTTAGGGCATAAGAAAGCATAAGATGGGACTTTATTTCTTCATATTCATATACAACTACTACATCCTCATTTGGATAAAAAACAAATACCTGTTCATCTTCTTCTTCAATTTTAAAAAGTAAACCACTCATACCGTTAAATATACGTCTTTGATTTGAGTCCTCAGCATTTTTAAAAGCATCACTTGACCATGATGTCATATTTTCATTTTTAGTATGTACAACCTTATCCATTAGACGAAATTCTCCGTCACCTTTTTTCACGCATTTTTTAGGCTTAGGATTAAAATATTCTTGAAGTACTTTATTTAGATTATTTGAGCCAAGTGTACCACCWTTCATAGGTGTTATCACCTGAAAATAGTTTAGATACTCTTTTATCTTTTTATGTTTTAGTCTTAGCCTAGCCTTATCTATAGAATCTACTACTTTTAAAACTATCTTAGTTACTATTTGAGAGGCATTATCCTCACGTAAATCGTGTAGTTCATTTTGGGATAGTTGATTTTTTAGAGAATAATAATTATGAATATTTACTTCCATAAACTCAAAGTCATCATAATTTTGTCTATAAAGGGGTACCTGCCCTTTACGAATATCATTAGCTATTAAAGTTATAGCCTGATCTTCGCTTTGACGATATATCTTTGTTAGTTTTACTATAGGCGCTAATTCTAAAGACAATACATCACTTAAAACATTTCCAGCACCAATAGGGGGAAGTTGAGCATCATCCCCAACTACTATCAATATAGCTTTATTAGATATTTTACGAACTAGTCTTGCAAATAATGATGAATTTATCATAGACGCTTCATCTATTAAAACTACGGAAAATGGAAAATGATCACGCTCATCATACTTAACTAAAAGAGACTGTATAGTTGCACTTTCATAACCAGTAGTATCTGATATACGTTGAGATGCTATACCACTAAGGGCGCAAGTCATTATCTCTTTTTCATCATAACGGGTATTTAAAAGTTGTAAAATTGTTTTACTAGTAGTACTCTTACCAGTACCAGCATAACCTACTAAAAAAAGTATAGACGCCCCATTGTTTATAGCTTCCACTGCACTAAGTTGTTGCTCACCTAATTTTAACTCTTTATCTTTTAAAAACTCATCTATATCTCTAACAAAACCACCAGAATCTTTTTTAGCCCTGTCTTTAAAATTATCATATAAAAACTTCTCCGAATCATAAAGTCTAGCAGGTGATAGCCTATCATTTTTCATTATAACTATACTTTGCTCACTTACACGTTCAACCAAGGCAGCTTCGTATAAATTATTTTTACCGCTAAATGATAAGAGCTCATTAAGACCTGAGAAAAGTACTTCTTTTGCTACACAAGAGTTACCCTGTTGTTCACAGTAGTTCATAAGTACATAATCCATAGCAGAGGAGATTCTATTTTCATCTTCATTTTTCACACCCATTTTCAGAGCTAATTCATCTGCACGTTTAAAACCAATGCCATTAATATTTGTAAGTATATAAGGATTATTTTTTATCTTAGTGCATGCTTCATCTACATCTTTCATAGCAGTTGAAATTGTTATAAGTAAAGCTTGAGATACATCAAATGGACTTAAAAATTCCCCAAGTTTACGCATAGAACGAAACTTTTTCCAGCTGTCTTGAATCTTTTTTAAACGTTTTTCTTTTATACCATTAAATTCTAATAATCTTTCTATATCATTGTCTAAAATCTTTATCAAACCATCATTACCAAAATGCTCAATTAGTTCAGATGTTAGTTTTTTTGTAAAACCTTTTATGATTTTGTTTAAGAAAAAAAATAGTTGATTTTGATTTACTTTAATAGATTCAAACTTAAAAGTTTTACCATATTTTTTATGGCTCTGCCAAAAACCGCTTAGAGTTATAGCTGAATCTTTTAAGTGTTTAACTTCTGATTCGTGATAATATCCAGAAACTTTTTCACCAGTTTTTAAAACTGCAATAAAAAAGCCTTCATCTTCGAAAAGAACCTTGTCTATTTGACCTATAAGTGTAGTATTCAATATTTAGACCTATACATATTAAGCTAAGATTATTTTTTAAATATAAACAAGTGTTCATGCATTATCAATAAAAAATTATATTCTTTACTTTTGTTTACCCAAAAACCGGTAGCTTTACAGTTATGTTGATGTTTAATTATATCTTCTTTTAATTCAAAACCAACTTTTAAAAATCTTTCCATAACTTTAAAAGCTAATGGCTGATACATTTTATTTCTTCTTGTATCTCCAATCAGAATAGCACAAAACTTATCCTGCTTTAAAACTCTATAAAATTCATTTGCAACTTTTTCTATTTCATCACAAAATTCATCTAAATCATGAATATTTGATAAATCTTTTTCTATTTGTTTATCTGAATATTTAATTATATCTGCATAAGGTGGATGATTTAAAATAAAATCAATAGATTCATCTTTTAGCATATCTAAACTTCTACTGTCATTTAAATCCAATTTTATTTTTGGACTAAATTCACTTTCAAAATCTAAGGCTTTTTGAGTAAGCTTTATGGCATTTGGATTTATATCAAGAGCTAATAGATTTCTATTTAATAACTTACATTCAATTGCTGTTGTGCCACCACCTATCATAGGGTCTAATAGATAATCGTCTTCATCTGTATATCTTATTATGAGATTTCTAACAACTTCAGGAGCCCAATTGCCACGATATTTTGAGTTATGAGTAGCCCATTTTCCACGACGTGCGAAACTCCATACAGTTGCACATTCTTGTTCAAAATTTTCTGGATTTAGATTTTTCATAAACTTTAATCCTCTATATTCCAAAGACATCTCATATTAATGGAAGCTATAAATATTTTACCATATTCAAATCCATCAAGTATATCTTGAGATATATCATAAAGTTCATCATCTAAATCAATATTAGGAGTAAAAGTACATTCTAACGATTCAAACTTAATACTATGCCCTAAAATGAAAAATCTATTACTATTATTTTTATCCATTATTTAGCCTTATATCTATATAAAATATATTATCATTTTTAAAGTACAACTTATAAAAGTTTTGCAAATTGTCATATTTCTATAATAATTTARWWMTAYTTAYKWWAWYYAAATWWTACGACTTTATTAGAATGTTAGATGCAGAAGGTTATCCTA
>NVUO01000009.1 GCA_002733155.1 Sulfurimonas sp.
GCTGCCTAGTTGGTCATTTTTACTTCATATTTATACTAAAAAATCTTACTCACGTACAATAATAGTACACTTCGCAATCTTTTTTAGCATAACTATTTTGTAAAAAGATATAACAACTTTTACTTTTACTTATAATCAAATAATTTACTTAATTAATCTTACTCACGTACAATAATAGTACGCTTCACAATCTTTTTTTAATATAAGCTTTAATTTACAAATTATTAATTATTTATAGATATAATTAATAATGAATTTAAATGCAAAATGGTCATTTTTTTTAGAAGATGAGTTAAAAAAACAATATTTTACAGATTTAATATATAATATTGATAATGAATACAAATCAAAAAAAATCTTTCCTAATTATGAAGATATATTTAGAGCTTTTAATTTAATATCACCTGATAAAATAAAAGTTATAATTATAGGTCAAGACCCTTACCATGGGTTGAACCAAGCTAATGGTCTTGCTTTTTCAGTTTCAAAAAAATGTAAAATACCACCATMACTAAAAAATATTTTTAAAGAATTATCTGATGATATTGGATGTGATATAAGTCTACATGGTGATTTGACTTCATGGGCTAAGCAGGGTGTATTGTTAATTAATACTACATTAACAGTTCAAGAGGCTAAGGCAAATTCTCATAAAGACTTTGCTTGGGATGTTTTAACTAATTCGATAATAAAAAGATTATCTTTAAATTATAAAAATATTGTATTTATATTATGGGGTAGTGTCTCTCAGAAAAAAGAACTATTTATTGATAGTGATAGGCATTTAGTTCTAAAAGCTCCACACCCATCACCATTATCATCATATAGAGGTTTTTTTGGCTCAAAACCATTTTCAAAATCAAATGAATATCTTATAATACATAAGAAAAAAGAAATAAATTGGTGTCTTAGTTGATTTTAAAATTTGCCATTACAGCTAAGTGATCTGAATAACCTTTACCCTTATGTTTACGTATTTTAGCACGTGATACTTGCCATCTATAAATATTTTTCTTTTTAAACAGGTATTTTTTATCTAGATTTTTAATACTATCTTTTACATAATATATATCTTTTTTATTTAAAAGGGATTGAGATATTAATATATTATCCATAGCCTCTTTTTTTCCTCTATATATATATGAATACCTTTTTACTTTATCTGTGTCATACCATAGGTTATAGAAATTATTTTGAGTGTATTTAGTTCTTGATAGGGAATTGTTTTGCTTTATACTTTTTAGTACATGGTTAATACCAGTAATTCCATTAGTATCATTTAGTCTTCTTTTTCTTTTAAATTTTATATACTCTTCATAGTCTGAATTAAAATCACCTAATAATATAATATTTTTGTCAAAACCTATTTCTTTAATCCGATTCACAAGAGTTTTTGCCGACACTATCCTCATACTCTCTGGTCCAGATTTTGACTTCCAGTGATTAGTAAATATATACAGGTCTTTATTGTTTATTTTAAATTTTGTCTCAAGTATATTTCTAAACTTATATGTAGGACTAACTACTAACTCTTTGGAGTATACAAATGGTATTTTGCTTAGTATAGCTACTTTTATAGCTGTATGCTTTTTATTAGCAATTGAATAATATCTGTAATATAGACCTTTTTGTTTTAGTGTAAATCTTAAATCCAAAAGAGCTTTTAAAGAGTGTATCTCTTGCAAAGCAATAATATCTGCATCTATATCTTTTATAACCTTTGATAAATTTTGAAGTTTTGTTTTATAGTTTTTTTTATTCCAAAGAGATTTACCGTAGGGTTTATATTCTTTGTATTTATATCCTTTTTTTTCCAAGTCAAAAAGATTCTCTACATTGTAGGTAGCTATTTTCAAATTTGTGTCTCCAATTGCCAATGTAATATATAAAATTAATAAAGTAAAATACTTCACTTAAATATGCCGTTAAGTCTAAGTAAGTTGTCTGGATTAGCTTTTCTGCCCATAAGTTCTTGAAAAAGTGTATCCATACTTTTAGCTCCACCACCTTGGAGTACTATATCTAAGTATTTTTTAGCTGTAGTTGAATCAAATATACCTTCATCCACTACAGAGAAAAATGCATCTGCACTTAAAACTTCAGCCCATTTATAACTATAATATCCAGCTGCATATCCACCAGCAAATATATGAGCAAAACCATTTTGAAATTTGTTATATGATGCTGTTTTAATTAATGATGTTTTTTTTCGGATTGAATCTAGTAAATTTTGTACTTCATCACCTTGATATATTTTAGAATGTAATTTAAAATCAAAGATAGAAAATTCTAACTGTCTAAGCATAGCACTAGCAGATAAAAAGTTTTTACTGCGTACTAACTTAGTAATCATCTCATCAGAGATTATCTCATTAGTTTCATGATGAGTAGCAAAAAGTTTTAATACTTTTGGTTCATATGCAAAGTTTTCTAAAAATTGAGATGGAAATTCTACWGCATCCCATTCAACTCCATTTACTCCAGAAACTTCATTTTCATTTATATTACTTAGTAAATGGTGAATAGCATGACCCATCTCATGAAAAAGGGTAACTACATCATCATGTCTAAGAAGAGAAGCATTTGTATCACTTGAAGCTGGAAAATTACATACAATAAAAGCTGATGCTAGTTGTTCATCCCCATCTTCATTTGTACAATGAGTTTGGAAGTTATGCATCCATGCACCACCACGTTTACTTTCCCTAGCTTCAAGGTCTAAATATAACCTAGCTCTTAGTTTATCTTCTACATATAAATCATATGAAAATGCTTTTTCATGCCATAAGTCTTCAGTAATTTGTTTAAAGCTGATGCCAAATAGTTTATTTAAAAATTTAAACATACCATTTACTACATTTCTTTGTTCAAAATATGCACGATACACCTCTTCATCAATATCATATTTTTCTTTTTTTAGTAACTCGCTATAATATGCAGTATCAAAACTTTGTAGTGGTTCAGCAGATAGTTTTTGTACCTCTTTTAATTCTTCTTTAGCTTGTTCATATGAGTTAGTGATAAGTTTTTCTAAAAATCCTACTACACTATGCTCGTCTTTTGCCATTTTAGATGCTAATGAATRTTGTGCATAGTTGTCAAATCCCAGTAATTTACTCATTTCATCTTTAAGTAGTAACAGTTCATTTATAATATCTGCATTTTGAGGTGCCCTTGTTACATAAGCTTTGTAAAGTTCTTCCCTAATTGATTTATTAGGTCCATAAGTCATATATGCTATATATGATGGCATTTGAAGTGTAAACTTATACTTGCTAATACCATCTTCTTTAAATTTCGCATTTTTTATATCACTTGAAGCTAATCCTTTTAAATCATCTTCATTTGTTATAATTTTTTCATATGCATTAGTAGCATCAAGAAGGTTTTGAGAAAAATCATTTGATAAGCTACTTTTTTTTATATTTATCTCAGCTAGTCTAGATTTTATTTTTTTATCTAAGTGAGCTCCACTTAGTTCAAAATTTAATATATTTAACTCTAAAACTCTTTGTTGTTCATAGTTTAGTGTTGAAGATTCATATTCTTGAACCTTTTTGTAAGCATTATATATCTCAATATTTTGAGATATATTTGTTGAATACTCAGTAATTATGGGTAAACTTTTGGCATATACATCTTGCGTTTCTTCTGAATTATTTACAGCATTTAGGTGTGATAATGGTGTAAATAATTCTTCTAATTTCTCATCCATCRTTTGCAAAGGTTTCACGAAATTAGAAAAAGTTTTATTTTTTAATTTTAAAAGTTCTTTAATTTTTAAATTATTTATTTTAATTATTTTATTTAAATCTTTTATGAAATTTTCTAGATCTACTTTAAATTTTCTAAATTTTGACATAACTGTATATCCTTGTAATATTAACTATTCGTATTATATCTATATGCTATAATTTTGTCTTTAAAGAAGGAAAATAAATGACAAATATTTATAAAATCTTAATTTTATTATTTTTAGTTGTAAACGTTTATTCAAGTGATTTACAAGATGGCTTCAAAGAATATACAAATAAACAATATAAAAAAGCAGCTATTTTTTTTGAAAAAGCGGCTATAAATGGTTCATCTAAGGCAGAATTCTTATTGGCATCATTATATGATACTGGTAAGGGTGTAAATCAAAACAATAAAAAGGCACTTTATTGGTATGAAAAAGCTGCTATTAATGGTAATGTTAATGCACAATTTCTTTTAGCTATGAAATATGAAAAAGGTGAGGGTGTAAAAAAAGACCTTAAAAAAGCTTTTTACCTTTATCAGGTATCAGCTAAAGCTGGTGATATTGGTTCTCAATCATTTTTGGCATCTATGTACGAGAATGGAGTTGGTGTTAATGGTGATTATAAAAAAGCTTTTTATTGGTATGAAAAATCAGCAAAAAAAGGTTATGCCCGTTCACAACATAGACTAGGTTTGATGTATTATGATGGTGTTGGAATATCTGTAGATAAGAAAAAAGGCATTTACTGGAGTGAAAAAGCTGCAGCTCAGGGTGACATAATGGCCAAATCATCACTTGGAGCTATGTATTGTAAATCTGGTTTAGGACATGAAAATCATAAACATTAATCCTCGTCATCTTTTTTGAGTTCAATGGCAAAAAATTCATTTATCAAAATATCATCATATTTATCTGAATAATTAAAAAGTCTTTCAAAGGCAATTCCCCCCTTATCTAAGCTTAAGGAGCTGTCAATTATTAGATGAGATAAATAGATGTTATTTTCACTAATTGAAAATCGTAAATAAGATAATTTTTCATTCTCCTTAAGTAAATAATCATACACATCATTTATATTATCTTTTGGTATTGCACAAAGTTTAGAATCCCCTATAATGATACCATTCTCATAATAATTAATTTTTATTCTTGCACTACCCCTATCTACTACCCAAGAAGATTGGCTTCTCCTTGATAAGGTTACATTTATATTTAGTGAATTTAAAATATCTTCAAGTAATTTTGTTGTACCAGTAGCTTTATAACCTTTTCGTCTTAGTTTAGCTACTTTTAATTTTACTCCACATTCTGGGCAATAATCATGTTTTATTGTAAGTTCATTTATTAAATTTTTACATGATTTACACTTTATAATATTATTTTTATTTAATGCTTTAAAGTTATCTAGAGCTTTTTGCACATAAAAATAAGGTAAAGCAAAACCTAAGTTATTAGAATTTTGAATAATAAATGTATTTACCCCAATAATTTCACCATCTATATTTAAAAGAGGACCACCACTATTTCCAGGGTTAATTGCCGCATCAATTTGGATATATTCTAGATTATCATGAAGTCTAGAGGCTTTTGAGATTATTCCTTCTGTAGCTGTATAGTTAAGTCCATATGGGTGTCCAACAGCTATAGTTGTATCACCATCTTTTACATTTTTTTTTGTTAAAGATAATTGTTTAGATAAGGTAGGCATATCAAAACTAATAAATGCTAAATCATAATCAGCATCATCATATACAACTTTTGCAATAGATCTTTTAATTTTTTTTGAACTTATTACTACCTCTTTAAGACCAGAGACTACATGAGAATTAGTGATAATTAAATTTTCTATAATAAAGCCAGTTCCAGAGCCATAGGGTGTCATTATTTGTATTATATTATCTATATATGTATCTAATATAAGTTGAGTATTCATTATATCTCTTCAAAATTTAGTTCATTGATTTGTAAATAATAAGAGTTGCTAAATTCATTTAATGATGAAAAATTTAACTTATTTCCAAACAATTCTAGTGATTTAAAACGATTTTGATATGCTTTTATAGCCCCATCTACCCTAGAAATAATTAGTTTTTTACAAAAGTCTTTTTTTTCTATATCATATAAAGTCTCATAAGATAAGGACTTGAAGTATTTAGGATTGTAGACTTCAACAAGTGTATGTAGTAAAGATTTTATAACTGTATTTACTCCATAATTATATAATATATAAAAAGATATGTATATATAAAGTGTTTCAATTATTTGATTATAACGGTTGTTTTTATACCATCTTATTTTTATTAAACTTTCATTTATAAAGTTTGTTATTTCCTCTTGAGAAGTTTTTTCTACAGGATTATATGTATATTTTGATGTATAAAACTTTTTTCTAAAGTCTTTAAATTCCATATTTTGAAGTTTATATATATAGAGTTTTAATTCTTCATTTTTTGCTTCACTAGATACATTTTCATTATTAAAATAAGATTGTACTCTTTTATTTATCTTTTGATATATTTCATATTTAGGTACTATTAGATAGTCTATTTTAAATAAGATATTTAAATATAAAAATGACTGCATACCCGCATTGTCATTAGACGGTAATGTAGAAATTTTGTTTTCTAATTCATTTATCCAATCTTGTAAAAAATTGTATTTTATTTGTAGTTCATCCTCATTTATATTTTCTAGGTGCTGTATATCTTCAAGTATAACATTAGAGAATTCACTTCTCATATATTCTTTGTCAAAGTCAGCATTCAAAACTAACTCTCTAAGTGGATAAAATATTTTTTGAGGATTCATTGTTATATTATCAAGATAAAGTTTTAGTTTTATATAAGTATCATCAGTAAAATAATTAGCATATGTTAGTTGATAGTTTCTTTCTAAAATATATCTTTTTAATGCTACATGAGTATTTGCTTTTTTTGTAAGTATAGCTTCTGCATATAAATGCTCTTGCGTAACATAACCACTCACCCTCGCTGAACCTTGATATAGTTCAAAGTTCAGTCTTTTTTTAGTTTTATTTATTATTATATTATTGTTTGATTTATCATTTGAAAAATTTATCAATGACTTAAAATAGTATTCATAAGCCTGCAATATGTTTTGGTTTTCAAATGCTAAAGTAGATCTATCATATAAGTTTTCCTCATTATCTGCTAAATTAGCATTAATGCCCCTACCAAATTGATGTTTTAATAAACTTGGTTTATGTTTTAAAAAGTTTAGCCAACTCAAGAGTTCATCCATACTAATAAAGAAAAGTTTATAATAGTCATAATTATAAATGCAGTTTTGTAAAACTCTAGTGGTGAACGCTCTATTAAAGAGGTATTTTTAGAAAAGAAAGGTTTTACTTTTTTAGGTGAACTTAGCTCATATGACATCTCTGAATAATGAGAATATCTTTGTTCCTTATCAATACAGATAGCCCTAAGAATTACACTATCTAACCAATCTGGAATATTAGAATTATATAAACTAGGTTTTTTTGTCTCTTTAAATGTAGGTGATTGAAAAGGCTCAATCTCACCGTATGGATATCTAGCAGTTAGGGATAGATAAAGTGTAACTCCAATAGCAAATATTTCAGAAGATTCACTTATAGCCTCATTTTTAAATCTTTCAGGTGATAAAAAACTTGGAGTGCCTGCTTTAGTATTTGTAGAAAATATTTCTGTAATACTTCCAAAGTCAATGATTTTGAATTCTAAGTTTTCATTTTCATCTTTTGCTATCATAATATTTGGTGGTTTTATATCACCATTAACTAAATCATACTTTAGTAAAAACTGAGACATATTTAAAAGTGTAGACGCTAATTCTATAGCATCATCAATAGTTATATTTTTGTGAGATAGGTAGCTATCTAAGTCCTCACCATTAAATAGTTGCATAACATAATATCTAGCAGTCCTGTTTTTTGGGATTACAGCCTTTGGAAAAAAGTCAGCCTTTAGTCTTTTAGCATTCCAAGCCTCTTTTACAAATAGGTCCAATATATCATCATCATCTATAGCCTCAAGAGGTGCGAATTTAACTACATATTGTTTTGTTTTTTTAGAACATAACCAAGTCCTATCATTTTGTATAAGTGATTTTTCTAGTAAGTAACCGTCAATATTTTGACCAATTTTTAAATTTTTAGGTATAAGTATATTTTGTTGTTTTAGAGTCTCTATTTCATTAGCTTGTAAAATTTCAACTACTACAGCTGTAGTATCATCTGGAAGTGCATCATTCATGATTTTACTAGCTTTTTTAACTAAAGAAGATGCCCCGTAGTTTAATTTATCTTGTAAAGTTTTATCATCCAAAACATTATATAAACCATCACTACATAATAAAATTWTWTYATYTTTTTGTATTATATTTTCAAAATAGTATGCTTCAACCTTATCAGAAATTCCAATAGCTTGAGTAAGTACATTCTCATATCCCTTTTCATCCATAGAATGATCGTCTGAGAGCTGGTTTAAGATATTGTCCCTAAGTAAATAAACCCTAGAATCACCAACATTAGCACCATAGAGCTTATTACCAGCTATAACTACTATAGTTAAAGTAGTTATGAGTTCAGGTCTTTCATAATTAATCATAGATTCTTGATATAAAATTGAATTTATAGAATTTATAAATGTACTTATTGATTTTTCTATACTCCAAGTCTTAGGACGTATTTTAAAATTATTTATTAGATATGTAGTTACACGTTTAGCTGCCTGTGCACCCTCATCTGCACTACCAACTCCATCACATACTATAGCTATAGTTAAGTTTCCAACAGTTTTAATATCGTAAAAATCATCACCAGTTAAATCTTTTCCTTTAGCTAAAGAAAATCCAGATGTTTTTATATTTTTTTGCGGCATTTAAAATCTTTTAGTGAAATATTTGTTTAGATATTATAGTGTAATATTTATACTATAATTGCAAATAAGGAAGAAGATGAATAAAGAGTTGATTTYAAGTATAAAACCAGAATTTGTTCAAGATTATAAAGATGGATATCCACTTTTATCTAAAGAAGCTATTGTAAATTTAGATGAGTTAAAAGATGAGGGCTTGATACTTAAACTACTTGATTCTAAAAAAAAATTTATTGCAAAAGCTTATTATGGGATTCAAAACAAGGGTTATGGATGGATTCTATCTTATAAAGAAGATGAAAAAATAGATATCTCTTTTTTTGAGAAAAAAATAAAAGCAGCTGTAAAATATAGAGAAGACTTATATGCAGATATATCTACTACAGCTTTTAGAGTATTAAACGGGGAGGGTGACGGACTTGGTGGTTTAACTATTGATTATTTTGATGGTTTTTATATGCTTACTTGGTATAGTTTGGGGATATATCAACTTAAAGACGAGATTATAAAGGCTTTAAAAAATAGCGTAGACAATAAAGGCATTTATCAAAAAAAACGTTTTGATTTTAAAGGAATGTATATAGAGGGTGATGATTTTATTTATGGAGTGAGGGCCCCTGAACCTTTAATAATTAAAGAAAATGATACTAATTTTGCAATTTATTTAGATGATGGTGCAATGGTTGGAATATTTTTAGACCAGCGTGATGTACGTAAAACTATAAGAGATAGGTATGCAAAAGGTAAAACTGTTTTAAATACCTTCTCTTATACTGGTGCTTTTTCAGTTTGTACAGCCTTAGGAGGGGCTAAAAAAACTACAAGTGTAGACTTAGCAAAAAGAAGTCTGCCTAAAACTACTGAGCAATTTAGTATTAATGATATAGATATAAAAAAACAAGATATTATTGTTGAAGATGTATTTAACTACTTTAAATATGCCCTTAGAAAGAAGTTGCTTTTTGATATGGTCATACTTGATCCACCTAGTTTTGCTAGGAGTAAGAGACATACATTTTCTGCTTCAAAAGATTATGTAAAACTTCTTAAAGAGGTTATTCAAATAACTGCTAAGGGTGGGATTATTGTAGCATCTACAAACTCTGCTAACTTTTCAATGATGACATTTAGGGACTTTATTAAAAAAGCATTTAAAGAGTTAAATATTAAGTTTAGTGTGCAAGAAAGTTTTAAACTGCCAAAAGATTTTAGGGTAAATGATAAGTTTAAAGAGGCTAACTATCTAAAGGTAGTTTTTATTAAAAAAATTAGTTAAGGTAATAACCTTAACTAATCTCAGATTCTACCTCTCCAGACTTTCTATCTTCCATAGATATCTCTTCATGATATGGTTGATTACTACCTAACCCTTCTTCTGGTAACTTGTAAAGTGATGAACTTGTAAAATGTTCTCGGTTTTCATCATTAAATGGCATATCCCAGACTATACAGTCCTCAGTTGGACATGAGGCTTGACATGCGGGTGAATCATTATCGCCAATACACTCACTACATGTCTCTGGATCTACATAATAATAATCTTCGCCAGTTGGATTATCATCTGCATCTACAATAGAACTAGTTGGACACTCTTCTAAACATGCATCACATGAGATACATAAGTCTGTTATACGAACTGCCATTTTTTATCCTTGATAATTAAATTAGATAAGTATAGTATCTATTAATAATTAAAAAGAGTATTAAATAATTATTTTAANTTTTGTTACTTGTTTACTAGCTTATCTTTTCTCCTAAGAGAAAAGTTGTGAAATTATAAAAAAATTAAAATTAGATTCTACCACCAGCTTGTACACCCCAAGTTGTACGCCATCTAGTTTTTACCATACTAAGACCGATTATAGCTACTAATACTACAGCTGCAAAGATTAAAAAACCAGTTGAATAACCATCAAATGCACCCTTAGACCAACCAAGAGTTTTAATTAAAGCTGTACCACCAAGTCCACCAGCACAACCAACTAGTCCAGTCATAATACCAATATCTTTAGAAAAACGTTGAGGTACTAACTGAAATACTGCACCATTAGCCATACCTAAGTTAGCCATAATTAAAAATAAAACAAATATAGCTAGGAAAAATGGTAATTTAATCAGTGCACTTATGGTTACTAAAAGTGCAACCATACCGTAAAAAAAGTATAAAGCATTAATTCCACCAACTTTATCAGCAGTATTTCCGCCAATTGGACGAAGAGCAGCCCCTGCAAATATACATAAGGCACCAAAGTAACCAGCTATAACTTTTACATTTGTTTCATCAAAAACATTTATACCAAAAGCAGACATATCAGCTTGGTAGGTATTCATTAGATAAACTTTCATATATCCAGCAAAACCAACAAAACCACCAAAAGAGATAGCGTAAAATAAAGAGAACCACCAAGTGTCTTTATCTCCAAGAAGTTTTATATAATCTTTTATTTTTTTAGGACGACTTGTGTATACATTAGCTGGTGCATTTTTAGCTAAGAATGCATATGCAATAAATACTATCATTGCCATCACTGCACCTACCGCAAATACAGATGACCATCCCCATAATTCTGCAATTTTTGGAGCAAATAAGAAGTCAATAACTACACCAATATTACCAGCTCCAGCAATTCCTAGGACTACACCTTGAAGTTTTGGTGGATACCACTGACCAGCTTGAGGAAGCGCTACTGCAAAAGAAGCTCCTGCAAAACCAAGACCAAGTGCTACTAAAAGAAGTGCATCATATGTTATACTATCACCCATTATGTATGCTGTAAGTAATGAGGCTATAACTATTAGTTGAGAGATAAGTGCAGTTGTTTTTGCACCAAGTTTATCTACACCAAAACCAAGTACGATTCTAAGTATAGCACCAGAAAGTATAGGAAGTGAAAGTAGAGTTGCCTTTTCACCAGCACTAAGAATATACCCAGTAAGTGCTAATGCCTCAGCTATCTCTGTACTAAGTGGTCCAAGCATAGTCCAAACCATAAAACTCATATCRAAATATAAAAAAGCCATAAACAAAGTTGGCGAATGTCCCTGTCCTTTTAAGTCTTTAAATCCTGCCATAAAATTTCCTTTTATAATAAATTTTTATGGTGTAAGTATAATATAAAATGCTAGTTATATATACTAAATATTGTATAAATATTAATCAATTACTTTTAAATTTATCGATTAATATTTATACATCTTATGCTTTAAAGCTTGAATAATATTATTTGTAATAATAAGGAAATTTTATAAAGAATGTATTTGTTTATGAAGCTAGTTTAAAAGAAGAAATTTATGGATATATTTATGATAAAAATGATAAAATTTTTCTCAAATTATTTAGATTCTACCACCAGCAGCAATGCCCCATGTAGTACGCCATCTAGTTTTTACAAAAGATATCCCTATAATTGCTATAATAATAACAGCTCCAAAGATAGCAAATCCAGCTGAATAACCATCAAAAGTATCTTTTGACCAACCAAGAGTTTTGATTAAGGCTGTACCACCGAGACCACCAGCTGCACCAACGATTCCAACCATTACACCAATATCTTTAGAAAAACGTTGAGGCACTAGTTGAAATACTGCACCATTAGCCATACCAAGATTAGCCATAATTATAAAAAATACTAAAATAACAATAGGAAAAGATAAACTCACAAATGCATTTAAAAATACCATTATCGCAACTATACTAAAGAAAATATATAAAGATTTAATTCCACCCATCTTATCAGCAATTCCACCACCAATAGGACGAAGAATTGTTCCTGCAAAAATACAAAGTGCACCAAAATAACCAGCGATTACTTTAATATTATCTTCTGCAAACCAAGATAGTCCTAATTCAGCCATCTCTTTAGAATAGCTATCAGTTAAATATAATTTTAAAAATACACCAAAACCTACAAAACCACCAAAACTAATTGCGTAAAAAAGATTAAACCACCAGGTATCTTTGTCTTTTAAAAGCTTCCAATAGTCTTTTAGTTTTTTAGGGTTAACCTTATAAACTTCAGGGGGTGCATCTTTTGCAAGAATTGCWTATGTTATAAACAAAATTGTAGCTAATCCTGCAGCTACTAAAAAAACACTCTGCCATCCGTAATATTGAGCAATTTTTGGAGAGAAAATAAATCCCATAACTACACCAAAGTTAGCCGCTCCAGCAATACCAAGGACAAGCCCTTGAAGTTTAGGTGGATACCATTGTCCAGCCTGAGGAAGTGCTACAGCAAATGAAGCTCCTGCAAAACCTAATAAAACAGCAATTATAAGAAGTAAATCATATGTAATTGATGAACCCAAAAAATAAGTAAATAAAAGCGAAGCTATTACTATAAGTTGAGAACTTAGCGCTGTTTTTTTAGCACCAAATTTGTCAACACTAAAACCAAGAACTATACGAAGTAGTGCACCTGAAAATATGGGAAGTGAAAGTAATGTAGCCTTTTGACTTGTTGACATTATAAAACCTGCTACTGCGAATGATTCAATAATCTCTGATGATAATGGTCCCATTATTGTCCAAATCATAAAACTTAAATCAAAATATATAAACGCAGAAAAAAGAGTAGGTGTATGCCCTTGCCCTTTTAAGTTTTTAAATCCTGCCATATAATCTCCAATAGTAATTATTTTATATTGAAATTATAATATAAAAAACTAGCATATATGCCTTAATTATGATTAAAATATAAGCAAATAGTAAAATTATCATTGTCTAATATTTAATCATTTAAACATCTTTATAATAATCAAAATACGTTATAATTATYACATAATAATGAAGTATGATTACTTGTCATTTGGAGGTTAAATATGCAAACACCATTAGAGAGTTTTATAGACCACAAGGCTGATACAGGTATGCAGTGTGGTAATTACTCTATTGATATACCAAAACTACAAGAGGGTGAACAATATAGGTTTCACTTTGACGCTACAGCTTGTGTAGGTTGTAGGTGTTGTGAGGTAGCTTGTAATGAGCAAAATAACAATCCAGCAGATATAAAATGGAGGCGTGTAGGTGAGATTGAGGGTGGAGAGTTTCCAGCCTTTACTCAACTATTTAACTCTATGAGCTGTAACCACTGTATAGACCCAGAATGTGTAAAAGGTTGTCCAACTCAATCATATATTAAAATAGAAGAAACGGGAATAGTAATCCATGATGATGATACATGTATAGGTTGTCAATATTGTACATGGAACTGTCCATATGATGTACCAACTTATCATGAAGAAAGAAAAATAGTTACAAAATGCCATATGTGCCATGAGCGTTTAGATGTAGGTCAAACCCCAGCCTGTGTCCAAGCTTGTCCATCTGGAGCTATAGAGATAGAAGTTGTAAATATTAAGCAGTGGTTAGAAGAGGACATAGATAAACAAGGAAATATGGATTTCCTTCCAGATGCTAGGATTACAAACTCAACTACTAGATATACATTGCCTGAAAATATACCAGATAATATGAAAGAAGTAGATGAGCATATATTAAAAGCAGCTCACCCTGAGATTCCCCTTGTATTTATGACTGTATTAACACAAATTTCACTTGGTGCATTTTTTGTTTTATTTTTAGGTGAGACTATGAGTTTATTTGGTTTTGCAAAAGTTAACTGGATAATGGCTGTATTAGTTATGCTTCCAGCAGCCTTAGGTTTACCTCTTTCAGCTCTTCATCTTGGTCGTCCATTTTTAGCCTTAACTGCAATGAAAAATATACGAACATCTTGGTTGTCCCGTGAGGCTTTGGCCCTTGGTGTTTTTGTTATGCTTATGAATGTTATTGCAGCCTTATACTTCTTTGAAATTTCCCATTTACTTATCCTTGGGCTAGAGTTTATTAGCCTTTTAGTTGGTATATATGGAATTTACGCACAGGCTATGATATATAGAATTAAAGCTCGTCCATCTTGGGATAGGACTACTACAAACTTGAAGTTTTTTGGAGTAGCTTATGTTGGTATATTATTACTTGCTTTTGTAGCTGTAATTTTAGTTTTAAAAGAGGTAGCACTTCCACTTATAACTCTTGGAATGTTAGGTGCAATTTCACAACTATTTTTTACATATGAAGACTTACGTACATTAAAAAGTAATGAAAAAAATGAGTATCAGCTAAAAAGATCAGCTAGACTTTATGATGAAAATTTTAAAAATATAAAACTATTTCGTTTTGTATCTATCATCTTAGGGGGCATTGTTTTACCATTATTTGTGATAGTATTATTTTCTTCAGCTTCATTAACCTTAGCAAGTATAATGATGTTTTTAGCTTTGCTTATTATTTTAGCAAGTGAACTTTCTGATAGGTTTTTATTTTATACAACAGTAGTACCACTGAATATGGCTGGTGGATTTTTTGTAGGTAAACAACGATGAGAACTAAGGATGAACAAAGTCTATATTACTACGCTAGTTTCTATGACACTAAAGCTAAGCTCTTAAGAGCTAGAGGAATTAAAGATGATTAAAAAAATTAAAGACTTCTTGGGTGTAGATATAAAAGCAAATAAGTATAAATTGTCAGCTGACCCTATGTTTGGTATGATAAGTGATAAAAAAAAGCCAGATAAATGGGTTTTTTCCACTTGTGGATATTGCGGAGTTGGTTGTGGTTTATATATAGGGGTAAAAGACGGCAAGGCAGTTYATACTAAGGGTGACCCAAAACATGAYGTAAATATTGGTACACTTTGTCCAAAAGGTCTAAGCGAGCATCAACTTATAAACTCGCCTGAACGTGTAACTAAGCCTATGATGAAGACTAATGGTGTGCTTTTAAATACTACTTGGGATATAGCATTCTCAAGAGTAGCTAATGAGTTTAAGCGTATTACAAAAGAACATGGTTCCAAGGCTATAGGTGTTATAGGTACTGGTCAACTTTTAACTGAAGAGTTTTATACACTTGGTAAGTTTGTACAACTTGGTCTTGGTACAAATAATTATGATGGAAATACAACTTTATGTATGTCATCAGCTGTAATGGGTTATAAACAATCCCTTGGTTCAGATGGTCCAGTTGGAGCTTATGAAGATTTTCAAGAAGCTAATACTATCTTACTTATTGGTGCAAATATCTCTGATAATCATCCTATTTTAAAACTTCATATAGCTAAAAATAAAAAGAAGCCAAAAATAATAGTTATAGATCCGCGTGCATCTAAAACATCTCAAATGGCTGATTTATTTATACCAATCAAAGCTAGGACAGACTTAGCACTTTTTAACGGATTAGCTTACATAATTATAGAACAAGGTTGGGAAGATGAGGCTTATATAAAGGCTAATACTAATGGTTATAAAGAATTAAAAAAACATCTTCAAAATTATCCACCTCAAGAGGTGGCAAATATTACGGGGATTAATGTAAAAACTTTATATGAAATCGCAAAAGAGTTTGTAGCACAGGATGCAGTTCTTTCAGCTTGGACTATGGGTGTTAACCAGTCATTTATGGGTACTGATACTGTGAGTTCTATAATTAATTTACATCTACTTACTGGACAGATTGGTAAAAAGGGTGCTGGACCATTCTCTATAACTGGTCAGTGCAATGCTATGGGTACGCGTGAGACTGGTTTTACTTCATCTCTTCCAGGATATAGAAATTTCGGAGATGAAAAAGCCTTAATAGATTATGCTAGTATTGTAAATGTACCTGAGGATATTATTCCCCGTGAACGTGGATATAAATATGCTGATATTATAGATGCAATAGACCGCGGTGAGATAAAAGCGCTTTGGATAGTTGCAACAAATCCACTTGTAAGTTTTGTAAATCAAGAAAAGCTTCGTAAAACTCTGGCAAAATTGGATTTACTAGTAGTTCAAGATGCATTTATGTCTGATACAGCTGAAATAGCTGATATAGTGTTTTCAGCTGCAACATGGGGTGAGAAAGAGGGTGTATATACAAATTCCGAGAGACGTTGTAATAGAGCAAATAAAGCAGTTGAGCCATTAGGTGATACTAAAAGTGACTTCGATATTATCTTAGGTCTTGCAAATGAGTTTGATGGTGTAAGTGATATGTTATTTCCATCATGGACAAAACCTATAGATGCATTTAATGAATGGAAAAAAGTATCTAAAGGTCAACTTTGTGACTACTCTGGTATAACTTATGAGTTATTAGAAAAAGAGGGTGGTATACAGTGGCCTTGTAATGAGGAGAATCCCTTAGGTACACCTAGGTTATATTCACGAGATATGCCTTTTACAACCAAAGATGAAAAAGCAAATCTTATTTCCGTAGATTGGTTCCCAATGGCAGAACCAGTCAATAAAGATTTTCCTGTTATTTTAAATACTGGACGTACAGTTGAGCAATGGCATACACGTACAAAGACACGCTCTATTGATATATTAAATGATTTAGCACCTGAAGCATGGGTAGATATCAACCCTAAAGATGCAAAAGAGTTAAAAGTGAAGAGTGGAGATAGAATCTCCCTTTCATCTACCCGTGGAAGAGTTGAAGATGTAGTGGTTCGTGTAACTCAGAGTGTAGCTCCATCAAATATATTTGTACCGTTTCATTTTAATACACAATTAGTGAATTCTTTAACAGCAGATAGTTTTTGTCCAAAGTCAGGTGAGCCAAATTTTAAGCAAACTGCTATTCAGATTCATTCAAAAGAGCTTCCAACTGGTTTAAAATTTCAAGAACAAGAGATTTCTGGGGCTATATCACATATACAGACAAAATATGAGGGTATAAAAGTTAAAGAAAAAGAGGAATCTGTTTAAAAAATAAGCAATTTTTTTTTTTAAAATGATTAAAAAATAGTATTATATTAATAATAATTAATATAGGAGCTTTAGCATGGTAGAGTTAGAAAAAGCGTATGAAGCTAGAAGTAAAAAAATCAATAAAATGGAAAAAATTAAAGAGCTTAAAAGTCCAAAAGAGGCTTTTGACGCTTTAGAAATGTATGCAAAAAATGGTTACGCCTCTATACCAAATGAAGATAAAACATATTTTTTAAAATGTTTTGGTATATTTGACAGACCAGCTACCCCTGAACGTTTTATGATTAGACTTCGTATACCTGGAGGTTTTTTAAATTCTACTCAGGCTAGGGCTATTGGGGAATGTGCAAAAGACTTCGGTCAAGATTATATAGACCTAACTACTAGGGCTCAGGCTGAACTAAGATATATTAAAATCGAAGATATTCCAACTATATTTAAAAAACTATCTGAGGTTGGAATAGATTCTTATCAAACTGGGGTAGATAATTTTAGAAATATTTTAAACGATCCACTTGATGAGATGGGTTTTGATAATATTTTACCATCTCAAAAACTTTTATTAAAATTACAATCTTTATTTTTGCATAACCCAGAATGGATATCTGCACTACCAAGAAAGTTTAATACATCAATTTCTGGATCTATGTCAAATAGATGTAATGTATTTGGGCATGACTGTTGTTTTATATTGGCTCAAAAAGATGGTGTATATGGATACAATATGTATCTTGGGGGTAAAGTTGGTAAGGTAGCCCAGAAGGCAAATATATTTTTAGCAAATGAAGATGAGGTAGTTAAAGCTTTTGAATCAATCACTGATATCTTCAAAAGATATGGCTTTAGGGACAATAGAAATAAAAATCGTTTACACTTTTTAATAGAGGCTGTTGGAATGGATGTTATAGCTAAGTCAATTAGAGAAAATGCTGGTATTGATTTTGCGCCTGCTGGTGAGACTATGACAAAGATAGATTTTTATGATCCAGATCAGGGTAGGGTTCAACTTCGTGATGGCTCTTTTGCTGTACACGTAGTAGTGCCATCTGGTATATTTACTGGTAAGGCTTTGATAGATGTAGCTAAACATAGTGAAGTGTATGGAAATTCTGAGATAAGATTAGATATTGAACAAAGTTTATACATAATGGGTGTTAAAGATACTTATAAGTTATTAGAAGAAGATTTTTTTAATACTTATAAAAATATAAATACACCATATATGAACCATTTAATCGCTTGTGCGGGGACTGAACACTGCCCATATGGAGTTATAGAAAATAAAAACGATGCTATAAATATGGCTAAATATCTTGGTGAAAAAGTGCCACTAGATAATGCTATGGTTAGAATGTATTGGTCTGCTTGTGTAAAAGGTTGTGGTATTCATGGTTTAGCTGATATAGGTTTTGAGGGTTGTAAGACTAAAATAAACGGTAAACCAGCTGATGGTGTAAATATATCTCTTGGCGGTAAACTTATTAGTGAAGGTAAAGAAGGGCATGCAGTTATGAAGTTTGCTCCATTAAAGTATGCACCATATTATGTAGAAACTCTGATGTTAGAATACAAAAGATTAAAATTATCATCTGAGAGTTTTGAAAGTTTTCATGATAGAGTGCTTTCTTTATATACACTTGCGTATACTGGTTTCATCATGAAGCTTGGAGCCTATCTTAGAAGTAAAGATATAGATATGGAATTTGCTTTTTCTGATAATGTAAATACAGGTAAAAATGAGGAGTTTGAAGTTTTTGAACTTGGACGTAAACTTTATTATAAATTAGCTAAAAAAGAAGCATATAGCTCTTATAATCGTTTTACAAATGTACTTAAATCTGAGAGACCTACTGATATTAAAGAACTAGTGCCAAATATAGATGAAAATATAGCTTTAATGTTAGAAGAGATTTTAAATCAAGATGAGAGTAAACGTGCAGTTGTTTTTTCTCAATTAAATGATTATATTTCACTTTATTAAAAAATAAAAAAAAGCCACTCAAAGGACACCTAAGTATTCTATAATGTGGATAGTCAAAAAAATTTAAGTTAAATTACTTAGAATTTAAAGTGAGGTGTGATATGACTGATAAAATTAGAGCGGCAATTCTTGGTTCTTTTGTTGGGGATTCTATGGCTTTGGGTACACATTGGGTTTATGATCAAGATTTAATACTTAAAGAACATGGTAGAGTGGAAGGTTTATTAAGACCTACGATGGTAGAGTATCATTCAAAAAAAGCTTTAGGTGATTTTACTCATTATGGTGATCAGGCATATGAGTTATTATTAGATGTAAGTACACATGGTGAATTTAACTTAGACAGTTATGCAAGCCGTTTTCGTGCACTTTTTAAAGGTAATTATAATGGTTATGTTGATAAAGCTACACAAAGGACTTTAGACCTAATTACTGTATGTACAGATTTTAATGAATGTAAATCGAATTCAACAGATTTAGGCGGTGTATCTAGAATGGCTCCTTTGTTATTATCTTATGCTAATGATATATCTTCATTAAAAGAATCAGTAGATTCTTTTGTGGCATATACACATGATGATGTAAAAGTTAAAGAGACTGCTGACTTTTTTGCTACACTTACGTATAAAATTTTACATGATGGATTAAGTCCTAGTGATATCATTAAAAAACTAAAAGATACAGATAAATATCCACATATAAATCAAGATATAATAGATGGCTTAGATAGTGTAAGTGAAGATAGCCCCTTAGCTATAAAAAGATTAGGTATGTCATGTGATGTATCTGGTGCCTTAGCTTCAACTATACATTTGATTGTAAAATATGAAAATGATTTTAATAAAGCAATTATAGAAAATGTTATGGCTGGCGGTGATTCAGCTGCACGTGGAATGTTAGTTGGAATGGTACTCGGTTCATATTTAGGTTTAGATTCTATAAACAAAAGATGGCTTAGTGGTATGAAAAGATATGAAGATATCTTAGGTTTTATATCACAGACTAAACACTCACATTATTATGATGATGTAGCTTAGAGCAGTTTATAACCCTTTGAAACAACATTTATAAGTTGTTTTAGGGGTAATTTTTGTCTTAGTTTTTTAACTAATGATTTTATTGCATCTTGGCTCATATAGTCATTTTTCCAAACCTCATATTCTATCTCAGAATAATAAACTATATAACCTCGCCTGCTTAATAATAATTCTAAAAATATACTTTCATGATTTGATAATTTTATACTTTTTTTCTTAAAAATAAGTTTTTTTGTACCAGAACAATAAAAAGAATTGTCTATTTTTTCCAACATTGTAAAGTGTTGAATCATAATATTATGTAATAAAGTGATTATCTCATTAGTTTGTAAAGACTTGTTAATATAGGCGGAAATATGTTTAGTTAAGAGTTTTAAAAGATCATTTTTACTTAATTCATCACTTAGTAATATAATAGGAATTTGATTTTTAGTTTTTCGAATATAGAGTATTAAATCATAAGAATTATCTATATGATAATCAAGTACAAGTATGTCAAAATGCCTATCCTGAAAGCTTTGTATAGAATCGGCGATAGTTTGCACTTTAATAATTTTTTTAAAACATGAGCCTAGTTCTTTTAATAATTTTGTATTAGATGAGTTATCTTTTTGAACAAAAAGTAAAGAAAGATTTTGAGCCCTTATAAGAGTATTCATATAATAGTATCTTTATTTTTTATTTGCTTTATAGTTAGATAATACTATTTTTAAAAGAATTACACAAGACTTCAAAGCAACATTAAAGACAATTTTTTATATAATTCGCGGATTATAAAGGATTTTCATGGCTAACAAACGCGTATTAGTTAAGTTTTCAGGTGAAGCACTTGCAGGTGAAGCAGGTCACGGGATTGATACACAGATTTTAAAGTATATAGCTAATGAGATTAAGTCTTTAATAAATGCTGGTATTGAAGTTGGTATTGTTATAGGTGGTGGAAACATAATTCGTGGTGTAACTGCTGCACAAGATGGAATTATTAAACGTACATCTGGTGATTATATGGGAATGCTCGCTACTGTGATAAATGGTGTAGCTCTTCAAGAAGCTTGTGAACATGCTGGACTTCAGRTGCGTATGCAGACTRCGATTAAAATGGAACAGATAGCTGAACCGTWTATTAACCGTCGTGCAGTTCGTCATTTAGAAAAAGGTCGTGTAGTTATTTTTGCAGCTGGGACTGGAAATCCATTTTTTACAACTGATACTGCAGCTACTCTTAGAGCAGTTGAAGTTGGTGCGGAAGTAATTATAAAAGCTACAAAAGTTGATGGGGTATACGACATGGATCCAAATAAGTTTGAAGATGCTAAAAAGTTGTCTATAATTACTTATGATGATGCTTTAAGTGATCATATTAAAGTCATGGATGATACTTCAATCACCTTAGCTAAGGACAATTCATTACCAATTATTGTTTGTGATATGTTTAAAAAAGGTAATTTATTAGATATAATTAACGGAAATACTCAAAATTGCTCTATAGTAAAATAGTAGAGTATTAACTTTTTATACTGTAAAAAATAAAATTAAGGAATAAAAATGAAAGTTGAAGAATTAACAGCAAAAATATTAGATAATAATCCAAGTATGGATAGCTATCAGTTGGCAATTGCAGTAGCAACAAGAACAGATGAACTTCTAAATGGTGCTACAAGTAAGTTAAATGTTTTAAAAAATACTAAGGCTGCTGATTTAGCTTTAATGGAAATAGCTGAAGGTCTTGTTGTAGTTGAAGGCTTTGTAGATATAGAGGACTAAGTTCTTGAGTTTGAGTCAGGTAGATATAGAAAAAGTTAAACATATACATGATGTTGACTCAGCTAAGCATTATCTATTTACTCAAATAAGTTCAAGTAAGCTTTTAGAATCCGCACTTATTTACGCTACTAATGCTCACGAAGGTCAATTTAGAAAAAGCGGACAACCTTACATAATCCACCCAATTTTAGTAGCTGGAGTAGTATCGTCAATTACAGGTGATGAATCTATGGCTATAGCTGCCTTACTCCATGATGTAGTAGAAGATACAGATATTACAGTAGACAATATTTCAGATAAATTTGGAAAAGATGTAGCTCATTTAGTTGAAAGTCTTACTAAAATTGATACGATTAGAGATAATGAGTTAATTCCATCTAATTCAAATGAAAGATTAGTAGTATCAGCTTTATCATTTCGTAAAATGCTTTTAGCATCTACTGAAGATATTAGAGTATTAGTTATAAAACTCTGTGATAGACTCCATAATATGCTTACCCTTGATGCACTTCCTGAGCATAAACAACAGCGTATAGCGGAAGAGACACTAGTGGTTTATTCTCCAATTGCACATAGACTAGGTATATCTTTTTTAAAAAATATATTAGAGGATTTGAGCTTCTCATATCTTTTTAAAGAAGATAAACATAATATTGATAATTATCTTGATACACACTTTCATGCATTTGAGATGCGTTTAGATGCATTTAAAGAATCTATTAAAAGATTACTTATTACAAATGGCTTCTGCGAGGATGATTTTGAGGTTCTCTCACGTGTAAAACACAGATATTCCATTTATTTAAAAATGCAAAGAAAAGGCATTGGTATAGAAGAGGTTTTAGATCTTTTAGCTGTTAGAATTTTAACTAAGGATTCTGTTAAATGTTACAATATTTTAGGTCTAATTCATTTACATTTCCAACCTTTATCTTCAAGGTTTAAAGATTATATAGCTGTAGCGAAAGATAATGGATATCAAACTATACATACTACAGTATTTCAAGATACTGCAATATTTGAAGTTCAGATTAGAACTTTTGAAATGCACCGTACAGCTGAACTTGGAGTTGCCGCTCATTGGAAATACAAAAGTGGTGGAAATAATGTTATTAAATTAGGTTGGCTTAATAATCTAGGTTTTCAAAACGAATCTATTGAAGATTTTTATGCCTTAATTAAAACTGATTTATATTCTGAGGATATATCTGTATTTTCTCCAATAGGTGAAGCCTTTACCTTACCTCGTGGGGCTATAGTACTAGATTTTGCTTATGCTGTTCATACAGAGGTTGGTAATAAGGCTATATCTGCTTTGGTAAATAAGACTAAGGCATCACTTTTAAGCGAATTACATAACGGTGATATTGTTAAAATTGATAAGGGTGATGTAATTATCACTAGATGTTCATGGATAGATGCAGTTAAAACATCAAAAGCACAAACAAATATGAGACTAAATTGTAATGCAAGACTTAAAGATATAAATGCAAAATATAGTGTAAATATTATATCTACTGTAATGAATTTAAACAAATCAAGGGTAATAGACTGGTTGGATAATTATTTTTATGATAAAACATATACTATACCTTGTGATATTGAGCATCTTCGTGAAGTTATACATAAATATATAACWGATATCAGTCAAAATTCTCGTTTTAAAAGATTTTTATCTAAGCATAGATTTAAATTAAAAGCTTATATATTTAGAGGTTTAGAGATATATAGTTCTACTCATATAAGTGATGTGGTTTTTGATTATTGTTGTCATCCAAAATCTGGTGATCAGATAGTATCTTTTTTGGAAAAAGGCAAGGCACATGTGCATCATAAGATGTGTAAAAGTGCAGCAAAAAAAATAGATGCTAGTGAGCCTATGCTTTTTGTAAGATGGGAAAAACAAAATATATATAACTATAATTTAATTGTATCCCTGCATACAGGTAAGGGTACATTAGCAGATTTTTTAAACTTTTTAGTTAAATTAAATATAGATATTAACTCAATTGAACTAGGAAAAAATAAAAGTGAGTCAACTCGTTATTGTGAGTTAGAGTTTGAGTCAAAAGAAGCTAATATTAACTCACTTCGTGTTAAAATGGAGAAAAAAATAAAAGTTATACATATAGTAAGAACTGATGATGCATATCGTTAATGCTATTGGTTTCTCTTTGTTAAATAAAAAAAATTATAAGATTTAAAAATATAATAGGGARRTAAATGTTAGAAGAAGCTTTAAACGAGATTAGTAGGGGTAGTGCTGAAATAATTGATGTCGAGAAAATCGAAAAATTATTGAAGGCTTATTTTGATGAGGGTAAGACTTATACAGTTAAGTGTGGCTTTGATCCAACCGCTCCAGACTTACATTTAGGTCATACTGTGTTACTTCAAAAACTTGCAATATTTCAAAAGTATGGAGCTAGAGTTCAGTTTCTTATTGGTGATTTTACGGCAGCTATTGGTGATCCAACTGGAAAAAGTGCTACAAGAAAAGTTCTTAGTCAAGAAGATATACAAAAAAATATAGCATCATATACTACTCAAGCATTTAAAATTTTAGATGAATCTAAAACTGATATAGTTTACAATAATGATTGGTTAGTGGAAATTGGGGCTATTGGAATGTTGGAATTATCTTCAACTTTAACTGTAGCTAGAATGTTAGAACGTGATGACTTCTCAAAAAGATTTGCATCTCAAACTCCTATAGCTGTTAGCGAATTTATGTATCCATTACTTCAAGGTTACGATAGTGTACATCTTAAATCTGATATAGAGATTGGTGGAACTGACCAAAAGTTTAACTTGCTTATGGGTAGACAACTTCAAAAAATATACGAAGTAAAAAAGCAACAAGCTGTTTTAATGATGCCTATTTTAGAGGGTCTTGACGGTGTACAGAAGATGAGTAAGTCTTTAAATAATTATATAGGTGTTACAGATGAGCCAAATGATATGTTTGGGAAAATTTTATCAATTAGTGACGATTTGATGTGGAGGTATTTTGAGCTTTTAAGTGACTTATCTTTAGATGAAGTATCATTTTTAAAAGCTGGTGTAGAAGATGGAAGTATACATCCTAAAAAAGTAAAAGAAGATTTGTCTTTAGAAATAGTTACACGTTTTCATTCTAAAGAGGATGCAGATTTAGCTAAAGCTGAATTTGATAAGATACATTCTAAAAGTCAAATTCCAACAGAGATAGCTGAGTTTTCATGTGATGGTGAAGTTTGGATAGCTAAAGCTTTAGTTGATTGTGGTATTGAACCATCTACTTCTCAAGCAAGGCGTGATATTAAGCAAGGTGCTGTTAAAATAAACAAAGAAAAAATATCAGATATGCAGCTACAACTAGTAAGTGGAGAGTATATACTTCAAGTTGGAAAAAGAAAATTCGCAAAATTAAAGGTTAGCTAATGGATTTTAAGTCATTAAAAATCGGAAAATATGTAATAGAAAAACCTATAATTCAAGGTGGAATGGGTGTAGGCATATCATGGGATCAGTTAGCTGGTAATGTTTCAAAAGAGGGTGGACTTGGTGTAATATCTTCAGTTGGAACTGGATACTATAAAGATAAAGAGTTCGCTGGTAAGCTAGTATCACATAGACCACTCTCAGAGGCTAATTTTTATTCTAAAGATGGCTTTGAGGCTATTATCAAAAGTGCTAAAAAGATAGCTGGTGATAAACCATTAGCTGCGAATATTCTTTATGCAATTAATGGTTATGGTGATGTTGTAAGAAATGCCTGTGAATTAGGTATAGATATTATTATTACAGGTGCTGGTTTACCTACAAATATGCCAGAATTTACAGATGGTTATCCTGATGTAGCCTTAGTACCTATTGTATCTTCTGCTAAAGCTCTTAAAATCATCTGTAAAAGATGGCAAAAAAGATATAACCGTTTACCTGATGCTGTAGTATTAGAGGGTCCTAAGTCTGGAGGACACCAAGGTTTTACTTATGAGCAATGTAGCATGCCTGAACATCAACTTGAAAACTTAGTTAAACCTGTAGTTGCAGAAGCGGCTCTTTGGGGTAATATTCCAGTAATAGCTGCTGGTGGAGTTTGGAATAAAGAAGATATAGAGGAGATGATGAATCTTGGTGCATCTGGAGTTCAAATGGGTACACGTTTTATTGGTACTTTTGAGTGTGATGCTCACGATAACTTTAAACAAGTTATTTTAAATGCTAAAAAGGGTGATATCAAACTAATGGCTTCACCAGTAGGTTATCCAGCTCAGGGTGTAGTTACAAACCTAACTCACTTAGTAGAAAAACGTGAGGGTCCAGCTATTAAATGTATCTCAAACTGTGTAGCACCTTGTAACCGTGGTGAAGAAGCTAAGGAGGTTGGTTTTTGTATAGCTGATAGACTTAGTGATGCATATGAGGGTAAACTTGAAACTGGTCTATTTTTCTCAGGTACTAATGGATATAAATTAGATGAGATAATTTCTGTTAAAGAGTTAATGGATAAACTTACTTTAGGCGAATAAATAATAAATGTACCGCTATTTACTCTTATTACTCATTTTATTTGTATCACTTCATGCCCTCAGTGATACAGATATTTTAAAACGTTCAAACAGTTTAGTTAAAAGTAAGTCTCAAAGTGATCAGTTTCGTGCATATAATAATTATAAAAACTTATATCTTAGGGCTATACTAAATAATGATAAAAGACTAAGATACTCATCCTTACGTGGTATTATTAAATCTGGAAATAAATTACATATTGATGTTAGCTCTTATTCTAAAGAGCTGAAAAACTACACTTATAAAAAAACAACTTCTAAAAGTACTTACAATAAACCAAAATCAAAATCAAATAAAAAAAGTAAACAAGCTAAAAACATAAAAGTTAAATCTTCTCATAAGTTAAATTCTATTAATTGGAAAAATGGAGAATTAGTTTTGTCTTTTGATAAAAAATTAAAAAATAATCAGATAAATTATTTTACACTTTATGATGCAAAAAAAAATATATATAAATATATATTTGATATACATGCTTCAATGATTACAAAATCAAAGACTTTAAAAAAGTCTGGTATAAAAAGAATAAAACTAGGTCAGGTAGATATAAATACAATAAGACTAGTAATCGAGAACAATAAAAAAGTTAAAGTTAGATTTTCTAAAAAAAGAGCAAGTTTAAGAATTAGAATTAATCATAATGTTAAAAATACTAAATATAGATATAAAAAACCAAGAGCTATCAGATTAGATAGAAATAAAATAATTGTTATTGATGCTGGTCATGGCGGTAAAGACCCAGGGGCTATTGGATATAAAAAACACAAAGAAAAAGTAGTAGTTTTAAAAATAGCACAAGAATTAAAAAAGCTTTTACGCTCACGTGGTTATAAGGTGTATATGACTAGGGATAGGGATAAGTTCGTAAAACTAAGTAAAAGAACTAAGTATGCGAATAAAAAAAGAGCTGATATTTTTGTAAGTATACATGCTAATGCAGTTGATAAAAAGACAGCTTCAAAGGTTCATGGAGTTGAGTGTTATTTTTTATCACCATCTCGTTCATCTAGGGCTAAAAAAATAGCAGCTAAAGAGAATGTAGCTGATTTAACTGAGATGAATAGGTATGGAAAAAGTTCTTTTTTAAACTTGTTAAATCATAGAAATATTTTAGCATCAAATAAACTAGCAATTGATTTACAAAGAGCTATACTTGGTTCATTAAATAAGAGTTATAAAAAAGTAAAAGATGGTGGTGTCCGTGAGGGACCATTCTGGGTACTAGTTGGGGCGCAGRTGCCATCTGTACTTATAGAAGTTGGTTTTATGACACACCCTAAGGAAGCTACTAGATTATCTACATCTAGGTATAGAAAAATTATGGCTAAGGGTATGGCTAATGGTATTGAAAGGTATTTTGCTAATAATTAGCGATAATAACTTATTGTTACTTCATTAGTTATTGTTAGATAAAATGTCATAAAAGGAATTTTAAATGAAAAATTTATTTAAAATTATTTCGATTATGTCTTTTATCATTGGTTTATTTTCTGGATGTAATCCACAAGGTAGTACAAGCAAGGCTACACCAGCTGAAAATATAACTAAAATGATAGTACTAGCTAATGATTCCATAGTCCCTTCATCAAATGACTATACACTTCTGGCCTGGAATGACCTTGGAATGCATTGTATGGATGGAAAAGACTTTTCAGTTTTTTCTATATTACCTCCTTATAATACACTTAATGCACAGCTTATTAAAAAAGAGGGTATATCTAATAAGCATATAATATCAGGTGTAAATATTAGTTATGCATCTGCGACATCTTTAAGCGGAAGTTATAATACGACAAGTCTTTTAGATGATAATAATAATCTTAAAACAAATTTTTGGAGTTATGTAGGTTTATTGTTTAATGTAGAACTAGAAAATGATATAGGATTTACTGGTAATCATACTCCAGATGCTACATTGCGTCCATTAACATATATTCCTGATAATAATTGGTGGGAAGCATCAGCTATGCCTCTTTCTCCATACAATGATGATGGTTCAAAAAATTATTATCCAATGGTAAACGTGATAGCAAAGGATACTTCAGGAAATGTTTTGGCAACAACAAAGGTTGTTTTACCAATTAGTGATGAGATGGATTGTAGAGTGTGTCATGGGTCTATAAGCGGAAATGTAAAAGCTAAACCAATATCAGGGTGGGAAAATAATTCTGATGAGGAAAAAGATTTTAAATGGAATATATTACGTTTACATGATCAGAAGTATCCAAATTCAGTTAAAGACAATCAAATAGCACTTAAATTAGCTGGCTATAACAATTATGATAATTCTGGTTTATATACTAGTGCTAAAAATGCAAACCCTGTTCTTTGTGTTACCTGCCATCTTAGTAATGCCTTGCCAAATACAGGGATAACAGGTATTAAACCATTAACGGAGGCATTACATTCTTTGCATGCAAATGTAATAGATCCAACAAATAATCAAACTTTAGGTAGTTCATTAAACCGTACTAGTTGCTATAGATGTCATCCTGGAGCTACTACAAAATGTTTACGTGGGGCAATGGGAAAACAATCAGATATTCAGTGTCAAAGCTGTCACGGTGGAATGAATGCGGTAGGTAAACATGGTCGTAAAGGATGGTTGGATATTCCAAATTGTCAAGCCTGCCATCAAGATGGTAATCGTTATGAAAGTGCTGTGACAAATCAGGCTACAGGTAGTCTTAGAACAGCATTAGATATCCGGTTTGCTACTAATGTAAATACTCCTATGAGTAATATAAGTATGTATAGATATAGTCAAGGGCATGGCGGTATGCAATGTTCAGCTTGTCATGGTTCAACTCATGCAATATATCCAAGTTCTCATGCTGAAGATAATATTCAAAGTATAGCTGTACAAGGTCATGAGGGTACTATTTCAGAATGTACAGCCTGTCACAAAACTACACCTAATACCGAGATTGGTGGTCCACACGGTATGCACTCTGTTGGACAAAATTGGGTGGATTTACATGGTTTTAGTGCTGAGGATGATAAACAGCGATGTAAAAGCTGTCATGGAAGTGATTATCGTGGAAGCTTTCTTTCAAAAGCCTTTTCAAACCGTACATTTAATACAAATTGGGGAACAAGAACATTTGCGTCTGGACATAAAGTAAGTTGCTATGACTGTCATAATGGACCTTTAGGACGTTAAGATAGTTATATTTAACTATCTTTTTTATATTCTAAGTTTCCAGCACGAGATTCTTTGTCATCTATTAATCTTTGAATTTGAATTTTAACTTTATCATAACGATACTGCTCCTTAAATCCAATTATCCTACCGCCAGCTGCATTTGGGTGTCCACCACCATCAGCCCATTCTTTAGCTATCTGAGCTACATTTACCTTAAAATTTGCTCTAAGACTTATAGTCCCTCTGTAGCTTACATCAACTATAAAATCATAATCAGGATATGCTAATAAAAATCCATTTCCAACTATAGATGTATTTCCAACCCCATAAGATAAGTAACCCCTATAATCTTTATAGTAGATTGTTTTTTCAGCTCTTGCTTTTCCGAGAAGTCCAACTATATATTTTGTAGCTAAATTATCAAGGGTATCATTTTTATCAGTTCTGAAAAACTCTTTTTTGATAAAATGGATTTTTTCATCTAAGATAATTGCTCCATTTTCTTCATCTAAATATTTTGTAGCCTCTAATAAAAGTGAAGTTTTATATTTGTTGTCTTCGTTAGCAAACATTACCTTATTTAACTCTCTAGTTTCAGTTACAAGTCTCATACAAACTTTTCCATACTCAAAGTTTTTTACTTCATCCATTTTCCATAAGTCAACTGCATTTACAACGTTTACATACTTGTTCATCCACTCTGGTTCATTGAGTTCAAAGTTTTCTTTTGCATAATCATAAGTTATTTTTGTAGCACAACGCTCTGTATCTAAGATGTACCAGTCATATTTTTGAGCACTAGCTTCACCACTACCATGATGGTCTAAAAGTAATAAGGATATTTTATCTTGTTTATTTACTTCATTATTTATCCAGCGTGATTCGTCAACTGTAAGGTTTAAATCGGTAATAAGGATTAGGGCATCTTCGTTTTTTAGTTTAATTGCCTCTAAAATCATATCTAGTTTTTGTTTTACTTCAGCTCCATAGTTAGCATTATAATTGTATTTTTTATTTGTAGTATAACTCATTATTAGATGACAGCTATATCCATCTAAGTCTGTGTGTGATAAGTGGTGTATAGTTTTTGTATTCATTTTTTATCCTTGTTGATTTTCTATTATATTTATACTGCCCATTACCTCAAATGTAGCAGATGAATCTATCTCCGCATGAGATAGAGTGACTACATCTAAGGAGAATCTTTCTAATATCTCAGATATTCCACGTCTAAGTTGTGGATCTACTATGATTACAACTGGTGATACACCTTTTTGTAATAATTCAGATGCCTTAGCACTAGTAGCTTGTATTAAAGAATTTATCTCACCTACACTAAGAAGTAGGTTTCTTACTCCATCTTGTTCTTGAGATTTTTCTAACATCAGTTGTTCACTAGATGTATCAAAAGTTAAAAGACGAATTACACCATCATCACTTGAATACATTTGAGTAATAATGCGTGATAATTTTGCACGAACCTGTTCAGTTATAAGCTCAACGTTTTTAGTAAATTCCGATATATCAGCTATAGTCTCTAATATGCTTAACATATCTTTTAATGGGATTTTCTCATGTAATAAGGCTTTTAAAACTCTTTGAATAAGACCAATACTTGCAACTTTTAATACATCATTTACAATAACTGGAAAGTCGTTTTTGATTTTATCAATAAGTATTTGAACCTCTTGACGCGTTAATAAGTCTTCAGCATTTTGTTTTATTAACTCACTCATATGAGTTGAGATTACAGTAGCTGGGTCTACTACTGTATATCCATTTATAATAGCATCTTCTTTTTTATCTGCTAAAATCCAAAAAGCATCTAAACCAAATGCAGGCTCCTTTGTAGGTTCACCATCTATCTCTCCAGTAGCCATACCACTGTCCATAGCTAAGAATTTATCTGGTACAATTAAGCCATCACCAATAGATACACCTTTTAGAATTATTTGATATTGTTGAGGCTCTAGATGTAAGTTGTCACGTATACGTACCTGTGGCATTAAAAACCCATAATCTGATGCTATTTTTCTTCTCATAGAACGGATACGCTCTAATAAGTCACCGCCTTGGGCACTATCAGCTAAACGAATAAGTTGATAACCAAGAGTCAATTCAAGCATCTCAACTTTTAAGATATCCTCTAAGGCTAGTTCCTCTTCTTTAGCTATCTCTTCATTTGTTTTTTGTGCTTTTGAGCTCTCTTTATCTTTTTCATCTTGTTTATCTAATAGTATATTATCGACATTTAAGATAGATAATTCGCCTCTTTCATATTTATATACAGACCAACCAAGTAAGGCAAAAACTATACCTACAAAACCCATAGAGGCAGTTGGAAGACCAGGTACTAATGCAAATAAAATCATAATAAAACCAACTATCATCATGATTTTTGCATTACCCATCATTTGGTTAATAGTACCCTCAGCGAAGTTATCCCCATCACCAGATGAGCGAGTAATCATAATTCCAGTAGCAGTTGAGATAATAAGTGCTGGGATTTGACCAACTAAACCATCACCAATAGTTAAAAGTGTAAAGGTAGATGCACTATCAGCTACGCTTAAATCATTTTGAAATACACCTATTAAAAATCCACCAATGATGTTTATCATAGTAATAATTATTCCAGCTACTGCGTCACCTTTTACAAACTTTGATGAACCATCCATAGCCCCGTAAAAGTTAGCATCTTGAAGAATCTCAGCACGGCGTGACTTAGCTTCAGCATCATCTATAAGTCCAGCATTCAAGTCAGCATCAACTGCCATCTGTTTACCCGGCATTGAATCTAGTGTAAACCTAGCTGCAACTTCAGCTACCCTAGTTGAACCCTTTGTAATTACCATAAAGTTTATAAGTACTAAGATTGAAAATACAATAATACCTATAACATAGTTACCACCAACAACAAAATCACCAAAGGAGGTAATAATACTAGATACAGCCTCAGGTCCCTTGCTTCCATCACTTAAAATCATCCTAGTAGTTGCAATATTTAGAGATAATCTAAATAGGGTTAAAATAAGTATAAGCGTAGGAAAGGTTGTTAAATCTGTTGGTTTTGGTACATATAAGGAAATAAGTAAAATTAAAACTGCAAGTGCTATAGATATAGTTAGTAAGACATCTAATACAGCTGATGGTAATGGTACAATGATAATTGCTAAAATTGCCATTACAAATATAACTACACTTAAGTCTTTTTGACCAAGTAAAAAGTTTAGAGTAATGCCTATCCGCTGTCTAGTAGTTATTTTTTTTGCCAAAAATAAACCTCTAGTTTAAAATATCTGCTAAAGTTAGTTCAGCTAAAAATAAATCTATCTTACCTTGGAGTTTATTTAAAAAAGGCCAGATAGAACATAAGTGAGCCATTTCAGATGGGCAGTCATCAGCTGATGAGGCACAATCAAATACAGCTGGAGCCTTACCTTCAACTGCACTCATAATATCAAGCATACTTATATTTTTAGATTCTTTTAAAAGAATGAAACCACCATTAACACCCTTGTATGATTTTAGTATCTCTTTTTTTGCAAGTGCCTGAAGAATTTTTGCTAAAAAACTTTTAGGTATAGATAATTGATTTGATAAACTTTCACTATCTACTGGACTTTCAGCCTTTGATAAAACTATAAGGGAGAGTATTGCATATTCACTAGCACGAGTTATTAACATTTGAAATCTTTTATATTTTTATGAATTATATCTAAAGAAATTGAAATAAAAGCAAAATTTAGATATTATTTCAGTTCAACCCTTATACAGTTTTGTGTAATTGTTAGATTATTATACCTATCAGGAGGTCATTATGGCTTTAGATTCGGCTAAAAAACAAGAAATTGTTACAAAATATGGTCGCTCAGAGAGTGACACGGGTTCAAGTGAAGTTCAAATTGCACTTTTAACAGAAAGAATTAAAGAATTAACTGAGCACCTTAAAATATTCAAAAAAGATCATGCATCAAGATTAGGTTTACTTAAACTTGTTGGACAACGTCGTCGTTTAATGAAGTATTTCAAAAGAAAAGATAAGGATGCCTATCTTAAACTTGTGGATGCTTTAGCTATTCGTGACAATATCTAAGTAATACTTATATACTAGTTTAAGTCTTTTTTTGGCTTAAACTATTTTTTTCAACATTCCATTTAAAACACCTTACAAAATACCTTAATTTCTAAAATTTAAGCCTAATGTTACAGGCATATTACAATATTTCTAAAATCATAACATTTTTTAACTTTTTTTATTAAATCTAATACATTTCAATAATATTGATTAATTTTTTAAATGTTCTTTTAGTTTTTAAAGAGTATCCTACCCAAATATTAATTTTTTAGGAGGTTCGATATGTCAGATAAAAATGAAATTAGCACAGATGGATTAACATTTTTAGAAGATGGTGAAGTTTTATATAATGATTTATATCTATTAAGTGAAACAGATGAAAAGGGTATAGTTACTTATGCTAGTGATTCTTTTTTAAAGGTAGCTAACATGACTAAGGATGATCTTATTGGTCAGCCTCATAATGTAGTACGTCATCCAGATATGCCACGTGCAGCTTTTAAGTCTCTTTGGGGTGATGCACAAAGTAAAGGATTTTGGGTTGGTTATGTAAAAAATGCTCGTAAAGGTGGTGGATATTACTGGGTACTAGCTACAGTTCTTCGCTCTATTGATAAAAATGGAAATATAAAATATGTATCTATTAGGGTTAAACCTTCTCGCGAAGAAATCAAAAAAGCTATAGAGCTTTACTCAACACTAGATTAGGTAAAAGGAATTTATAATGGCATTAATGAAAAAAAATACTTCAGGATCATCATCTGCGATTGTGGCTGGTGGCAGTGATAAAAGACGTCAAAGAACCTTAGCAAAACAACAACAAATATCTGAAAGTATAGCTGGTGTATCAATGAGTATCTTAGAAAATGCTCAGGAGAGTGTATCAGCTATTGAAGAGTTGAAATCTTCTATGGAACAAATTGCTACAGCAGCTGAGGAAAATTCAGGTGCAAGTGAACAAGCCTTAGAAAATGTAAAAAGTATAGATACTAACATATCACGTATGGGCACAACTATTGATATGGTTATTACTCAAACCTTATCTACGGGTGATAGTATTATGGCTTCTGTTGAAAAGATTAATGATTCAGTATCTAGAATGGATAAGGCTGTAGTAGTTGCAAAAGAGAGTTCAACTAAAAGTGAAGAGTTAAAGGTAAGTTCTCAAAATATTGGTAATGCAGTTGGTTTTATTGCCAAAATTGCAGACCAAACAAACTTACTAGCTTTAAATGCAGCTATTGAGGCATCTCGTGCAAAARAGCANGGRAAAGGTTTTGCGGTAGTTGCAGATGAGACTAGGGCTTTAGCTGGGGAGAGTGAAAAAAATGCTGAGTTTATTTCAGAGTTAGTAACTAAAATCCAAGCTAGTATAGATAATATCATCACCAGTATTGGTGATACTACTAAAACTATTGCAGAAAATGGTACTACTGGTAATGAACTTTCTTTAACTATGGAAGAGCTAACTAAGATAGCTGTTTATTCGGTTGAAGCTGCTAGAAGCGTAAATACTTATACAAGGGATCTTGGAGATTTTGTTAAAAAAATCAATTCTGGATCACAAGAGATAGCAAGTGCATCTTCAGAGATTGCTTTATCAGTTGAAAAAACTCTAAGCAGTATTGATTTACAATCAGATGCCTTAGCAAAAACAGAAGATGACATCAAAGAGTTATCAAATTTAGCTGAAGAGTTAAAATATTCAACTGATACTATAAAATCAGCTGAAGATATTGCACTTTCAGCTGACACTATTGGTGGTTCTATGGAAGAGATTCAAACTGCTTTAGAGGATGTTACATCATCACTAAACCAAATAGAAACATCATCTCATACTACAAATAAGTCAGCTATTACAAACAAAGAGCTTATTGAAGCTGGTTTAGATGCAGCTAAAGATATAGATAAACTAATAGAGATTGCAAGAAGAAACTTCGACCTATTAAAAATCTCTTTTGGACAGGTTAAAAATAATATCTTAGGTATTAAATCAGGTTTTGCAGATTCTATATCTCAGGGTAACTCAGCAGCAGTTGAACTTACTGTAATTGTTAAAGAGACTAAAAATGTTGATAAAACTGTTGGAAATATTTCTAACTCTATTGTTCAGTTAAATATGCTTGCAATTTCTGGTTCTATTGAGGCTGCCCGTGCTGGTGATTTTGGAAAAGGTTTTGCTGTAGTATCTGCTGATATCCGTAACCTTGCAAAAGATTCAGAGAGTAATACTGAAAAAATTAATGACATTGTAGAGAGTATGAACTCAGAAATTGATACAGTCAAAAATGACTGGAGTAATTTACTTTCAGCTCAAAGTACTGAACAAGAATTAATTGATACGCTTATAAATGATATTTCAAAAATTACAGATATGTTAGTAGATTTACTTGATAGATATACTGGGCTAAAAGTTGTAAATGATCAAAATCTTGAAGGTATGGATCAGGTTCTAATTGGTTTAAGTGAGATTCAAAAAGCAGTAGAACTTAGTGCTAAAAATGCTATGGAATCAAGAAAAGCTAGTGAGTTAATTATTGAAACAGTATCACATATTGGTGAGGGTGTTGAAGAGTTGGCTGTAATGGCAGATGAGCTTCAACAGGGATAAAATATGTGTATTGAAGAGATTTTAATCATAAAAAACGGTACAGATAGTTATGGAATATCTACTGAAGATATAAACCAGATTTCACGTGTACCTACACTTATGCCTTTACCTTTAAGACCAAGCGGTACTAGGGGACTTTGTGGTGTTGCTGGAAACATAGTATCTATGGTTGACGTAAATCTTTTACTTAATATGCCTGAGGTTGATTTAGAGGCTACAAAAAGTAGACTTTTGATTCTAAGTGGACATCATTCTTCAAACTCTCTTTTGGTATCTGAGGTTTATAATACTGTAAATGTAAATGAAAAAAATATTGAATATATAGATAAAAAAGATGACCCAGTTATTGCCATATATAAGTATAAGGATGACTTAATTCAAGTCTTATCCTTGGATATCTTAACATCTAAAATAAATAAGGTATCTATAGAATCTCAAGAGGTTTATACAGGAAAAATTAAAGACAACTCAGAAAAAGAAGAAGATTCAACACGTTTTCTTATTTTTGCGATGGCAGATGAGACTTTTGCCTTGAATATAGACTTTTTAAGAGAGATAATATTAGCAGATGTACAATACACTGAAATAGCTGGTTCACCTGATGATATGTTAGGTTTAATTACTTTAAGAGAAGAGCTAGTAGCTGTAATAGACTTACGTTTATATTATGACTTCAGATCTACAAAATCTGAGAAGAACCGTATCTTAATTGCAAATATAGATGATAAGACTATAGGTTTATTAGTAGATGAAATTATTGATATTAAAAGTTATGCAAATAAAGATGTTGAGCATATGCAAGATAGCTTCAATAAAACTAAAATATCTGGAGTTATACATGATAAAGATAAGCTTATATCATTTTTTGATAATGAAGTTATAAAAAATATATTTAAGCAAAACAAAACATATATAGAATCTAAGTCTCAAGACCTTACAGAGGATACTTCAGATATAGAAGATAATGTAATGGAGGTTATAGTTTTTAAAATCTCAGATAAGGAATATGCTTTTGAAGTTAATACAGTAGCTGAGATAATAGATGCTATAGCTTCAACTACTGTAGTTTATACAGAAAAAGGTATTGATGGTATTATTAATATTCGTGGGCAGATTGTAACTATAGTTTCATTAGCTCAGAGACTAGATGTGAAAATGAGTATTAAAAAAGATTCAAAGATTATAGTATGTAATATTAACGGTGCTGGGATAGGTTTTATTGTAGATAGTATTAGTGATATATTAAGTATAAAATCTAATCAGCTACAAAAACAAGAAGAGGATAAACTATTTCCATATGTACTTCATTTAGATGATGGAAACAGATTAGTATTAGCTATGGATATAGATAAAATTGTCAAGATGAAGGGATAATAAATGGCGAAAAAAGTACTTATAGTAGATGATTCAGCCTTAGTTAGAAAACAGTTAACTGAAATCATATCAACTTTAGGTTATGAAATTTATATTGCAAAAAATGGTCGCGAGGCTGTTGAAAAAGCTACATCTGAGCAGTTTGATGTAATTACTATGGATATAAATATGCCAATAATGGATGGTATTGAAGCTGTTAAGCGTATTATGGAAGAAAAACCAACAGCTATATTAATGGTAAGTTCATTAACTACTGAAAATGCAGGTATAACTATGGATGCTTTAGAATTAGGTGCTATTGATTATATATCTAAACCAGGTACTATGAATATTGGGAAAAATGAAAATAGAGATGAAATCTTACAAAAAGTGAAATCACTTAGCCGTATCCCTAAAAGAAGATTAAAAAAACCAAGTGCAAGACCAGTTCAAAGAGAAAGAAGGCCCAGACCATCTAGGCTTGAGCCAGCTATGGATTCAAGAGAGATTGAAAAAGTAGTACTTATTGGTTCGTCTACTGGTGGACCTGGACTAATTGAACAGATTTGTTCATCTCTTCCAGCTAGTTATAGGTACCCAGTATGTATAGTTCAACATATGCCTGAGCAGTTTACTGCAGCTTTTGCAAATAGACTTGATCGTGCATCTATATTACCTGTGCATGAATCAGCTCAAAATATGGAACTATTACCTGGCAATATTTATGTAGCCAGAGGTGGTGTGCATATGAATTTTTCCAAAAAAGCATCTGGAAAAATTGTAATTCGTGAAGATAAAGATAAGGGTAAAAACTTTTTTCAGCCAAGTGTATCTGAAATGATGTTTTCTTCACTTAAAGTTTTTGAAGGCAAACAGATTGTTGGAGTTATCCTTACTGGAATTGGTGATGATGGCGCTGATGGAATGGTAGAGATTAAAAATGCTGGAGCTTTTACTATGGGTGAGAGTGAGAAAAGTGCTACTGTATATGGTATGCCTAAAGAAGCATATGACCGTGGTGGTGTATCACAACAGTTAGAATTTATAAATATTCTTAGAGAAATAGCAACATTAAAATAAGGAAGCAAGTATGGCTTTGGTAAAAAAACATGTAGAACAAGTAGTAGAAGAGTTTCCAAAACTACATACACTTGATGATGCTATAGGTTATTTTGAATCTAATGATGATGTTGAAAAAAAAGATTATGCAATTGAAGAGATAGGAAAGTTTGATGGTGGGGGAGATTTTTTAGTATCTCGAATATCTGATGAACATGCTAGTAAAAGAATTTCAACGAAAGTTGCTTCAGTTATATCAAATATGGATCCGCAAAATGCACCAATAGAGCATATAATGGAATTGTTAAAACTTCAAAATGCATATACAAGAAATCTTGGTATATCTATTTTAAGGAACTTTGGTTCAGCTATAAAGTATTATATAGTAAAGTTTCTAATTGGGGATGATAGAGATTTGAGAATTTTTGCTATTAATGTCTTAGGTGATGTTGATTTTGCAGAATCACGTGATATGTTAGTAGAACTTCTTAAAAATGAACAAGATATAAATGTAGCAATGACTGCAGTTGATTATATGGGTGAGATTGGGGAATTAGAAGATATAGAAGTCCTTAAATCTGTAAAAGAAAGATTTAAGAGTGAAGTATATGCTAAGTTCGCAGTAGATGGCGCAATTAAAATGATAAAAGGATAGCTGAAAATGTCAAGCCTTTTATCAAAAGAAAATTTTCTCAAAATTGGTGAATATGTTTATAGAAAAAGTGGAATATTTTTAGAAGAAGATAAACATTATGAAAAATTATCTAAATATGTAAACAAACGTGTACTAGAACTAGAGGTAGATAACTTTAGAAAATACTTTTATAAACTTCGTTTTGAAGATAAAGATGGTTCAGAATTTCAAGAGTTAATGAATGGAGTTACAGTAAATGAGACTTATTTCTTCAGAGAAAAAGACCAGTTTGAAACTTTAGTAAATAAGGTTTTACCTGAACTTCATAAAAATTTACCAGTATCTAGACCTATTAGGATTTTATCATCACCATGTTCAACTGGTGAGGAACCATACTCTATAATACTTCACATTATTGAAGAGGGTACTGTAGTTGAACAAAGAGATATAGAAGTAGTTGGAATAGATATAGATTCAACTGTAATAAAAAAAGCTCAAGTAGCTAAATATACTGATAGGGCTGTTCATGCAATCCCAAAGGATATATTAGCTAAATGGTTTAGAAAAAAAGCCTTAGGGTATGAACTTTGTGATGATTTACAAGGAAGTGTTGATTTTCAAGTTGTAAATATATTTGATAAAGAACAGATGAGAAAATTGGGAAAATTTGATGTAATTTTTTCAAGGAACATGTTGATTTATTTTGATGATGCATCAAGAAAAGAGGTAGTTATGACATTTTATGATATGTTAAATCCAGATGGTTATGTACTATTAGGTCATGCTGAATATATGAGCCGTATTGTCTCAGTATTTACTGCAAAAAAAGTCGACAATACATTAATTTATCAAAAATAATTTGTTTGTTACACTGAGCTTGATTGAGTATCTAGTAATTAAGGCTAGATACTCAATCAAGTTCAGAATGACGGAACTTTAAATTAACTAAAATAAAAAGCAACTAGTTGTATGGGCTTTCTGCCGAAGGAAACCTAGTGTTAACGTAGGTGGCGGAATTACTTCCGATACCGTAATAAAATAGATGAAGGTCGTCCTTCATTTTTATAAAATAAAAATTAAGGAATTATAATATGCCATTAGTAATATTTATAGATGATAGTGAAACAGCCTTAGCTTCAACAAGGATGGTTACAAACAGTATGCCCATAGAGGTTAAGCAATATACAGAAGCGCAAGTTGCCTTAGCAGAAATAAAAGATGGGATGACACCTGATTTAATCATAACAGATTTAAATATGCCAGTTATGAATGGTTTTGAATTTTTAGAGGCACTTAGACAAGTTGGGGCTACATCTCGTACACCATGTTTAATGTTAACCACTGAGACAAAAGCAGAGTTAAAACAAAAAGGTAAGTCATTAGGATTAACGGGATGGATAGTAAAACCATTTAACCCAGCACAATTAAAACAAGCAATTACGAGAGTGCTTAGATTACCGTAATTGAGAAAAGATATGAATATGCTTAAATCTGTAAAGGAACTTATAACTCATATAAAAGAGGTAGAGTTGGACACTATAAAAATGTCTCAAGATTCGATGATGATGCTTAGTAAGTTTATTGAAAAAAATAATATTGAATTAGATGAAGATGCTGCCAAGGCAATTCAGTATCAAGATATTATTTCTCAACAACTCTCAGCTACCATTGATGCAATAGATAGTGTACAAAAGAGTATAGAAATTTTTGAGAATGCTTATACCTCAGATGAGAAAATTGCAAATGATTCTTTAGATAAATTACTTATAAAGTTAACTGCAGCAATAGATAAAGCAAAAGATAGGCGTGATGCATTTTCTGGGCAATTAGGTCATGCAAATGAAGATGAAATAGAATTTTTTTAGGAGAATAAGATGGCAACTATAATGGTAGTAGATGATTCCAAAACAGTAAGAAATTATCATGCTTCTATACTTAAGTCTAAAGGTTTAGAAGTAATTGATGCTGAAAATGGCATGGAAGCATTAGAAAAAAGTTTAGATAGGCATATTGACTTATATCTTGTGGATGTAAATATGCCTATTATGGATGGTTATACCTTTATTCAAGATTTAAGAAAATATGATGAGCATAAGTTAGTACCAGTGATAATGGTAACTACTCAGGCAAAAGAAGAGGATAAAGTAAATTCTTATAAAGTAGGCGCTAATCTTTTTGAGACTAAACCAATCAAACCAGAGCAGCTTCGTGCATATATAGATATTTTAGTTAATAGTTAAGGAGATATTATGGATCCATTATTAGAACAGTTTTTAAGTGAAGCAAGAGAAAACTTAGCATTTATTGATCAAAATATAGATGCTATTGGAGGAAAAGACCCAGAACTTCTAAATTCAGTTTTTCGTGCTGCACATACTTTAAAGGGTGGAAGTGGAATAGTTGGTTTTGAGAGTGTAAAAGATATAACTCACCATGCTGAGGATCTTTTAGATATGCTAAGGGATGGTAGACTTGAATTTGCTGAGACTATGACTGATGCACTTTATAATGCTTTTGATGAGGTATTAAACCTTATAGAAGCTGCAGAAGAGAGTGAAGGTATAGTTAAAGCTGATGAAGAGATTCTTAGAAAAATCGTAGCTAAACTTTCAGATCAGATGGGTAAAAGTGTTGAGAATGAGGCTTCTTGGAGTATTCCTTTTGTATTACCAGATGATATTAAAGCTGTCTCAAATATACCATTGACGAGTTTAAATGGTGTAAGTTCTAAAAAAATATCTTTTTTACATTCAGAAATAAATGAAGACTTTTGTAATAATGAGAAACTATATGCAGTAATATTTGATGTTGATGAATCTTGTATGCTTTATGGAAATGATCCAATATATGCACTTTCATTACTTGGTGAGAAAGTATTAGGTATATATTCATGTATGTGTAATGAATCTGCTAAGTATGTTTTAAGTGGAACAGAAGATGCCGATGGTTTACTATTAAAAGTACAACTAACTGCATTTATTTATGCTACATATGAAGAGATTGAAGATAGTTTATTTAATTTTATAGATGAACTTCGATTTTTACCACTTGATATATCTAGCTTATTATCGGTGGATGTAGGTGATGCCAATCATCAACTAGATAGCTTAAAAGAACTTAGCAATATTACACAAGATTCAGATATGAATAATATTGTTAAAGAGGTTAAAAGATCTATGGAATTAGTAGGTGGTGATACACTTCAATATACACAACTTCAAAGGTTTTTAGATATTTCTGGTTTAATAGATGATAAGGATATTAAAAAATTATCTGAATTTTTTGCTAACTTATACAAGGGACATGTATATAAATACAGTCCAAATGAAAAAATTACTCCAGAGTCTAGTTCAGTTTCAATAGAACTAACACCGGAAATTGAAGATACAGTTAAAGAAATTATTGAACAACAATATAAGGCTTTTGATTATATTGAGACTGAAGATGATTTTTTAAGAATTGTTGCGATGATGGATAAAGTAAGAAAGTTTATATCATCTATGCCAAGTAGTTTTGAATCTCGTAATGAGGTAAAAGAATTTTTAGATACGCAAATGGGGATTACTATGGAAACAAAAACTGAAATTGTTGAAGAAGTAAAGGCTGTGATTAGTAGTGAAGCAGCTCAAACTTCAGATGTAAAAAAAGTCGTTGAAGAAGTTATAGCAGCAGAAAAAACAACTCCAGAAAAATCAAAAAAAAATAAATCCGGAGCTAAGGAAATAAAACAAAAGGCTGTAGTTGGTAAGACTGTTAAAATTGATCAAGAATCTATTGATAGTTTAATGAATGTAGTAGGTGAATTGTTAGTAGCTAAAAACTCACTACCATACCTAGCTGATAATGTTATTAGTATGACTCATGAGGTAATTAAACGTGAAATTATGGATAAGTATATTTTTATAAATCGTTTGTCTGAACAACTTCAAGATTTGATTATGGGTATGAGAATGTTACCAATATCATATGTGTTTGATAGATATCCAAAACTAGTTAGAGATATATCTAAAAAACTTGGTAAAAAAGTAAGATTAAATATGGATGGGGGTGAGACTAAACTTGATAAAAATATGATTGAGATGTTAGCTGATCCATTAATCCATATTATGAGAAATTCACTTGACCATGGTATTGAGATGCCAGAGGTAAGAGAGCAAAAAGGTAAAGAAAGTAGCGGTTTAGTTAGTTTAAATGCTTATTCTCAATCTGATAAAATTTTAATTGAGATTAAAGATGATGGTGCTGGTATTAATACTGAAAGGGTAGCCTCTAAGGTTATTGAAAAAGGTCTTATGACTGTTGAACAAATTGATGCTTTAAGTGATGATGAAATGGCTGAACTTGTATTACTCCCAGGTTTATCAACTGCAGATTCTGTAACAGAGTTTAGTGGTCGTGGAGTTGGAATGGATGTAGTAAAAAAATCTATTGAAGGTTTTGGTGGTAGTATAAAAATCAAAACTAAAAAAGATGAGGGTACATTCATTACTTTATCTATACCTATGTCTTTAGCTGTTACATCTTTACTTCATATTCAAATGAATAATATTCATTATGGTATACCAATGGATAGTGTAAGCGAGACTGTTAAGTTAGAAAAATCTGATATAGAGTATTTACATAATGAGCCTTTTGTATATATTAGAGGTGAAGTAATTCCCTTATTATTCATAAAATCTATGTTAGATGAAGAAGCGATGAAAGATCAACCACTTTCTATAGTTGTTTTAAATATTAAAAACAACCTTTTAGCTGTAGTTGTAAATCAGTTTCTTGGTCAGTTGGATGTAGTACAAAAACCTCTTGTAGGTATTATGGAAGGTCATCCATTATTTAGCGGTACAGCCCTTCTTGGAAATGGTCAGATTATTATGGCCATTGATCCAGTTGGTCTTTTAGGGATTTCACAAAAATTAAAAGAAAATATCGAAGTAGCTTAATAAAGGTAATTAAAATGATAGATTTAATAGTTTTTTCTGTGGAAAATAATAAGTATGCACTTAGTATCGATAATGTTAAAAGAATTATTCAAGCTGAAGAGTTAACTGATATGCCCAGTGCACATGAGCTTATAGATGGAATAATGTCTTATGAAAATAGTGTTATCAAAATTTTAAATTTTCGTAGGCTAATTGGGATTGAACCTCATGAAGACGAAAGTAAAGATATCGAAGATAGTACATTAAAATTTTTATTTTATGAAAATGATAATGAAAACTTTGCAATTAAAGTTGATTTGATCGATGATATTGCTCATGTACAAGAGAGTGATATTATGAACTCGGATGAAAAACATAATATAAGTGAGTTTTTAGAATTATCTGGTGTATTAGATATTGATGGCGTTTTAATTAATGTTATTAAAAGTATACATTTACCAAATTAAGGGGGAATTATGTCAATTACATACGAAGGAAAAACAGCTAACTTTTCATCTGTTATATATGAGGATGATATCGTGTCATTTAGAGACTTTTTACAAAGAAATGCTAGTGATGAAGTTACATTTGATTTTGAAAAATGTGAGGATATTCATCTAGGGGTGCTACAATTAGTTATGGCATATAAAAAAAATTATAAATGTGTATATAAATTTAGTGATAATGATGCCTTATATTCGAAAGTTTTAAAGGGGTTTAATACGAGTGAAAACTATTGTAATTAGTAACCGAAAGGGTGGTAGTGCTAAAACAACTACTGCTGTAAATATAGCTAGTGGATTAGCTAAGAATGCATCTGTTTTATTGCTAGATTTTGATACTCAGGGTCATGCAGGTATAGGTGTTGGGTGTGAAGCTAGTGAAAGATTGGGTGTACATTCAATCTTTACTGGATCAACTTTAAGTGAGACATTTATACCAACTGTACATGAAAACTTGACCCTCTCCCCAGCCTTAGCGTTTTTTGATGTATATGAATACTCAGATTTGCGTGGAGTTTTAAAAAGTCGTTTTAAACGTGAAAGTATTGCAGATTTTTTTGATTATTGCGTTATAGATACACCACCAACATTTGATGCTTTATTGAAAAATTCTTTAGAGGTAGCTGATAGTGTAGTTATACCCTTTGTCCCACATCATTTAGGTGTAGTTGCTGTGTCTCAGATGCTTAGAGCAGTTTATCAAAATGCTTCTAATACAGGAAGGGATATTGCAGATATTTCGATTTTGCCCGTAATGTTTAATCCTCATATAAATGAGCATAAAGAATGTTTAGAGAAGGTGAAAATATCTTTTGGAGCTGATAAGGTATTATCACCTATCGGAGTTGATATTAAATTAGCTCAACAATTTGAAGTAGGCTCRCCGATAATCTTGAATGAGAAACGTTCAAAAGGTCTAAAAGACTATAAACGTTGTATTAAAGAATTAAAAAAAAGGTTGTAAAAATGCCTAAGTACCCTAGTAGTAATGGCTATTAGTATTTTAAAGACAAAAATCAAGATATTTAGTAATTTGATGTATAATTCTATAAAATATGGCAAAAGTAATTAAAAGTGAAAAGAAGGGTCATAAATGAATATATTGTTAGTAGATGATAATTCAAATAATAGAATGATTTTAAAACTTCTTTTAGATGATTATTCAGAAGAAAATAAAATAAAATTTAATATAGATGAAGCGGGGGATGGTGTAACAGCTGTAAAAAAATGTAAAGATAAAACTTACGACATTATATTTATGGATATAGTATTGCCAAATATAGATGGTATTGAAGCTACTAAAATTATAAGAGATATGCAAAAAGAAGTTATGATTATTGCTGTTTCAGCTATAGATGACACTATAAAGCAAAGAGAGATTTTAAGTAGTGGGGCAGAGGATTACATATCTAAACCCATAAATTCTGATATATTTGTTAGTAGAATTTCAAACTATATAACACTTGTTAAAGCTAGAAGTCATGTTAGAAGAAATGAATATTATGTGAACCTTTTTACGAAGGCTGTATATAGTAGAAATACTAAATTTATGATTCACTCAGAAGATTCAATATCAGAATTTTGGGAANTTTTTTCTTTTAAATATTACATTAAAATATGATGGTTTAAGTGATATTGTGCGTACACTTTTTTCTATAGCAGATGCTCAGCTTAGGTTTTCAATAGAGAGTGGCATATATATAGAGGAGTCTGATGAAAAGCAGTATTTCACTATAATAAATATTAAAAAATTACCATCAAAGGTTTTAGAGTTAATTTTGAACAAAAATCCTATTACAAGTGAATATAGAATTATGGACAATAAAATCTCTTTTGAATTAAAGAAAATATGTTCAATTGAAACAAGTGATTTAGATACTTTTAATGAATCTAGCCAGCTTAGTAAGATTGTTGAAGTTAGTTCAAATGATAATGAAATTAAACAAACTATTATGCCTTTAAATATCCAATCTAAAGAGTTAGTAGTATTTGATTATATGGACAGTGATGATTTAATAGACTTGGAAGAATACGCAGGTTTATTAAGTTCGCTTATGTTAATAGCTGGTACTGGAGACATAACTAAAGAAGAAGTTCAAGAGATATATACATATCTTGAAAAAATAAGTTCAGTATTAAACACATATAGTGAAATTTACCCAATCTCAAAAGCTTTAAGTTTATTATCAAATGATATGTCTAAATATATAGAAGTATTTATACAAAACTCAGAGGCATTAGGACCAATGTGCAATGCCTTTAGTAATGATATGTCATCTTGGATTAAAATGTCATTTTATACAGGAGCTCCAAGCATAGAGTTTATGAATGATACTATTGTAGTGAATTGTCAAACTATTTCATCAATGTTAAAGATTAACGATGAACCAGTAGCTTGTGATGATTTAGATGATATTTTTGATTTTTAAAAATAAAAGGGTAAATTATGAGTAAAGTAAAGATTCAAAATGCGTGTTCGTGTGTATTAAAATGTGGAATGGCAGAGGTTCAAGAATTTGACACTTCAGAATCTGCTAAAAAAGAAGCTGAAAAAATGTTTGCAACAATGAATAGGGAGTTTTGTTCAAAACATGATTTTACTTTAACTGAAAGGTTTGGGGATTTTACAATCTTTATAAAAGCAAGAAGATAGTTTACAGTTTTGTTAAAGAAAAATTTCAATAGCACGTTTTAAATCTTCTTTTGTATCTATACCAAAACTTGTACTAGCTACTTTTACCATTGATATATTTTTTTTATGATATATTGCACGTAACTGTTCTAGTTTTTCTATATCTTCAATAGGGGCATCATTTAAGTTACAAAACTCTTTAAGAGATTTTTTAGAAAATCCATAAATCCCAATATGACCAAAATAAGTAGCCCCACCACCTTGATTATAAGGTATTAAGGAGCGAGAAAAATATATAGCATTATCATTTGTATCTAAGACTACTTTTACAAGGTTTGGATCCTTTGCAGCCTCATCATTAATAGCATTATAACAAGAGCCCATAATAAAGGGCTGCTTGTTCTCTTGTAAAGATTTCAGTCTTTTTATAAGAGATTGAACTACATCAGGCTCTACAAATGGCTCATCAGCTTGTACATTAATAATAAGTTCATTATCATCTATATTTAAAATATTTGCACATTCATTTATACGGTCAGTTCCACTTTTGTGAGTAGTTGATGTAAGCATAGCCTCAATATTATGTTGTTTACATACAGATATGATACTTTCATCATCAGTAGCTACTACTACACGGTCTAAATGTTGTACTCTTTTTGCTGTCCTTACAACCATTGGAAGTCCAGCAATATCTGCCAATACCTTTTGTGGGAATCTAGTTGATGCTAGACGTGCTGGAATAATAATCATATATTAATGCCTTTGAGATATAATGATGTAATTATAACTTATATTTTAATATATCGTTATCCTAAACTTGATTTATGGTCTATATATTAACATTAGATTCTGAATCAAGTTCAGAATGACAAAGATAGCAAGTTCAGAATGACAAAGATAGCAAGTTCAAAATGACAAAGATAGCAAGTTCAAAATGACAAAGATAGCAAGTTCAAAATGACAAAGATAGCAAGTTCAAAATGACAAAGATAGTAAGTTCAAAATGACAAAGATAGTAAGTTCAAAATGACATTAAAGGTGTATATGCTTTTATATCAACCAGATTCAGGTTATTGTTACAACAGTGATTCTGTATATCTATATGATTTTATATCTTTTTTTAAACCAAAAGGCAAGATGCTTGATGTTGGTGCTGGTTGTGGCATAGTTGGGCTTTTAGTAGCTAGAGATAATACTAAGGTTGAACTTGAGGCTGTAGAAAAACAAGATGTATTTATAGAATATGCAAATATAAATGCAAGGGTAAATAAGATAAAATATAATTTACATAAGGGTAGTTTTTTAGATCTAGATGAAAATGTAAAATATGACTATATAGTCTCTAACCCACCTTTTTATCATGAGGGTGTTACAAAAAGCAAAGATACTATGTTATTTAATGCACGCTATAATATCAACTTACCATTAAAAGATTTTTTNAAAAAAGTTTCGAGAGTATTAAAGCCACAGGCGCATTTTATTTTTTGTTATGATGCATACCAGTTTGGTATAATTTGCGCAGAATTAGATAAGGTAAAACTAAAGATAATTGATGTACAGTTTGTTCATTCAAAAAAAAATAAGCCTGCATCATTAGTTCTAATTCACGCGAGAAATGGTTCAAAATCATTGATGAAAGTTTGGCCACCATTTATTAATTTTGATGGGGATGAATTATCACAAAAGGCAAAAGATATTTATAAAAAAGCAAATACACTGAGTATAAAATGTCAACTATAAAAAAAGAAGAATCTTATACATACGCCTTTGATTCAAATGCATGTAATACATGTGAAGCTAGGTGTTGTACAGGTCAAAGCGGTTACATATATGTAACAAAAAAAGAAATAGAAAATATTTCAATAGTTTTAAACCTTGATGTTAGTGTTTTTGTGTCAAAATATCTTTTTAAAAAAAACTATAAATATTCTATTAAAGAAATAAAATACAATGGTTCCTACGAATGTGTATTTTATGATAGAAAAAGTAATGGCTGTAGTATTTATAATGCAAGACCATTACAGTGCAGAACCTTTCCTTTTTGGGATTATTATAGGACTAGGGTAGATGAATTAAAATTAGAGTGTCCAGGAATTATAGATGTTTAACATATTAAAAACTTTATTATTATTTTTATTATTATTATTTTTTACTGCGTGTATAGGAGCTAAAGTATCTCCAATAAAAGCTAATGAAAAAGCCTTTGATGAGGAAGATACATATATTCTTTTTGCTCTTCGTGCAGAAGAGCTTCAAAGTTTTGAGGGTGCATCTAAAATATTTAGTACATTGTATAAAAAATCACAAAAAAAAGAGTACCTTTATCGTTCACTAAAAAATGATTTAGCTGCAATAAAAGATGAAAAAGTTATTTCAAGAGTTGATGCTATAATTGGTGATGCTATAGATGATTTTGTCTTAATCCGTCTAAAAATAATTGCTTTGATTACTTTAAATAGATTAGAAGAAGCAAAAGACTTATCTATAAAACTAGTAAATATATCAAATAATGTAGATGATTATTTATTGGTATCTGAAATATATGTAAAACTTAAAAAATTTAATACTGCAGTTAAGTATTTAGAAAGTGCATATGTAAAAAACTATAGTGAAAAAATTCTKRATAAGATGTCWATAGTYYTATATGTAAAYCNTMAANAGAMAAAAAGATGCRATAGCACAAYTRGAGACWCATWCAMGWRTKCATGGATGYTCWRWAMTKATYTGTAMAAGACTTRYWGGRTTTTATWSTAAYGAYAATRATATARATGGACTTTTATCAGCTTATTTAAGGTTATATAATATAGATGCAAAAAAAGGTATAGCTCAAAAGATAGTTCAAATTTATGGATATAACAAAGATTATATAAAAATGATGAATTTTTTAGAGACTAGTAAAAGTAATGATGAACTTTTATTGCAGGTATACATAAATCTTAAAAATTATATAAAAGCATCACCCCTAGCATATCAACTTTATAAAAAAACAGGTGAGACTATATATCTAGGTCAAAGTGCTATTTTTGAATATGAATCTAGTGAGGATCAAAAAAATAAGAAGATGCAAAATAGTGTCATTAAGAAACTTAAAGATGTAATTAATAAATCTAGAGAGGGTCTTTATTTAAACTATTTGGGATATCTTTTAATTGACCATGAGATAGATGTAAAAAAAGGCATGAGATATATAGATGAGGCTTTATTACTAGAGCCAAAATCATTATATTACCTAGATTCTTTAGCCTGGGGTTATTATAAATTAGGTAATTGTAAAAAAGCTAAAGCTATTATGTCTGAAATAAAAAAACTTGGTGGTTCTGATAATGATGAGGTTAAAAGTCATATAAATATAATAAAAAAATGTAAAATAATAAAAAAGGCAAACAATAAAAAATGATTTTAGACGATATAATTAAAAAGACCAAAGATGATTTAGAAAAAAGAGAAAAAGAGTTCTCACTAGACTGGCTTGGTCGTTCTTTAGCATTTAATGCTAGGGTACCTAGGGATGTATTCCCTTATCTTACAGCTACAGATGAAGACCCGTATAGAATTATAGCTGAGGTAAAAAAAGCATCACCATCTAGGGGTGTTATACGTGAAGATTTTGACCCATTGGCTATTGCTCAAGCATATGAAAGGGGTGGAGCTTCAGCTATATCTGTTTTAACTGAACCACATTTTTTTCAAGGTTCACTTGATTATCTAGGCGGTATTAGAAGATATGTAGGCATCCCCTTACTTAGAAAAGATTTTATAGTATCTAAGTATCAAATTTTAGAAGCTACGGTTCATGGAGCTGATTTTATATTACTTATAGCAACTGCTTTATCTAAAAAAGACTTAAAAGAATTATTGGCATATACTAGACACCTTGGCATGGAAGCCTTAGTTGAGGTTCATGATAAATCAGATTTGGTAAAAGCAATTTATGCTGGTAGCGATATTATAGGTATAAATCATAGAAACTTACAAACTTTTGAAATGGATATGAACTTATGTTATAACTTAATTCCAATGATTCCAAATGGTAAGGTTATTGTAGCTGAGAGTGGTATATATGAACATGGTCAGTTAGAAGATTTATCTAAGGCTGGAGTTGATACTTTCTTGGTTGGTGAGAGTTTAATGAGAACTGATAATGAGGAAGAGGCTCTTCGAACACTTAAGAATGGATAGTTATTTTACTCTAAAGATTCATTATAATTCTGAGCTTTGAAAAAAAGCTCAAGCTTTAGTGGTCTTAGTGGTCAAAGCGAACTAAAAAGGACTTGTTCCTTYTACGGACTATCCTAGTAGTTCTTTTACACACTGGTTTATACGTTTTCCATCAGCTTTACCAGCTAAGTCCTTAGAAGCTGTACCCATAACCTTACCCATATCTTTCATAGTAGATGCTCCAACCTTAGTTATTATACTTTTAATAACATCACTTAATTCATCATCACTTAGTTGAGCTGGTAAATATGGCTCATAAAAAGCTATCTCATCTAATTCTATTTGCATTAGGTCATCACGACCTGCATCTTTGTACTGGGATGCTGAATCTTTTCCTTTTTTTACCTGAGTTTGAATGATTTTAATTACGTCATCATCATTTAAATCTTTTCTTTCATCAACTTCTATTTGTTTAAATGCGCTACTTAATAGTCTAAGTGCATCTCTTTTTTTAGTCTCTTTTGCTTTCATTGCATTTTTTATTTCTTGGTTTATTTTTTCTCTTAAGTTCATATAGATATACCTTTTTTATGGAACTAATTTTGCTAGTATTATAACTAAATAAAAGAGAGTAAAATGATAAAAAAGATTTTAGTATACTTAGTAACTTGTTTTAATATATTATTTTTTTCAGCTTGTACAGCTGGACTAACTGAACCAGAGATAAATTTTAAACCGCCATCGTATGTTGAGCAAATGCCAGCTAGGGAGGGTAAAAAAGATTTTACTTCAACTGGTAGTATTTTTGGACAGGGTGACAATCCTCTATTTTCAGATCATAAAGCTATGAATGTAAATGATATAGTTAGGGTAGTTATTTCAGAAACTACTAATAGCTCAAATACAGGATCTAAACAATTAAGTGAAGATGAGAGTATAAACTTAGGTGGTGGTGTATTTTCAGCTGGGGGTATTGCATCTAAGACTGTAAATGATTTTACAAATATAGGTTTTAAAAGCACTACTACAAATGCTTATGCTGGAGCTGGTAGTGCTATTAAAAATGCTACATTTACAACTACTGTATCTGCTAGGGTAGTTAAGGTCTTAGAAAATGGAAACTATTTTATAACAGGAAAGAGGGAGATTTTAGTAGATGAGCAAAAACAAATTATACAAATCAGTGGAGTTATTCGTCCATATGATATTGACCAAAATAATAAAATAACTTCAGCTCAAATGAGTGATGCTAAGATTCTTTATAAGACACAAGGAGATGTAAATCGTGCTACACAACAAGGCTGGGGAAGTAAAATTATTCAATCTGTTTGGCCATTTTAATTTATTAATATTAATATCTTTGAGTATCTTAAACGCTCAGACATTTGAAAACTTTAAACATTTGTCATCAGATTCTTTTGTTAATTACAAAGATAAACGTGATGTAGAATTTTCAAAATATTTAAATTTACAGTTTAAAGCTTATCCTTTAGTTAAACCTGAACTTAGATATAAGATAGATAAACCATCAGCTATACCTTTATCTATGTCAAAAAGCTTAAACTCAGTTGGTCCAGTTGTAAATATAAGAATTAAAAAACAAAAAAATATAGAAAAAAAACAAAATCATAAACAGAAAAAAAATAAAAAAGATATAAGTTTTGATTTTTTTGGAACAAATTTGGGATTTAATATTCCAGATGGTTTGCGTGATGCTAAATATTACCCTCAAAATCAAAAAGGTATAAGAAACTTTTTTAATAAATCTGCAGCTAGTGAGTATGATAACTTATTAGTAGAGATACAAAATATATCTAAAAAAATGAATCTTAATGATTGGGCGATTTATCTTTTAGTTAATAAACTATCTAAAAATACCTTAACAAATAGTGATGATGTAAAATTACTTAGCTGGTTTTTATTAAATAAAATGGGTTATTCTGTAAAAGTAGGGATAATATCTAAACGTATAGTTTTAATGTTTTATTCTAAAAAAATAATTTATGCTACACCATCATATATCTTTAATAATAAAAGATATTATTTAATATCACAATATTCTAAATCTTCATTATTAAGAGTATATTCATATATTCAAGATTACCCATCTTCAAATAAAGAACTAGATTTGTCATTATCAAGCCTTCCTAAATTTGAAGAAGATATCAAGATTAAAACATTAAAGTTTAAAATACATGCTAAAAAATATGAGTTTGACATATCCTATAATAAAAATATAATAAATTTTATGGATACATATCCACAAGTTGATTATGAGACTTTTTTTAATGCACCTATGGAGAATAGGACATATGAAGATATTGTAAGTGCTTTAAAAAAGTATATAAATTCTAAACATGCAAGTACAGCTATAAATTTTGTACTTAATTTTGTGCAAAATGCTTTTGTATATGAAAAAGATATTAAACAATTTAATAGAGAAAAAGTGATGTTTGCACAAGAGGTATTATTTTATGATAAATCTGATTGTGATGATAGGGCAGTTTTATTTTCATATCTAATTAAAAAGTTATTTTCTATTACTGTAATTGGCTTAAAATATGATGATCATATGTCTACAGCCCTTTATATACCAATGAAAGGTGATAGTGTAAGGCTTATGTCAAAAAGGTTTATAGTAGCTGATCCAAGTTATATAAATGCTAGCATTGGACAAAGTATAGCTAAGTATAAGTCAATAAAACCTACAAAATTTATAATGATAAACAAAGATTAGAGAAAATATATTGATTTTTTTCTAATCTTTAAAAAACTAATAGTTATAAGCTACCTTATAGGTTGGATCGTCTACTTCGTATGAGCAATGAGGTCCAGCTTTTTTAAGTATAGCCTTACAATCATCTGATAAGTGACGAAGAAGTAAGTTCTTACCAGCATCTTCATATTTTTTAGTGATAGCGTCAATAGCTTCAACACCGCTAGAATCCATAACCCTTGCATTTTTAAAATCAATCACAACCTTTGGTGGGTCATTTGGTATATCGAAGTTGTCTGCAAAAGTGCTAGCTGAAGCAAAAAATAAAGGACCCTCTAGTGTATATACCAATGTTCCATCATCTTCAGCATGGGTCTTAGCCCAGATACGTGCATGTTTCCAGGCAAAAGCAATGGCTGATATGATAACACCAGCTATAACTGCTATAGCTAAGTCTTCAACTACTGTAATGATAGTTACAGCTAGCATTACAAAAGCGTCAGTACGAGGCATTTTGTTTAGTCTTGAAAAGCTTGACCACTCAAACGTACCTATACTTACCATAAACATAATTCCAACTAAAACAGCTACTGGAATAGCATTTAAAACTCCACTCATAGATACTACTAATATTATTAGTCCAAGGGCAGCTATAAAAGATGAAAGTCTACCAATACCACCAGAGGTATAGTTGATAATACTTTGACCAATCATTGCACAACCAGCCATACCACCAAAGAAAGCACAGGTAATATTTCCAGTACCCTGAGCTATACACTCTTTATTAGCTGAACCACGAGTATTACTTAATTCATCTAAAACAGATAATGTAAGTAATGATTCTATGATACCAACAAGGGCTACAATAACAGCATAAGGAAGTACAAGCATAATTGCATCAAGTGAGAATAAATACTCAGGAATTCCAAAACTTGGCATTTGACCTGCGTATTTACTCATATCATCAAGTCCGCTTAAAAGAAGGGTATCTGTATTTGTTAAATATATAACAAGAGTTATAATTACTATAGCTACAAGTCCAGCTGGTATAACTTTTGTGACCTTAGGCAATATATACATCATAAGCATAGTTAAGGCTACTAATATATACATTATATAACCTTGTCCCTCAAAAAACTTAAACTGAGCTGTACCTATAACTATAGCTAAACCATTTACAAAACCATGAATTGCAGGGGTAGGTACTAGACGGATAAATTTACCAAGTTTTAAAGCTCCAATAGAAATTTGAATAAGTCCAGCTATTACTGTAGTTAAAAGTATATAATTTAATATCCCCATAGCTATATTTTCATCAGCTACACCTTGGGCAGCTAAGATTGAACTAGCCTCCATACTTAAACCAACTAAAACGATAGCTACAGCACCAGTAGCCCCAGATATCATACCTGGTTTGCCACCAATAAGTGATGTTATAAGACCTAGGATAAATGCAGTGTATAAACCAACTATTGGACTAACACCAGCTATAAAAGAAAATGCTATAGCTTCAGGGACTAAGGCTACAGCTACAACTAAACCTGATAAAATATCATTTTTGATATTTGCTGATGTATATTTTTTTAAATCAAACAACCTAAGCCTTTAGTGAGCTTAACTGCTCTAAAACTTTATTTTGTTTTGTTTTAGCATCTTCTAATGCTTCACGATTTTTTGCTAAAACATCTTCAGGTGCATTTTTTACAAATTTTTCATTATTTAACATATTAGATAGTTTATCTATCTCTTTTTGCAGTTTCTCATCTTGTTTTGTTAATTTTGTTATGATTGAACTCAAATCTATTGAATCTGTTGGTATAAAAGTCTCACAAGTATTTGATATATCACTTACAGAATTTTCTATACTTACCTCTGTAAACTCAAGATTTTCAACTTTTGCAAGTTTTATAATGAAAGGAAGCATAAGCTCTTTATCTTCTTGGCTAATTCCGTCGATTTTTACATATGCTTTATTTATTTTTTGGTTAGCTAGGTCAACAAGAACTTTTGCACGTCTAATTGAAACAATAACATCCATAATAATTTCAAATTTTCTTTCCTCTTTTTTACGTTTTTTTGTTTTGAATGGATATGTTTTAATCATAATAGATGCAGAATCTTCAAGTGAAGTTCCTGAAAGTTCATGGTAGAGATGTTCTGTAATAAATGGCATAAATGGATGAAGTAGTTTCATAGCCTCTTTAAATACAGCTCCAAGTTCAATTATTGAAGCCTTGTCTGCCTTAGAAAGCTCAATTCCCCAACCACAAAATTCATTCCATATAAACCTATAAAGGACTGTAGCTGCATCATTAAACTTATACTCATCAAGGTTAGCACGTACCTCTAAGGTAGCTTGATTTAGGCGAGACATCATGTAGCGACCGAGGTTGGTTTCAATACAAAAACCAGCCATATCTGGGAATGTATCATGATTCATCTGAAGATATTTACTCGCATTAAATAGTTTGTTTGTAAAGTTGCGATTTAACTCTAGTTTTTCTGTACTCATACGTATATCACGACCCTGAACTGCTGAAATTGCAAGGGTAAATCGTAATRCATCAGCTGAATATTGCTTAACCATATCTAAGGGGTCAATTACATTACCCTTAGATTTACTCATTTTATCACCTTTTTCATCACGTACAAGTGCATGTAGGTAGATGTGATTAAATGGTAGTTTTGAGTTAAAATGTTCACCCATCATCATCATTCTAGCTACCCAGAAAAATAAAATATCAAAACCAGTAATTAGAAGTGTATTTGGATAAAAGTCTTTTAAATCATTTTGCGTAAATTTACCAGTTTCATTCTCACCATTACCCCAACCTAGAGTTGAAAAAGGCCATAATGCTGAAGAGAACCAAGTATCTAATACATCTGGATCTTGATGTATGTTTTTAGATGCACATTTTGTACAACACTCATGGCTATCTTCTTTTGAAGCCCATTCATGATCACAATCATTACAATAAAATACTGGAATCTGATGACCCCACCRAAGTTGACGGCTAATACACCAGTCACGCAAATTACCCATCCAAGAGTTATAAGAGTTTATCCAGTGTGGTGGAAAAAATGTAGCCTCACCATTATTTGTTTTTTCTATAGATTTTTGTGCTACATCTTTTCTTAAGAACCATTGTTTTGAGATATATGGTTCAACTACACTTTTACATCTATAACAATGACCAACCTGATGTTTATGCTCCTCTATCTTAATGATAAAACCCTCTTCATCAAGACGTTTAACTATAATCTCTCTAGCTTCTAGTCTATCTAAACCTTTAAACTCTTCAGCATAATCATTTAAAATACCTTTTTCATCAAAAACTGTGATGAATTCTAAATCGTGACGTTTTCCAACCTCGTAATCGTTTTGATCATGTGCAGGTGTAACCTTTACCACACCAGTTCCAAAGTCCATATCTACATGAGTATCTGCAATGATTTTTACCTTACGTGAAAGAAGTGGAAGTGTAATTTCTTTACCAATTAGCTTTTTATATCTTTCATCATCAGGGTGAACCATTACAGCTGTATCACCAAAATAAGTCTCAGGTCTAGTTGTTGCAACTTCAACTTCGCCGCTTCCATCAGAAAATGGATATTTTATATGGTAAAATTTTCCATCTGTATCTTCATGTTCAACCTCTATGTCAGACAAGGCACCATCATGTGTACACCAGTTAACCATATAGTTGCCACGAATAATAAGACCCTCATTATAAAGATGTACAAAGGCATCTTTTACTGAACTTTGAAGCCCTTTATCCATAGTAAAACGCTCACGTTTCCAAGCTGGAGTTACACCCATTTTACGAAGTTGCTCAGTCATTATGCCAGCAGATTCTTTTTTCCAAGCCCATACACGTTCTAAAAATTTCTCACGCCCCAACTCTTCTTTAGTAGTACCCTCGTGCAAAAGTTGTTTTTCCACTACATTTTGAGTGGCAATTCCAGCATGATCAGTCCCCGCCTGCCAAAGAGTCTTATATCCATCCATACGTTTGTAACGAGTAATAATATCTTGAAGTGTAAATGTAAGTGCATGACCAATATGCAGGCGACCTGTTACATTTGGCGGTGGCATCATTATTGAGAAGTTTTTATCTTTTTTTTGAATAGCTTTATTGCCATCTATTTCGAAATATCCTCTATCTTCACAAATTTTATAATATTTATTTTCTATTGTCTGTGGTTCATAACTAGTTGCTGACATATATTAAGCCTTTTGGTACATATTGAAATTTCGCGATTATAGCTAAAAATAGGTGAGGATTTGCTTATAATATATTAAACAGCAGGGCTGATTATTACAACTACTTTCATCACCCTAAACTTGATTCCAAATCAAGTTTGGAATGACGATATTTTTCACTGTATGAATTAGCCGTGTATTAAATAGACTATAATAATAAATATTTTATAACATATAGTATTAGTTAAGTAAAAATATTGTAGGATAACTAAAATTGTTTATAAATAAGAATCGAGGAAATGATGAATAAATTTTTATTAACTATTATTTTACCATCACTACTTTTAGCACATGAATTTAATGGAGATGTAGAGAATGAAATCTCTTGGCTAAAAGAGGAAACTTATGTTATCTCAGCTTCAAGAGTTAAAGAAAATATTAAAAAGACACCAGTATCTATAACAGTTATAGATAAAGATACGATTCAAAATATGGGTGCAAATAATTTTTTAGATATATTACGTCTAGTTCCAGGTATGGGAGTTAGTCAGAGTAATGTTTATGTAGATAAAATAGAATCTCGTGGTATTAAGATTTGGTTTAGTGAAAAAGTATTGATAATGCTTGATGGACACTCTTTAAATATCGACTTGTTAAATGGTGGAACTACTGGTGCTTATAAATATTTTCCAGTAGAAATCATACAAAGAATAGAGATTATGAAGGGACCAGCTTCAGCTCTTTATGGGGAGAATGCTTTTAGTGCAGTTATAAATATAATTACAAAAAAATCAGCTGAGATAGATGGGACGATAGCATCCATTAAATACGGTAGTGATAATACAAAAACAATAAATCTTCTTTATGGAAAAAAATATGAAGACTTTGAACTAACTACAAATATAAATTATAGAGATACAAATGGTGATAGTCGTTATATTGAGAGTGACGTGGTAGGAAATAGTGGATATACAAATCCATATGCTAGAAGTCTTTATGCATATCTTTTTTTAAAACATAATAATGGTTTTTATATAAAAGGAAATATAAATTCTATTAAAGATGGACCTAAACTAGGAATAGTCTATGCGTTAAATGATGAAGACCACTCACATAGAAAAGCTTATTTTTTAGAACTTGGTTATGAGAAAAAAATAGATGATATGTACTCATTGCTAGCAAGAGTTTATGATGACGAATATATAGTTGAAAATAGATGGGAACTTTATCCAGAGGGATTTCCTAGCCCCATCTTTGCTGATGGGCTAGTAGCTCAAACAAATTACAAAACTAAAAAGACTGGTTCAGAAATATTGTTAACAATAAAAGAAAAAAATTTCACAGTAGTATCAGGGATATCTTATGAAATTCAAGAATTAAATAATCCAACCTATGATGCTAATTATAATCCTATAACTGGAGCCCCACTTACAAAGATGCAAAATTTTTCTGCTGCCAATACTAATTTTATTTCTGAGGTCGAGAGATCTTTTTATGCAGCTTATAGTGAGTTGCTTTATGATGTTAATGATGCTTTACGTTTTAACATAGGCTTTAGATATGATTATTATACAGACTTTGGAAAATCTTTAAATCCTAGATTCGGAGCTGCTTTGGCAATAAATGAAAACAATAATATAAAAATCATGTATTCAGAAGCATTTCGTGCACCAACATTTGCCGAGTTATACAATAAAAACAATCCAGCAATCTTAGGTAACCCAGACTTAAGTCCAGAGAAAATTAGAACTATTGAACTTAATATTGATAATGAAAGCATAAAAAATTTAAGACTGTCTCTAAGTCTATATAAAAGTGAAATAGAAGATGTTATTTTAATAGAAAATGGACAACATCAAAATCTTGCAAAGATAAATGCATATGGTTTGGAAGCTCAAGTAAAATATGATTTAAAAAGAGGTTCATATATTTTGGCTAATTATACCTACAAAGATTCAGAAAATAAAGATACGGGACAAGACTTAGAAGATATAGCAAATAATGAGGGATATTTGGCATTAAATTATAGAATAAATAAATATTTTAATTTTTATCTTGATGCAAATTATATAGGTTCTCAGACTAGAAGCATTACAGATACAAGGGCTAAGGTTCGAAGCAGTGTTATTAGTAATTTAACATTGATAAGTAAAAATTTCATTTTAAATAATGCGACAGCGAGAATATCTGTTTATAATATATTTGATGAAAAGACTTATGATTCTTCAAGCACAGTTGATTATCCAATTGCAAGTCGTTCATATATGGCTGAGCTTAGTTACAGATTTTAAAGGAATAGTGCTATGACAATAGGTAAAATAGAATTAGAACAAATTCTTTATGGTGCATGTTTTTTAGCCTCAGGTGGTGGTGGACCAATAAGTTTAGGACAAAGTTGTATAGATGCAAGTTTTGGTGATATTGATAAGGTTGAAGTTGTTGATGTTGACAGCCTAAATGTTGATGATTGGCTAGTTTTAAGCTCTGGAATGGGTCTACCTAGTGCAAAGTTTAATGCAAGTGAGCTAAATATGTCTGTATTAAATGTGACAGAAATTATTCAAGACTGGTGTAGTAAATATAAAAGTGATTTTGAAAATTTTAAATATATAATACCAGTAGAAGTAGGTACAATAAACTCCATATTACCAATTATAACCTGTAAGTTAGCAAAAGATAAAGGGGTAGAGTTAAAAGTGTTAAATGCAGATCCAGCAGGTAGATCAGTTCCAACCTTACCCTTAACTCTTTTTGCAGGGCATAATTGTGATTTTTATCCTAATTTTATGGCTAGTGGAGCAGAAAAGCCTCTTTATGCATCATATAAAATGGATACTTTAAATCAAGTACAAGATTATTTCGAACAATTATTTACATCTCCTGCATTTAATAATAGTGGAGGGATTGCCATGTACCCAATGAGTAAAAAAGAATTAATGATATTATATATTATATGAATAATGTATCAAATGAAAAAAGAAAAACTAAAGAGATATTTGTTGGTACATTAACAGCTATAGAAGAAGAAGCGATAAATGGTACAGATATTGGTATGTTAATTATAAATGGGGAAGATGCTTATAGTGGGCAAACACTAAAGGTAGCTACCGAAAATGAAAATTTATTTGCAAATATTATAGATAAAGAGGGTGTATCAAAACCCTATATAATGGGTCCTGATTCTATATGTTATTTACTAGATGGGATTGATGGTATTAAAATTTTGGATGTTACAGCTATTAATGATTTATTTAATTGTCCTATAAGTAAGAGTATAAAAATTTATGTAATAGGCATAGATGCACCGCAGAATGTAAAAAACTGCCCAAAATTAATTGAAAATTGGTGTGAAATCAACAAGTCTCTTGGCGGTCCTGATACATATACACAAGCATGGTTAGGTGCGTAAAAATTCATGAAAATTATTTTTCTTAGTATATTATTATTAACTACACTTTTTGCACAATCTGTAAAAGTGTGCTTTTATACTATAGAAAATAATATAAAAAATTTCAAATCTTTAAAGTTTAAATTTGATAAATATTTATCCAAGTATGGTGACTATGAGTTTCAAGCCTTCAGTGATAAATCTACATTTGAAAAGTATATAAACAATAACAATGTCATATTAATTTTATCTAGTACCCATTATAAAAATATTATAAAAACTAAAAAATTCAAGGCAAAATTTATTGCTTTAAAAAATAATAAGATTAAAGATATAGAAGTTATTATTGGGAAAAAAAACAGAGAGTTAGATGGTGTAATTACATCTGCGCATAGTGAAAAATATACTAAAAATTTGTTAAAAGGCATAGATAAAAAACTATCCATATTAGTAGTTCCAAAAGAGATAGATGCCCTAATGTCAGTTGGTTTTGGTATGAGCGATTTTGCTGTAGTATCTAAAGGTAGTTTTATAAACATACAAGAAATTAATGGTTTTTTAACAAAAGACTTAAGAATATACAATGAACTAAATTCAACTTATAGAATTGTTATTGCTTTGGCTATACAAGATTTTAAAAATAAAAATATAAGTAATATTTTTGAAGATATGCAAAATAGTGAAAATGGCCAGTATATATTATATACATTAGGTATAGATAGGTTTATACAACTTAAAGTTGAAGATTTAAGATATTTAGGGGGTATAAAATGAGATTTATATTAATTTTTATTTTATTTATAGTTTATGTTCAAGCAAAGACAATTTTAGTTATAAATTCTAATTCTGAAATAAGTAAATACAAAGAAACTGAACTGGCATTTAGAAATAGTTTTAAAGGAGAATTTAGCTTTTTAGATATATCAAAAATGTCAAAAGATGAAATAAAAAAATATTTATATGATGAATATCCTAATATAGTTTATACTATAGGTACTAGGGCATATAAATATGTATATAAATATATACCAGAGAAAAAGGTATTTTTTTCTTCAATTGTCAATTGGAAACGTTTACCTAAAAAGAAACATTTCTCGGGTGTCTTAGTAGAGCTTCATTCTGGTATGCAATTAACTATGATAAATTCCCTATGTTTAAATATCAAAACATTTGGCATAGTGTATAGTCATTATTCTAAGGATGTAGTATCAGCATTTATAAACAGTGCTAAAAATATGAATTTTAATATTGTAGGACAAGAGATTAAATCTATAAAAGATATAAATATAGATAAGTTATTAAATAAAAGTGATTCTTTAATCCTTATAGCTGATCCTATTGTAATAAGTGATAAAAATACTTTAAAAAATATTTTTAAAACTGCCAAAAAACTAAAAAAGCCTATTTTTGCATATGATAAAATATTTTTAAAATATGGAGCTATGCTTAGTATATCTGTAGATAATCCAACTATTGGTAGACAAATAGCTACAATGATAAAATCTTATTTAGATAAAAAATATCAAAAAAATATACAGTATCCAGTAGGTAGTCATGTTGTTTTTAATAAAAAAGTAGCAGAAGAACTTAAGATTGAACTTTCTAACAATAAGATAAATATTATTGATGAGTTTAGTGAATGACAATAAGTAAGAAGTATATACTATATGTTATGACTATAATTATAGTAGTCGTATCTATTTTGACATATAAGCATATCTTGGCAGAAAAATCTATATACGAGGATGAGTTAAATCAAAAGTTAGAATTATTAGAGGAACATTTACATTCAAACGCTAAACATGTAATTTTAAAATTAAAAGATGATATTGAAAATGACTTAGCTTCATATAATTTATCTCATATAAACCAACAATTTATACGTTTAGTTACGGGTGATGATATTTTTGGTATAAACTTGACTAGTATAGATGGTCAGATAAGTTATAGTGTTGGCGAACTTTACAGTGTAAATAATGAGTTTATTAATAACTTAATTATACAAAATGAAAAAAATAATTTTATAATATCTGTACCTATTGTTTTAACAAAAAGATGGGGAACTCTGCATATAGTATATTCTAAAAGTATTTTGCAAAAAACAACTATGGATACTAAAAAAAAGATAAAAAATAAGATAAGAGAAAGTATAAAAAACTCTATACTAACTTCCATATACATAGCAATCTTATTTTTAATAATAGCTTATTTTTTATCAAAAAGATTAATAAAGCCTATTATTATTTTAACTGAGATTGTTGAGGAAATATCATTTGCAGACTTAGATATTACAAAACAAAAGTTAGAAAAGATTTCAAGTAAAGATGAGGTTGGGAGCTTATCGAAAGTTTTTTCTAGAATGATTGTTAGTCTTAAAAATTCATATAAAGAACTGAGTAATTTAAATGAAAGTTTAGAGTTAAAAGTTCAAACAAGAACAAAAGAGTTGGATGTAGCTAAGTTAAAAGCTGAATATGCAACTAAATTAAAATCTGAATTTTTAGCAAATATGAGCCATGAGATAAGGACACCAATGAATGGTATTATCGGAATGGCACATATTTTGTTAAACTCTGGGATTGATGATAAACAAAAAAACTATACTAAAAAGATAGATGAATCTGCTAAAAGATTGTTAAGAATAATTAATGATATTTTAGATTTTTCTAAGATTGAAGCTGGTAAGATAAGTATAGAAAAAACGTATTTTGACTTATTTGCTTTAGTAGAAAATGTGATAGGACTTGTTGATTATCAGGCGAAAGACAAAAATATAGAGTTAAGTACTGAGATAGACTTTAGACTAAGTAAATATTTTAATGGGGATAGTTTAAGAATATCACAGGTATTAGTAAACTTATTATCAAATGCCATAAAATTTACAGAATCAGGTAGAGTTAACTTAATAATAGATAAGATGGATATGGATATTATTAGGTTTAGTGTAAACGATACAGGAATTGGTTTAACCAAAGCTGAACAAAAAAAATTATTTAAAGCTTTTTCTCAAGCAGATGGAAGTATTAGTAGGGAATATGGTGGTACTGGACTAGGGCTTAGTATATCTAAGCAACTTATAGAGCTTATGGGCGGTAAGATTTGGATAGAGAGTGAAAAAGGGGTAGGTTCAAGTTTTATATTTGAGATAAGCCTTATAGAACTTGATAATTTTGAAAATATTGCAATTTCAAAAGATTTAGATAGTGATTTAAAAGACAAATCTGAAGATACAGATGAAAAAATAACTAAAAAATATATAAGTGATGATATTAGGTTGGAATTATTTACTAATTTAATGAATTCAATTAAAACAAGTAGACCTAAAAACTGCGAAGATGTAATTTTGGAGATAAACAGCTACGAATTAAAAGACGAAGATGAAAAATTATTTCTAGATATTAAACATTTAATAAGCACATATAAATTTAAAGAAGCAGAAAACTTACTAAAGGCAAAAATTTGAATCGTGAAATGACTATATTAATTGTGGATGATACAGAGATAAATATAGATATATTAGTAGAATTATTGGATGGATATGATGTTTTAGTAGCATTAGATGGTAGAAGTGCTATCGATATAGCCAAAGAAGAAAAACTAGATTTAATTATATTAGATATCATGATGCCACACTTAGACGGTTTTGAGACTTGTAAGTTATTAAAAGAGAATGAAATAACAAAAAATATTCCTATTATTTTTTCCACTGCTAAAACAGATGAAGAAAGTATAGAAAAAGCTTATGATGTAGGTGGAATTGATTTTGTTTCAAAACCATTTAAACCAAAAGAATTATTAGCAAGAATAAAGACTCATCTAAAAACAAAAATTTTAATAGAAGATTTGGAGTATAAATCTTTTCATGATGTAATGACAGGTGTTTATAATCGGAGAAAACTTTTTGAGTTAGCTAATGAAAAATTTAAATTTTATAAAGATAATCTTTATGTAGTTMTATTCGATATAGATAAGTTTAAAGATATTAATGACGCATATGGACATCCTTTTGGGGATAAGGTTATTAAATCTGTAGCTAATTCTATCTCTAGTACTTTAAAAAAAGATGCAATTTTTGGTCGTATTGGTGGGGAAGAATTTTGCATAATAATGAACAGCAAATATATTGAAATTATTAGTCTATATCTAGAAAAAGTAAGATTAGATATACAAGGACTTAAAATAATTACTGATGATTTTAAAGAGGTGAAAGTAACTATAAGTACAGGCTTGTCATGTTATCATGATGAAATAAATTCATTAGATGACTTATTAAAAGAGGCTGACGGAGCTTTGTATGAGGCTAAGGGTGGTGGAAGAAATAAAGTAATTTTTAGATCTTAAATACCTTTAACTTTATTTTTAATCTTATATATAAAAATGATTGTTTAAAACTATATAGGTATAATTTCATTCTTAAAAATATATAGAGGATTTGTTTATGCCCTTATCACGTTTAAATCTTGAACAATATGCTGCGGCAACTTCTTCATCCTCTCAAAATCTTATTATTGCTTCAGCTGGTACTGGAAAAACATCAACTATAGTCGGACGTATAGGTTATTTGTTGAGTAATGGTATAGAGCCAGAAGAGATTCTTCTTTTAACATTTACAAATAAAGCAGCTGCTGAGATGGTAGAACGTGTAGCTGAATATTTTGGTAAAAATGTAGCTGGGAAAATAGATGCTGGTACATTTCATGCAGTTAGTTATAGGTGGCTAAAAAAGCAGGATAAAAAAGTAGTTCTTAAACAGCAAAGGGAACTAAAGACTCTTTTTAGAAGTGTATATGAGAAACGAAGTTTTGATCATATTGGTGCTGAAATCACTCCATATGGTGGTAATTATTTATATGATTTATATTCTTTTTACCAAAATACAGAATTAGATAATAATTTTGAAGACTGGATAATAGCTAGATATACTGAGCATGAATTGTTTGCATTAATATATGCAGATATAGTTGATGAATTTGAAGATTTAAAAAAAGAGTATGGTTTTGTTAACTTTAATGATTTACTTTTAAACTTTAGAGATATATGTAAAAACAAAGATTTAGGGTACAAAGAGCTACTTGTAGATGAATACCAAGATACAAATGCACTTCAAGGTACTCTAATAGAAGCTATGAACCCACCATCTCTTTTTTGTGTAGGTGATTATGATCAAAGTATATATGCCTTTAATGGGGCAGATATATCTATAATTGGATCATTTTCTACAAAATATCCCAAGGCTAAGGTTCATACTCTAACTAAAAATTATCGTTCTACATCAGAAATTTTATCATTAGCTACTAAGGTTATAGAACATAATGAGAGGATATATCCAAAGCAGCTTGAAGTTACAAGGAGTGGGGATGCTAATAAACCTAAACTTTTAGCTTATGACGAACTGTTTGACCAATATCATGCAATGGCAGCTCAGATAAGGGATACAGAGACCCCAAAAGAAGATATAGCTGTAATATTTAGAAATAATTCTTCCGCTGATGGTATTGAAGTTGGATTAAGAGAACTAGGCATTGCCTGTAAAAGAAAAGGTGGCACTAGCTTTTTTGATTCTCGTGAAGTTAAGGCTATTTTAGATTTTTATACCTTGTTAGTTAACGAATCTGATATGATGAGTTTTATTCACCTATTTGAGTTTGCTCGTGGTATTGGTTCAGCTATGGCTAAGGAGATGTATATAGCTTTTAAAACTCTTGGTCATGGAAGTATATTTTATGGACTTTATGCAGCTGACGAGAGTATAAAAAATCCATTTGAGAAAAGAAAACTAAATAGACAATTAGGTTTATTTGATGATTTTTTAGAATTGGGTGCAGTTGGTAAGTTTGCAAAACTAGGGTTTGAAGCAAGATTTATGAAAAATCCGATTTTAAAACATCCTAAACTTACAAAAGATTCTGCAACGTTTTTACATGATTTTTATCTTTTATATAGAGATTTAAAGGGTATTAAACAACCTCGTACTATAGTAAAAAAGATTGCATCTTCTAATGTATTTAAATACATAGCTGAGCTTTTATCTAACAAAAGAGCTTTGCTTAAAGATGGAAGTGTAGATGAAAAGCAAAAAGAGGAATCTTTATCTAGAATCAGTAGAAAAATGATTTTATTAGAAGCATTATCAAAACCATATTCTGAACATGAGAGGTTCTTAAATGCAATGATTTTGGGTTCATCTGATTTAACACAAGGTGAAGGGGTTAATCTTCTTAGTGTACATGCTTCAAAGGGTTTAGAATATAAAGAGGTATATGTAGTTGATTTAATGGATGGAAGATTTCCAAATAGAAAACTTATGCAAAAAGGTGGTTCTTTAGATGAGGAGAGAAGACTTTTTTATGTAGCAGTAACTAGGGCTAGGGATATTTTATATCTTAGTTTTGCTAAATATGACAAAATTAAAAAAATCAACTTTATGCCATCTCAATTTTTATATGAGGCTGGATTAGTTCCTAAAGATGAAGCTTACAGAGCCTTACTTCAAAAAGAATTAGATAAGGATGGGGAATAAATAGGTAAATATTATTAATTTAAGTTGTATTTTATAGTATATAGGGTAATCTAGTGCTTCGTTTAAAATAGTTTATTGTATTAAAATTGAAGGAACCTATATGAAAATGTTACATTCCCACGAATACGCTGGACAAAAAATGTCCCTTCATGTTAAAAAAGCCGAATCAGATATTGACAGATGTGAATTATATCAAAAAAAAGAGTTAGCTCTAATTGGAATAAGTTTAGGAAATTCATATTTTAATGAAAAAAGATTAAAACTTATAATATCTGGATTTGCCAAAAATTTTAAAAAAGTTGCAATATTACTTGCAGATGATTTAGCTATGCATAATTATTTAGCTGTTGGATATAGCGAATCTAAAGCAAGAAAAAAAATAAAAAAAAATTCAAACTTTGCTACAAATAGAATCAATAAAATTATAGAAGATTTAGGGGATGGATATGATGTAAAATTTTATAAATGGAAAGATATAGAATCTTTTTCAAAGTTTAAAGATTCATTAAAGCTTATTGAAACTATATATGAAAGTGATAATGAATTTTCTAAAGAGATAAATAATCTAACTCTAAAAGTGATTAGAAGTTACACATCAAATGAACTAAATGAAATAGAAGTTATAAATGAAGCAAAATGGTATTTGCTAAAAGAGCTAGCTTTTGCTGATTGTGCCAGTGATTTTTTTAATAGCTCATTACTTACTTGTTATTATACAGATATTAGTATATATAGAAAAATTTTAAACAATGAGTTTAAAGGACTGGATAAGCAAATAAATCATGATTATTTGATTTATGAGTGCAGAGAAGTTTCATAGTTTTACAAAATCAAAACAACTTAGAATTGGCGTTGCTTATTGTATCATTGTGTGGAATTTTTATTTTAAACATAACTCCATCTTTATTATTCTTTACATTAAGTTTACCACTACAGTGCTCCTCAACAATAATTTTACTCATATAAAGTCCAATGCCAGTACCATTTTTATCCAGTTTAGTAGAAAAGTATGGATCAAATATTTTAGTAATAATATCATCTGGGATACCACCCCCATTATCGGAAATTTCTAATATTAAGTTTTCCTCTGTACTATAAGTTAAAATTTTAATAAATGGATCTTGTATCTTATTTTCAAGAAGTATATCTTGTGAATTTTTTAAGATATTTAAAATAACTTGTTTTAATTCATTTGCATAAGAATCGAATTCATTATGGCATTTTAAATGTTTAAGTATATAAATATTATTTGTTGTAATTTCTATTTCAACTATTCTTAATACTGATTCAATTAGATAGTTAAAACTTGTATTTTCTTTTTCTTTATTTGGTTTGAAAAAGTCTCTAAAGTCGTCAATTGTAGAACTTAGGTGTTTAGAGTATTCTGAAATTCTTTTTGAAAAGTCTATAACTGTAGACTTATCTGCGGTACCTAGTTCAGCTTTTATATTAAGTGATATTGCTACTGCACTTATAACTGAGAGTGGTTGTCTCCATTGGTGAGCTATCATGGATATCATTTCACCCATCTGAGCTAGGCGTGATTGTTGCAAAAGCTGTTGGTCCTTTGCTCTGTTTTTATTTACCTCTTCTTCTACCTGAGAGGCAAGGTTTAGGTTTAAGTCTTGTACCTTTTTTGATTCTGCGATTAACATGTCAAATACTATATTTTTTTGATTTTCTCTTTTTTTATCTATATGTGAAAACCACAAGATTAAGATAAAAATAATTATTAAAAAACTACTAGCTATCATCAACATATTATCTAAGACAAGTAAAGTTTCTTCTATTTTATCGTGTTCTTGTAAGGAAAAATCAATAACCAATATAGCCTCTATCTTATCATTTATTATGATAGGATTTAAGTAAGTGGTCCAAATATTATTAAATTTACTATGTGTAAAAAATATTGGTTTTTTATTTTTATAGATTTTATCCCACTCACTAACTTGAAATGGTTGATAAGATTCTCCAAATTCACTTTTTTCATCATCTATCAATGAGCCATCAGCTAAAAATCTAAAATGATTGTATTCTTTGTCAATTAGGTATATATATTTGAATTTTTTTGTAACAAATAGTGATAAAGTTGTATTTATGTAATCTTGGGAAACTTTATCATCATATAATGAAATATAAAAATCTTTTTTAATAACATCTAAGATATCATTAGATATATTTTCACTAATACTCTCTACATAAGATAAATTATCGTTATAACTTATGTTTACAATCTTATTTTTAGTATCTTTGTATACAAAAAACATTACAATAGAAATTATTATTAATGCAATAGCTATGGTATTAAAAATATATGATGCTTTTAATTCTTTCATTGTGCATACTTTTTTAAACTGTCTGGTAGATTAAGGTTAAATTTTTTTAAATTTTTTGCATTTAATTTTAGTTGAGGCCTGCCTTTTCTCCAGTAAAAAGCACCAATACTATTTTTAGAGTTTATATAAGATTTATATCTTGTAGCAAAGTAGGGTAAATTTTTACATTCAGCTTCTAATTTATTAAGATTTTTTGCCATAACTAATTCAGCTGAATTACAATCATTATATAACTGAAGAGTTGAACTATTTTTTATAATATMYYMAYTGWCNWWWAWMTKMWTMTNAKTATTNANTWTCNATKWTRAGAAAATATTAGTGGAAAAATTTTTTCAAATAGTTTTAACTCATAGTTGGAATCTGAAAGTATAATTACTGGGATAAAAAAAATAAATAATAAATATTTTCTCAAAATTGATACTCAATACTTAGAATAATTTTTTTGTCAATTGGTGATACTAGCAAAGGTTTTAGATTTTGTAGAGTTGTAGAATCTATCCTTGTAAAGATAGTAGCACTTGCTTTTTTTAGTAGATTTTCGCCTTTTATTGAAAAAGTTAAATTTTCTTTATATTTATATTTAATGCCTAGGCTTAAATCATAAAAGTTTGTATATTGAATATTATCTCTAAAGTAGATAAGTTCAAAAAATAAATCTAATTTTTTGTAGGTATTAATATTTCTAAGTGTAGCCATATATTTTTTAGTAGTTTTATACCCATTTATACCAGATTGTGAATAATAATTTAAAGTAGCAAAAAGTTTATCATATTTATTATATTTATGTGTCCATCTGAAGTAGGTACTATAAACATTTATATCTTTATCTGAATTATCTAGCAGTGGACTATTTATGGATGGTATAAGTATGTCTTTTAGTTTTATATAAGCTATAAGAAATGAATATAGATTATTTTCTTTTTCGTAACCAATATTTTCTGTAATATATCTATACTTTTGAGTTTTTTTTATGCCAGATGTTAAGTATATACCATATTCATCTACTAGATATGGATCAAGAGCACGTTCTATATGAGAAAATATTGTTTTATAGGTCCACTTATTTATAAGATACGTATACCCAAGTCTGTACATTAGTAGTTTATTATCTTGGCTTGAATGATTATTATTAATTTCTGATACTTGTAGACCTACATTTATGATTTTATTATCTCCAAGTGAGTATTCATTTTCCAAAAACATAGTAAGTACAGTCTGGTAATTATTTTTAGAGCTTGATATTGATATATTGTTTATATCGAAGTCACTTTTACTATAGGCTTTTTGTCTATATTTTATACCAACAGTTAGCTTATTGTTTGATGTAATAAAACTGTATTTTAATTCACTTGTAAATACTTGTGATTCTAGTTTTACTCTTAGTTTAGATATTGGATATGTAACATTATATGGTGATGTAAGAAGTGCTTTTACATCATCAATAAATAAGCTATTTATATATTCATAATCATATGAAAATAAAAAAGAAAAATTATTATTAGAATTATCATATCCAATATGTATATTTTTAAAATCTATAATAGCTTCTGTAGGTGTAGCATCTAAACTTAGACCCATAAAAGCATCACGTTGTTGTTGTGATATATCTATAAGTATAGTTTGATTTTTATTTTTTATTGAAGAAAATAGATGGGCTACTTTTTTGTCTTTAGATAATTTTTGATTAAATGAATTGTATTTTTTTCTTTTATCATTATTTAAAGATATGTATGTAAAGTGAGACCAGTCATTATCTAAGTCTTGGGCTAAATAGGCACTAATTCTAGATGCTCCATATGAACCAGTATTGAGTTCTACCTTAGCACCTTCATCTTTAAGTGTACTTTTTGAATAAATTTTTATTAGTACCAAGTTAGATTCAGTTGAGTATTCATAATTTGGATTTTGATAATATACTTCTATGTGATCAGCATAAGATATATCTAAATCACCATATGTCATTAAAGAACTACCATATAAGCCAGAACTTATCTCTTGATTGTCTATATATATCCTAATACTAGAACTTCTAAATGCTAAGATTTCTAGTCCTATAGAAAATGGGTCTGCTACTCCATATCTATTTTCATTATACTCGGATAGATAAGATGTCTTTAATATATCCTTTAAATATCTAATTTGCATTCTTTGAATGTCGTTTCTTGTATAAATTTGGGAAATTACACTATTAGTTAGTTTAGTTTTATTTGAAAGGTCAGATTTATTTTCAATATCATTTAGTAAGTTGTCTATATTTTTATCTGCATTTAAAAAACTAAACAAAATTAAAATAATAATTGGAATATTAATTTTCATATTAATAAACTACTTATTGTCTAGTCTCAGTTTTCTGGTAAAAATGAAGTATGTATTACCAAGGTATATTACATAAAATACAGCACCAAAAAAGATTGCAAATGGAATTAGAGATATTATATAAAGCATTAAGGTCTTAAATCTTAAAGAGTTTTTATTAAAGTAGCTTATTTGTTTATCTTCCTCTTTTGTACAGATATTTGAAGATACATCAAAAGAAAGCATCTTATGAAAAAAGTAATAAAGTGGAAAATTAAAAGCTATAATATTTAATATTGGTATAAAATAAAATGGTATAAGTACTATAAATAAAATAAGCATAGTAAGTGAGTATTTTAAAATTAAAAATAAAGATGAAAAAATATTTGAAAAACCAATCATCTCAATATCTTGATAATGTCTTGTTTGTAACTCTTTTAAGATATATGGAGTTAAAAAACCAACTATAATTATAGCTATAAAAATTGATACATATAAAGTTAAGAAACCTCCGATTGCATATACTAAAAATGAGGCTATCCATGACGTGACTGCATACTGAGAAAAAAACTTTATAATTGATAAACCTTCTAGTTTAGCCTGAAAACTCTCAGTATGTGGAATTCCATTCTCTATACTGGTTTGAGTACTAGATACATCCATAGTCCCCATCCAATCCAAACCTATACCTGCGATTAAAAAAAAAAGTATATACAAAATAATTATGCTAATTAAAAAAGGGAGAGTTGAGTATTTAAGCATTTTTAGAGTGAAAAAATCTTTTATACTATTAAAAAATAAGTTGCTTTCTTTCATTAATTGTCTTCTTTATTCAATATTTTAAAATATTATATCTAATTGTTTCTTATATGTCTCGCAACCATATATGCACTAGCCCATGCAAAGGCAAAGTTATAACCGCCACGCTTGCCAACTACATCTAAAATCTCACCAGTARAATAAAGATTTTTTTGTTTTAAAGATTGCATATTTAAAGGGTCTATTTCACTTGTATCTACCCCACCACCTGCTACTTCAGCATGTCTAAAGCCATGAGTATCATTAACTTCAAAACGCCAATTAAGCATAGTATTTGATATTTTTTTAGAGAGTTTTGTATGAATGTCTTTAGCTTTTAAGAAATTGTCAATTTTTAAATATTCTAGTAAATTTATTGCAATTTTAATAGGTATAAGACCAGATAAAATATCCAATATAGTAGAATCTGGAATAATTGTCCCCAGTTTTGAGATAYGAGATGAGAGTTTTTGAGCACTAAAACTTGGCAGAAGGTTTACAGATATATCTACCTTTGCATATTCCATCAAAGCTAGACTAGCTCTTTGAGATATATCCAAAATTGCAAAACCAGATATACCATATGTAGTAAATAAAATATCACCCACCGAGCTTGAATCTATCTTATTATTTACAAGTAAGTTAACTTCACCATTTATTTTAGCTCCACTCATCTTATGAGCTATAGCTGATACTAACTCTAGTTGGACTAAAGATGGATATGTTGGGATAATTTTATGTCCAAACTCTTTAGCAAACTCACATCCATCATTATTACCACCTAGATGTGTGGCTGCATATGRACCAGTAGCTATAACTACCTTATCATATTTTGATAAAAGTTGTTTTATATCTGTTATTTTTGTATCTGTTAAAATATTTACACCAAGCATTTTAAGTTGTGATAAAAAAATAGATAATACAGACTTAGCCTCATTTGAAAGTGGGTATACACGTCCATCTTTTTTTATGTCAAGCATCAGCCCTATAGATAAGCAAAACTTTTCAAATTCTTTAAATCCAAATGTAGAAATTGCATCTTTTACAAAAAGAGGATTATCTCCAAAAAAGTCATTTGTTGAAATGTTTGTATTGCTAATATTACAACGACCATTTCCAGATACTAAAATTTTTTTTCCACATTTAGAATTCTGTTCATATATATCTACATCAAAAGAGTTTTGTGCACAAAATATTGCACATAAAAGCCCAGATGCACCACCACCTATTATTGCTATTTTTTTCTTACTCATATCTATATATAACCTTTTAAGAGATTATAGAATTAAAGGCCTAAGTTACGCATAAAGTTACCAGCGATTAACGTAGCTCTACTTTTAAACTGATCTGCTATTTCTGGTATGTATATTGAATCTAAAGTTTTAAAAAATAACTTTAACCATTGCTCAAAGGTAGTTCTTTTTAGACCTTCTAGTTGCATATGTGGAACAAAAGGGGCACCCCTGTACTCAGTATCACCTAGGTATATCCCAGCCCAAAAATTTGTTAATATATCTATATGCTCAGCCCAAGCCTCACTAGTTAATTCAGTACCTAGTTTTTCAATGAAAAATGAACCAACTGTCTCATCTGCTAAGACTTTAGTATAAAAACTTACAACTAAATTCCTTATATTTTTTTTAGTTATTTCACTATCCAAGGCTTTAAACAATTTATATCCTTTTTATTTGTACTGGTTTATAGCATAAGACACTTATTTGTTATAAAGTGAAATAAACTAATTATATATATTAATATTGAATACACAAAAAGTTTATAGTGTAATTAAAAAGTCTCAAAAAGATAATATTAGTAATGTTTTAGAGTGGTAATTTTATTTTAAATTCTACACCCATATCTGGTTGAGATATTAAATCTATAGTCCCATGTGATTTCTGAACTACTAACTCATAAACGATAAACATCCCAAGCCCAGTACCTCCATCATTTTTTTTAGTTGTATAAAACTGTTCAAAAATTTTGTTTTTGGTCTCCTCATTCATACCTTTTCCATTGTCCTTATAAATTATATATAATATTTTGTTTTCGTATGAGGCACTTATATTAATCTTACCTTCATGAATTCCGTCAAAACCATGTTTAATAGAGTTCATAATTAAGTTTGAAAATATTTGAAAAAATATGCCAGCTGAGGCAATTATTTCTAATGATATTGGTATATCATTTTGTATACTAATATTTGTATGTTTAAGTATATAATTAAGACTTATTAAAATATCATTTAAATAAGATTTTAGAAATATTTTTTTCTTCTCCGCTACATGCTGATCAATAGAAATTATTTTAAAAGATCTAACTAATTCTTTTGCTTTTTCTAAACTCTTAAACATAGATTCAGCCATAGAATAACTATCATCTATAAAGCTATTTAGTGCAGATTTAGAAAGTTTCCCACTATCTAAATCATTTTTTATTGACTTACATTTAGCTTGTATGAATGAGGAGGCAGTTACACCTATACCAATTGGTGTATTTAAATCATGGGTAAAACCAGTTACCATTGAACCTAACTTTGCCATTTTTTCCGCTTTTATTAATTCATCATGGCTTTTTTGTTTGAGTTTATCTAAGGCTTTTGTGAGTTTAGATGTCCTATCTTTTATTCTTTCTTCTAAGTGATTTTCTATATTTATTCTATCTAATTCAGCTGAAGCTCTTGAGGCAAATATCTCTAAGATAGAGTGCATAGAATCTGTATATATTAATTCCTTAGTATCTAAACAAGCTATAATACCTACACCTTTAGATAGGCTATCTATTAAACGTATACCAATATAACTTTGTATATTATTAATTTTAAAAAACTCATCTTGAGAAAATAGTTTTTGTACATCTTTTTTATATGCAGAACTTTTATATTTTATGACATCTGCACAAGGTGTATATTCTAAGGAATATTCAATATTATCAATAAGTTCTCCATTTAGCATAAACTTCAGACTTACAATTGAATTGTTTTTTTTGTTTAATGTACCTATAATTATATGAGACATTCCGTAAAGTTTATAGATGTGTAGTATGAGTTTTTCAAAAAAAACGTCACCACTAGAGGATGATACACCAACAGATATGTTTTTAATAATTTGTACAAGATCTTTTTCTGTATAGTTATTTTTGTTAAGCATTTGAATCCATTTAAAGTTATACCACGTTTACATATCACGTAGTGTATACTTTATTTGGTTAAATTGAGATAATATTTTTATATATGATAAAAATTTTATTTATAAGCTAACGATTTTAGCTCCAAAACCACCAAGGTGCTGTGGTGCATCATCAAATCCTTTTACTCTAGGATGGGCTATTAAAAAGTTTTTAACTGCATATGATAGTTTTCCAGTACCAATACCATGGTAAATTATAACTTCATCCCAGCCGTTAATTAAAGCATCTGAGATAAATTTATCTAATACTTCAGTAGCCTCATCCGCGCGCATACCATGAAGGTCACATTYTAGTCCAGATTTTTTCTCAACTAATACTTTTACATTTGTAACTGGTTTAGATTTTATGATTTTTGTATGTCTAAGTGCTGAAGTTTTTACGCGAATTCTCATTCCCTCAACCTCAATAGTTGCGTCTTTTTGACCCTTCATTGAGATAATAACTCCTTTTTGAGAGTGATACTTAACAGTATCTCCAAGTTCAAATATTTGTTTTTGAATTTCAAGTTCTTTTTTTTCTTTTGGTAGTTTTTTCTTTGCCTTATCCATAGCCCTATGTATAGCCTTAGTATCACCAGCCTTAGCTGCGGACTTTGCTTCATTTATAGCTAGTGTATAAGAGTTTTTTAAGGCATCTCTTTGTTCATTTAATTCTTTGAAAAGCTTCTCTTTTTGCCCTTGTAAATTTAACTCTTTAAGTCTTAGCTTTTCAAGTTTTTCATCTACTTTTTGATGTTTTTGTTTTAGTTCACGTTCAAGTTGGCTTCCACGCTCTATAAGTAAACTTAGTTTTTCGCTATTGTCCCCATATACAGCCTTAGCTTTTTCTACAAGTTTGTTAGAAATCCCATATCTACTCGCAGTCTCAAAGGCATAAGACTTACCAATAATACCATGCATAAATTCGTAGGTAGGTACACGGTTTTTCTCATCATATATAGCAGCCATAAGCTCCACATCATTCCTATCAGCCATAAGTGCAGCTAGACGTTTATGGTGAGTGGTGACTACTACTTTTTGACCGCGTTTAATCAAATCATCTAGGATTACTTTAAATAAAGCTGCAGCCTCATCACTATCAGTACCTAGTTCAATCTCATCTATACCGACTAAGGCTGATCTGTATTCAAATATACGTGAAAATTCCTGCATACGTCCAGCAAATGTTGATATGTCATTTTTTACGTTTTGTGGATCATCTATTATAGATAAAATATTTTTATAACTACCAATATGGGATTTTTCAGAATTTAACTTCATAGGTATTATATACTTAGCCATAAAGGCAGATGATAAAATAGACTTTAAAAGCATAGTCTTTCCACCAGCGTTTACTCCAGTAATCATAAGAATATTTTTTGAAAAATCAACACTTACTGCTTTTGCTTTAGATAAGGCTGGATGGATAAAGTCCCTTAAAATTAGTCTTGAATCTGCTTTTGATTTTACAAGTTCTAAGTTTTTTGCACGTGCAAATAATACTCTAGCCTGATAATTATCAAACTTTGTAAACTCTTTATCGCAAAAAGATATAAATGTCTGTAAGTCTGCTAGTTTAGATGAAAACTCTTTAGCGTAAGTATAAAATATTGCCTCACGTTTTTGCTTTATAAATCTAATTTGCTCCTTAGATTTTAGTATAGAATCAGGAGATACAAAAAAACCACCACTAGTACTACGACCAATTACAGCACCTTTTAGTACATGGTTAAAACCACCACGTACAAGTAAACATTCTTCATCATTTAGTAAATGTATTTGCGTATCTATTAAATATGATGATAGTTTTTGACTATATATTAACCTTTTTAAAGAGCCACTCATATTGTTTTTATGCTCTTTTATTTTTAAACTTAGCCCGTACAAAGTCTCATCTAAGTTCTCATCAAAGGTACCATCAGATGTAAAAAACTTCTCTACCTCTAAAAATTTATCTTCAATGATAAATTTTGACATCCATTCGCCAATAATACCATCTAAGTCACGATTTTTAAAATAACGAAAGTATCTTATAATTTTTACTATCTCAAAAATCTGTTCAAAGTTTAATATCCCACGTTTTTTAAGATGTGACTTGATAGAAAAAAAATCAGCTACCTTTGGTGGCGCATTAAATTCTATCTTATCAAGTGCTTTAATATAACGGTAATGAAGTTCTTGGTCACCCTCCATATACAAAGAATTCTCACGAGAAAAAAATTGTTTAAATGAGTCTATAAACTCATTTAAGTCAAGCTGATTTATAAGTAAGTCTATTTTATCGAGTTTTTTATTTGGCATTTTTTTCTTCTAGAGCCTTTTTTTCTCTTAGTTTGTCTTTTTTACTTTTGCCTTTGCCTTTAACTGGGGCTGGGCCTTTTGTTTTTTGAATCTCTTCACCTATTAGCTCAAAACCTTTTATTTGTTCAGTTTTTATTTTTATATTTGAACGTTTTTCTATTAAAGCAAAATGTGACTTATCTTCAAAATTTATAAATGAGATAGCCTCACCTTTTTTACCAGCTCGTCCAGTACGTCCGATTCTATGTATATAATCAGTTGGTGAACGTGGTAAGTCAAAGTTTATAACACAGTCAATTCCAGAAATGTCCAGACCCCTTGATGCTATATCTGTTGAGAAAAGAATTTGAAGTTTTTTATTTTTAAACTCATTTAGGGTGAAGTTTCTATCTTCTTGGTGTAAGTCTGCATGAAATGAATCTGCCTTGTAGCCATATTTACGAAATTTATTAGCTATATTATCACTAGCACGTTTACTTGACATAAATACTAATACAGATGTAAACTTATTGGAATCTAGTAGATGTCTTAGTAGTGGTCCACGATTATTTTTGTTTACCTCTATAACTCTTTGATTAATAGTATCTACTATATCTATTTCATTCTCAATACTAACTTCTATAGGATTTTGACTTATTTTAGAAGCAATTTCAAGCATCTTTTTGGGGTATGTAGCTGAGAAAAGTAGGTTTTGACGTTTAGATGGTATAGAATCTAGTATAAGCTCTAATTCATTTGCAAAAGCTAAATCTAACATCTTATCAGCCTCATCTAAAACAAAAAACTCTACAAATGATAAGTTCATTTGTTTTTTATTAAGTACATCTATAAATCTACCAGATGTAGCTACAAGTATATCACAACCTCTTTGTATATCATACAGTTGATCTCCTATACTCTCACCACCAATTACAGATACTATTTTTAACTCTTTTTTTAAAAACTTAGAAAAAAGTTTAAAGTTTTGAGATATTTGAAGAGTTAATTCCCTAGTTGGTGTTAATACTAGGACTTTTATTTTTGCTTTGCCTAAAGTCTGCTTATGTGAAAGGAGTTCTAAGATAGGCAGTATAAAACTAGCACTTTTACCAGTACCAGTTTGAGCCTTTGCCATAATATCTTTTTTTTCAAGAATAAGCGGGATTACTTTATTTTGTATAGGCGTAGCTTTAGTAAAATCATTTTTTTTTAATATATCTAGTAGTTTAGTTGATAGACCTAAAGTGGAAAATGATAAGTTTTTATTCACAATTTGAAACGCTAATCATTTTTCCATAATTTTCAGTATTTTCTTTACCTATGAAAGTATAAGTCCCAATACTTAAAGTATAGTTTGTATTATTAACCTCAGTACCATTACATTTTACACTCTTATTTTGTTTATATTTAGTTACAACATTTAGCATGTTTTCCCTATTGGAAGTATTGTTTTTATTGTAAGCTATAGCTGATAATATTATAGATAAAATAACAGCACTTACTATAAACTTTTGTATTTTTGTTAGTTCTGTAAAATATTGCAAAACTATAAAGAATATAGCTACTATAATTAATCCAGCTAAATATGCCATTATTCTGTACCCCTTATTTGATATGTAATATCTCCAGCACCAAAACCTATAATAAGTCCATTGTCTAGAGTTTTTAAATCTTCTTTGTCTTTAACAACTGTAATAGTATTATTTGCTCTTGTAATATTATCAGCCATAGTTAGGTTGTATTGTTTAAATTTTTCTTTAAAGTTTATATCTCTTGGAATCTCACCAGCTGCCCATACTGGTAAGATGATTAACTCCCCAACTCCCTCAAAACACTTTATAAACTCGTCTAAGTTATCGATAGTACGTGAGTACTTATGTGGTTGCCAAATAGCTGTGATTTTGTCAAAACCTTTTAATAATGCATACTCTTTTACAGATTCAAATGTAGCTTTAATCTCAGTTGGGTGGTGAGCATAATCATCTATAATTACACGGTCTTCTTGTACACCAACTATATCAAAACGTTTTTTTATACCTTTAAACTTAAGTATATTTTTTCTTATATCTTGTATATCCATAGATTCACATGCAGCTAAAATGGCTAAAGATGCATCAAGGGCTATATGTTTTCCAAATCCCCATACATCAAATGAGCCTAAGTCAAGAAGTGTAAACCTAGTATGTGGTTCATCTTTAATAAGTACAAATTCTATGTTCGTAATATCTTTACTTGGGTATAGATACTTAGCGTCAATCTCATCTWCTAAGGTWGATAARAAAGGRTCTTCWGCRTTWAARACWCKAMRTGWWGCWGARTTTATAAANGYTTNTATAKGMATCATAAAAMCKKTCAWAATTATAATCATAATATTCCATATGTTCTGGTTCAGCATTGATTACAATTGCACAATATGGATTAGAGTTTATAAAACTACCATCACTCTCGTCAGCTTCAAATAATATTACATCATTTGTCTCATCGTATCTAACGTTTGAACCAAAAGCTTTTGATTCAGCACCAATGATGGCAGATCCACTCATAATTGCAGTTAAAATAGCTGTAGTTGTACTCTTACCGTGTGCACCAGCAACTGAATAGACCTTAGATTTGTCCATAATTTCAAGTAGGGCTTCGCGTCTAGCTAAAACTTTTATACCTTTTTCATTTGCTGCAATAATTTCTGGATTTTCAGGTGAGATAATAGCTGAGTGTACAACCAAGTCATGATTTGTGATAGATGATGTATTATGTGGCACACATACAGATATACCTAAATTACGTAATTTTTCAGTGATAATAGTATCAGATATATCTGAACCACTTACTTCATGACCTTTATAGTGCATATACTGAGCTAAACCTGATATACCAATCCCACCAATTCCAATAAAGTGTATCTTCATTTACTTACTCCAAAAATATTATTAATTTTATATAAGGTTTTACCTTTGGTAAACAGAGTCATTTAGACTCCATTTGTGACTTATCCAGCATATTCTGTGCCTCTTTTGTAAATTCAGATATATAAAAAGTTCCTTTTTTTTGTGTAGCATCAACATCTGCTATTTTGTCTAAAAAGTCATCTAAAGATAATTTTTCTTTAGATGCAATCCAGTGTAGTTTTAAGGCAGATGAAAACTCCTCATCATTAGATAATCTTGCTAAAACTTCAAATAAGGCTGAAGCGTCTGATATATCTCCAAGACTGTAATGCTCAATGGCATACTCATAAAGTGCACGTAGTGTTGCAAAGTCTTGAACTTCATTCATATCCATGACCTTATGAGCCTCTAGGGTATTTGTAAGTCTCTCCAGAGCTAAGTCGAGTATATTTGTATAAAATCCAGATATAGTATGCTCATCAAATGTTTCATGTGCATCTTGTTCTAGTATATATAATGAGGCTATATCCGAAGATTGTTGGGCTTTTAAAACCTTGGCTTTTAACTCTTCTACCTTACTCATCCATACACTCCTTAATTCTTTTTAATGCACTTTTTATTTTGTCCTCATTTTCAACTAAGGCTATTCTGACATAACCAATGCCAGGGTTTATAGAATCTTTATTTTTTCTTGCTAAAAACTCACCAGGAAGAACTTTTACATTATATTTTTCATAAAGTCTAACTGTAAAATCTATAGCATTATCTACTTTTAACCAGATATAAAATGTAGCATCTGGAATTTTTATTCCTAGAATCTCTTTTGCAAGTTTAAAGTTGTTTTTATAAATCTTACGTGAAAGCTCTACATGTTTTTCATCTCCCCAAGCTTCTGCAGCTGCATATTGAAGTGGTAATGGAGATGCACAACCTATATATGTACGGTATTTCATATATTCTTTTAAAATATTTTCATCACCAGCTATAAAACCTGAACGAAGACCTGGTGCAGATGAACGTTTGGATATAGAGTTAATTACCAATATATTTTTAAAAGATTTATTTCCTACATAAGCTGATGCCTCAAGTAAGGATACTGGTGGTATGCCTGTATATATCTCACTGTAACATTCATCATTTAAAAGCACAAAATCATATTTTAAAGCTAGCTTTACCCAACTCCCTAACTCATCTATACTAAGATTTGAAGTAGTTGGGTTATTTGGAAAGTTAAGGATGACTAAATCACATTTTGAAAGTTTTTCTTCATTTATATCTGGTTTAAAATTATTTTCTTGGCTTAGATTTAAATGTATAGTCCTAGCCCTGCAGGATATAGCTGCACCCTCATAAATTTGATAAAAAGGATTTGTAAAAGCCATAAGTGGATTTTTTTTGTCAAAAAGTAAAAACTGAGGGAAGTTAAATAAAACTTCCCTAGTTCCCAATGAAGGGATTATCTGATTATTATTAAGCTCAATGCTGAATCTTTTTTTAAAAAAATTTATTTGAGCCTCTCTAAGTTTATCTTCACCAGCAGTTTTTGGATATTTTTTAAGTAGATGAGAACTATTTTTTAATGCATCCTGAATAAAAGAGGGTGTCTCGAATTGTGGTTCACCTATAGTTAAAACTGAAGTTTCATAGTCTTTATTAGGTGTAATATTTGATAGTAAATCGTTTAGTTTTTCAAATGGATATGGTTCAAAATTCATATTTATTTNCACTTTGTTAAATTAATACAATTATATCTAAAATCTATTAGGGGTAGCTTTATTCAGAGTTCCACAGGTCTTTTTTACAAGATGCCTCACCCTCAGATACCTTACAATATTTTGATCCTTTTTCAAAAGAGATTATATATGGTCTATTTATAATTTCTAAATATTCACCAACATCAGCAATCYTTTTTAAGGCCTTTAGTGTCTTAGTACTGGCTTTTAAGTTTTCAAGATCTACTATATCTCCATATACTACAACTTCTTCTAWAGTAGCTAACTTATCTTCTGATTCAAATATATATGCTATTAGTTTATCTGATTTAAATACAGCCAGTCTATATAAAAATATATAATAAGAGTTTTTCTTTAATAAATCTTCATTATTCATTATTTTAGTTATATAATCGTGAGAAAAAGGGCAGATTGGGTCTATAAATACATATATATTTTTTGCTTTACCCTCACCAAGTATGATAGCATGTTCCTCTATTGATTCAAGCATCTGTCTTGGTTTATTTATTTCCTCGTCATTTTCATTTGAAAATAGACTAATACACAGCAATAATACAATTATAAAATATTTCATATTAGACCTTTGGTAGTCCAAATTTTTGACTTATCATCTCCCCATCTTCATTAAAAAAAAGATAATACAATATGTCTTTTTTTATACTTAATCCAGCCAAGTATCTTAAGGCTAGATTTGCCTGAAGTGATGCTATATGCATAACTATAGGTGCTGCAATACCATCAGGTACCTGAGATGTTATTTTAAATGCATCTTCAAATAAACTTTTATCAAAAAAACATACCTGACCATGAAAAGCTTCTACACTTCCATATACCCATGGTGTATTTTTAGATTTTGCATACAGGTCAATCTTCGCTCTTGTAGGCAGATTATCAGTGGCATCTATTATTAGGTCTACATCTATGTTTTTTTGAGACCATGTTTTAAAATCACAATCATATGCAAAGGCTTCCACATACGGGCATCTTTGTTTTATAAGTTCTGCATTTAAAACAGCCTTATTCTTACCCTCATCACATAGTTTAAAAGCTATCTGTCTATGAATATTATGTATAGATACTTCATCAAAATCAATCATATGAACTTCACCAATTCCACTAGCACCGAGTGCAAAAGCTAAGGATGAACCAAGTCCACCTGATCCTACAATTACTATTTTTTTGCTTTTGAGTTGAATTTGAGTTTCCTCACCCCAAAGTTGAATCTGACGATGGAAATATTTCATCATATATTAAAACCTTTTATTTAAATAAGTTTGCCACACTCGCTTGAGAAGCATTAGCTTGACTTTGAGCATATGAACCAGTTTGTGCTAAAATGTTTAACTTTGAAAAGTTTGCACTCTCAGCTGCAAAATCAATATCTCTAATTTGGGATTCAGCAGCTGCAATATTTACTTGAGTTACAGATATATTGCTAATATTAGAAAATAGTTTATTTTGGGCTGCACCAAGATCTGAACGTATAGTAGTTATATTCTTAATTGCATCATCAATAGATGTTGTAGAAGATTGAGCCAAAGCTAAAGAAGATACATCTATACCTCCAGCTATAATTGATGATACCTGCGCATCACCAATTCTTACACTCTGTGTCTCATTTGCATTTGCACCTATTTGAGATACAAATGTACCATTATTAGAGCTACCACCAGTACCATCAAGTAACTTTATACTATTATATCTAGTTGTTTTTGCTATATCATCAGCTGATTGAAGTAAAGAATCTATTTGTGTCTGAATTATAGCCCTGTTATCATTATTTAAAGTACCATTAGAAGCTTGAAGAGTTAAAACTCTTACATCTTCTAATATGTTTGTATATTCTTGTAAAGCTCCATCTGCAACCTGAACTAAACCAATACTGTCGTTTGAATTTTGTATAGCTTGACCAAGACCAGATACCTGAGATGATAATTGATTTGCAATACCAAGTCCAGATGCATCATATGCAGACTTATTTATTGCAAAACCAGAAGAAAAGGCTGCTACACTTCTATTTACTCCAAGCTTGTTTAGGCTAGATTGTACATTTGCATTCATCGCAGTTATGCCACTATTAATCCTAAAAGCCATGATAAATCCTTTTACAAAATAAAATCTTAATTAACTAAATTATAACACTTTAATTATTGTCTTTTATTAAGTATCTCTTTAAAAGCCCAAGACTTTCTAGCTTTAATTACATCACTGTGTTTCATGTCTACTATTAAAAGTTCTTCTTTATTGCCTAGATGTGAGAGTAGTTCACCATTGGGTGAGGCTAGAAGTGAATCACCATAAAACTTCCAAGTGAAATTTTTATCTGTATATTCACCTATTCGATTAGCTCTTAAAATAAAGCAATTATGTGTAAAAGCACGACTTAAAATTAATGTTTTCCAACGCTCATATGATTCAAAAGTAGATACACTTGGAACTAAGATGCAGTCAACATTTTTTGTTTTTAGTTGAGTAAATAATTCATCAAAATGAAGTTCAAACCCGTTCATAAGAGCAAATTTAAAACCATCAATCTTAAAAACTAAGGGGGACTGTAAGGCTTTTTTTTCATTTGCAAAATAATTTTCTTCATTCCAATGATTATAGTTTATAAGGATTTGTTGTTCATAATAAGATGTAGATGATGGAGAAAATTTACCTATAGTTTTATATATTTTTTTTTTCTTAACAAGTATTATAGGTGCAATTATTGTTATTTTATATGTAGATGCCAACTCTTTTAAAACCTTAGTTTGATGTAAGGCTTGCTCTTTTATCATACTAATACTAAGTGTTTGAAGTTCTTTAAAAAATGGATTTAAGATATACTCACCTAGAAGCAATACTTTGATATCTTTTTTATGTGCAATACGAATATAGTTATATAATTTAATACTGCTCATACCTTGGGCACTAAGTTGTAGTACAGCTACTTTCATTATGTAGTTTTAATCTCATTGATTTTTATTTTTGCTTCTTCTAACATTTTTTGAGCTTTTGCTAATTCACCCATACCTTTTTCATATGCCTTTACACTATCTTGAAGGGTGATTTCTGGATTCATTAATATTTGTAAAATATTTTTTGCATTATCTAGTTTTGTTTCAAAATCTGTACTTTTTTCAGTAAAACTCTCAGTTTCTTTACTTAAATTTTTTTTTGGCATAATTCTTCCTATTTTTTAATTTATTCTTCGTTATCATTTTTATGTGCCTAAATAAACTCATAAAGTAAAAAATTACTTTAAAATTTCACAAATATAAGTATCAAACTTATCTAGTTCTACTAAAAAAGCATCATGCCCATAATTACTCTGTATATTTTTGTAAAAATGATTAGTATTACCTATTTCTTTTAGGGTATCACTTATCTCTTTCATCTCAAAACTTTTAAATAATAAGTCATTTTCAAAGCTTATTAGATGTAACTCAGAACTGATTTTTTTCAAAGCTTCTTTTAAAGAATCAAAACCACGTGATAAATCATAAATATTTATAGCCTTAGTTATGTAAAGGTAGGTTAGTGGATCAAACCACTTTGTAAAGTTATAACCATTGTATTCTAAATATGATTCAACTTGAAATTTTCCAAAAAGTTCATAAAGTCCATCATCTCTTTTATACTCACGTCCAAACTTTTCTTTCATAGAATCTGGTGATAAAAAGCTTATATGTCCAGCCATACGTCCAATTGCCATTCCAGATAAACCTTGCTCTTTTATGAAATCTGGATCATAATAACCTTGTTTAAAATCAGGATCTTTTAATATAGATTCCTGAGCTATCTTATTAAATGCTATAGCCCAAGGTTGGGTAGCATGGGTAGTAGCTAAGGCTATGATTTTTTCTGAAAAATTTGGATAATGTATAGCGAATTGAAGTGCTTGCATACCACCCATAGAGCCACCTATTATTGCATATACCCTATGAATATCTAAACGATCAAAAAGTATACGTTGAGCTTTTACCATATCTTTTATAGTTACAACTGGAAATTTATATCTATAAGGGTCATTATATGGATATTGAGGGCTCATAGGTCCAGTTGAACCAAAACAGCTTGCAATTACATTTGTGCTAATTACAAAATATTTATTTGTATCTATAGGCTTGTTGGGACCAATTAGTCCATCCCACCAACCAGCTTTATTTTCACCCTCATAAGTACCAGCTGCATGATGCGATCCTGTGAGTGCATGACAAATTATAACTACATTACTTTTATCTTCATTTATATGACCGTAAGTCTCATAAGTAATGTCATAAGGTTCTAGTATACGACCACTCTCTAAATAAAGAGGATTTGTAAAATGTTCAGTATACGTTTTAAGGTTTAAGGGCAACTTTTTTAATCTCCGTAAAATAATATTGCTATTTTAGCAAAAATGACTTAAGGTATGTCTAATCTAGTTTATTTATTAAAATACTAAAAGTTGTTGATTTATCTTTAGTAATAACACTTATGTTACCATTTAAATGCATTTCAAGTATTATTTTTGACATATATAAACCTAATCCTGTACCATTTCTATTGTTTTTAGTACTAAAATAGGGGTCAAATATTTTTTCAAATATTTCTTTAGAAATACCACCTGCATTATCTTTTATTATAATTTTTATGTATCTATAGTTCTCTTTTGTAGATATACTTATAAGCCTGTCTTTTATATTATTTTTAATAAAAGCATCCATAGAATTTTTCACTAAACTTAAAATTATTTGCATTAAGTCGTTTTTATTTGTTTTAATTTTTATTTTATGTGTATAGTTTTTTATAATTTTGATAGAGTTATCTATAAATGTAGTATTTATAAGATCACACGATTCATCTATAAGTTTATTTATATCAATAATTACATCAGCTGTATCTGATTTAAAAAAGTCTCTAAAATCATTAATAATTTCAGATAATTCTTTTAACTGAATATTAGATAGTTCCAAACTTTTTTTAAATGAGTCTATATTTATATTATTTACTTCAAGACTAAGAAGTAAATTATTATTATTCATACTAATTGTTGCTAATGGTTGTCTCCATTGATGAGCTAGCATAGTTATAATTTCACCCATTGCAGCTGAACGTGATTGTTTCATTAAGAGTTTGTTTTTATTATTAAGCTCATTTGTAACATCATCTATTTTTTCTTGAAGGTTTTTTATTAATTCATATTGCCTAATTGATGTCCTTACAGTAGTATATAGTTTCTCTGAAGTTAGTTCTGTTTTTTCTTTGTAATCATTTATATCGTATTTATTAATTATCTCTTCTTCTAGTACATGGGAAGTTTGTCCAGTCCTTAATACTAATCGAATTGAATTATTATTTAGTTTATTACGTATATAATTAACTAAATCTAAACCAGCCTGAGGGGTCTCCATAATCACATCAATTAGTGCTAAGGCTATATCATTTTCTTTTTTTAGTATCTCTTTAGCCTCAAATGCACTCATAGCACTTATGATATTTAATTCTCTGTCATAAAATAACTTATGCTTTAATGCCATTTTAGTTATATTGTGCATATCTTCTTCGTCATCAACTAATAAAATATTGTATTTTTCATATTTAGTTGTATGAGTATCTTCATCAACAAAAATTATCTTATCACTCATACTACTGTTCCCTCATAGTGATTATTGGTATATTTGAATTAGCTGAAACTTTATTAACAATTTAAGGCTTGTTCTAAATCAGCTATTAAATCGTTTATAGATTCCAAACCACAAGAGATTCTAATAAGTCCAGGTGCTACTCCGCAATTTTTTAATTCTTTATCATTTAATTGCTGGTGAGTTGTAGAAGCTGGGTGAGTGATTATAGATTTTGAATCTCCTATATTTACCACTAGGGAGTAAAGTTTTGTTGCATCTACTATTTTAGTAGCCTCAGCTAAGTCTGATACTTCAAAACTAAGTAAACCACTAGCTAAACCATCTTGGAAATATTTTTGTGATAAAGCATAGTTTGAATTACTTTTTAAACCAGGATAGTTTACTTTTTTTACTTTAGGATGTTTCTCCAAATATAAGGCTAATTCTAAAGCATTTTTAGAATGCTCCTTCATGCGAATAGATAAAGTCTCCATGCCTTGTATAAATAACCATGAATTAAATGGAGAACTAGTAGCTCCTAAATCACGAAGTAGTGATAAACGTGCACGAAGGGTAAATGGTGGTAATGGTAAGTCTGTATATACTAAACCGTGGTAAGAAGCATCTGGTTCATTAAAGTGGGTATAACGACTATTATTTTTTAGCTTAGATACTAAATCTTTTCGTTCAACTAAAATTCCACCAATAGCTAAGCCCTGACCCGTTGTATATTTAGATGCACTATGTACTACAATATCAGCTCCATATTCAAATGGTCTACACAAAATAGGTGTAGCTACAGTATTGTCAACTACAGATAAAATTCCATGTTTATTTGCGATATCTGAAATAGCCTGTATATCTGCTACATCAATACTAGGGTTAGTTAAACTTTCATAAAATATTACCTTAGTTTTATCATCAATTAATTCTTCTATTTGTTTATGGTCATGTACATCAAAAAATCTAGATTCAATGCCAAATCTTTTTAAAGTATGATGATTTAGAGTTAAACTTCCACCATAAAGCTGATTCGCACAAATGATGTTATCACCAGCTTCAGCAGAATTAGCTATAGCAAAAAAGATAGCACTCATACCGCTTGAAGTAGCTATAGCAGCTTCCCCACCCTCTAAAGCGGCAAATCTTTTTTCAAAAACATCAGTAGTTGGATTATTTAAACGTGTATATATATTTCCTAATTCTTTTAGAGCAAATAAATCTGCTGCATGTTGCACATCACGAAATTCATAAGCAGTTGTTTGGTAAATTGGAACAGCCATAGTCCTTTGAGAGTCTTTTTCGTAACCAGCATGAAGTGCTAAAGTTTGTAAATCCATTTGATTAATTCCTTTATTTCATAAAATGAAGGAAACCCTTCATATATTTGTCCGATAAAGGAATAAGCTCCTTTATCTTTGCTTACGCCGCTGTGGCGACTAAAATTTTGTTTATTTATAATATTTGTATAATTTTAGCGAAAATGAATTAAATTGTAACTTCTTTAATCCAATTTAAATATTTTTTACTGCCCTTATTAATATTTATCATAATTATTTCAGGTGTATCGTAAGAATGATTTTGTAAAATATATTCCTTTAGTTTCTTGTAAAGAGACTTTTTTGTTTTAATGCTAAGTTTTACTTCATTATCATTAACAAGTTTATTTTGCCAAGTATAAAGACTAGATATATGACTTAGTTGTACGCAGGCTGCTAGCTTTAGCTCCAAAATTGAACTAGCTAGTATAGTAGCTTCTTGCTCATCTTTGCATGTAGTTATTATTAAGCAATACGACATTAAAAATCCCTTAGTAATTTTATTTTTAAGTTTTGTAGTATGTTTTTGTATAGTTTATAAAATACACTTATGCATGACTTTTTTCCATTCATAATCAAAATGTTTTAGGACATATTCTTTTTTATGTGGGACTGTACACTTAGTGCAGTCTTGGTGGATTTTAACTCCATATATACCTTGTCTGCCATCTTTTGAATCTATACCACAGAAACTATATTGAGTTTTATTTTTTACTTTTTGTATGCCCTCATCATTAAAACGAAAGTTAGGACAGGCACAGAGATAACAATTTAGGTACTTTGTATCATGGCATTTTTTATTTTTTGCATACAAGGGACAAAAATCAACCTCTTTTTTAAGCATATTATCAAATTCAAAATAGTCTATAATCTCTTCTTTAGTGAAGTTTTTTGCTATAAGCTTATCTACTATAGTTTTATGTTTAATTGCATGTTTATCAAACCAATCATTATATCCCATCACTTAACCCATGTATCATCATAAATAACTACAGTTGAAGCTAATAAATCATGAAGCCCACGCTTGTCTTTACGAAATGCAACTATAATGAATCCAATAAGAAAAGAAAAAGTAGAGGCCAAATAGCCCAAAGAGCGAGTTATAGCTTGTTTATTGTCTATATCTTTAAAAGTTTTTGCATCTACTATTTTAATATGAACAAATTTTTTTCCAGGTGTAGCACCACGCCATCTTTTCCAAAAAAGAATAGTTACTAATAATACTGATACTTCAAAAAGTAATTCCCAACGTAGGGACATTTGAGGTTGAGATTCTAAGGCTTTAATAGCATTTCCACTCATAGCATATTGTAAGTTTTGTAGATAATGAGAAAAGTCAAACCAGTTGCCATCACTTAAAAAGTAGATAACTACCCCAAGTGGTAGGGCTAAAAAAAGAGTATCAGCAAATGAAGCTATAAAACGAATCCAAAATCCTGCATATCTAACCTTGTTCATAATAATTCCTAAAAAAATATTCTGACATCTTTTGATGTCAAGCTTTAGTTGTCACAGCGGCGAAAGAGAAGTAAAAGGGACTTGTTCCTTTTACGTTCTTAATAAATGTTAAACATAATAATTTGGCGCTTCTTGAGTTATGATGACATCATGTACATGGCTCTCTTTAAGTCCAGCTGATGTAATCTCAACAAATTCTGCTTTATCCCAGAATATCTCTATAGTCTCACTTCCACAATAACCCATAGATGCACGAAGTCCACCCATCATTTGGTGAACTATACCTGCAATGGATCCACGAAATGGTACACGACCTTCAATCCCCTCTGGTACTAGTTTATCAGCAGCTGTACCCTCTTGAAAATATCTATCATTTGAACCTTTTTGCATAGCTCCAATACTTCCCATACCACGGTATGATTTATATTGACGACCTTGAAACATTATAGTCTCACCAGGGCTTTCTTCAGTACCAGCTAAAAGTGAACCAGCCATTACACAAGATGCTCCAACAGCTAATGCTTTAGAGATATCACCAGAATATTTAATACCACCATCAGCGATAACAGGTATTCCATGYTTTTTTGCAGCTTGTGCACATTCATCAATTGCAGACATTTGAGGTATACCCACACCAGCTACTATACGAGTTGTACATATTGAACCAGGACCAATTCCAACTTTAACAGCGTCAGCTCCAGCTTTTATAAGTGCTTCAACAGCGTCAGCTGTAGCAATATTACCAGCTATAATATCTACTTCCATAGTCTCTTTTATTTTTTTAACAGTATCTAGGATACCTTTTGAGTGACCATGAGCTGAATCTAAAACTAATACATCACAACCAGCATTAACAAGAGCTTTAGCGCGATCAAATTGTCCAACACCAATAGCCCCACCAACTACTAGTCTTCCAAAGCTATCTTTGTTTGAATTAGGGTATTCTATACATTTTTTGATATCTTTAATAGTTATAAGACCTTTTAAGAAACCATCATCATCAATAATAGGTAATTTTTCAATTTTATTTTTATGCATAATATCAGCTGCATCATCAAGAGATATGCCTTTTTTAGCAGTAATTAATGGCATCTTACTCATAGCTTCAGATGCTAGTTTTCTCATGTCTTTCTCGAATCTCATATCACGATTTGTAAGTATACCAAGAAGTTTATTGTGACCATCAACTACAGGTACACCAGAAATTTTATATTCAGACATTAAAGCATCAGCTTCTGCTAAAGTAGCATCTGGATGAACATAAATAGGATCAATAATAATCCCACTTTCAGATTTTTTTACCTTAGTAATTTGTTTACACTGTGTTTTAATATCCATATTTTTATGGATAATTCCAATACCGCCAAGCCTAGCCATTGCAATAGCTGCACGATATTCAGTTACTGTATCCATAGCTGCTGATACCATAGGAATCTTTAATGAGATATTTTTAGTTAGTTTAGTTTTTAGTGATACTTCTTTTGGTAATACCTCAGAATATTGTGGTACTAGAAGTACATCTTCAAATGTTAGGGCTTTTTTGCGAATTCTCATGCTAATCTTCTTTCAATTTTTTGGATTATACCTGTTTGCTTGTTAAAAAGAGGTAAAACTAATTCTTAGCTAATACAATCTGATTTCTTCCATTTCCCTTAGCTTCATATAAGGCTATATCTGCTTTATTTATAAAATTTGATAATTTTAATGAGGTAGAGTTTTTNGTATTTGCAAAACCAATACTTACAGTTACGTATTCACTAATAGTTGATTTTGCATGTAGAATTTTGTTGTCACGAATAGATAACATAAGTTTTTCTAAACGTAAAAAGAATGTTTGTGTATCATCACCAATACTTATTATCACAAATTCTTCCCCACCATAACGAGCAGAAAACTCATTTGATCTTCTAAAACTATCTTTTATACATCGTGCAACTAGACTTATGCAGTTATCACCCTTAATATGACCGTAATTGTCATTATATTGTTTAAAAAAATCTATATCAATCATTGCTAAATTAAAAGGTAGTTTTAGTCTATGTGCCTCATTCCATTTACGGTGTGACATCTCATCARAATAACGTCTATTRTACATACCACTAAGTTTATCAATTGTAGCTAATTGTTTTAAGTTCTTATTTAAAGCAGTAATTATATCGTTTTGTTTAATTAATGAATTTTGTAGTTTTTCTTTTTTTCTAAGACCAATTATAATAACTATGTACATAATTATTGCTAATACTAAAARGACTACAAATATTAATATTTGCTGTTTTAAGAGTTCATATATATAGTTTTTAAATAAAAATTTATCATAAAAATCAACTACCTCCCAATATGTATCAGTTATATCTGATCTTGAAACTATCCTATTATCTTCATCATTACTTAGGTATATACCTTGCCTATTATGCAGCTGTTGACGGCTTGCTTTATCTGTAATTTCTATTAATTTTTTAATTTTTTTATTTATAATAAAAAGACTATGGTGCTCTCTTTTTGATATATTTAATAAGTTAACAATTTCATCAACTGTGAATGTAACTAAAAATATATATTTTTTTGAATTAATTGTAAATTCATAAATTATGTCATAATGAAATACTATAGGATTTGGATGTAGACGTATTAGCTGTTTATGACTTTTTAAATAATCAGAGATATCAGTTAAACATAATTTACCGATACTACCTTCAAATTCATCAATAATTAGTCTGCCTTTATCATCAATTATATTTGTAGCAAAATAATCTGTAAAATATCTTTCAAGTTTTTTATTTAGTAATTCATAAGTATTATAGTTATCAGGATTTGTAACTATGCTAGTTATAATATCTTCATTGTCTTCAAAAAAAGTCTTAATTAGCTGCTTTTTATGAAGAATGATTTTATCAATTTCAAAGCTAACCGTTTTAGTTGAGTTTTCTGCCATTTTCATATTATGTAAATAAAACTCATCATTTCTGTAATGTACAGTTTTAAAAAGCATGGATGCAAAAATAAGGACTAATACAAATATAAAGACAATTACCTTATACTTTAACGGTATGTGTAAGTAAGGTGTTTTTTTATGCATACTAATTCCTCCAGTAACTGTATATTATCTGATAATATAGCTTTATTTAAATAATATATTTTTATTTAATAAGAAAAAATAAGAAAAAAATGTTTTAAATATGTAGATAAATACCCTAAAAGGGGGGGGGGAGGGCATTTATGAAAAGTGAAATTATAAGGTTTGTAAATTTACACTTTTTATCAAGAAGCTGTTTGTAACTTTAGTAATATTACCATTGTTATCAATTTCTAATAAACTAAGATAAAGATTTTTAGTCTTATTTGATGTAGATATAGCCCTTGTCCAAGCATTAGTCAAACTAGCTGAATCAAAGAAATAAGTTTTTATTGTTTTTGAATCTACAAAAAATCTACTCTCAGATGATACTAAAAAATACTTTTTAGTTAAAGTTTGTTTGATAATAAAGGCAGGTTTTGTAGCTGTATAATCACTTGTAATTGCAAAAATACTAGAATAAGAATCTGATATTTTAAAAACTCTAGCTAAGGTATTTACTAGCTTCATATTATTATCCATAGTATCTATGATACTTTCATTCATTTTATCAAATGCAACTAAAGTTTTGTTAAGTTCAGTATACATTTTACTCGTAGTATAAAAAGTATTTTCATGTACCTGTATAGTTAAATTATCTACATTTAATGCATACTCAATTATAGTATCTTCAATAGGTATTGGTACAAATAAAGTAATAAAAAAATCATTAAGTGCTGAGTTAAGTGTATTTATATCATCGTTAACTCCAGTCATTATAGTTTTTGCATCAGTTACATCATTAAGACCAGCCTTAGCAAATGATAAACCAACACTACCCTTATTAGTTAAGATGCTAGCATCTTTAGATACATCTGTATCCAATGCTCCATTTATAAGAGCTTGAATAAAACTATTTTTACTAAATGAACCAGTATCAAGTTCATTTTCCCAATAATCCCATCCAGCATCATCAGGTATACGGTTAAAAAGATTTAAATAAACTGATTTTATAAAATCCCTATTTATTGTACCTGTAGGATATAATTCTTGAGTCTCTTCTTGATCAAAAAAACTTTGAGCAATTTGAGATAATTTTAATCCAGAAGCTACCCAATAGTCTAAACCAGCACTATCGGGGGCCCTGTTAAAAGTAGCTACATATAGTTTTGCTAACTCTTGTTCAGTTGGATTGTTTTCACTAGAGTATAAAAAACAAGTTAATGTTAAAAATATTAGTAATAACTTCAATTTTTATCCTTTACTGTAAAGTCAGCTTAACTCCATTGGAGAGGCTAGATATTTTATTGTTTGCATCTATGCTTTTAACAGCTATGTATATACTTGTATTTGAGCCAGCAAAATTAACTAGCTGATTCCAAGACGTAGAAAGAGAATTACTTGATTCTATATACAGGGAAATAGAAGTAGTATCACCAAATGTTGGTTCAGTTGATGCGTATAATAAATATTTAGCAGAGCCTGTAGTTAACTCTATAGTTGGAGCTGTACTTTTAGATGCAGTTGAACCATCTAATGGTTTTGTTAATACACCAGTGCTTGAGCTACTAGAACTTCCTAAGTCTGCATTTCCAGTTAAGACAATTAAAGTATCTGAAAGTAATATTTCAGTTGCTACAATCTTATCAGCCATTGTACCAATTCTATCAGCCATAAGACCAATATCATCAGATAGTTTAGATACTAAAGCCTGCTGATTAGTAACAGTTGTATTTAAACCTTCTATGCTTGTATTTACTGTAGCTACAGCATCACAAGTCTCTGCATTTACGCTTGCAATTAAGATTACTGAAGTTACAGCACTCATTAATAATTTTTTCATTTTCTCTTCCTTGGAAATAGTTTTACTAATTCTAGCATAAAAGTCTTATATAAATATCACATTTTAGAGACAATATGAGCTGTGCTTATAACATAAAGATTAGTTTAGCTTATCGCTTATAATAAGTAATTATTGAGCTTTTCTCAATAGTATGACTATTTATCATATAACCGACTAGGGCTGGGTTGGAATTTTTATCTAAGTCTAGTTTTTTTACATCTAAAGCGTAAACTGTAGTTACATATGCATGAGCTTTATCACCCTTAGGTGGACAAGCTCCACCAAAAGAACTAGACCCAAAGTCAGTTAAACTCTCAATACTTGCATGAGGAAGTTTCATCAAAGAACTTGCATTTGATACAAGTTTATTAGTATCTGCAGAGATATTAAATACTAACCAATGCCACCATCCACTACCAGTTGGAGCATCTGGGTCATAAATAGTGATAGCAAAACTTTTAGTAGACTTTGGAGCATTAAGCCATGAGAGCTGGGGTGAGATATTTTTACCAGTACAACCAAAACCGTTAAATACTTGATTATTTGTAATCTGCCCAAACATATCATCACTTTTTAATGTTAAACCATCTGCAAATAAAGAAGAGCTAAATAAAAGTATACTAGCCGATAATATTGCATTTTTAAATATTTTTTTCATATTTTCTCTTTTTAGATGAAGTATAACATAGTTTATAAGTCTAGTGCATATTTTTTTAAAGTCTCTAAATCAACAAGTTGAAGCATAGCTATATGTGTGGAGTGGATGAATATTTGAGGGGCTTTACCATCCTTTAAAGCTTGGACATAACGTACACCAGATAAACACCAGCTCTCACCAGCTTTTACACCTGCAAAGCTAAATTTTGGCATTGGCGTTGAGATATCATTACCAGATTCTTTTGAGTAGTCTAAAAATTCTTGAGTTGCGTAGATGCATACAGCATGCACACCTGGATTTTCATGACCAGTTTGACATAAACCATCCCTGTAAAATCCTGTAAGTGGGTCTATACTACAAGGTTCCAGCGAACCCCCTAGAGCATTAATTGGTTCGAACATAATTACACCTTTTCCCAATTGTAACAAATATTTTTTTTATTTCTCTATAGTGTTTTATTTTCTGATTTTTTTTAATTTATCTTTAATACAAGTTTATAAATTACATTTATCTGATTTGCCAAATAAACGGTATCTATTTTTAGCAAATATCTTATAGATATAGTCCCTAAATGCTTTTGGTAGGATTTTAAATATCTGTAATATTTTTAAAAAACCAGACAAGTCTTTTGTTATCTCAAGAACTGCATCACTTCTAAGATAATATTTTTCATTTTTNATAAGTATTAATGTATCTAAATCAAAGTTTTTTATATTGTATTTCTGGATAAGTTCTAAAGTTTTTTTATCTTGCATAACTAGATATTTAAAGATTGATTTTTTATCTCTTTTTTTTATAAAGTTTATTGATGAATTGCAGATATTACAAACACCATCAAATATTATAATATGATGGTCTTGCATAGTTGTTATTTAGTATATTTTACTTGTTTTTCTAAAGATAATGCACCATCAAAAAGAGTCTGTTCATCATAAGCGTTAGCTATTAGTTGAAGTCCAACTGGCATACCATCTTTCGTTTTATTTATAGGTAATGATATAGCTGGAAGACCTGCAAGGTTTACGCTTATTGAGTATAAGTCACTTAGGTACATATCCATAGGGTTCTCTAACTCTCCAACTTTTGGTGCAGTTGATGGGGCTATTGGAGAAAGTATTAAGTCTACATCAGAGAATATTTTTTCATATTGATTTTTAATCATATGTCTTGTTTTTTGTGCTTTTACATAATATGCTTCATAATATCCACTTGAGAGTACAAAGTTCCCAAGTAAGATACGTCGTTTAACTTCATCTCCAAAACCATTACTTCTAGATTGTATAAAGGTATCCTCTAAGTTAGTCCCAGTAATACGGTTACCATAACGTATACCATCATAACGTGCTAAGTTTGTGGCAGCTTCGGCTGTAGCTGTAATATAATAAGCAGAAATGTCAAATTTTGCATCCATAAGTGAATGTTCAACTATCTCATGTCCAGCTTCTTTAAGTGCGTCAATAGCTTGTGCATAAGCAGCTTTAACAACATCACTTGCATTTTCAAGATGCTTAGGAAGCACAGCAATTCTCATTTTCTTAGTAGAATCTAGTTTATCTGAAACTTTGTCATCTTTTTGTGCAGATGTAGAATCTTTTTCATCAAAACCACTGATAATATCATATAAAATAGCAGCATCTTCAACATTTTGTGTCATTGGACCAATCTGATCAAGCGAAGATGCATATGCACCTAAACCAAAACGTGATACACGACCATAAGTTGGTTTCATTCCAACAATTCCACAAAATGCAGCTGGCTGACGGATAGATCCACCAGTATCTGAACCTAAGGCGGCTATAGCTAAACCAGCACCAACAGCAGCAGCTGAACCACCAGAACTACCACCTGGTACACATTGGGCATTGTGAGGGTTTTGAGTCTTACCATAAAAACTAGATTCAGTTGTACTTCCCATAGCAAACTCATCCATATTTGTACGGCCAAATGGGCTTAAACCAGCATTAGTCATTTTGTTTATAACAGTAGCGTTATACGGAGATATGTAGCCTTGAAGAATATTAGAACCAGATGTAACTGCCCAGTCTTTTACTTGAATGTTATCTTTGATAGCTATAGGTACGCCATCGCCAACATTATTTACATCTATATATGCATTTAATTCTGGTTTAGATTCTATCTTTGTTTTTAATTCATCTTTGAATTTTTTTAGTTCATCTTTATTTAATTTAAGAGCTTCTTTTAGGGTAATCACAAAATTTCCTATGTATGTAAATTATTTTTGCCATTATAGCAAAATGTATATATACTTATGCTTCATCACTGTTTTACAAGACAGGGCTGATTCATACAGTGAAAATATCGTCATTCCAAAACAAACATACCGTCATTCCAAACTTGATTTGGAATCTAAACCAATAAACTAGACCCCCTCCCATCGAGTTCAGGGTGACGAAAGTATTTGTATGAATCAGCCGTGCTCTACAAATTTAGGTTTATAAAAAAGATTAAAAGTTTATTTGAATATTTTTACTAATAATATTCCAATACCAACAAGTACAAATATAGCAGCAATACTTAGTGCTATAAATGATGCTTCAACTGGAGCTGAAAAGTTAGGCATTTACAACTCTACTACATCTATCACATGTAGTCTCTTGTGTTTTTGCTTTGTATTTCCAACATCTAGGACATTTTGCCTCAGTTGCTTTATATATAGTAAATTTATCTCCATCTACTTCAAATGTACCTAAGTTTTCACTTCCAGCTTCTTGGACTATACCTGATACTACGAACCAGTCTTCAGCTTCAACCTTATCTAGTGCAGATACTGTCTTAGATGAAGTCTCTATAATCAACTCTAGTGTATTTTTTATAGTTTTTTCTTTTTTAAGGACATCAATTATAGTTTGAAAAGCAAATCTTGCCTTAGTCATATAGCTGTGATTGAAACTAGATTCAACTGCTGGGATAGATTGGTAAGTAAAGTCAAAGATATCTTGTGCATCACCTTTAATGATTGCAGGTGCATTATCTATAATTTCATCTGCAGTGTACGTAAGTATTGGTGCAATTAGAACTAACATGGACTTAGTTATGATAGCCATAGCACTTTGGCTTGAGTTTCTTTTTGCATCTGTTAATGCATCACAATRAAGGCTATCTTTAGTGATATCAATGTATATTCCACTAAGTTCATTTACAATAAAGTTATTTAGTAAACTCATACCGTGAACAAAGTTATACTCAGTAAATGAGGCATGAACTTCATCAAGTACATTTTTAGTAAGTTTAAGTATCCACTTATCTAACTCGCCCATATCTTTTATATCTGTTAAAGTCTCTAAGTCGTTAATATTAGCAAGCATAATTCTAAAAGTATTTCTTAGTTTACGGTAGTTTTCAGAAGTTTGTTTTAATATAGCTTGAGAGATTTTTAAGTCACTTTGATAGTCGGACGAGGCTACCCATAAACGTAATATTTCAGATCCGTACTCTTTTAAAATTTTTTCAGGGGCTATTACATTACCCTTAGACTTAGACATTTTTTCACCCTTGTCATCAACAGTAAATCCATGGGTAACTACAGCTTTGTATGGAGCTTTATGCTCAACTGCACATGAAAGAAACATTGAAGACTGGAACCAACCGCGATGTTGGTCTGAACCCTCTACATATAAGTCAGCTTGGTATTTTCCAGCATCATAATTGCGAGATTTTAAAACAGAGTTCCAAGTTGAACCAGAATCAAACCAAACATCTAAAATATCTGTAACTTTTTCAACTTCATTTGCCTTATAACCAGCACCAGGGTAAAGTAGGTGTTCAATCGGCATTGAGTACCAGGCATCACTGCCTTGCATTTCAAAAATCATAGCTACATAGTTTAAAACTTTTTCATCAAAAATTACTTCACCAGTCTCTTTAATGCGGAAAAAAGCTATAGGTACACCCCAGTCACGTTGGCGTGATATACACCAGTCTGGACGATTCTCTACCATTGAACTTAGACGTCTGCGACCAGTTTCAGGGTAAAATAAAGTTTTTTCAACTTCACGTAGTGCAATATTTCTAAGACTAGTATCCTCACCCTCAGGTTTTTCATCTACAGATATAAACCACTGTTTAGTTGCACGGAATATTAGAGGTGTATGAGATCTCCAACAGTGTGGGTATGAGTGTGTAAACTTAGATTCTTGAAGAAGGGAATCTCCTAGTAGTTCTAGGATTCTATCGTTACATTTAAATATAAGTTTTCCAACAAACTCTTCAGGATTTGGAAGTAAATTATCACGTACAACAGTCTCATCATAACAACCAGTTTCATCAACAGGCATTACAACTTCTAAGTCATACTTTAGTCCTATACGGTAATCATCCTCACCATGTCCAGGAGCTGTGTGAACACCACCAGTACCACTATCCATCAGTACGTGGTCACCAAGTACTATCTTAGATGTACGACCATTTAATGGGTTAATCGCTACTTGGTTTTCAAATATTTTTGAATTTATATCTTGAACTATATCACCTTTGATAACCTCTTTTTCTTTAAGAGTTTCAAAAAGTGCCTTCGCTACTATGTAGCCATCACTAGTAAGTACATAAAGCTCTTGGGGGTGAAGAGATATACCAGTATTTGCAGGAAGAGTCCAAGGTGTAGTAGTCCATATAACTAAAGCGGCTTTACCGCTTAGAGATGCTTTTGCTTTTGCCTCATCGCTTAACTCAAACGCTACATATATAGAGTGAGATTCTTTGTCTTCGTACTCAACTTCTGCTTCAGCTAGTGCTGTTCGCTCAGCCCATGACCAGTAAACAGGTTTACTTCTTTCAATTAAAAGACCTTTTTTTGCTACACCACAAAGTGTCCTATAAATATTCGCTTCAAATTTAAAGTCCATAGTTACGTATGGGTTTTCCCAGTCAGCTAGTATACCAAGAGTTTTAAATTCTTCCTTTTGTATATCTACAAACTTGCGTGCATGTTCACGACAAAGTTGTCTAACTTTTGCAACTTCAAGCTCTTCTTTTTTCTTTTTACCACCAAGTTTTTTCTCAACCTGTTGTTCAATTGGTAGACCATGACAATCCCAACCTGGAGTAAAACGAACAGATTTACCTGAAAAATAGTTATGTTTAACGATGATATCTTTTAAAACCTTATTAAGCGCATGACCAATATGAATATGACCATTCGCATATGGTGGTCCATCATGAAGTGTAAAACTAGGTGCATCTTTGCGTTTAGTTTTCATCTTTTCATAGATTTTATTTTCATCCCAAGATGCATATTTTTTTGGTTCATTATTTATTAAGTTTCCACGCATAGCGAAGCTAGTAGTTGGTAAAAGTAGTGTGTCTTTATAATCCATATCTATCCTAAAAAGATCTAAAATTTTTYTGATTATATCTTCAATGTGTTTAAAAGCTTCTTTAAAATTTAATAATACTGCTATAATTAGTCAATAAAAATTTGTTTTATAAGGCTGAACATACATGAAACTTCATCTTCTATTTATTGGAAATAAATTTATATATAACAAGATTCTTAAGTCCTATATAATAAGAAAAATAGAGGAAAAATCTGACTTTATTGATTCTATAACTTATTTTAAAGAGAGTGATAATTCATTGTTTTTATACTTAGAGGAGGAGTTAAATAAGTCAAATAAGCTGATAATAGTTACATCTAAACAACAGTTTTCTACTATAGGCAAGCTAATATGTACAGCTACATCTGATAATCAGATTCTAAAAGACAATATGTTAATACCATCAAAGGCTTCGATTTTTGAGCCTTCTTCATATCTATTAGAATATAAAGATTCTTTAGTTAATGTATTACATATAGATGAAATGCAAAAATTTCCACAGGTATTGCTTAATCTTGAAGATTCAAAAGCTACTATACACCTATTTGATGAGGATAAGGATACAGCTATAGTACTACTATCTCCAATAGCTCAAACTTATGATGTAAAAATAGATGTAGTATGTTTAATAGATGGTTGGTTAAGAATAGATGTGAGATCTAAAAAGTACGGAAATATATCGAAGTTTTTAAACTCAGCTAAACAATTGTTACCTAATAAACTTATAGCTGCTGCAAATATAGTTATATATATTATTGAGGTATTATCTAAAAATAAAAAAACATTATCTTTTGCAGAGAGCTGTAGTGGTGGACTTTTATCTTATTTTTTTACTAAAAACAATGGAGCATCCAAAATACTTAATGGTTCACTTGTAACATACTCAAATGAATTAAAAGAGAATTGGCTTGGTGTGTCAAATGATACCTTAGTAGATAATGGGGCAGTTAGTTCTGAAGTTGTAAAAGAGATGAGTGATGGTGTACTTAGTGTATCTAATGCTGATTATTCTCTTTCTATTAGCGGCATAGCTGGTGATGGTGGTGGGAGTATTGAAAAACCAGTTGGCACTGTATATATAAGTTCAAGAACTAAAACAAATCATAATGAGATAAAACTTCAGCTAAATGGAGATAGAAATTATGTTCAAGAACAAAGTGTTTTATTTGCTGTGAAAATGCTCCTTTTATCAGATAAAAATATTTTTTTTAAAATTTAAGTCATTTTTTCTTGACAATTGAAACCTATTTGTCTATAATTTCGACCTCTTAACAAATAGAGGACAAACGTCTTGTTAGCTCAGCTGGTAGAGCACGTCACTTTTAATGATGTGGCCGATGGTTCGAATCCATCACAGGACACCATTTTAACTAATAACAAATATATGCGGTGGTAGTTCAGCTGGTTAGAATATCTGCCTGTCACGCAGAGGGTCGCGAGTTCGAATCTCGTCCACCGCGCCACTTGTTTTAGTTTATATGGGCGTTTAGCTCAGTTGGTAGAGCGCTACCCTTACAAGGTAGATGTCACAAGTTCGAGTCTTGTAATGCCCACCATTTATAAAATAGTTCAACAAACCTTTTGTTTGTGAATGAAAGTGACCCTTTCGTCTAGTGGCCAAGGACACTATCACTTCATGGTAGTAACAGAGGTTCAAATCCTTTATGGGTCGCCACTTATTGGTGTTTAGAAAAAAGTCAAAAAATGGGCGTTTAGCTCAGTTGGTAGAGCGCTACCCTTACAAGGTAGATGTCACAAGTTCGAGTCTTGTAATGCCCACCATTTTTTGAAATATGCACATGAAGCTTTAAGCTCACGTACTTATAGTACTCTAGGCTAAAACCTTAATGCACTTATTCCAAAAACAAGTTTTTACTTACTTTTTAAAAGTATAATTATAGGTGCGGTGGTAGTTCAGCTGGTTAGAATATCTGCCTGTCACGCAGAGGGTCGCGAGTTCGAATCTCGTCCACCGCGCCACTTCTTCAAAAATAAACTTCAAAACAATTTCAATTAATTTTTTTAAATTTTTTATAATACTTTTTTTGTTACACTAGCTATATCTAGTTATAAAGGCTTAGAAATGGATGTAAAATACATATGTACAGCGTGTGAGTGGATATATGATCCAAAAAAAGGTGATCCAGATGGTGGTATAAAGCCAGGGACTGCCTTTGAAGATATACCTAATGATTGGGTATGCCCTGATTGTGGAGCTAAAAAGTCTGACTTTGTAGTATACAAAGGTTAGTTAGTATCTTTTCAACTATTTAGAAAAAATGCACTAATTTTTAGAATTGCTGTTTAGAGAAAACTTTTGGTGCCACGTACGTCATACATGTCTTTGTATCTGAATGCAATAAGGTTTTGCATAATCGCAAATAAAATTATAAAGTTTATAAAACTACTGCCACCATATGAAAACATGGGCAGTGGTACCCCGACTACTGGGGCATAGCCTATGGTCATGGATATATTTACACCCATGTAAATGAATATCATGAAAGATAATGATATTGTAACCACCTTGATATAATAGTCCTTATTATATATACTTAAACTCATTAGATGTAAAATTAAAAATATATAAATTAGTATAATGCCTAGTGCACCGAGAAATCCTGTCCTCTCCACTAAAAATGCAAAAATAAAATCACTAGTAGCTATTGGTAAGAATCTCATTTGTGTTTGTGTAGCATCATCCTTACTTTTACCAGTTAAACCTCCAGAGCCAATTGCTATTATGGACTGTTGAACGTGATATGATGGTTTGTCACTAAGAAAGTCTTGTATTCTAACTTTTTGGTAATCATGAAGCAAAAATTTATATGCTACTGGTGATAATAGTAGTATACCCACTAAGATTGTAGCCCATATTTTCCAATAAACTCCAATATAAAATAAAACTCCATAACCTATAAGTAAAAGAACAAGGGCAGTCCCTAAGTCAGGCTCTTTAGCTATAAGAAAAAATGGAAGTAGTATAAAGAAACTAATTTTTAAAAAGGCTTTAACTCTATATCCATTAATAGGTGGTGGATTTTTATTTATGATGTATGCAAGCATTATAATAAGTGCAGGTTTGACGAATTCTGATGGCTGTATAGTCATATGGATAAAGGGTAACTCTATCCATCTTTGTGCACCAAGTCTAGAATGCCCAAAAAACTCAACAGCTAAGAGCAAGGCAATATTTATCCAATATATTAATGGAATAAGCCAAGCCATTCTTCTGATTGGTAATAAAAATACTAGGATAAATGTTAAAAATGCTATACCTATATAGGTTATTTGTTTCTGAGCTAGTACTGGAACTGCTTCAGCTATTAACCAGTTTGAAGTAATTACTAATGGTATTATTAAAATGATAGAAAAAAAGTCAATTTGTGCTAAAATACGCTTATCAAATCTCCACAAACTATACAACTCCTAAAATATTTGTTGAATTGTATCATAATAAAGGTATGTAAATGAGTGAAATAAAAAGTTATATTAGTAATGCACAAGAAAGATTAGATATCTTTTTAGCAAGTGAAATAGGGCAGACACGCTCACAAATATCACAACTAATAAAACAAAAATGCGTATATATTGAGGACAAACTAGTAACCCGTCCTGGTGTAAAGTTAAAATTAGAACAAAACGTAAGGGTAGAATTTCCAGAGCCAAAAGAGAAACCTGCACTAAATGTAGACTTTGATGTTGAAATTCTTTATGAAGATGAGCATGTATTAGTTATAAATAAACCAAGTGGAGTTACAGTTCATCCAGCTCCAAGTGTAAAAGAAGCTACCTTAGTTGACTGGTTAAAACACAAGGGTATTAGATTATCAACTATAAGTGGTGAAGAGAGACATGGTATAGTTCACCGTTTAGATAAGGGTACTAGTGGTACTATGGTTATTGCCAAAAATAACGAAGCTCATGAGTTTTTGTCAGAACAACTTCAGGATAAAAGTATGGGTAGGTATTATATAGCTGTATTAAACCCACCTCTAAAAGATGATATTACTACAATTGAAGAGTATATTGGTAGAAGCTCTCATAATAGACTTAAGATGGCTTGTACAAATAGTAGTGGTAAGTATGCAAARACAATATTTAAACAATTATCACTTTCTAATGATGAAAAAAATCAATTAGTAGCTTGTAAACTTTTTACTGGACGTACGCATCAAATCCGTGTACACTTAGAGAGTATAAACCGCCATATTATAGGTGACCATATTTATGCAATAAGCCCTAAAATAGAGAAATCGGAACGTATTTTGCTACATGCTTATACAATATATTTTATTCATCCAAGTACTAAAGAAAAAGTATCTTTTGTTGCACCATTAGATACAAATATGCAAGAATACATAAATAAAAAATTTGACAAGGATAGTATAAATGAAGTTATGGAAACTAACTACATTATTAACAGCTTCACTGCTGATATTTAGTGGTTGTGTTGGTTCTAAACCAACACCTAAGCAAGATGCGATAGTTGATGATACATTAGCAATAGTTCAGTTGACTAAAAATGGTACAATCCCAGATATGAAAAGTATCGCTTTAGAATGGAAAAGTATAAAAGATTCAAGGGTTAAGGGTATTTATATATATAGGTTAGCCTTAGACATTGATGATGCATCCTCTAATGAATATTATGATACTGTATCTAACCGTTATGCTACTCATTATTTGGATACAGATATAAAACCTGACTCAAGATATAGTTATTATTTTAAAACATATAGCTTAAATGCTCAATCTTTAGCTAGTAAAACAACTACAATAAGTTCATTACCTATTATGCAGTCTGTATCATGGATACATAGTGTAGCTGATATGCCAAGAAGTGCAAAAATAATTTGGAGACCTCATTCAAATCAAAAAGTAAAAGCTTATTTAATCCAAAGAAGAACGCTAAAGGCTGATGTTTGGGATGATATAGCTATAGTAGATGGAAGACTTAATGTTGAGTTTATTGATAAAAAACTAAAAGATAAGTTTACATATAAATACAGGATTAAAGCCTTAACTTATGATGATATTACTTCAAAACCTAGTTCTGAAGTAACAGTAGTTACTAAAGCCTTGCCTTTAGAAGTTCGTACAATTACAGCTACAACAAATTTAGCGAAAAAGATAGAAATTAAGTGGTCTAAGTTTAAAGGTAATGACTTTTCTTATTATAATTTATATAAATCAAAAAATGTAGATACTGGATATAAACTTCTTAAAAAGATAAATAATAATTTTTATGTAGATTTAATAGAAAATGATGCATCTAGATTCTTTTATAGAGTTAGTATAGTTGATAAAGATGGACTTGAGAGTAAATATAAAAAGATATCTGTAATGGGTACTACTTTAAATAAACCATTATCCCCAGCTCTTGTTGAAGCAAAACTAATTAATGGTGAGGTACATATTCGTTGGAGTAAAGCAGATCCAAGAGCTGTAACTTATACAGTTTCAAAAAGATATAATAAGAGTTTATTTAATGAATCTAAAGAAGACTTCGAGGGCATCAAAGGTAGCGAATTTATAGATAAAGAAATATTTACAGATTCTGAGTATTATTATATGGTATACAGTGTAGATAAGAACTATATAAAATCAGAACCTAGTATTGAGATTGTTATTAAAACAAATAAAAATGATACTACTTTAAGACAAGATAATATAGAAAAAACTACCGAAACAGAGATTACACCTGTAAAAGATGTTAATAAAGATGTAATTATTATAAATAATGATTTTAATTAAAGAAGACTTTTAATGCCACATTTACATATAAAAAAATTTAAAGAGATAATATTTCCACAAACTATAGATGGAATCTCTTTTAACTTTTTAGCTAATAATCCAAATCATGCTGAGGAAAAATTAATTTCAGCAAATATGGATGGTGAAGACTTCTTTTTACTTGTAAATGAACAAGAAAATAGAAGTTTATTAAAAACAGACAAATTAACTAGACCAGCCTCTACGTATAGTGTACATAAAGCACTTTTAGCTTATGCAAAATTAGCAAATTTAAGTATTATAAGCTCTAATGTGCCAGATACACATAAAAATGAGCACTTAACAGAAAATACCGCCCTTAAAACTATAGAATATTTTGCAAATAATTTTACTACAGATAAAGAGTTGAGAATTGAAGTTGGTTTTGGTTCAGGTAGGCATCTACTTCACCAAGCTGCACTAAATCCTGATATTATCTTTATAGGTATAGAGATACACCGTCCATCAATTGAACAAGTTTTAAAACAGGTAAGTATACAAAACTTAGATAATTTACTTGTATTAGATTATGATGCAAGACTTTTTATGGAACTAATACCCTCAAATATAGTTGGAAAAGTTTATGTACATTTTCCAGTACCTTGGGATAAAAAACCTCATAGACGTGTAATATCCACATCTTTTATACAAGAAACTAGACGTGTTTTAAAAACTAGTGGACAATTAGAACTTCGAACTGATAGTGAAAACTACTATGCATATTCATATCAGACCTTTATCAACTTTAATAAAGCAGTCTTACATATTAATAAAAATAAAGATATAGTTGTTAGTTCTAAGTATGAAGATAGATGGAGAAAAATGGAGAAAAATATTTATGATATTATTATGATAAATGAAGAAGTATCTCCAGCTCTTTGTTTAGAGGGTGATTTTGATTTTACTCCAGTTTTAATGCCAAGTGACAAACTTTTATCCCTACACTCTCAAACTTCAAGATTTGAAGGTGTTTTTATACATTTTGAAAGAGCTTATACTTTAGTTGATGGGGTAATGCTTCGTATATCTATGGGTAGTTTTGATAGACCTGAACACTTATATTTAATATTAAGAGCTGATAAAGCATCTTATTATCCAGCACTTCCTCTAAAGTCAAAAAGTAACTTGCTTGCACATAAAGTTTTAGATGAGATTTTAAATGGATAAGGTGATAATAGCTAAAAATTTATCTTTATCTTATTCTAATGATGAGACTATAATAAATAAGGCTACTTTTTCCATAAATGCTGGTAGTTTTGTTTTTATAACTGGTACTAGTGGTAGTGGAAAATCTACACTATTAAAGTCACTGTTTGGTGCMYTAAAGCCWAARCARGGWAGYTTGRTWGTYGGTGGAGTWGARCTNWAKANGTGTYTCWAMTWMWARRCTWAAYTTTTTAMGWAGACATRTYGGWATMGTATTTCAAGATTATAAACTYGTWAAAGAGTGGACTATTGAGAAAAATATTATGCTCCCACTCATCATAAATGGTTATGATAAAAATGTAGCAAACTCACAGGTTGATAAACTTTTAAAACATGTAAGACTTAGTCATCAGGCTGGAAAGTATCCTAAAGAGTTAAGTGGTGGCGAACAACAGCGTGTAGCAATGGCTAGGGCTTTATCACATAATCCTATACTTATTTTAGCCGATGAGCCAACTGGTAACCTTGACGATTATTCATCTCAGCTTATTTGGAATCTACTTGAGGGTGCTAGTGAGCAGTTAAATACTACTATAATTGTAGTTACACATAATATTCCTCAGTCTATGAGTATTGATTATAAACATTTCCATATTGAATATGGGAGTATACATGAAGTCATTTAGAAATCATTTTTCACTAATAATAGCTCTTTTTTCTATACTTTTTTCTATACAGGTATTTATGATAGTTGATAGGTCAATATCTGCATATAAACAAAACTTAGCAAAAAACTATACAGTAATAGTTGTAAGTCAAAAAAAGCTAAGTAAGCAAAAGTTTTTAGGTATAAATAAACTTATATCAAAGGTAGATGAACTCTCAGCTGATAGTGTTATAAAAAGACTAAGCTCAGGTATGAATAATAAAAATATTAAATTATTAAAACTGTCTCTTCCAAAATTTTATAAAATATCATTATTTTATTATCCAAGTTCAAAAGAATTAAAAAGTTTAAGAAAAGACCTTTTAAGAAATAAGTACATTACAAAAATTGAGGACTTTTCTTTTAATCACGATACTACCTACAAGTTATTACTTTTATTTAAAGGTGTAGTTAGTGTTTTTGCCATTGTTGTATTAATTGTAACTACATTATTAATCTTTAAAGAATTAAAAATTTGGCAATACAAACATAATGAACGAATGAGTATAATGGGTTTATTTGGTGCAGCTACATGGCTTCGTTCAGCTGTATTATTTAGATTAGCTATTGTTGATGCTTTAATATCTACTTTATTAGCCTTAGTTACATTTATCTATATATCAGTATCTCCTTGGATTTTAAAACAGTTTGAATATATTGGTATTAAGGTTATTATATTTAATAATGTAAGTGATTTTTTAATATTACTTGCCACTGCTACGTTTATATCAATGTTTTTAGTATTATTAATAGTATTAGGACATAAAGAAGAAGTATGATTTTGAAATTTTTTATCTGTATCTTATTTTTTATTGCTATAGATGTAAATGCTAATATTGATAAAAAAATTAAGAGAACCAGTAATGAAATCACTTCATTTTCAAAAACTTATTCTAAAATAAATAAAAAAATGGCAAATAATGCAAGGGCTATTTTAAAACAAAAAAAAGAGATTTTAAAACAAAATAAGTTTTTACAAGGGCTAAAACTTGAACTTAAAGATAAAGAAAATAGCTATGCTATAGATACAAAAAGATTAAAAAAATTAGCAAATGGAAAACTTGTTTTAAATAAAAATAGAGATAAATTAGAACAAGATTTAGTTTTTACTATAGCTCAGAGTGTATCATTGTCATTGATTTTAGAAGAAGATTATGTATCTGGGAAAGAATCTTTAATGGAATATGAGGTTTTAAAGTTAATGCTTCAAAATTCAAAAAATATGGTAAAAAAATTAAATAAAGAGTTTTATTATTACAGCAAAAAAATAGATGTTTTAAATAATGATATTAGCTCCTTGGAAATATCAATAGCTATTATAAATGCTAAAAGAAAAAATTTAATTAAGATACAAAAAAAGAATAAAAAGGCATTAGTTAAATTAAATAAATCTAAAGAGATATATAAAAAAGAGCTCAAAAAAGTTTTAATTAAACAAGATATGCTTAAAAGAACTCTAGCAAAATTAAATATTATCAAAATAGATGAGATACAAAAAGCAAAACAAGAGGCTGAACGTAAACGTGCCTTTAGTGAAAAAGTAATATTATCAGATAAAAATTTACCAAAGGTTAAAAAACATGGTAGTTCTTATCAGTCTGTAAAAACAAAAAGGTACCGCGGTAAAAAAACTATAGCTCCTTTTTTCCCATATACAATTACTAAAAAATATGGTACTTATGAAGATCCAATTTATGGAATAAAGGTTTTTAATGAATCTATTTCACTTAAGCCAAAGAAAAAAAATACAAAGGTTAAGACTGTATTTAATGGAAAAGTAATTTATGCAGATAAGACCGCTGTATTAAATAATATTGTGATAGTTCAACATAAGAATGGTCTACATACTATATACGCTAACCTTTCTCAAATATCACCAAATATTAAAAAAGGTAAAAAAATCAAAAAAGGTTACACTATTGGTAGAGTTAGTGATGAACTTATTTTTGAAGTTACACAAAAAAACTTTCATATTAACCCAATTAGATTATTCCAATAAAATAATAATATTTTTATAAAATATGCAAAACAAATGACATATATACTAGAATATACAGATATTTTTTGATATAATTGCTAAAATTTTTTTACAAGAGATATATATGAACTTTATACAAACTCGTGGATGTGATGAAAATAAACCTACAACTGTGACATTTTCTCAAGCTATTTTAAGTCCAATTGCTTCCTTCGGTGGTCTATATGTACCTGAAGTATTACCAAACTTAGGTCTAGAGTTTTTAAATAAACACCTAAATTCATCATATAAAGACTTAGCATTAGATATGTTAAATCGTTTTGAGATCGATATAGATCAGGATGTAATTAAAGAGGCACTAAATCTTTATGATAACTTTGATGATTCTTCTAATCCAGTACCAGTAGTAAAAGTAAAAGAAAACCTTTACGTATCTGAACTTTATCATGGCCCTACTCGTGCATTTAAAGATATGGCACTTCAACCTTTTGGTGTAGTATTGTCATCAGTAGCACAAAAACGTAATGAAAACTATTTAATTTTAGCTGCTACTAGCGGTGATACTGGCCCAGCTGCCCTAGAGACTTTTAAAAACCGTGCAAATGTTCAAGTAGCTTGTCTTTACCCTTATGGCGGAACTTCTGATGTTCAAAGACTACAAATGGTAACTGAAGATGCAGCTAACTTAAAAGTTATTGGTATCCGCGGTGTATTTGATGATGCACAAAATGCACTTAAGAGACTTCTTGCATCTGATGAGTTTAAAACATCTCTAAAAAAGAAACATGTCTCTTTATCTGCTGCAAACTCAGTAAACTTTGGAAGAATTATTTTTCAAATTATTTACCATATCCATTCTTATTTAGAATTAGTTCGTCAAAATGCAATAAAGATGGATGAAAAAGTTTATTTAAATGTTCCAAGTGGAAACTTTGGTAATGCCCTTGGTGCTTATTATGCTTGGAAAATGGGTCTTGGAGTTGAAAAAATTATTATCTCTTCAAATGAAAATAATGTTTTAACTAAACTTATTAAAACTGGTAAGTATGACCTTCGTGACTTAGAAGTTGTTGGAACTACATCACCAGCTATGGATATTTTAAAGTCTTCAAATGTTGAGCGTATATTATATGATATGTTTGGTTCTAAACGCACAAAAGAACTTATGGATGATTTAGAAGAAAAAAATATTTATGAACTTAGCGAAGATGAACTTGAAACTTTACAAAAATGTTTTGATGCAGACTTTTGTTTAGGTGATGAGGGTAAAAAATATATCAAAGATACATTTATAAAAAATTCTTATTTAATGGATCCACATACTGCAACTTGTTTTAAATCTTACGAAACTTGTTCTAATCCAGCTATAAAAACTATAGCTTACTCAACTGCAGAATGGACTAAGTTCTCTCCAGTGATAGCGAATGCTTTAACTGGTGAAGTAGATATTAACGATATAGAAGCCTTGGAATCTATAGCAAAAGAAGCTAATCTTAAGATACCAGCTATGGTTAAGGGTCTTTTTTCAAAAAAAATAACTCAAAATACTATTATAGATAAAGAAGATATAGAAAAAGAGATACTGAACTTTTTATAACTGGGTAGCTCTGTTGTAAGCTTTTTCTATAGTATTTATGCAAGATGCTCTTACATTTCCATCCTCTAGTGCAGCATATCCAGCAGCTGTAGTCCCACCAGGACTCATTACAGCATCTTTTAAAATAGCTGGATGTACATCTTGTATTAGTTCACCAAAACCTGAAAACAAACCACGCATAGTAGCCATTGCGTCAGCTCTTTTCATACCCTGTTTTACAGCACCGTCCGTTAAGGCTTCAGCTATAAGTGCTAAATATGCTGGACCGCTTCCAGCTAAGGCTGTTGCAATATCAAGTTCTTTTTCAGTAGATAACCATAAGGTATCTCCAATGGATCCAAGAAGTTCTGCAGCCTCACTTTTAAACTCTTCATCCCCAGTAAGTGTAGTCATACTTCTGCCAACTTGAGCTGCAAGATTTGGCATACACCTAACAACTGCCTCTGGATTTAGATTTGTTTTTAATTTTTGTACAGTAGTTCCAGCTAAAACAGAGAATATAATTCTAGCCTTACCTACAATTCTTGTAGCTACTTCTTCAACATTAGCAGGTTTTACACAAAATATCACTGTCTTAGCATCTATGTTAAAACCATCCATTAAAGACTTTGTTATTTTCACTCCAAGCTCATGCTCAAACTTTGCTAGTTTTTCTAAGTTTCTACCAACTACCTCAATAGTGTATTTTTCTTTTAGACCCTTAGCTATACTAAGAGCCATATTCCCATTTCCTATAAAGGTTATAGTTTTTGACATAACATTCCTTAATCTATATATTTAGCTTGTATTATTTATAAAGTATTATATCTAAGAATATAAAAAGAATAGCTAATGTAGAATATTGGCAAATTATTATAAACATAAAAGAGTATTAATGGATATCACACATGAAACATTTAAAGAGGTTAAACTTTTAGCAAAGGTTTGGCAAAAAAAAATTCAAATATCAAGGGAGAATAAGGAAGAAGAATTTCACTCTATGATGCTTAAAATGTTAGATAACCCTATGAATAAAGTATTTTTAATTGAACTTATTGATCAAATTTTTCGATCATCTAACGGAGATAGAGTATCTAATCAATTAGAATATATATTTTCAAAATATAGTGGCATAAATTTTTTCTCCGAATTTGAAAAGATTTTAATATGGTTACTAAGAGATGTTGGTATATATCTAAGTTCAGTGTCTATACCTTTGTTTATTAATTATCTAAGAAATGATATTTCTAGCATTATAATTAAAGGTGAGGATAATATTTTAAATAAACATATTCAAAATAGAAAAAAAGAGGGTACTAGAGTAAATATTAATATTATAGGGGAGATAGTTTTAAGTAAAGAAGAAGCTAGGGAGAGAGTTTCAAAATATATAAAAGTATTAGAAAATCCAAATGTAGATTATTTATCTATTAAAATATCTAATCTGTTTTCTCAAATTATTCCACATGCATATGAATATAATAAATATAATATTTCAAAGGCATTAGAATCTATTTATGATAGTGCTATGATTAATACATATGAGGATGAAAATTTAAATAAGTTAAACAAGTTTATAAACCTTGATATGGAGGAATATAAAGACTTAGAATTAACAGTAGATATATTCAAAGACAGTTTGTCTAAAGAAAAATATAAAAATTTATATGCAGGTATAGTTATACAGGCTTATTTGCCAGATGCCTTAAGTTATGTAAAAGACTTATGTATATGGGCTAAAAAAAGGGTACAAGAGGGTGGTTCACCAATAAAAATCCGTTTAGTTAAGGGTGCTAATCAAGAAATGGAGATGACGGATGCATCTTTAAATAATTGGCCAAATGTAACTTATTTAAAAAAATCTGATACTGATGCAAATTACAAAGTTTTAATGGATTTTTTATTATCAAAAGATATTAGCCCATATGTAAATGTTGGTATAGCCTCACATAATCTTTTTGATCATGCCCTTGCTCATCTTTTAGCAAAAAAAAGGGAGGTCTTAGGATATTGTACAGTTGAGATGTTAGAGGGTATGAGTGAGGCAGCTTATCATGTATTGAGAGATTATGGATTAAAAGTGATTCTTTATGCACCAACTGCTACTAAGGATAGTTTTACAAATGCGATATCATATTTAGTCCGACGTTTTGATGAAAATACAGCAGAAAAAAATTTTTTACGGCATAGTTTTGGACTAAAGGTAGATAGTCCAGCTTGGTTTACATTACTTAGTAGTTATGAAGATTCAATATCTAGTATAAAAAGATTAAATTTATTTCCAAACAGGACTCAAAATAGAAATATAAAAATTCTAGAAAAAGAGAATGATTTAGATAATTATAAATTTAAAAATGAAAGTGATACTGATTTTGTATTAAAAAATAATAGAAAATGGCTTCAAAACATAAGGGATAAATGGAAAAATATATATAAAAATGGTGCTTTTAATGCTTACCCAGTTGTAGCTGGAGAGCTTTTAGAATCAGGTGATTTAGTGGATGTAATTGATAAGTCTCAAATAAATGAAAATATTTTAGTTGGTAGATATATAAAAGCTACTAAAGAGAATTTATCACTAGCTATAAAAACTGCAAAAGATGATCCTGATGGATGGAGAGATTTATCTATAGAACAAAGACAAGATATTCTTATGAATGTAGCTAACAAGTTTAAGCAAAAACGCCATGACCTGATTGGTATAGCTGCAGCTGAAGCATCTAAGGTATTTACTGAAACTGATGTAGAAATATCTGAAGCTATAGACTTTTTAAATTTTTACCCATATTCTGTGAAGAGATTATCTAAGTTAAGTTCTATTAAAATTAAAGCTATGGGTGTTGGTTTAGTTATAAGTCCTTGGAATTTTCCTATAGCTATACCAGTTGGTGGAATCGCTGCATCTTTGGCATCTGGAAATACTGTAATATTAAAACCATCATCAAATACTGTACTTTGCGCATATATGTTATGTTTATGTTTTTGGGAGGCTGGAGTTAGTAAAAATACACTTCAATTTGTCCCTACAAGTGGAGATTTAGCTTCAGAGGTATTAATCCCTAGTAAAGATATAAATTTTTGTATCTTTACAGGTAGCGAAGATACTGCATATAAAATAAAAAAAGTAAATCCTAAGATAAAACTTTCAGCTGAGACAGGTGGCAAAAATGCAACTATTGTAACAGCTTTGGCTGATAGGCAACAGGCTATTAAAAATATATTGGTATCTGCTTTTAATAACTCAGGACAAAAATGTTCAGCTACATCATTGCTTGTGCTAGAGTCTGAAGTTTATGAAGACAAAGAGTTTAAAAATACACTTATAAATGCAGTAAATTCACTTGAAGTTGGTTCAGTTTGGGATTTTGAGAATAAAATTTCAGCACTTATAGCAAAACCAAAAGGAAACTTACAAAAAGCATTAACTTACCTTGAAGATAATGAAGCATGGGCTGTAAAACCTAGTTATGCTGAGGAAAATAAATATATGTTAAAACCATCTCTTCGTTGGGGTACACGTAGGGGTGATTTTTGTCATACAAATGAGTTATTTGGACCAGTCCTTAGTGTAATATGTGCAGAGGATTTAAAAGATGCTGTAGAAATCGTTAACTCAACTGGATACGGACTTACTTCAGGTTTAGAGAGCCTAGATATACGTGAACAAGATTACTTCAAAGAGAATTTAATAGCTGGTAATCTTTATATAAACCGTTCAACAACTGGGGCAATTGTATTAAGGCAACCATTTGGTGGTATGAGAAAATCTTCAATAGGTAGTGGAAAAAAGGCTGGTGGATTAAGTTATGTAACTCAATTTATGAATATTTCATCCATCCAGACTGATACTTTTGAGATAAGTTCAAATGAATACTTAAATAAATTACAGATAGATCTTGAAAATAAAATAGAATTTCAAGAAGATATAAAACAAGCATTTGCTTACGCTAGTAATTTTTCATACTGGAAGAAAAAGAAGTTTTTAAAAGAGTTTGACTATGCAAAGATTAGGGGACAAAGTAATATTATACGTTATATACCTGTAAAAGATGTATTACTAAGGATAGATGATAATGATATATTTGCTGAGGTCTTAGCATCTATTATGACTATAAAAATGATAGGAATAAAATTACACATATCTATATCTGAAAATTCTTCTAGGCCTGAATTTTTATTTTTAGAAGCAAATAAAGATTTATTTATGCAAAATACTGATGAAATAAGTATAGATAGTGAAAATGAATTAAGTTTATTGCTAACAAAGGCGCAAAGAATTAGGTATCTTCAAGAAAAAAGTATAAGTACTAAGGTTTACGAAACAGTAGCAAATCATGCCCTGCATATATCAAGCGAAGTTTTTGTATCTAATGGTAGGATAGAATTAACACATTATTATCTAGAACAAAGTATATCTGATAGTTTTCATAGATATGGAAACCTTGGACTTCAAGCTATAAAATAATGAGACTTAATATTTTTTATTGCTTATATTAGATACAATAGCTCGATGAAATTAAAAAACCTAATTACACTTTCTTTATTATTCGCATTTACTTTTTCTATTGCGCATGAATATGTATTTGCAATCTTTGATGAAGAACAATGCAGTGTAGTTGAATATGTAGATGAGATCAGAGGTCCAGGTAATCATCATGATGATATCTGTGATATCCATTTTGAGTACCATCATGCATATATGTTTCCACAAGAAAATTTATTGATACAAGTATCAAATATATCTTCAAAACCAATTCTTTATAAAGATAGTTATAAATTTTCAATAAATTTAGACATCGTCATACCCCCTATAGCTTAAAGAGTTACCCAACCCATACCCACGTCAAATTTTTACTTAATACAAAAGGATAAATATGTTTAAAAACATACTTATATCTGGATTATTATGCACATTTTTAAGTGCAGAAAGTTTTGATACATTTTTACAAAAGGCTATAACAAATAGTCCATATTTAAAGTCTAATGCTCTTGCTTTAAATCAAGCAAAAGAGCAAGGCTCAGTTGTAACACGTTACTCAAACCCTACCTTAGAGTTAGAACACTCTACAATATCTCATGATGGTGGGGACGATGAGAGTGGTTACCGTATAAATTATTCACAACCAATAAGGTTATGGAATATTGCAGATACAAGGGAGTCTTTAGCTTCTAATATCTTAAACAGTGCAAATGCAAGTTATGAGCAACAAAAAGCTATATTTATTCGTGATATATCTCTTGCTTTTAGTTTATATGCACAACAAAAGATGTTACTAAGTTTAGGAGATGAGGAGCTTAGTATTGCAAAAAGAATATATGATATATCAATGGCAAGGTACCAATCAGGTACAGTATCAAGAGGTTTAATGCTTCAATCAAAGGTAGATTATGAAACTATAAAAGTTTCAAAAGCAAGTTTAGAGTTAGCTTTAAATCAATCATACTATAGATTACTTGGCTTTGCTGGAATAAATGAAGAGGTACAACTTGATAGTGAATATACATTTAATGTGATTTCTACATCTGATAATTTAACAAATCCAAATATTAAATTTTTACAATCAAAAAAAGAACAATCTCTGTCTTTAGCAAAGTTAAACTCTAATAAAATTGAATGGATTAATATATATACTGAGTATGAATATGATCCAGAACAGTATACATATAGATTTGGTGCTAATTTTCCACTTGCATTCTTTAATACAAAAGCAGAAGAAAAAAAGATAGCAAAACTACAAGCTTCACGTTCACAACTTCTTATTGATAATGAAACAAAACGTTTAAATATTGAAGTGAAAAGACTTCAAAAAGAGAGTACATCATTAAAAAATCTTCGTTTACAAAATGAAAATATTTTAACTACAGAAATTGAATTATTAGATATGTTTAAAGAGGGTTATAAGATTGCAAATATAAATCTTCTTCAACTTCAAGATGTTAAAAATAAGGTTATTTTTACAAAAAGAAGTCTTATTCAAATACATACTAGCCTAAATCAAAATGCTATAAATATAAACTATAATCAAGGATCATATAATGACTAAAAGAATATGTCTATTAACACTTTTACTTACATCATCACTTTTTTCTGTTGAGATACCAACTTCCCATGCTCAAGAAAAAGTATTTGGAAAATCAGTTGAACTTAACGCTCAAATAATTCAACTCTCAAATGCAGGTCAATCAGTTACATCTTTAGTAAGTGGTCATTTGGAAAAATATTTTGTAGAACCAGGTCAAAAGGTAAAAGCTGGTCAAAAAGTTGCACTTATTGAATCTATATTAGTATCTAAAATGACAGCTAATTATATATCTTTAAATAAGCAGTATATATCATTAGATGAAAATTATCAGGCTACTAAAAAGCTTTACAATAGTGGTATGACATCTATGCAGAATTTGAACAATCTTAGTATTCAAAAAAATGCAATGTTAGCTCAAATAAATTCTTTAAAATCACAGTTAGATACCTTAGGTATTGATACAAAAAAGCTAAGCCAAGCTACAGCAAACTTTATTCTTTATGCACATAGTTCTGGTAGAGTGTCTGCTTTATTACAACAACTTCATACAGTTGTTAGAATAGATGAGGCTATTATAACTATCGTTAAGGAACAGGCCTTTTATATTAAATCTTTTGTGCCATTAGAGTATGCATCAGCTGTAAAAGTTGGTCAAAAAATGATAGTGGATTATAATAATAGAGATATTGTAACTCATGTTACTCAGGTATTACCATCTTTGGATGAGTTAACTCAAAGAATCGTTGTTTTATCTAGTGTAGATGAAAAAGCAGATGATTTATTTATAAATTCATATGTAAAATCGACTCTATATTTTGAAGCTGAGCATAAACATATAGCAGTATTAAAGTCTGCTCTTTCATTTTTTAATAATGAATGGGTTATATTTATGCCAACTAAACATGATGAAGAAGAGAAGCATGATGAGCATGGGCAAGAAGACGAGCATGATGAACATGAAAGTCCATATGAAGCTCGCGTAGTTGAGATTGTAGCTAGTGATGATAAATATGTTGGAGTTAAGGGTATTGAAGCTAATGAGGAATACGTAAGTGCTAAAAGTTATTACGTAAAATCAATGATGCTTAAATCGTCTCTTGGCGAACATGGTCATTAGGGATTAATATGTTAGAAAAATTAATTGATATTTCTCTTAAGTATAAACTCTTAGTTATCGTATTATTTATGACAATTATGGCCTTTGGGTATAAGTCTTACACTGAAATTCCAGTAGATGCTTTTCCTGATATTACACCAAAACAGGTAGTTATATATACAGAGAGTCCTGGAAACTCGGCTGAAGATATAGAAAAACTAATAACATATCCAGTTGAGTCAGCTCTTTCTGGTATGGCTGGTGTTAAACTAATCATGTCTAATTCAATATTTGGTTTATCATATGTATCTGTATTTTTTGAAGATGATATGGATATATATTTTCTTCGTCAGTTAGTATCTGAGAGACTAACTGGGGTTGATATACCTATGGGCTGGGGTAAACCTGTCCTTGGTCCAAATACTACTGGACTTGGTCAAGTATATTGGTATGAGCTAAAAGACACTACAAATAAATATTCACTACGTGAAATCAGAGAGATGCAGGAGTATATAGTTACACCTTTGTTTAAATCTGTATCTGGTGTAGAGGAAGTTATTGGCTGGGGTGGTGATGAGAAACAATATAATGTTTTAATAGATAATAAAAGGCTTCAAAATATCGGTGTAACTTATTCAGATATTATTGATGCCTTACAAAAAAGTAATCAGGCAGCTGGTGGTCAATACCTAGAGTTTAATCGTGAACAGTACCTTATACGTGGAGCTGGTTTATATAAATCTTTAGATGATATTAGAAATACAGTTGTTAAATCATCTAATGGTCAGTCTGTAACTATTGGTGATGTAGCTAAGATTGAACCTGGTTCAGCTCCTAGATTTGGATCTATTAGTATTGATGGGTCTGAGTCTGTAATTGGTATGGTTCTTCAAAGAACTGCTACAAATGCAGCTAAGGTAGTTGAGAGAATTAAAGAAAAAACTTCAACTGTAAATGCAGCACTTCCAAAAGGTGTAATAATTAAAACTATCTATGATAGGACTGAGATAACACATAAGGCTGTAAGTACTATGACTTCAGCACTACTATCAGGTGTAGTCTTAGTAGCTATAGTGTTATTTTTATTTTTGTTTGAACTTCGTTCAGCATTTATAGTAATTATATCTTTACCAATCTCATTATTAATTGCTTTTTTACTTATGGATTATTATGGAATATCTGCAAACCTTATGAGTCTATCTGGTTTAGCAATTGCCGTTGGTATGATAGTTGATGGTACTATTGTTATAGTTGAAAACGCATTTAGAAAGTTACATGATGAGCCAAATGCACCAAGACTTGAAGTAGTAACATCTGCTGCAAAAGAAGTAGCTACCCCAGTTACTTTTGCTGTTTTAATTATTGCAGCTGTATTTATTCCACTTCTTTCACTTGATGGTTTAGCTGGAAAACTTTACGGGCCTATGGCTTTAAATATTGTTTTTGTAATGCTTGGTTCATTACTAGTAGCATTAGTATTAGTACCAGTATTAGTATTTTTACTGTTAAAACCATCTACTTCTGCTGAAAATGCTATTATGAAAGCTATTAAAAAGGGATATACACCATTTTTAATGTTTGCATTATCTCATGCAAAGACATTACTCGTAGGTGTATCTGCTATTTTTGTAGTATTAGCTTATATTTTAACTCTTCAGGGTAGAGAATTTATGCCTGAGTTGAATGAAGAATCTATAATGTATAGGGTTATATCTATACCAGGGACGGGATTAGTTCACTCAACTAAAACAGCTGGTTTAATTGAAAAACATATACTTAAAAATTATCCAAATGATGTCTCATCAATTCTTTCTATGATTGGTAGGAGTGAAAATGGTGAGACTGCTCAGGCTAATTATATGGAAGTATTACTTACTCTTAAACCTGGAATTGAAGATTTAGAAGACTTAACAGATAGAATGAATAAAGATTTAAAGAAAAGTTTTGAATATGTTCAGTTTATACCAACGCAACCTATCGCAATGCGTATAGAAGAGTTATTAGAGGGTGTAAAAGCGGAACTAGCTGTTAAAATTTATGGAGATGATCAAAAAGTTCTTGATAGAATCTCAAAAGACATTCAAGCCAAACTATCAGGTGTTGATGGACTTGAAGAGATGGAAGTTGAAGTTCAACTAGGTCAGGCTCAGATTAAAATAGAACCAAATTATCTTTCTCTTGCTCGTTATGGAATAAGTGTTCAAGATGTAATGGATGTTATTCGTAATGGAATTGGCGAGGAACCAGTATCTGAGAAAATAGAGGGTATACGTCGTTTTGGAATAGTTGCAAAGATTAAAGATGCTAAAAAAGATATACAAGCAGTTAAAAATGTAACTATACGTTCTAAAACTGGAAATTTAGTTACACTAGACCAAATCTGTGATATAACAATTCAGCAGGGTGCTTCATTTATAAAAAGGGAGAATCTTAGTAGGTATATGGTTCTGTCTATGGAAGTTGAAGGTAGGGATGTAGCATCGTTTGTAAAAGAAGCAGATGCTATTATAAAGTCGCAAGTAGATATACCTGATGGTTATTATATAGGATGGGCTGGGGATTTTAAAAATATGAAAGAGGCTACTGAAAGATTAATGGTTATTATCCCAATCACTATATTTTTAGTTATTTTACTTTTGTATACAGCTTTTAATTCTTTATCTAAGGCTATGCTTATTTTATTAAATGTACCATTTGGTTTTATTGGTGGAATTATTGCACTAGTTGTTAGTGGAATTTACTTATCAGTATCTGCAATAATTGGTTTCTTAGCAATATTTGCCATAGCTATTCTAAATGGTATAGTACTTGTTAGTTTTATTGATGAACTTAGAATAAAGCATCCAGATGTAAGTTTAAAGACTTTACTAAAAGAGGCTACATTATTACGTCTTCGTCCAGTACTAATGACAGCATTTACTACATTGTTTGGAATATTACCATTACTTTATGCTACTGGAGTTGGCGCTGAGATTCAGTATCCATTGTCAGTAGTTATTACTGGGGGAATAATAAGTTCAACTATTTTAACCTTATTAATTCTTCCATCAACTTATTTACTTTTTTACAAAAAGAAGCATCTAGGTACAAAAGAAAAGATTTAAAATATATATAAGAAGTGTTTTAGATAGTTTATCTATCTAAAACACTTGTAAATACTCTAAGAAGTAACTCTATCTCCATCTTGAAGCTCATCTAAAAGTTGGCAAAATGGGTCATGAATATCGTTACATGGTTCAATACCAATAAAAATGTCATTATCAGTATTATCATAAGTTTTAGATGCAAATTCCCAGTTGATATGATTCCAAAATTCTGATAAATAAGCTAATCTTACATTTCTATAATCAATATAATAGGCATGTTCCCAAACATCACATACAAAAAGAGGTATCATGTGCGCTGAGAGTGGGGTATGAGCATTTTGTGTTTTTTCAATCATTAGTTGTCCATGAGGTTCTCTTACTAACCAAACCCAACCTGAACCAAATAGTGATACACCAGCTTGTATAAATTTTTCTTTTAATTTTTCCATAGAACCAAAATCGTTATTTATCTTCACTAATAATTTTCCAGTAGGAGCCTGCTTTTTTGGAGTCATACTTTTCCAATAAAAAGTATGGTTAAATATTTGTGCAGCGTTATTAAAAACAGGTCCACCAGCATCCGAAATAATAGCTGCAAGTGACATCTTGTCATGCTCAGTACCTTTGATTAGTTCATTTAGTTTATTTACATATGTAGTATGGTGTTTACCATAGTGGTATTGAATAGTTTCTTTGGAAAGAAAAGGTTCTAGTGCATCTTCTTCGAATGGTAGTTCTGGTAGTGTAATCATAATATGTCCTTTTTTGTTTATATTTATTACTATATAACTTTATTCTTAATGTTTTGGTTAAAAAAACAATTTAGTATTTATTAAAATGTTTTTTAAAAGCTAGATAAAACATAACTTATTTATTAAATACAAAAAACATATTTATTATAAAATTGTTGTAAAAAGTTATAATTATACAAGTGAATTAAAAGGAAAATATATGGATGATGAGCTACTAGAAGATCTGTACTACTATATGCTTCTTGGACGTTATTTTGAATATGGGGCTAAAGAAAATTATCTGCAGGGGAATATTTCTGGATTTTTACATTTAGATATTGGTCAAGAGGCTTTAAGTGTAGGGGCTATGAAAGCATTTGAAGGGGATGTATTCACTACATATAGGGAACATGTAATGGCTATAGCTCGTGGTATATCTATAAAATCAGTAATGGCTGAACTTTTTGGAAAAATAGATGGGGTAAGTAAGGGACGTGGTGGTTCTATGCATATGTTTAGTCCTGAATTAAATTTTTATGGTGGTGATGCTATAGTTGGCGGTCATATACCAAATGCAGTAGGATGTGCATATGCTAGAAAATATCAGGGTATAGATACTGGTACATTAGTGGTTTTTGGTGATGGTGCTACAAACTGTGGTGCTTTTTTTGAATCTATAAATATAGCCTCAGTTAATAAATTACCTATACTTTTTTTATGTGAAAATAATAAATATGCAATTGGTACACATATATCTAAGGTCTCATCATTTGAAAAACAAGCTCAAAAAGCAAAAATTTACATGCCAACTATGGAAGTAGATGGTATGGATGTAGTAGCTGTATATGAGACAGTAACTCAGGCTCAAGGGTATATAAAAGAGGGTAATGGTCCTATTTTTGTGGAGGCTATGACATGTAGGTTTGAGGGTCATTCTATAAGTGATTCAAATCAGTACCGCTCAAGCCAAGAGATGGAGTTATGTAAGGCTCAAGACCCCATAGAAAAACTAAAAGCACATATAAACAAAGATGTAGCTAAAAGTTTAGAGCAAAAAGTCATAAATGAGATAGAGATGGCTGTGAAGTTTGCAAAAGAGAGTGAAGAACCAGATATAAAAGACTTAAAAAAATATATGTATACGCAAGAAGGCTTAAAACATGTTATATAGAGAAGCTTTAAATCTAGCTATAGATGAGGAAATGAAAGAGGATAAAGATATTATCCTTCTTGGTGAGGATGTAGCTGGAGTTGGTGGTACATTTAGAGTGACAGAAGGATTATTGGCTAAATATGGAGATAAAAGAGTTTTAGATACCCCAATAGCTGAATTAAGTATAGTTGGTAATGGCATTGGTATGGCTATTGGCGGTTTACGTCCAATAGTTGAACTTATGACAGCAAACTTTTCACTTTTAGCCTTTGATCAGATTATAAATCATATGTCAAAACTTCCATATATGAGTGCATCCAAGATAAAACTTCCAATGGTATTACGTATGCCACAGGGTGTGAGTAAGCAACTTGGAGCTCAACACTCTGAAAACTATGAGAATATGCTTAGCTCAGTTCCTGGTCTTTTTGTATTTGCAGTCTCAAGCCCAGCTTATGCTTACTTTGCTTTAAAAAAATCTATACAGATGGATGATCCAGTACTATTTATAGAACATGAACTCTTATATAATAAAAAAGAGGATTTTTCTTTAAATGAAGATATAGACCCATTTAAGGCTAGGTTAGTTAAAGAGGGTACTGATATCACAATTATCTCATATCTTAAAATGCTTGATGATACTTTGTCAGTAATAGATGAGATAGAAAAAGAATTAAAATGCTCATGTGAGCTTATAGACTTATGTTCTCTAAATCCAGTTGATTATGCCAGCCTTGAGAAATCTATTAAAAAAACTTCTAGAGTAGTTATAGTTGAAGAGGGTCATAGAATGGGTTCATATGGAGCTCAGATAATATCATGGGCAGTTGAAAAACTTTTTTATTCTTTAGATGCAGCTCCACTTCGTTTATGTGGTGAGAATGTACCAATAGCTTATAATAGAAAACTTGAGCTAGCTTCAATACCGACACCAGATACTATTAAAAGGGATATTATTTTTTGGGGTAGACAAAGTGGCTTATAAGATACTAATGCCACAACTTTCAGATTCTATGGATGAGGGTAAGTTAATATCGTGGAAAAAAAAAGTTGGGGATATTGTACATATTGGTGATGTCATAGCTGAGGTTGAATCGGATAAGGCAATTATGGAAGTTCAGTGCTTTAAAAATGGAAGCATAAAATCTATTTTGATATCTGAGGGGGTATCAGCTCCAGTTGGAACTTTAATAGCTGAAATAAGTTTAAAAAATGTTTTAGAAGAAGAAACTTTAGACTTAAAACAAGAGCTTAAAGAAGAAAAAGAAAAAGAAGAAGATATAAAAGTAGAAAAATATATACAGAAGTCTTACTTTTCAGATAAGCTTTATGCCTCACCAAAAGCAAGGATATATGCCAATGAACATAATATAGATATATATAAACTACAAAAGCAAAATAAAATACCAGTACCTACCCATTTAAAAGATATTTTAGATACTAATGAAGTTGATAATAAGTATTTTACACATAAGGCTTTAAAGTTAATGCAGACGCATAAGATAGAGGCTAAGGATTTTAATTTAGATAAAAAATATGATACTAATGATATTTTAAATTTTATTCAAAAGTATAATATTAAGCCTCTAAGAGAAATTCCATCATTTCAAAAAGCTCTTATTAAAAACCTTGAAAAATCTAGGAAAAAGGCTGTATATCATATTTATGATTATATATATAGTTCTTATTTTAAAAAATATAATACTTATGGGATAACTACATGGTTAATAAAAATATTTGCAAAAGCTATGATGGAGTTTGATGCTTTTAGATCTGGTATACAAGGTGAGTATATATACACTAGAGCTAATGCAAATATTGCTCTAGCAATGGCAGAAAATAATAGATTATATATGCCTGTTTTTAAAGATGTAAACTTAGTAAATATTAATAGTATTGAAGAGACTTTAATAAAATATAAAAATAAGGTTCAAAAAAACTCACTTTCTATAGATGAAATGAGTGGTTCAAGTTTTGCAATTTCAAATCTAGGTGGAATGGGTATACATAGGTTTGATGCAATGATAAACCAAGATGATTCAGCAATTGCTGCTATTGGTGCTGAGGTGGATGAGAAAATATCTATAACCTTAAGTATTGACCATAGATTAGTAAATGGATATGAGGCTTCTTTGTTTTTACAAAAAATTAAAGATATTTGTTTAGATGAAGATTTTTTCAAAGATACTGTAAAAGAGGTAAGGCATGTATGACATTATTTATATAGGTGGTGGTCTTAACTATGCTGGTGCAGTTATAGCTGCGAAAAATGGTTTAAAGGTGGCTTTGATAGAAAAAGATATGGATCTTTTAGGTGGAGTATGTCTACATAAAGGGTGTATACCATCAAAGATGTTTTTACATTATTCAAATTCAGTACTTAAAGCTCAAGGTGAGATGTTTTATGGTGATTTGAGTTTAAATATAAAGGTATTAGTAGAGAAAAAAAATAAACTAATCCAAAGTGCAAGAAGTTCGGTACATGCCCAGTGTAAGGGTATAGACCTTATTGAAGGCGAGGGTATTATAAAAGAAGCTCATAAAGTGAGTGTAAAAGATAAGGTATATGAGGCTAAACATGTAGTTATCGGTACTGGTTCATCCCCACATATTCCTGATGGAATAAATTATGATGGAAAAAAAATTATAACTAGTGATGAGGCTTTAAATTTAGATGGATTACCTCAAAATATTTCTATATATGGAGCTGGTGCTATAGCTTTAGAGATGGCTTCTTTTTTTGCATCATGTGGTGTAGAGGTGAATTTATTTTATCGTAGTGAGATGATACAAAACAAAGCACATCCTTTTATACAGAAGTCTCTGCAAGCTGATTTAGAAAAAATAGGTATAAAGTTTTTTCCTTCTCATAAGATTGTGCAGGCAATTTCAGATGCAAGGGGTGTAAAAATTTTATTTGAAAATAAAGTGGAAGTTAAATCTGAACTACTTCTTATCGCAGCAGGGCGTAGGGCAAACTTGTCTGTAATAGCTACAAAAGATATACAAACAGACGATGGTATTATTTGTAATGAATATTTTGAGACTAGTTTAAAAAATCATTATGCTATTGGTGATTGTAATGCTAAACTTCAACTAGCTCACGCTGCTAGGGCACAGGTTTTAAATGTAACTATGTCTATTTTAGGACATAATACTCATGTATTAAATTTAAATCATGTTGTAAAGTTTATTCATACCCTACCCCTTTCATATGCATCAGTTGGTTTAACAAAGGATACCCTTGATAAAACAGATACTATATATAAACAAAGTATAGTGAAGTTAAATAATTTTACTATATCTGCTTTTCATATGGCTAGTAATGGCATGATGATTGTATATGCAGATGATGATAATTTTATTATTGGAGCTGAAATTTTAGCACCAGATGCTCAGGAATTAATCTCGAGTGTAGCTGTAGCCTTAGCTGGTGAGATGGATGTTGGTCTTACATCTATGACTATTATGGCACATCCAACTTTTTCAGAAGCTTTAGAGAGGACTTATTTTCACCTATGATTGTTCATAACTGGGGTCTAATTAACTATGAACATGCCCATAACAAAATGTTAGAAATTCATAAAAATGCACTTAGTGATAAACAGAACCACCTTATATTATGTCAACATCCAGAGATATATACACTTGGTTATGATGAAGAAGATATCTTTGATGTTAAAAGTCTAAAAACAGATAGGGGTGGATCTATTAGTTCTCACTCAGAGGGACAAAATATTTATTATTTTTGTTTTCATTCACCATATCCTGCGCGTTTTTTAGCAAATATTATTTCTGTATATACTAGTTTTTTTAAACAATATCTAGCAGATGTATATTATGACAAAAAGAAACCAGGTTTTTATATTGGTTCAAAAAAATTATTATCTTTGGGCTTTAGATATAAACAAGGGGTATCTCTTCATGGGGTATCTTTAAATGTAGATATTAATTTAGATTTTCATAATAAAATAAAACCATGCAATTTAAAAGGGTTTAGCTCTTCATCTTTAGTGGAACAAGGCTTAAATCTATCTTGTAAAGATGTAGATACATTGATAATACAAAATATTTGTGAGGCATTTAATGAATCCGTATAAACCAAGAGTTAAAGCACCAGATCCGCATTTAATAGAGTTTACTAGAGATATTTTAAAAAATAATGAAGTAAATACTATATGTGAGGCAGGATCATGTCCAAATAGGACTGAATGCTATTCTAAAAAAACTGCAACTTTTATGATTCTAGGTGATATATGTACAAGGGCTTGTAAATTTTGTAATGTAAAAACAGGTAAGGGTCTAGCTATAGACCTAGATGAGCCGAGTAGGGTAGCTAAGGCTATAAGTGAACTTGGCTTAGATTATTTAGTATTAACATCAGTAGATAGAGATGATTTATTTGATTATGGTGCATCTCATTTTGCTTCTTGTGTATCTAAGATAAAAGAAAAAAATCCAGATATTAAAATAGAGTTGTTAACACCAGATTTTAAAGCAAATAAAAAATCATTGGATATTATTGTATCAACTGGAGTAGAAAAACTTTCTCATAATCAAGAAACAGTTAGACGTCTCTCAGATTTTGTCCGTCCGCAAAGCTCATATGAAATAAGCTTAAAAACTTTAGAATATTATACTAAAAATAGTTCCAGTATTATCAAGTCTTCTCTTATGCTAGGTCTAGGTGAGACAAAAAAAGAGATTATTGACACTATGAAAGACTTGTTGAGTGTTGGTGTATCGGAGTTAAGTATAGGTCAGTATTTACAACCAAGCCCAAAACATCATATGATAAAAAAATATTATTCAAAAGAATTTTTTGACAATATAAGACAAGAGGCTTTAGCTATTGGTTTTAAGTCTGTAGCCTCAGGCATATTAGTTAGAAGTTCATACAATGCTAAAGATCTTTAAGTTTAGATTGAAAAATCTGTGAAAACTCAATAGGGAAAGGAAAAACAAGTGTGTTTGTTTTTTCTCCTGCAATATCACTTAAAGTTTGAAGATATCTAAGTTGCATACTTTGAGGATTTTTACTTAAAACATTTGCAGCCTCTAATAGAGCCTCACTAGCTTGAAGCTCACCTTGTGCATGTATAACCTTAGCTCTTCTTTCTCTCTCAGCCTCAGCTTGTTTAGCAATAGCTCTAACCATATTTTCATCTAGGTCTATATGTTTAATCTCTACATTTGATATTTTAATACCCCATGCATCTGTTTGTTTATCCAATATTTTTTGTATATCAGCGTTTAGATTCTCTCTCTCAGATAACATCTCATCTAATTCATGTTGACCTAAAACAGATCTAAGTGTAGTTTGAGCAAGTTGAGATGTAGCATCATAAAAGTGTTCAACCTGAATAATAGCCTTCTCTGGATCTAGTACACGAAAGTAAACTACAGCATTTACATGTACAGATACATTATCATGTGATATAACATCTTGTGTAGGTACATCTAAAACTATTGTACGTAAATCAACTCTAATCATTTGTTGAACTATTGGGATTAAAATAATAAGACCAGGTCCTTTTACCCCAGTAAATCGTCCTAGCGTGAAAACAACAGCCCTATCATATTCTCTTAAGACCCTTATAGAAAGTGCCAATAAAATAAGTATAAAGGCTATTGTATATATTAATGTCATAGAAATCATTTTTTACTCCTTAGATTTAATGTTAAACCAGATATAGACTCTACATAAGAAATATCCTTTGTTTTAAGTTCTATATCACTCGTAGCTGACCATATTTCTCCGTGGCAGTGAACCTTGTATAAGTCCCCCTCTTTTTTTATAACCTCTGCCTCCATCCCTATCATAGATTCTAAACCAGATACTAGTTTAGAGTTTCTAGATTTAAGTACAAAACGAAGTAGTAGTATAAAAAATGCTAGTGAGCTTATAGAAAAAGCTGCTATTATAGGGATAGATACACCCTGACCCAAGGTGTCGGCATCAAATAATAATAAGGAACCAAGCGAAAAAGATACAAGACCAGCTATACCTAAGATACCAAAACCGCTTATAAAAACCTCAGATATCATTAAAGCAATCCCAATAATAATTAAAAGTAGACCAGCATAAGAAAAAGGTAAAAGGTTTAAAGCATATAAGGCCATTACCCCAGATACTAGTCCAATTACACCTGGATAAATAGAACCAGGATGCATTAATTCAAAAAATATGCCATATACGCCAATCATAAGTAATATATAGGCTATATTTGGATCTGTGATAATACTTAATAGTTTGTTTTTCCAATCAGGCTCATAATATATATGTTTAGCATCTTTAAAAGATAAAGTWAWMKSWKKWKKRTCMWTWWYKRYAYKTYYWRWWWYTRAWTTTTTAAAAAGTTCATCTTTATTCTCAGCTATCATATCTATCACACCTAGTTTTAGTGCATCCTCAGCCGATAGGCTTTTTCCTTCTTTAACTGCTTCAACTGCCCATGATACATTTCTATCTCTAAGTTGTGCTAGACTGGTTATATATGCTACGGAGTCGTTAATAACCTTTTTCTCCATAGCACTTTTGGACATATTAAGGTCTTTAACTTTAGGCGCACTCATCATACTAACTGGTGTAGCTGCACCAATATTAGTCCCAGGTGCCATAACAGCAATATGTGAGGCATACATTAGATATGTCCCAGCACTAGCAGCTCTAGCCCCCTTTGGTGATACATATATTATAACTGGTATAGATGCATTAAGCACCTCCTGTATCATCTCCCGCATAGAGCTCGCAAGTCCACCTGGTGTATCTAAAGAGATAAGGATAGCACTTGAGTTATTTTCACTAGCATAAATAAAACCCTTTGTAAGGTAATAACTAGTAGATGGACTAATAGCACCACTTATTTTAAGATGTGTAATTATGCTAGCGGTTGAGGATATACCTAGTAAGAAAAAAAGAAAAATATAAAGTAGTTTTTTCATAATATACAGTATAAATCATAATGACTTAGAAAATATAAAATAATAAAAATTAATATATGAATATTATTTATGCTTAAATTAATTGAAAAATAAATAAGATATAATGCAACACAGTATTTTAAATTATAGGTTGTATTTATGATTTCTCTTCATGATTTTATTTCTAAACGAATAAATACAGCATTCTTATATCCAGCTATAGCTGCTATTATATTGTTCTTTGTACTTATATTTTTTCTAGCTTTTGATCAGGCACATAAGAATCGGATTTTAATAAGAGAAAACATATTAGAGAGTTTTAGTGAAATTTCTAAACAGGTAGTTGAACACTTTAACTTATAAACATTTTAATTTAGAAGTAAGTTCAGTAAAAAATGCAAGTCAAAGAATATTCGAAAAATCCAATAAAGATTTTATTAGTACAAATGGTTTTTTTATTTTAAATAAAAAAGATGTATATTCATCTATATATACTACAAGGATAAAGTCTTTATCTTTAAATGATAAATCTGCACTTTATTCTTTAAGTTTATTAGATATTCAAATAGATTCAATTATAGGTCAATACAAGGATAAGCCTGTTTTACTAATAAGATAACTCGTAATCTATGTTGCTATCTTCCGTTTTTACTATTACGTTTCTCTTGTTGAAGTTCTTCTTGTGTATTAGCTTGTTCTCATTTTTGACCTTTTTATTATCAGTATTTTAACTTAGAATATATAACTATTCTTTGTCCTGATAATGGTAGTCAGATCAGAATGGTATAATAGCTTTTTTTTAACTTCCATTTTCAACCCTTCGCTTAAGTATCATTATGAGTGTTATGTAAGGTATGAGCAAAATAACACTCATTTAAGGCTGTT